>CAYQAW010000001.1:0-128231 GCA_964415615.1 uncultured Gammaproteobacteria bacterium
TAAGTGGTCTGGATTTTAACCAGTTAGATATGCCAAGCTTCCTTGGCGCACTCATAGAGAATAATTATAGCATCAGACACGGGTGAGTTAGATAGAAATAGGTCTAGAACCAAATTATCCTTATAATCGCATTATCTAGCAGTTTTTGGTCAGAAATCGTCCTTTTCTAAGATAATCTTAGTAAAAATTTTTGAACTCAAGGGTAGTGAATCAGAGCTTTAGGGTTATAGTCCGTATTTGCTGCGGGTCTTAGACCAAGTTAGAACCTCTTTAATGTTTAATTATACCAATGTTTAACACTATTATTTATTTTAATTTGTTGATAAAATTAGTACGATGACCCGAAAAGAATGGTTACTACTGGTAATAGCTAAGGCCGGTACTACTGGTTTAACACCAATACAATTACAAAAAACTCTTTTTCTGGCAGGACAAGCTTATAAATTGAAAGGGGATTATTACAATTTTATTCCCTACAATTATGGTCCCTTTGATCCTCAAATATATAAGGATGCAGAAGAATTAGCTGTAAATGAACATATCCTTATTTATAGTGATAGTAACCCATATCGTAAATATTTGATCACTCCCTTGGGTCAAATCGAAGCAAATAGTTTGATGCAGAAAGATAAAAAGATAGCTAAATTTGCAGAAGAACTGGTTACCTTTGTAAAAAGTCTAAGATTTAAAGAGTTATTGAGAGTTATTTATAAAAATTATCCTCACTTCGCAGCAAATAGTATCTTCAGGAAATAAATATGACACTCATTATTGGTATTGTAGCTGAAAACGGAATTGTAGTAGCTTCTGATGGTGTAGCAACACTAGGTAACCTTGGTCAATTTACAGCACGACAGCAAACGAAAAAATTATCTATAGTTCAATCGAAAGCTATAGTTGGTGTTTCAGGTCCTGTGGGTTTAGGTCAAATGCTTACCGGAGAATTAGATAGGCTGTTAAAAGATCCTGCAACATTTACAGATAAACAGCCAGATCAAGTAATGTCATTAATAAGTCAACGTTTTAGGACGATTCTTTTTCCAGAACTGCAAGCTGCACAAGTTACATTTCAACTCATCGGTGGCACCGCAAGAGACAGTGCTATATCATTCTCTATAGTAGCTTTACCCGTAAACAATAATCCTTATTTGTTCCAGTTTAACCAACAAGGTTCACCAGAACAAGCCAATGATGGGTTACCATTTGTTGCTATTGGTAGCGGTCAACAGATAGCTGACCCCTTTTTAGCGTTTATCCGTAGGAATTTTTGGAAAGACAGACTTCCTACAATTGGCGAAGCTGAGTTTGCGGCTATGTGGACTTTAGAACAAGCTATACAAACTAATCCTGGAGGTATTGGTGATCCAAAGCAGATGATGGTTTTAAGGAAAGCTGAGGATCATTGGATTGCTGAAGAATTAGAACCAGAGCAATTAGAAGAACACCAGGAATCTGTGAAAAATATGGAAGATTATATTGCAAATTACGATAAGACTACGGAGGAAGAGGATGATGAAGCTTTACCAGAAATACCGACACCTGATAAGTAAGTCTGTACCTTAAACCCTAAGGTTTTTTGTTCTCTTCATGCTCTTTTTGTTTATTCTTTCGATCAATTTTATTTAAAAGCTCAAAAAATCCTACAAGATTATTAGCTGCTTCTCTTGCTTCAACAGCTGTATATTCTACACCATACTTTTCCTTGAAAATCTTCTTAAATTTATCAATCAGCTTTTGGGAAAGCATGCTATTTTAAATTTTAAGGAATTTCCAATCATCCAAGTTGTCTTGATTGTAAGTGTATTTTTCTTTATCGTTATATCTCCAACTTCCATTTACATATATAACAATACCACCCCAAAGTCTTTTTCCCTTCTTATTCTGCTCTTTTATATATTTCTGTAACCCATTTGCTCTAGGACCCGCATCTCCAGTATCAGCAGTCCTTCCGGATTTAGTATCAAATATTCCAATAGTCTCATCATTAAATTGAACTACAAAATCCGGGTAGAAAGATCCCTCGTCGGTTCGTAATACTGCGAAATATTTTATTTCAGATTCGCCATTTTTGAACCACCATTTAACCTTGTCAGAATTTTCCAAAAGATCAATAAATAATCTTTCTGGCTCACTTGGCTTTTTTGTGTAGTAGGGTTTGAGGATAGACCTTGACTTATCTGTTTTAATATACCTACTGTTGTAAGTTACAATTACAGGTACTTCCCATTTCGGCACTTCTTGAAGTTCCCTTTTTTCGGCAAGTTGTTTGACGACCTCCTGCTGATATTTTTCTTTAGCAAGGTTTACAGCGTCAACAAAAATCTGTACGTTTTCTTTACCTAAGACAAGCCTTTGCACTTTTGGATCATATTTTTCTATTTTGTATTTCTGATTAAAGAATTTATAAAGCGCGGTTTTCATCCTATCGCTGGAATCAACTGGCGCATAAGGTGAGCAGTTTTGCGATATAAAAGTATCAAACATCTGTTGAAGCTCTACCTCGCTAACGTTAATTTCAATTACACCTTTGTGTTCTATTTCTCCCATTTTGTCTACATTTACAATCCGGCCGTCGGCAATCACCGGATTTACTAATTTCGAGGGAGTTAATGTAATCTTCTTTTCTAAGTCAATATCGGCGGCAACTCTGCTAAATATATCTACAAACTCGCCGGAAAGTCTGGTTCTTTCTCTCTGCCGTCTTAGATATATTGAGGATAGCGAAATATCTTTATAAAGTTTCTCATCTCTTTTTGCTTCATAAATTGTTACATAATCTTTGGCGTAGTCCTCTGTAATTTGTATGTCAGCAAGATTGGTAAAAACAAAGCCTTTGTTTAGCTCATCTTGGGGGTAGTATGCCAACTCCGGCATTCTCATTATTCTACCTATGGTCTGAATTGTAAAAGTAAAGCTCTTTGTTTCCCTAAAGATCACAAGAATTGAAGCCCTCGGACAGTCCCAGCCAAGAGCAGGGGCTTGCTTGAAAACCAATACCTCAACTTCATTATCGTTTTTCTCTATGTTGGCTAAAGTTTCTGTTTTTTCTTCTGAAAGCCAAACAGCAAGTTTTCCATTCTTTTCTGTTATATTAAACTTATCTCTAAGTATCTTTAACACCTCTTCTTTTTTAGTTATCAAACTGCTTTTTTGATCGGGAAGTTGAATAAGAATTAAAGGGTTAATATTCGAACCAACTTTTTTATAAAGCTCTGCTAATTCTTCTCGTTTCTTCAATGCTTGTTCTATAACTAATTCATCCGCACTTCTTGGGCCCACTTTTATATCTGAAAATTCAGGATTTACAGAAATCTCTGATTTAATCATTTCCTCCGCCTTAACATCTGTAAGATTTACTTTTTCATAAGCGCCGATACCCTCCTTTAGTTGTGGGGTAGCAGAAACTTCAAGGGTAACTTTAGGACTAATAACTTCTATCAATTCTTTCGATTTATCAGAGCTTGCGGTGTGGTGGCTTTCGTCAATAATAAGGATTATTTCTCGGCCATCTTCTTTGGTGTTTTCTATAATGCTGTTTAAGTTGTTATCCTGTTCGTTTTCTCTTACATAAATGTTAATATCTTTTTTGTTAATGCTGTGCCAGTTAATAAAAAGTATTTCATTTTCACCTATTTTTTTATCTTCTAAATCCTCAAAATAAGAGCATTGTAATAAGCGGTCATCTTCGTAGTATTTTTCTAATTTTTCCTTGCTCTGCTCGTGAAGCATTCTTACAGAAATCCAAACAAAAGAAAACTTCTTTTGATCTTCTCTATCCCTTGCTAATGATTTGAGAAGTTCAGATACCATAAGAGTTTTACCACTTCCTGTAGGGGACTGAAAAATACAAATCTCATTTTCAGAAGAACGCAACAGTCTTTCGACTGTTTTTTTCAAAACTGCAACAGCTTCTTTTTGATAATCTCTTAGCTCAATCACTTAAAAATCCTCCTATAAACATTTAATATGACTGCTGGAATTGGTCTTAGTTCAACCAAGCCTGTGACATCTTCAAATTCTTCTTCTCTCGCGCTGTCATCAAGCGAAAAAACATAAACAATAAACTTTCTATTAAGTTTTTTAACTTGTTTTTTGAAAGGCTCTATACCATCATCATCGTAAATAATGCCTAAGTGTTTATTTTGGCCATTTGTAAACATTCTAAAACTTTGACCTTTAGTTGATTCATTAAAACAATCTTCTTTTAGACATAGCATTTCAGTTGACTTATCAACCAGCTTCCTTTTATTTTTATCTGTGGGTTCTGCATCTACAAAATCAGTTTTGAAGTATTTTAAGTTACCACCCAGCCCTTTTACATTTTCTTCATTCGTGTTTTTATAACCAGAGATAACTTTCTTAACTCTTGGAAAACATACATCGGACGCGATATTGTTTTCATTATCTGTACACAAAATAAAATTTCTACTACCACCATCTTCTCCATTAAGTTTTAGTACCGCGTGTCCTACTGTTCCAGACCCAGCAAAAAAGTCTAAAACTGTAATATCTTTATCTTTTACTAATCTTATTAACTCCATACCAAGCTTAACTGGCTTTGGCGTGCTAAAAACATCTTTACCCCCGAACATATCTTTTAATTCCTCTTTTGCAGTTGTTATTGTTCCCAAATCTACAAGTATAGAATTACAGTAATAGTCATTTTCTAAATTCTCAAATATCTTTAGTGCTGGAACTCCATCACCAGCCTTTGGAACAAAAATCCTCTTGTCTGCTAAGTATCTTTCATATTCTTCTTTTGATATATACCATTCTCTAGTTACTACTCGGCCAGATGGAATAGTTACAGAATAATAATTGCGAGAACTAGATCTTGATTTAGACTCTGTCTTTGAAATTATTCCTTGTTTATAAGGTCCTCTAGGGTCATTATCAGGATTAGTATACTTATTTTGCCATTTAGGATATTTCTTGACCTTTCCAAAAAAGGTCATAGCTTTATTTTTATAGCACACGATAATATACTCATGTGTCTGTTTAATTCTTCTGATAATTTTGGTATTCGTTATATTTGCAGTTTTCTCCCAGATTAAAACATCTATGTTTCTCTCATCGAATATCTCATTACACAAAAGAATCAGTTGTCCTACTTCGTGTTCATCAATATGAATAAACATTACGCCCTTTGAGGATAAAAGATTTTTTACTAGATTAAGCCTTTTCGACATAAAGGATAACCATTTACTGTGCTTGTATTGATCTTCTTTATCAACAATTTTATCGTTGAATATAAAACTATCCCCATTGCCTGTATTGTATGGAGGATCAATGTAAATTACGTCAACTGTTCCTTTGTGTGTGTAATTAAGAACAGAAAGTGCGTGGTAATTATCGCCCTCAATTAAGATATTAACGGGTTTTAGTTCGTCAGTTTTAATCTCTTTGTGTTTATCTTCTTCAAGAACCGGAAGTTTTTCTTTGCATAATTCGGCTACCTGTTCAGGCTTGTCTTCCCAAACAATGCCGTATTTTTTCCTTTTCTCAACCTTCTTTAACTCTCTAACGAGTTCATCTTTAGACCAATTCGAATAATCTCTTTTCATATTAATACTTTGCTTATTATACACACATTAAAATAAAAATAAGTGCTAAAATAGCAGCAATATTAAAATTACCATGAATATAGACGCAGAAAGTATTGCTTTATTAAGCCTCGTGCTTCGATATGCTCCTCAAGACAGCCAATTTATCCTTTGTATTTTAGCAAGGTCAAATCAAGTTCCTTCACCAATAAAACTTGACTCAAATACTGAATATCCAACTTTTTACGGATATTTTAATGAAAGAATACCCTACTATTTAATGGGTAAGGGAATAATCAGCAACGTACCTCGTGAGGGTTCCGCCAAAAGGCTCATCACTTCCTATTATTTGTCATATGCAGAAACAGTTATAAATGGGGCTAAAAATTGGGATATTCATCAAAAACTGATGAGCGTTTCTAAATTTATTACTTTGGATAATAAAACAACATACAAAGACGCAGAGGTATTTTTGGTTTTTAGAGACAAGGCACAAGATTATATTGAAGATTATGTTAATCAAAACAGAGGACAAATTTCTGGCTTCCTGAAATCTAAGCTAGGCAGATTTGAGTTTGGAAATAAACTTTTGAACCAGAAAGAAGAACTGCCTGAAGAAAAAAATGGGATTGGTACTCCTCAGAGCAAGAAAGGCTTAGAAAAGAAATGGGACGTTCTACAGACGATATGGACAGTGTACGAGTCAAACAGCAGAGCTGACTCAGTATTAGTACCAATAGCAAGCCTTGCTATTAAAGGCAGACTTGTTGAAGAAATTGACGGGATAATAGAAGGGTTAAAAAATAATGGGTGTTTCACTAGGTGGGAAAGAAAAGACAGATGGTACTCCTTAGAAAACATCAATCACGATATTTTCCCAAAAATATTTGGCGATACAGAGAAAGCATACAAAGAAAATCCCAGTAACTATCAAGAACAAAATAAGAAAGATGAGAATATACTTTTTCAAAAGCAAGAGAGGGCTATTCTACCATCTAAGAAGGAGTTAAGAAAAAAAATTAGCAACATAATAAAGATTGGAAAGTTCGGCAAGAAAGAAAAGACTCTCTTGAACTACCTTGCAAAAGATTTTGAACCTAAAACAATAGAGGAAACCAGCAAAGAAGTTACCACTAAGGCATGTACAAAGCTCAAAGCTGGTGTCCAAAAAAAACTCAAGGGCACGGGTTTTAACATAAAGACCGATAAGGGCGAATGGGGACGAAAAGCAACCTATCAACTTGAATATCTCTTTTCTTCTGAAAACTCCCGACAATTTGTTGCCTCGTAAAACTCAACAAGAGGCTATTCTTTCTCATCATTACTTTTGTTTTGTAAAAGTTTAGCCTGATTTTTCTCATCACGTTTGTTTGAGATGTTATCTATTTCTTAAGAAAATGGGGTCATAAGAATTACTATGACTCAAAAAAATCTAAAATTAAAAGGCTTCTACTCTACGAGCGACTTGGCTATGGCAACGGCAATCTCTCTCTGGTTTCCCATTGACGCAATAGACAGACAAGATCCACGCAAAGCTAGCTTCCGTTTTAAGCGGGACGAAAAATTTGACAAGCTTCTTGAAGCCTACTGGAAACGAGAGTTGAAGATTGAACCCCAAGAGTATTTCAACCAGCTTAAAGCCATCAAAGCGAGGTTATATGCAAACGACTAAACCCTTACCTCAAGAGGCAGTGGAAGAATTCAAAAAGTTATACAAAGCTAAATTCAATAAGGAATTAAGCAATCAGGAAGCAATAAAACGGGCTAATAATCTGTTTTCTTTGTATGAATCAGTCTATGGCTCAAGCACTAATAAAACAAGGCAGAGGAGAGATACCGATACTTTGTAACACTTTATGCTCGACGAACCTTATGAATAAAACAATGAAAGGCAAAAAGAAAGCCCTCGGTAAAGGGCTTCTTTGTAAGACAATGATAGATCAGTTTCTCATTGACCTATATGGTCTAAGTATATCAGAATTACCATCAATTTGGGAGACTAAAACGCATTCGGCTAATCAATGGAAACAAGTATTTAACCCTTCCATACACGATTATCTTAAATACGGGTACTTACCTAATTTTGCCATTGTTAGATTTCCAAGTAAGATTGGTAAGGGTTGGTATGTGGATAGACTCACTATTCAAGCTTCTGCACCAAAGACAATTTTTGGTACTAATTACTATGGAATTAAAGAGCGTGATTATGAAATCTTTATCCGGCGACTGATCGCTTGTTGCCAATTAGTCGGACTTCCTGTTACCCATGCTCAATTAGAACAAGCCACTTTGAGGGAAATCGCATTTTGCTTTAACTTTATATTTGGAGATAATTTCCCTTACCCACAAGAGTATCTGAAAAGAATGAGCTTTTTGGATATTGGCAAAAGATATGACAATGTTAAAAATACTAAATTTATAGAGAATGCTCATGGTTATCAAGGCAAATACTACAACGGACGAGTCGGCTGGGGTATTTACGACCAAAGAGCAAGCATAATTAGTCAGGCAAAAACACAAGAGGAAATGGAAGTCGTTGAAAAAATGAAGAATGGGTCATTACCAGATAAAATAGCGAGAATGGAAGTAACTTATCAAAATCAAAACGCAGTTAAGCAGCACCTTACTACATGGCTAGGCGGTAATAAAAAGCAAACAAGACACTTGAAAGAAGTATTTAATAAGCAGTTATCACAGGGTATTTTAACTGATATTTTTAATAAATTTGCTAATGAAGTTAATGTAGCAGCACTTGAGTTTCCAATAATCCCACAGGAAACTGGCTTGCGGCTTGCTAGCGAAAGCGGGATGTCCCAATACGAAGCATATCTTTGGATAGCTCATTCTTTATGCATGCAACAAACTGGCAGCTTACAGATAAAAGAAATGCTCGACAGGTATTTTCCAAGACAATATCGAGGTAGATTAGAAAAAAACCTAGCTAAAATCCTTAAACTTCGTCCATTACCTAAATCAACTTTGGTTCAAATTTTTGATGAATGCAGAAAACAGCTCAAAGATTTTAAAATACCCCAACCAAATAATATTTCCTACCAAAGACTCAAAATAGGGCAGCTTGATTTGTTCGCCGAAATACCTATATAGTAAAGATAGAATTAATATGAATGATAAAAATATAAGCTATTTTCTTTATGCACGAAAGAGCAGTGAGTCTGAAGACAGGCAAGTATTATCAATAGAATCCCAAAAATCCGAGTTATTAGAGCTCATTAAAAGGGATCAACTTAGTATTGCAGACATAAAGGAAGAGGCTCATTCAGCAAAAGCACCTGGTAGACCTGTATTTAATGAGCTTTTAGACGATATAGAGGCTGGTACAGGGCAAGGGCTGATCGTCTGGAACGTTGACAGGCTATCCCGAAATTCAGTTGATACAGGACGCTTAGTTTACCTTTTTGATACAGGCAGGCTGCAAGAAGTAGTAACCCCAAGCCAAGTGTTTAGAAATACTCCTAATGATAAGTTTCTTTTGTCTTTGCTCTGTTCACAAGCCAAACTGGACAATGACAATAAGGGAATAAACGTTAAGAGAGGGCTTAAGGCTAAGGCTGAACGTGGTATTTACCCTTGTCCGGCACCAACAGGCTATCTTAACAACAAATACGCTGAAAGGGGCAACAAAACAGTAGAGGTTGACCCCGAACGCTTTGATTTGCTTAGGAAGATGTTTGAGACGGTCGCTTCACAAAGGCACAGACCCCTAGAAGCCCTAAGGATTGGAAACGATGAATGGGGCTTTAGGACTAAGGATGGTAAAAAGCTCTCAAGAAGTGGTTGGTATTACATACTAACTAACCCATTCTACGCTGGAACTTTTGAATATCCTCTAAATAGCGGTAATTGGTACGAAGGGGTACATAAGCCTATGATTTCCAAAGAGCAGTTTGATTTAATTCAGATTGTTCTAGGGAATAAAGGCAGACCAAGGCCAAAAACTCATACTTTTGCTTTTACCGGTTTAATGCGTTGTGGAGAATGTAATGCTTCCATTACTTGTGAAGAAAAATTTAAAACTAATAAAGGTAATGGCAAGGTTCATCATTGGGTTTACTACCACTGCACGAAGAAATTGAATCCTAAATGCACCCAAAAATATATTGAAGAGAAGTTGTTAGAAGAACAGATTAAAGAAACTCTAGGTAGCATACAAATACCGCCAGAATTTCATGACTGGGCTTTAAAATGGATCAGAAAGTTAAACCGGCAAGAGTCTATGGATCGGAATATGATCTTACTTCAACAACAAAAGGCTTATAAAACATGTTTGGATAAGATTGACGAACTAATAGACATGCGGGCTGCAAAGGAAATATCAGCAGAAGATTTTGCCCGCAAGAAGTCTAAACTTGAGGCTGAAAAAAGTAGATTTAAAGAATTGTTAGATGATACCGATGCAAGAGTAAATAAGTGGCTGAAGGAGGCAGATGAATTGTTTGCTTTTGCAAGGGATGCAGCTCAAAAGTTTAACGAAGGGAATTTAGATGATAAGCACTATGTACTTTCAAAGCTTGGCTCGAACCTCATCTTATTTAATAAAACCTTGCGTGTTGACCTTGAAGATACACTTTTACCCATGCAAGAAGCAGCAAAAGAAGCAAGACGAATTAGTGATACGCTCGAACCTGTAGAAGGGGTTGATAGAACGCTCCAATTAGAGACTTTGTACTCTCAAAATCCAGATCTGTTGCGGGACATGGATTCGGACCATGATAGATAGCTCCAGAGGCTATCGTCCTACCATTAGACGATCCCGCAATATTTATTTGCAATATTATCAGATTTGTTAAACATTCGTTCAATTGACTTTCTTTTCTTCCAAGATTTAATTTGCATCTCAAATCTTCTTGCCTCAGAATAATTTTCAAAATGCTTTAAAAAAACCAACTCAATAGGCAATCTTGGTTTTGTGTATTTTACATAACCTTTTGCATGCACCTTTAATCTATTCTCAATAACTTTTATTGAGCCAACATAATATGAATTATCTTTAATACATCTTAAAACATATGTATAGCACATACCATTATGCCGATCCGAACTTTGTTCGATCGAGCATTCTCGACCCCGACTTTAGGTCGGGGGTCGGAAGACGATCCCGCAATACTAATTTGGATTATATCAATTTTTAAGTAGAGACACTAACGAGGAAATCTACGGAGACCCCAACCAGATATCATAACTGAAACTAATAAAATTGCTGCCAAATCCAGAGGAAAACCAGTTCTTGGTAAGGCTTGAACTCCTCCTTTAGTACGATTTGCTACCGCATTATAGGCAGACGAAGGTATAGCAGATGGTGTAGGACTGACTTTTGGTGCAGAAGTAGGTACAGGAGATGCAGGAGTAACACTTGGACTAGGACTGACCACTACCTGAGCTACTCTTCTGGTATCAGAATTTGAAGAGAATCTTCCAGTAAATAAAAAATAACCAACTGCTAAAGCAGCTAGTACTAATCCAACAGTTAACAGCCTAAGCCACCTAGGATCTTCCATGGCCGCAATGTTATCATAAAGCTATGAGATATGCAACTTAGGTAGATTCCAAAAATTTAAGCGATTCTTCCACTCTCTGGAAAGCTTCCTCTTCTCCTAAAATCTGTATACTTTCAAAAAGAGGCGGTGTAACACTCTGTCCCGAAACTGCAATCCTAATCAGTTGAAACATATCTCCAGCTTTTATTTTTAGCTCATCAGCCAAATCCCTGAAAGTTTTTTCAAAAACTTCTGCTCTCCATGGCTTTTCCATCTTCTCTAGTTTTTCAGATACTTTCTGCAAAATTTCTTTTTTATTTTCTGTCTTAACTTTATTAAACTCTGCTGTATCATACTCTGGTTTCTCCCAAAGAAAACCAGTCAGTGGCACAAAATCAGAAAGCTTTTTAATTCTTTCTTTAATCAAAGGTACAAGAGATGCTATTTTATCTTTAGCTGGATGGTCTACTAGAAAGTCTTCTAGCCTTTTGGTAAGTTCAGAATCAGACATCTTACGGATATACTCACCGTTCATCCATTCCAATTTTCTAATATCAAACCTTGCTCCTTGGGGTTTGACCTCAACTTTAAATGGTTCCAGCTCAAAAGCTTTTTCAAACTCTTTTAAAGGAAAAATTTCTTGACCATCAGGATGATTCCAGACAATATTAGCTAAAAAATTCAGAATTGCTTCTGGCAAATATCCTTCTTTTTGATAAAAATCTACTGATGCATGTCCTTTTCGTTTGGATAGCTTCCCAGCTCCTTCAGGATCTAGCAGCAAAGGAACATGAGCATATTTTGGGATATCTTTTTCCCAACCTAAAAACTGGTAAAGCAAGACATGCTTTGGGGTTGAAGGTAACCATTCTGAACCTCTGAAAACATGAGTTATTTTCATCAGATAATCATCTACTACTACAGCTAAATGATAGGTTGGGAAACCATCAGATTTTATAAGCACTTGATCATCTATTTGATTTGAATCAAAAACGACTTCCCCTACTACAGCATCATGTACCACAATTTTTTGATCTCTAGGAACATTTAACCTGATTACATGAGGGATATTTTCAGATAAGTTTCTTTCTACCTCTTCTTTAGACAAACCCAAACAGTGCTTATCATACATTGGAGCCTGTTTTTTCTGTTGCTGCTCTGATCTTAAAAGATCTAATCTTTCTTTGGTACAAAAGCAATAGTATCCATGACCCTGATCAATAAGCTGCTTAGCATATTTACTATAAATTTCTAATTTCTCTGATTGCCTATAAGGACCATACTCCCCTCCTTTTTTGGGACCCTCATCAGCTATTAACCCAAACCAGTCTAACGCTTTAAACACAGCCTCTTCTGCGCCTTCAACAAACCTATTTCTGTCAGTATCTTCAATTCTGATAATAAATTTGCCTTGATATTTTCTGGTAAAAACAAAATCATACATTGCCTGATAAATAGTGCCTATATGCGGGTAACCAGTTGGTGATGGAGCTATCCTTGTTCTAACTTGCATTGGGAATAGTATAATGTATAGATGACCTTAACTCAAACTGCCATCCTGGTCAAACAGATAATACTTGTCTCTTCTATTACTCTAGTATTGGGATTGACAAGTTTTATTGGTTACAAAATTTGGTATGCGTATTACCTGGCCCACCTTCCTCCTGTTGAGGAAAAACCAGATGCTAAATTTGGACTACTTCCGTCTCTTGATTTCCCTAAAGGTAATGTTTCTACTTCAAATTTTTCTTATTCTTTAGATACAACCACAGGAGGATTACCTAAAATAGGTGTCGATCCTGGTTTTGAAAAAATCATCAAAGTCTATTTTGTCACTCAAACTTTTGCAACACTGCTATCAGCAGACAGATCACAATCCTTGGCAGAAAAATTTAGTATTACTGCTCAACCAGAAGTATTAAGTGAAACAAAGTATAAATTCAGAGATAAAGAGAAAACTTTACAAGTCAATTTAGATAATGGAAATTTTTCCTATACCAATGAAGCCACAATATCTGCACAACCTAGTTTAGACAGTGATAATAAAGACAGTGATAATAAATTGGTTTCTGATTTTGAAAATATACTTTCTAATTTAGGAGTACTAAAAGACGATTTAAAAAATGGCCGGACTAAAGTTACTCATCTGAAAACCAATGGAACAGAAACTGTGCTAGTCTCTCTCTGGCCAGCCCCAATAGATAAAAAATCAATTTTTAGTACTGATTCGAGTAAATCACTAGTCAGCGCAACTGTCGTAGGCGGGGCCAATATACTGGAAAACTATCTATCTTTGAACTTTACTTATTACCCGATTGAAACTTCTACTTTTGCTACATACCCAACAAAAACAGCAGAAACAGCTTTTGATGATTTAAAACAAGGCAAAGGAGTAGTGGTTGTTGAACCTGATAAACCTAAAGTTTCTATTACTTCTGTCTATTTAGGCTATTATCTGGCAGAAAACTACAACCCATATTTACAACCAATCTTTGTTTTTGAAGGTCCAAATTTCGTAGCCTATGTGGATGCAATTAGTGACCAATTTAAATCCGGGGCCACACAAAATTAGTATAAGTCCAATCTATCAACTTAGTAGTCTCTTCAAAACGGTCATCACTTCCCAATATTACCAGCAATACTTTATGTCCATCCCTTTCAACCAAAGTTACTAAATTTTCTTTAGCTTGTTCTGTGGTACCGGTTTTTACCCCTAAAACTCCTCTGACATCTGACAGAAGCTTGTTTAAATTAAATAATTGATGTGTATATTTTTTATTTAAAGAAACAATGTTTGTTTGCTTTGTGGCAAATATCTTTGTTAAAGTAGCATTCTTTAAATCTTCCTCTGTAATTTTAGCAAGATCTGCAGCAGAAGAATAATGATTAGGGCTATCAAAACCAGCTGGGTTATCAAAATGTGTATTTTTTAAGTTTAGTTCCAATACTTTCTTATTCATAGCTGATACAAAACCTAAAACTCCTCCCTGATAATTTTCTGCCAAGGTAAAAGCTGCATCATTACCAGAATTCAACAACATTCCATAAAGCAGCGATCTAAAAGATAAATCTTCTCCATAAACCAACCCCACTCTTGAACCAGAAATATTGGCGCTGCTGCCAACACTAAGTACTGAGTTTTGTTTAAAATATTCACTAGCAACCAGCGCAGTCATAATTTTTGTAGTCGAGGCAATAGGATACGGAATATTGGCATTTTTTTGATATAAAATTGTATCAGTTGTCAAATCCTTTATTAATATTGCCCTGGCTGTAAAACCCGGCACAGGTAGATTTTGCGAAACAGGCGGAATATTGTATTTTTGAATACCAGCAATAGCAGCATTGTTCTGCGGAATCTGTCTACTGGTTATTAATCTATCTGTAAAATGAATTACAAAAGGAGTAACTGTAGCAATAATAATTGCAAGCAAAACTAAGCCGGCAGAATAAAAATAATACCTCATGAAAAATTAAAAATTATTTATTTAACCTAATGTCTACCCTCTCCATATCTCTTGGAAACAAACTGGCTTCCCTAACATTTGCCAGATTTAACACATGCATTGTTACTCTCTCCAGTCCAAAAGAAAATCCTCCTTCAGGTGGCATACCGTATTTAAAAGATTGCAAATACATCTCAAAATTTTCAGGATTCATTCCCCTGCTTTTAATACTTGCTGTAAGTTGTTCATAATCATTAATCCTTTGGCTGCCACTTAAAATCTCCAGTCCTCTAAAGAGTAAGTCATAACTCAAACTATATTCTGGATTTTTCGGATCTGGCATAGTATAAAAAGGTTTGGCTTGAGTTGGAAAATGAGTAATCGTTACAAAATCACTGTCATGTTTTTTAAAAGACCATTTGCACAAATCAACTTCATCTTGTGGAGTTAAATCTTTTTCTTTTCTATTATCTCGCCCAAATTCTTTAAAAATTACTTCTTGCGCCTCTCTTAAAGTTAGTCTAGGAATTTTACCAGAGGCAATCTTTTCAGCTCCAAATTCTTTTAAGATATCTCTACATTCTTCCTCAGCTACTTTCAACATCTTGCCTGCCACACCTTCTAAAATGTCCAGCAAATCTGTAAATTTAACAAAACCAACCTCAATATCCATCTGAGTGCTTTCTGTCAAATGCCTGGTAGTTACTGATGGTTCTGCTCTGTAAGCTTTGGCTATGGTAAAAACCCGCTCAAACACTGGTATCAGCATCTGTTTATAAAGTTGTGGGCTTTGAGACATGTAAGCTTTATGTTCAAAATAATCTATCTTAAACACCTCTGCTCCACCTTCTGTCGCGCCTGCAACAATTGTTGGCACTACAATCTCTGTACAACCCAGATCATCAGCTGCTTGTCTAAATCCTTTGAGCAAACTGGCTTGAACTTTAAAAATATCTTTAACTTTTGGGTGGCGTAAAGTAAGAGAGCGAAAATCAAGTAAAGTTGGCAGTTGTAAATCCAACTCTTTACCGCCCATATCAAAAGGTAACTCTACCGCTTTAGATAAGACTTCAATATTTTCTGCAAAAATTTCTATCTCACCTGTCGGGATATTTCTATTAATTAAATGTTCTGGTCTTTTATTGACCTTTCCTTTGATACAAACCACATCCTGAGGATGTATTTCTTCACCTCGAAGGTGGGCTTTGACTCCTTCGAGGCGTACTGTGTCTGATATTACTACCTGTAGTATCCCTGATCTGTCAGCAACATCCAAAAATAAAATCTTGCCATGGTCGCGTCTTACTTGGACCCATCCACAGATTTCAACTGTCTTTTCAACTTTTTGTTTGCAATCTAAAATTAATGTCCGTTCTGTCATGTTTGCATCATAACAGGAGCGTGCACAGATTGACAAGATGCAAGCAAAAATGCTATATTAAATAAGTAAAATGCAATGATCCGGAAGGTTGGAACCGGGGAGTATATCATAAATAAGTATAGTAAAAGGTGGCACCGCCTAGAAGGCCCTTGTAAGTTTCTTGAGTTTATCTTAAAGAATTTACAAGGGCTTTTTCAAAGGAAAAAATATGAAAAACTTACTTAAAATAAAAATATCTCAGAAACCAACCTACATAAAGTTTGCCGAGAACGTAGATTTTTATGAGCTGTTTCAAAAAATTGAAACAGATTTTGATACATGTTTTATTTTTGAATCCCTAGGAGAAGAGGGAAAATTTTCCAGATATTCGATTATTGGATTTGATCCTATTTCTATAATTTCAGCTAGAAAAAACACTTTAACTATTGATGGTAAAAATATAACTGTAAAAAATCCTTATTTATCTCTGAGAGAACTAATGCCTGATCAAGTAATAGCTAGAAACTACGCCGGAGGCCTCATTGGTTATTTAAGTTACGAGGCAGTTAACTTTTTTGAACCATCTATAAATGCAAAGATTCACCCATCATTTGATCAATTTTTATTTGGAGTTTATACAGATGGAATTATTTTAGACAAGATCACAGGTGAAATTTTTTACTTTTATTACGATAAAAACAGAAGCAGTTTCTTAAAAAAGATAGCCCAGCTTAGTAAAAAAGATTTTCCTCTTCAGGTTAAATTCTTAGGCGATTCAATAAATAAAAAAGAACATGCCAAAATAGTTTTACAAGTCAAGGAAGAAATTAAAGCAGGCAATATTTTTCAATGTGAAGTAGGTTTTAAATCTGAATTTCAAATCAAAGGGGATGCCCTAAAAATATATGAAAATCTTAGAAAAATTAATCCATCCCCTTTTATGTATTATCTTAAGTTTAATGATAAAAAAATTATTGGAGCCAGCCCAGAGTTACTATTTTCCCTCAGAGAAGGAGAGATGACCAGTAAACCTCTGGCAGGAACAATCAAAAGAGGACTAAACGAGAAAGAAGACCAGCAGCTTGCAAAAATCCTCTTAAATGATCTTAAAGAGAGAGCAGAACACAATATGTTAGTAGATTTACATAGAAATGATATTGGTAAAATGGCAAGATTTGGCACAGTTAAAATCAAAGACTATATGAGCGTTAAAAAATTTGGGTTTGTACAACACATTTCCAGTGAGATTGTGGGACTTTTAAAAAATAACGAAGATATGTTTTCTGCGCTGTCTGCTAATTTTCCAGCAGGAACTTTAACAGGCGCCCCCAAAATTGAAGCCATGAAAACCATCAATAGAAATGAGGCTGAGGCCAGGGGTCCATACGGTGGAGCTGTCGGACATTTTGGTTTTAATGGAGACTCTACTTTTGCAATTGCTATCCGTTCGCTTTTTATATCAAAGGATTATGCCTTTACTCAAACTTCTGGAGGAATTGTATCTGATTCAAAGCCGGAAAAAGAATATGATGAGATTCAAAGAAAATTAGCTGCAATGAGAAAGGTTTTAGAAGTATGAAAATTTTAATCATTGATAATTACGATTCTTTTACATACAACCTCTATCAATATGTTGGTGAAATTTTTTCCCAGCGGGGAACCAAATTTGTCCTAGATGTTATAAGAAATGATACAAAAACTGTGCAAAAAATTAAAAAAAGAGGCTATGACAAAATCATTATTTCTCCTGGGTCAGGAGATCCCAGCAATAAAGCATATTTTGGAATATGCGCCGATGTAATTACCAATTTAGGTAAAAAAATACCTATTCTCGGTGTTTGTTTAGGAATGCAGGGAATTGCTTACTGCTTTGGTGGAAAAATTATTAGAGCCAAAGCGCCTATGCACGGCAAAACAAGCATTATAAAACATAATGGTAAAGGAGTATTTGAGGGATTACCTCAAAAACTAGAAGTTATGAGATACCATTCTTTAATCGCAGAAAAAAAGACATTACCAGAGACATTAGAAATTACTGCACTAGCAGACGGCGAAATAATGGGTTTAAGACATAAAATCTACCCGATTGAAGGAATACAATTTCATCCAGAATCTTTTGCAACAGAAGGAGGGAAAAAAATATTAACAAATTTTCTTTTTTATTAAAAAAACTGACCGATAAGAATAATCTCTCTCAAAAGGAGGCTGCTCTTCTACTGGAAAAAATTATTGCCGGAGAGCTAAATTCTGCGCAAATTGCGGCAGTTCTGACATCACTCAGAACTAAAGGGGAAACTGTTGATGAAATCGTAGGATTTATCAAAACTATGAGAAAGCATATGGTGAAAATTAAAGCTCATAAAGCTATTGATATCGTTGGAACTGGTGGAGACAGAATAGGCACTTTTAATATTTCTACTGCATCAAGCTTTGTCGTTGCAGGATGTAATGTTGCTGTTGCCAAACATGGCAACCGCGCAGCAAGCAGCAAGTGCGGCAGCGCTGATGTTTTGGAAAACTTAGGAGTAAATTTAAATCTCACACCTACTCAGCTCGAAGAAGTGTTTAAAAAAGTAGGCATTGTCTTTCTTTTTGCGCCCACTTTTCATCCTGCTATGAAAATTATTGGTCCGGTCAGAAAAGATCTTGGTATTAGAACTATTTTTAATTTCTTGGGACCATTTCTAAATCCAGCCGGAACAAAAAGACAACTCTTAGGAGTTCCTAATATTGAAATTGCCCAGAAATTATCAAAAGTTGCAGCAAAATTAAACTTTACCCACCTTTTACTTGTTACCAGCGAAGATGGAATGGATGAAATTACCACTACTGCTAAAACAAAAGTTTTTGAAATAAAATCTACTCAAATCCGTTCTTATTTTATTTCAGCAGAAAAATACAAATTTAAACTTGCTAAAAAATCAGACTTGTTGGGACAAGATGCGCCAGCAAATGCTGCTATTTTACTGAATATCTTAAAAGGAGAAAAAGGACCTAAAAGAGATATTGTTCTCTTAAACAGCGCAGCTGCACTCTTAGTTTCTGGCAAAGTAAAAAATATCAGGAGCGGTATAATTTTAGCAAAAAAATCAATTGATAGCGGCTCTGCCCTACAAACTTTGCAAAAACTTATCACAGAAAGTAATAAATATGCAAAGTAAATTAGAAGAAATCATCAATAAAACAAAAGCAGATCTAATCTGTCGTACAACCTCTACCAGATCATTTCGTCAGGCTATTGAAAATCCAAAAAGAGAGTCTCTGGCAATTATTGCAGAAATTAAACTATCTTCTCCCGCTCAACCATTCTTAGGGAAAGAGACAGAAATTGTAAACCGTGTTCAAAATTATCAAGACGCAGGAGTAGATGCTGTATCAGTTATCACAGAAAAACATTTTTTTGGTGGAGATCCATCATTTGTCAGCAAAATAAAAAATGCTGTTTCATTACCTGTTTTACAAAAAGATTTTATTATTGAGCCATACCAACTATATGAAGCAAAAATTGCCGGCGCTGATGCAATCTTACTGATTGCTAAAATTCTGTCTACCAAAGATCTTATTCTTTTTGTAAACACAGCACAAAAATTAGGTCTTGAACCGATTGTAGAAATTAATAATGAATCTGAACTGAAAAAGGCAACTGCCACAAATACTAAAATTATTGCTGTAAATGCTAGAAACTTGGATACCTTTGTAATAAATATTGATCATGCTTGTAACTTAATAAGAAAAACTCCAGAAAAATTTATTAAATTAGGTTTTTCTGGAATATCAAGCAGAGAAGATATTCAAAAATATAAGAAGGCCGGAACAAATGGGATACTGATTGGCACCAGTTTAATGAAAACAAAAGATATAAAAAAATATCTTTCATCTCTTCTGAGTGTGCAGGTAAAAATCTGCGGTATCCGGACACTTGCAGCAGCAAAAACAGCAATAAATGCTGGCGCTGAATTTTTAGGATTTAATTTTATTCCAACTTCTCCA
This sequence comes from uncultured Gammaproteobacteria bacterium, assembly GCA_964415615.1. Classification (GTDB taxonomy): domain Bacteria; phylum Patescibacteriota; class Microgenomatia; order Daviesbacterales; family UBA10151; genus UBA10151. The sequence continues at coordinate 19,835 of CAYQAW010000001.1, forward strand.
AGATATATAAGCCCAAAAAAAGCCAAAGAGATTATCCAATATATAAAAGGCAAGACAAAAATAGTGGGAATATTTCAAAACAATGGTATTTCTCAAGTAAATAAAACCGCAAAAAATTTGGAATTAGATTTTGTACAACTACATGGCAATGAAAATAATGAATATATAAATAAAATAAAATTTCCTGTTATCAAATCCATTAAGATAAACAGTAAGATAGCTAAAATGAACTCTGTCTATATGTTACTTGATAGAAATAAACAGGGCGAAGGTGAAACACCTGATCTCAAAAAGGCTGAAAATCTTGCTGCGAAATTTCCAATATTTTATGCAGGAGGTTTGACACCTGATAATGTCGCAGAGATCGTAAGAAAAATACAACCCTTTGCAGTTGATGTAGCAGGCGGCATAGAAACTGATGGCGTACAAGATATTAAAAAAATAAAACAATTTATAAAAAATGCAAAGGAGGCAGAAACTCAAATATGAAAGGACATTTTGGAAAATATGGTGGCAGATATATGCCGGAAATGCTCATTCCAGCTTTAGAAGAACTGGAACAAGCATATGCTTCAGCCAAAAAAGACAGAAATTTTTATAGGGAGTATAAGGATTTATTAGAAAATTTTGCTGGCAGACCAACAGCTTTAATTTTTGCCAAAAACTTATCAAAAAAATTAAATGGTGCAAAAATATATCTTAAAAACGAAGGTTTAAATCATACAGGAGCTCATAAGATTACTCACTGTATCGGCCAAGCGCTTCTTGCCAAAAGAATGGGCAAAACCCGTTTAATTGCAGAAACAGGTGCTGGTCAACATGGAGTTGCCACCGCCACAGTAGCAGCTAAACTGGGATTTTCCTGCACAGTTTATATGGGCGAAGTAGATATCCAAAGGCAAAGACCAAATGTTTTCCTAATGGAACAACTCGGCGCAAAAGTAATACCTGTTGCATTTGGCAGTAAAACTTTAAAAGATGCTGTGAATGCTGCAGTTAAAGACTGGATAGAAAATGTCAGCAACACTCATTATTTATTAGGTTCTGTAGTTGGACCGCATCCTTTTCCTACTATAAACCGAGACTTTCAATCTATTGTAGGAAGAGAGATAAAAAAACAACTTAAAAAAGCAGAAAATAAACTGCCTGATTATATTATTGCCTGTGTTGGCGGAGGCAGTAATGCCATGGGGGCTTTTGCTGATTTTATTGCAGATCCATCTGTTCGACTGATTGGTGTAGAAGCTGGAGGAAGAGGTAAAAAAATAGGTGAGAATGCTACGCGCTTTCCTACAGGAAGTGTTGGTGTTGTAGAGGGATATAAATCGTATTTTTTACAAGACAGTGATGGTAATTTGCAAAAAACTCACAGTATTTCTGCAGGACTTGATTACCCTGGTATTGGCCCTCAGTTAAGCAATCTTCATGATACAAAAAGGGTAGAATTTTTAAGCGCTACAGATGTTGAAGTTTTAGAAGCTGTTAAAATACTCTCTATACTTGAAGGTATTATCCCAGCTTTAGAATCCGCACATGCTGTTGCAGCAGCTATAAAACTTGCTCCAAAGTTACCCAAAGATAAGATTATTGTCGTCAACCTTTCTGGCAGAGGTGACAAAGATATATTTATATTGGCAAAAGCTTTTGGAGATAAGAGTTTTTATAAATTTATGGAAGATTTAGTAAAGGAAAATCGTGGATAAATTGCAAAAAAAATTACAGGAAATAAAGAACAGAAAAAGAATCGGACTGATGACACACGTTGTCATCGGCTATCCATCCTTAGATGAGACCATAAAAATAGTCAAAACAATGGCTGACTGCGGTGTAGACCTTGTGGAACTACAAATCCCTTTCTCAGATCCCTTGGCAGACGGCCCCACTATTATGAAAGCTTGCGAGAAATCTTTAGAAAATGGTTTTAAAGTAAAAAATGCTTTTAGTATTATGAAATTACTATCATCGGAAGTTTCTGTCCCACTTCTATTTATGGCTTATTATAATACTGTTTTTAAATATGGCACCCAAAAGTTTTGCAGAGATGCAAAAAAAGCAGGTGCTTCCGGAATTATCGTTCCTGATGTGCCGATCGAAGAAGAATCAAAGGAACATTTCATCCAGTATTGCAAAGAATATGATCTTGCCAATATCCGTATAGTTTCTCCCTCTTCTACAACAGAAAGGCTAAAAAAGAACGCCCAAGTTGGATCTGGTTTTGTGTATGCAACAGCTTTGCAGGGAATCACTGGTGCGAGAGAAGATTTAAATACAAAATTATCCTATCTGGAAACAGTCAGAAAATATTTCTCCATCCCAATAGCTGTAGGGTTTGGTATTTCTAAAAAAGAACACTTAAAAACGCTTACAAATTATGCAGATATAGCAATCATTGGCAGCGCTATTATAAAAATAATTAATGAGTCAACCAAAAAAAATATGCTTCCTAATATCAAGAACTTTCTCAGGATGATATAATCCAAATATTCTTATGGCTAATTTAAAAAAATTACAAAATCTGGCAAAACTGATCAGATATTTTATCTTGCTATCTACTACCGAAGCTGGTTCAGGACATGTCACCTCATCCCTGTCTGCTACAGATCTGCTGAGCACGCTTTTTTTTGGAGGCTTTTATAGATTTGATTTAAAAAATCCAGGCAACCCAAACAATGATAGATTAATTTTTTCTAAAGGTCACGCTTCTCCCCTTTTTTATTCACTTTTCGCAGCAGCTGGAGCAATAGCTGAAGAAGAATTGAAAACTTTTAGAAAATTTGGAAGCAGACTAGAAGGACACCCAACCATGGAATTTCCTTTTACCGAAGCTCCTACCGGTTCTTTGGGACAAGGCTTATCTATTGGTCTAGGTATGGCACTTTCTGCAAAATATATAGACAAGCTTCCCTTTAAAACCTTTGTTTTATTAGGAGACAGCGAGATGGCAGAAGGGTCTGTCTGGGAAGCAATACAAATTGCTGCACATTATAAATTAGATAATTTGATTGGCATCTTAGATGTTAACCGTTTAGGTCAGAGAGGTGAAACTATGTATGGCCATGATATAAAAGCTTATGAAAAAAGAGTTTCTGTATTTGGCTGGAATACAATTTTGATTGATGGACACAACTTTACTGAAATCGAACAAGCTTTCAAAAAGGTTCAAAAAGTAAAAGACACCCCTGTAATGATTATTACTAAAACATTAAAAGGTAAAGGCATATCATTTTTGGAAAATAAAGAAGATTGGCATGGTAAAGCATTAAAACCTGAGGAATTTCAGAAAGCATTAGAAGAACTAGGATCTGTTGATAAAAAAATTAGAGGAAAACTGATTCTACCAAGTAAAATTAAATCTAAAAATTCAAAAGATAAAAGTGTAATTCAAGATTCAAAAGTTGAATATAAACTTGGGGATATGGTCGCTACCAGAAAAGCTTATGGAAACACATTAGCAAAAATCTATCCTAACTTCCTTAATATGGTTGTTTTAGATGCAGAAGTATCAAATTCTACTTATGCTGATATCTTCAAAAAAGCTTATCCAGAACGGTTTTTTGAAATGTATATTGCAGAACAAAATATGGTTGGAGCTGCTGTAGGATTATCCAGAAGAGGCAAGATTCCTTTTGTCTCTACCTTTGCAGCATTCTTTAGCAGAGCCTTTGATCAAATCAGAATGAGTCAATATGCAAACTCAAATATCAAATTTGTAGGCTCTCATGCTGGAGTATCTATTGGTGAAGATGGCGCTTCTCAAATGGGACTTGAAGATATTGCTATGTTTAGAACACTTTTAGGCAGTGTGGTCTTGTATCCATCTGATGCTGTTTCTGTAGAAAAATTAGTTTTAAAAGCAGCTGAGCATTTTGGTAATGTTTATATCCGTACTACCAGAAAAGAAACCCCAGTCTTATACAAAAATAGCGAACAATTTCCGATTGGTGGTAGCAAGGTTTTAAAAAGCGATAAAAAAGATGTGATTACTGTAATAGGCGCAGGTATAACTTTATATGAAGCTTTAACAGCTTATGAGCAGTTAATTAAAGAAAATATCTTTATCAGAGTAATTGACCTTTATAGTATCAAGCCTTTGGATTTGGAGACTCTTAAAAAAGCCTTACAAGAAACACAAGCAATCTTAACAGTAGAGGATCATTATTTACCAGGAGGCTTAGGAGAAGCTGTATTGGAAGCTTTGACAGAAGCGGAGGCAAAAATTTACAATATGGCTGTGACAAAAATGCCTAAAAGTGGTAAACCTGCTGAGCTTTTAGAATACGAGGAAATCTCTGCTAGTGCAATAGTAAGAAGGGTCAAGGAAATATTACATAGTTTGTCCAAATAATCCTAAATTTGCATTTTAAATCATCTTTGTATATAATATTTTTAGAATATATGCAAAAGATAAATCAGACAAATTATTTTTGGTTTTATTTTACCCCCCAAAGGGAGGTTTGTTAACGCTGTAAAAAGTTAAACAGCGTTTAGACCTCCTGAAAAGGAGGTTTTTTTATATGAAAATTATTAAAAGAGATGAGTTAATACAAAACCATATGCCCTTAATTATTGCTGGGCCTTGTGCTGTAGAGTCAAAAACTCAAATCAGGACTATTGCTAAGGAATTAGTTGGGATGGGGATCAAGATTTTACGTTGTCAGCTTTGGAAACCCAGAACTGATCCTGACAGCTTCCAAGGAGTTGGGCTAAAGGGACTCAATTGGCTCAAGGAAATCAAAGATAAGTATGGAATATTAATTACTACAGAAATTACCGATAAACATCAGATCGAACAGACTAAAGATGTTGTTGATATTCTTTGGGTAGGAGCAAGAAATATGCAAAATTATGAATTACTTAAAGCATTAGGCCAGGATAACCGACCGGTCATCTTAAAAAGAGGATTAATCTCAACTGTTGATGAATGGATAAAAGCAGGAAAATACATTGGTCTCAGTAGAGTCATACTTTGCGAAAGAGGAATTAGAACCGGAGCTGATTCAATGAGGTTTACCCTTGATCTAAATGGAGCATTGGTTGTCAAGCATGATCATGGTATGCCAGTCATCATCGACCCTTCTCATACCACCGGTAGAGCTGATATGGTACCTTACCTTTCTTATGCTGGGATCGCTGCCGGCATGGATGGTCTTGTTATTGAAGTACATCATATGCCTGAAAAAGCCCTTTCTGATGCTTCCCAACAAATTACTCCTAAACGTTTTCAGGAACTTGTTAGTCATGTCAGAGCTATTTATAAGTTAAGACATCAAAAAGAATCTCTTGAAATTTTTCTAAAACCTTCCAAGGATAATGTTTCATCAAGCAAAAAATCCACTAAGACAATTTTACTTTTAGCTGTCTATAACAGAGTTGGTATATTGAAAGATATACTTTCTGTATTTGCTGATTTTAATATCAATTTAAATAAGATTGAATCCCAACAGCCCAGTAAAAATGAAGATTTAGATTATTATTTCCAGGTTGAAGTAGACAGCACAGCCAGCGAACCAAGATTGATTCAGGCTATTAAAATACTCAAAGAATTTTGTCCAATCATTAAAATTGTAGGAGAATCTTGATGAATGGAAAAGTTACAGTACTTGGAAGTTACAATGTCTATATTGGCTCAGGAATCATATCCAACCTACCGGATTTAATAAATTCAAAAAATTATTCCAATATAGCGCTAATCACAGACAATGTTGTAGAAAAATATTGTTTAAAAGATATAGAAAAAGCTCTCCCCAAAAACTTCTTCAAAATAATCATTGGCGCGGGGGAACAATTTAAGAATATTGAAACTGTTCAAGATATCTGGCAAAAACTTCTTTTGAATGGTTGTGATCGTAAATCCTTAGTTATTAACCTAGGAGGGGGAACCATATCAGATGTAGGAGGATTTGCAGCCTCTATTTATATGCGGGGATTAGATTTTTTAAATATTCCTACTACCCTTTTGGCTCAGGTTGATGCCAGTGTTGGTGGCAAAGTAGGTATTGATTTTGCTGGTATAAAAAATTTAATTGGCACTTTTAATCAGCCTAAAGCAGTTATTATTGATGTTAATACTCTTTCCTCACTACCAAAACGGGAATTTTTATCAGGATTTGCTGAAATTATTAAACATGGGGCAATAAAAGACAGAAAATATTTTGATAAAGTTACATCAAAACATCCTTTAAAATTTACAACAGAGGAATTATCACAGATAATTTCTTCTTCTATCAAGATAAAAACAGATATTATACAAGACGACGAAACTGAAAATGATACACGAAAAATCTTAAATTTCGGCCACACTGTTGGTCATGCAATTGAATCATTAAGCTTAGAAACTAAAACTCCTCTACTACACGGAGAAGCGGTAAGTATTGGTATGGCTACGGAAGCAAAGCTTTCCCATTCTCTTGGACTAATCCCTTCCTCAGATCTTAAGATTATTGAACAAAGCCTTATTAATGCAGGCCTACCTATCTCTATTCCTAATATGACAACTAAAGCAATTATCAAAAAAATGCAATCAGATAAGAAAAATGTGGGTGGAAAAATAAATTTTACCCTACTACGAAAAATTGGTACCGCGATTATAAACCAAACTGTTCCTACCCCTGTTATTAAACAAGCTCTAAAACAAACAATGAAATAAAATATGGATACCCTCAAAATTACACCATTGCCAATACCAATTAATAAGAGCGTGACGATTCCTGGTTCTAAAAGTTACACCAATAGGGCTCTACTTTTAGCAGCTTTATCAACAAAACCAGTAAAAATCCTCAATCCTTTAATAAGTGGTGATACTGATGCCATGATTAATTGTTTAAAGAAATTAGGAATTAAAGTAATAATTAAAAAAAGTTCTTTTGAAGTCTTAAATAATATTACAGCAATTAAAAATCAATCGTATGATTTAAATGCAAATGAATCCGGAACAACCCTTAGATTTATATTAGCTCTATCTACAATTATTCCAGGTGTAAAAACATTATACGGAGAAGAGGGATTAAATAAACGTCCTATCGGAGAACTTGTTACAGCACTTCAAAAATTAGGTGCCAATATAAAATATTTGGGTAAAAAAGGTCATCCACCGGTCCAAATATCTTCTTCTAAATTTCGTAATGAAACTATCAAAATAAAAGGCTCTATAAGTAGTCAATATATATCTGCAATTTTAATGATTGCGCCAATACTTGGTGAAATTAATATTGAAGTAGCAGGAAACCAAATCTCCACACCCTATATTGATATGACAATTGATGCAATGAAACAATTCGGAGTAACTATCATTAATAAAAAATATAGAAATTATCTTATCCCGGCAAATCAAAGATATACTGCTAAGAAATATACTGTAGAGGCAGATTATTCATCAGCCAGTTATTTTTTAGCAATTGCTGCTTTGACTTACTCTACCATTACTTTAAAAAATATTAATCCAATATCAAAACAAGCTGATAAAAAATTTATCAAAATATTGGAAAAAATGGGTAATAAAATTGAATTCGCAAATAACCAATTAACTATTCAAGGCAAAGGTGTCAAGCCAGTTAGTGTAGATATGACAGATTGCCCTGATCAAATCCAAACACTTACAATGCTGGCAGCTTTTGCGAAAGGAGTTACAAAAATATTCGGTATAAAATCTCTACGGATTAAGGAAACAGACAGGGTAGCTGCGCTGCAAAAAGAATTAAAAAAGATGAATATAAAAACATCTGCTAATACAAATACTTTAACTATTTATGGAGGCAGTCCAAAACCTGCAAAAATTGAAACTTACGGAGATCACAGAATGGCTATGTCTTTTGCTGTAACTGGAGCAAAACTTGCTGGTATAGAAATTGTTGACCCTAATGTTGTAAGTAAAACATTCCCAGACTTCTGGAAAAAATTAAACTCAATAGGAATTAAAACTAAAACTGTTTCCAAAAAAATAAATATTGTACTTATTGGTATGCGAGGATCTGGTAAAACAACTATTGCTAAACTTTTGTCTCAGAAATTAAACAGACGGTGCTTAGAATTAGATAACATGGTCGTCAAAAAAGTTGGTTTACCTATACCAATCATTGTTGAAAAACATGGATGGGATTTTTTTAGAAATAAAGAATCAGAAATTGCAAAAAAGGTATCTTTGGAAAATAACATAGTTATTTCTACCGGAGGAGGAATCATTTTAAGACAGGAGAATATCTATGCTCTAAAAGAAAATGGTGTGTTTATTCTTCTAAATGCATCCGTGGAAACACTCGCTAAAAGAATTGAGAAATATTCCCAACTTCCGCCATTAACTGATAAAAAAACTCCAAGAGAGGAACTAGGATTTGTCTTAGAACAAAGAGAAGCTTTGTATAAAAAAGCTGCTGATATAATAATAGATACAGACAATTTAAATCCACTGGAGACAACTGATAAAATCATTTCAGAGGTAGAAAGGATTAAGCTATGAATATTTGCATGAGTATTGGATACCCAATAAAAACTTCCCGTTCGCCCTCAATTCACAATGCAGGTTATAAAAAATTAGGAATTGATGATGAGTTTATCTATCTCCGCGCAGAAGTTAAACCAGAGGATCTAAAACAAGCTATGGATGGCGCGAGAGCCTTTGGAATACAAGGCATCAGCGTTACGATGCCTCATAAGCAAACCGTCATGCAATACCTAAATAAAATCGACAAAGACGCTAAAGTTATTGGAGCAGTTAATACTATTATAAACAAAAAAGGTAAATTAATTGGTTATAACACGGACTGGATTGGGGCATTAAAAGCGCTAGAACACAAAATCGAACCTAAAGGAAAAAAGGTTGCTGTGATTGGAGCAGGAGGAGCCGCCAGAGCAATTGTTTATGGGTTAAAAAAGAAAGGATCTATAGTTACTATCTTTAACAGATCTTTAAATCATGCCAAAAAATTAGCAAAAGAATTTAATTGTAAATATTTAGGATTAGACTGTCTAGAACAAGCTCAAAATTCAGATGTAATTATTAATGCCACGTCAATAGGCATGAATGAAGATAAAAGTCCAATCCATAAAAAGTTCTTAAATAAAAATCAAATAATCTTTGATATAGTTTATTCTCCCAAAGAAACTAGATTAATAAAAGATGCTAAGAAAAAAGGAGCAAAAATCGTATATGGATATGAAATGCTATTATATCAAGGCATGGCTCAATTTAAACTTTATACTGGACTCCAAGCCCCAGAAGATGTTATGAGAAAGACACTAGAGGGTTCCTTATGAAGACAAAAATTAAATATTGTTTACCAATTGTTAAAAAAACAAGAAAAGAAGTATTAAAAGCCTTGAATATTAAAGGTTATGATTTCTATGAAATCTGGCTAGATTATATTAAAGATCTGGACAATGACTTTATAACCCAAATATCTAAAAGCTATAAAGGAAAATTAATTTTCGTTTTTAGAAGACAAAATTTGGAAAAAATAAAATTGAGTTTTGATAAAAGAGTGGAAATAATCTCCCTACTTTCAAAATTTAATATATTTTTAGACCTTGATTTTCTAACACAATACGAAGAGTTAGAATATATGCAGCAAAAAAATATAATTATCAAACTTATTTTAAGTTTCCATAATTATAAGGAAACACCCAGTTTGGATCATTTAAAAAATCTGATTAACAAAATGAAAAGATACACTCCTGCAATCTTTAAAGTTTCTACATTTTGCAAAGAAGAAACAGATGCATTAAATTTGTTAAATCTAATATTAATATTAAAAGCTCAAAAATTAAAATATATCGTTTTGGGCATGGGTGAGGAAGGATTTATCACCAGAATCTTTGGAACTATCTGGGGTAATGAAATCACTTTCGCGCCCAAAACTTTATCAGAAAAATCTGCGCAAGGACAATTAACAAAGAAGCAATTGGAGGATATTTTTAGTAAAATACTGAAATAATGGCTGGAAATACTTTTGGCAAATTATTTACAATAACAACTTTTGGGGAATCTCATGGAGGGATGGTGGGTACTGTAGTAGATGGTTGTCCTCCTGGTATTGAGATTTCTGAAACAGATATACAAAAAGAACTTGATAGAAGAAAACCGGGACAATCATCTATTACTTCCCCCAGAAAAGAAGAAGACGAAATAAAAATTGCCTCAGGAATTTTTGAAGGCAAAACTACCGGCACTCCAATTTTACTTTTAGCATACAACAAAGATATCCTTCCTGAAGATTATCAAAAAATGAAGGATTTATTCAGACCCGGTCATGCAGATTTTACTTACACTAAAAAATATGGTTTTAGGGATTGGAGAGGCAGTGGTAGGGCCTCTGCCAGGGAAACCCTAGCCAGAGTTGCTGCAGGAGCCATTGCTAAAAAATATTTAAAAGAAAAATTGGGAATAGAAATCTTAAGCTATGTTGAACAAGTAGGTGATTTAAAAACAGATGTTGATTTTAATAAGGTAATTTTAGAAGATATTGAATCTAATATCGTACGTTGCCCAGATCAAAAGAAAGCTGAAGAAATGATTAAGCTTATTGATACAGCTCGACAAGAGGGCGACTCTGTGGGTGGCGTCATAAGAGGAGTAATTAAAAATGTTCCAATAGGTCTTGGGGAACCCGTCTTTGATAAATTAAATGCTGATTTAGGAAAAGCTATGTTGTCTATCAATGCAGTCAAGGGTTTTGAGATTGGTTCGGGCTTCGAAGGCACTAAACTTAAAGGCAGTCAACACAATGATGAGTTTTATATTGATAAAGATAAAAAAATTAGGACAAAAACAAATAACGCTGGTGGAGTCCTGGGAGGTATTTCTAATGGCGAGACTATTTATTTCCGCGTCGCCTTCAAACCTGTTTCTACTATTAAAAAAGAGCAAAAAACAGTTTCCATTGACGCAGAAGAGGTGGACTTACAAGCCTCAGGTAGACATGATCCTTGTGTGTTACCCAGAGCAGTTCCTATTGTAGATGCTATGGCAGCACTTGTAATTATGGACCATTTACTGCGACATAAGGCACAAAATCTATGACACAAAAACTAGAAGATTGGCGGAAACAAATTGATATTCTAGATGAAAAAATTATCACTCTTCTTGCCAAAAGAATGAATGTTGTAAAAAAGATTGGAGAATATAAAAGAAAACAAAAAATCTCTGCGTTGGATACCAACAGATGGGAAAAAATAGTCGCATCACGTCTTGTGCAAGCTGAAAAATTAGGACTTTCAAAGAAGTTTGTAGAAAAAATTTTACAACTTATACATAAGCACTCCCTGCAAACCCAGAAATGAACAACATCAAAGTAGCCAAACGATTAAATAAATTTGGGGAATATGTCTTTGCCAGATTAGGAAAAAATATTAAAGAGGTAGAGGCAAAATCTGGACGTAAAGTTTTAAATTTTGGTCCTGGCAATCCGGATTTCCCTCCAGCCAAATTATACTTAGATAAATATTGTGAATTTGTAAAAGATGAGGATGCTTACACTTATCCTGGGTTCGGTGCCAATAAGGACTTCAGTGATGCCTTGATTAAATGGTATAAAAAAAGATTTAATGTTTTAATAAAAAAAGAAGAATTATTACCTCTTTTAGGAGGAAAAGATGGTGTTAGTCACCTACCGCTTGCATTGCTTGATAAAGGTGATGAGGTGCTTGTCCCAGATCCTGGTTATCCTGCTTTTACTGACCCAGCACTGATGATTGGTGGCAAACCAGTCTATTATGATTTAACTCCAAAAAATAATTTTAAAATCTCTATTGACGATCTCAGCAAAAAAGTTTCCAAAAAAACAAAATTCATGTGGGTTAATTTTCCAGGAAATCCCACTGGACAAGTTGCCTCTTTGGAAGAAATAAAAAAAATTGTTACATTTGCAAAAAAGCATAATATTATCATCGTTTATGATGATGCTTATTCTGAAATTACCTTTGATGGATTTATTGCTCCTAGTATTTTACAAATTAAAGGTGCCCAGGAAATTGCTGTTGAGTTGGGATCATTATCCAAGACTTTCTCTTTTGCTGGTTTTAGAATAGGCTGGCTGGTAGGCAATAAAACAGTTGTTGCTGCTTTAGCAAAAGTAAAATCACAAATGGATTCTGGTCTCTCTACTCCATTACAAAAATTAGCTGCATTTTCCCTTAACAATTTTGATAAAAAATGGCATCAGCAAATGTTAATAAGTTATAAAGAAAGAAGAGATATTATAGCTGGATATTTAAAAAGTTTAGGACTTGAATTTACTACTCCCCAAGGAGCTTTATATATTTGGGCAAGCATTCCAGAAAGAGAAAAAAACTGTGAAGATTTTTGTATGAAACTGTTAAAAGAAAAACAGATACTCCTTACTCCCGGAACAGCTTATGGAAAAAACGGCAAACGATTTGTTAGAGCAAGCATTTGTATAAATATTGATAACATCAAAAAATATTTTTAATATGCAAAAAGTTGGCATTGTTGGATTTGGTAGGTTTGGTAAAACGCTATATAAACTGATTAAAGATGATTTTATCATCACTATTTATGACATAAAAAATACTAAACCTGAAACTGGCATTGAAAAGATTTATAACAGTGAAATTATTTTTTATTGTGTTCCCATAAGCACATTTGAGGAAGTAATCTCTAATCATAAAAAATACTTCAAAGATCATCACCTATTAATCGATGTTTTATCCGTAAAAATGTACCCTGCCAAAATTTTTAAGAAATATCTGGCAAATACAAAAACTCAAGCCTTACTTACCCATCCCATGTTTGGTCCTGACAGCAGCAAAAATAGTTTTGAGGGCTTGCCTATAATTTTAGATAAATTTATGACCAGCAATGGTACTTACCAATTTTGGAAAGAATATTTTAAAAATAAAAAACTTCAGGTCATAGAATTATCAGCAAAAAAACATGACAAAATGGCAGCCAGTTCTCAGGGTCTCACCCATTTTGTAGGAAGATTACTTAACACATATGGTATTAAAAAAACACCAATCGATTCATTAGGAACCAAGAAACTTTTAGAAGTTGTCGAGCAAACATGTAATGATACATGGCAGCTTTTTACAGACTTGCAACATTTTAATCCCTATACAAAACAAATGCGTATTAGGCTAGGAGAAACTTATAATAAAATATATAACAAATTATTACCAAAACAAGTTAATTCTAATTTCATTACCTTTGGTATCCAAGGAGGACAAGGTAGTTTCAACGAGGAAGCAATCCAATATTATCTTAAAAAAGAAAATATTAAAAAATATAAAATTAAATATTTATACACATCTGAGAATGTTTTAAATGCACTGCATAAAGGTGATATCGATCAAGGCTTATTTGCTATCCATAACTCTGTAGGAGGAATTGTTGAAGAAAGCATCCAAGCCATGGCCAAATATAAATTTAAAATTCTGGAAGAATTTGCTATCAAAATTTCTCATGCTTTAATGATTAGAAGAGATGCAAAGTTTTATGATATAACTACCATTATGACTCATCCCCAAGTATTAGCTCAATGCAAAAGTACACTTATTAAAAAGTATCCTAGCTTGCAAAAAACTTCAGGAGAAAAAGAACTTGTTGATCATTCTATGGTAGCAAAATATTTATCTGCAAACAAGCTTCCCAAAAATATTGCTACCATGGGAAGTAAGATTTTAGCAAAGATTTATAATCTGCAAATTGTTGAGGATAACTTGCAGGATGCAAAGGAAAATTACACCAGCTTTCTACTAATAGCAAGGACTTGACAAACCCAAAATCTATAGTAAACTAATATAGTTATGTCGAAAACAATTAGTATTGATTTAAAAAGAGTTGAGAATTTAGTCAGCCTCCTTATTGTGCTCCTTGCAGGAGCATTCTTGGGAGGTCTTTTTAGATAATTTTTATCTAAAAAAGAAAGGAATCAGACCTCCCAATCGGGAGGTTTTTTATTGGGAAAAATTATTATGAAAGGAGGTGTAAATATATGAGAACAGAAACTGGAATGTCATTTGCAGCTGATTACAGATGGAGAGCAAAAGTAAGCCAACAAGCGTTTAATGAAAGATATTATCCTTATGGCAGAGAGGATGGATTTACCAAAGCTCCAAAAACGGAAGTTGCTACGGCTAAACCAACAGAGGGCATGCGTCCTATGCCAAGCAGCGGATCAATAAATTTTCATGTTTGATTTTTAAAATCATATTGAAAACGATAATAGGGAAAAACTGCAGCAAGTTGGGCAATAACAGAACCAGCAGAAAGGAGATAAATAAAAATGACTATAGAAGGAAAAACAGAACGACATAGAACTAATGGTGTCAATGGTACCATATTTCAAAGTGGTATCTCGCAAGAATTTAGGCAAAGTTTCCCTTTTCCGGGAACAACAGAAGACTCCGGGTTTAAATACGATCCTGCAACTAATAACTATATCGAAGTTGATAAAAATGGATTTCCTGTTCCGGAAAAACTCGATGTTACTGCTACCTCTGTATCAGATACTACAATAGTTAATATGAATGGGAAACAACATTAATAACCAGATCAACTAGAGAAAGCTATTGTTCTAAATCGTAAAGCGAGTTGATTAATTATCAAACTATTTGACAGGAAAAAGTTCGCATGTTAATATAATTAACAATGTTAAACAAGATTTCACAAATTATTTTAATTATTATTACCTCTTCGGAGGGGGGTTATTTGCGTTAGATCTAAAAAAGATCTTGCAAATTTAAACCTCCCAATCGGGAGGTTTTTTTATAGCAAAAAGAAAGGAGGTGTTTATTTAAATGGTTGAAAGAAATGAAGTTGGACAACATAGACCTGATATGAAAAGGGTAGGTGATGGACTATTGGATTTTTGTAGTGGTGGAATAAGAGTTGCATTAGAGTTTAATCTGTTACAACAAGAAAAACCTTATAGCCCACTAGGGATAACAGAAGTACTCAAAAGAAAATTAAAAGGTGAGGATATTGTTGGTTTGGAGGGACACCTGCTGGATTTTCAAAGAGTAATGTCTGCCATTAACAAAGCTTTAGATCTTTAACTTTTAGTTGTAGATTAGTTTTGTGATTATAAGTATTGAGTTCTAAATTAAATGCTAAATCTGCTCTTTGGCCTGATTTTAATACATTTATCAGATCACCCATTCCGAAAGCAATAAAATCTAAATTATTTGCTTTACCTTTCAAATGCTTTTCGTTTCCTACTGTTCTTATAACTGAAATCTGCATATTTTTTGTTGCAAAAACAGGCTTTTTATTCCCAAATCCAAAGGGCTCAAATTTTTCTAACTCAGCAGCTAATTTTTTAGTAAGATCATTACTTTGAACTTCTGCATCAATTTCTAAAACTTTTTCTTCTTGGGGTAAATCTATAACATACTCTTCTAATCTTTTTTTAAAAACTTCTATATGTTTATTTAGAATTGAAAACCCTGCTGCTCCAGGATGACCTCCAACATCAATTAAAATATCAGCATGATGTCTTATTACTTCCACGATATTTACGCCTTCTATAGAGCGGGCAGAGCCTTTAGCAATCTCTCCTCCAATAGATATCGCAATTGCTGGACGGGAATATTCTTCGCAAATTTTCCCAGCAATCAAACCAATAATCCCAGAGGACCACTCGCTGCTTGCTAAAACATGAATCTTTTTTTCTTTATCAACAGATGTTTTTGCTTGCTCATATGCTTCCATTGTCATCTTTTGACGGGTGATATTAGTTTTGCCTAAAAGTTCTGCTAGTTTTTTTGCTTTTACAGAATCTTTCGTACAAAGTAAACGTAAAGATTCTATGGCATGCTCAAGTCTTCCCATTGCATTTAGTCTCGGACCAATCACGTAACCAATTTCAAAAGACCCAATATTTCCCATTTTGATGCCTGACTGATCTAAAAGAGCTAGTAGTCCCAAATTAGTTGTTTTATTTAAAATCCTTAAACCTTCAAAAACAAATGCCCTTCCTAAACCAACAAGCGGGATAAGATCGCAAACTGTAGCAATTGCCACAAATTGCAACAATTCTTCCTGTAATTCTTTTCTAAGAAGATCACGGATCAAACACCAGGCAACTGCTGCTCCGCACATTTTTATAGAGTGAACTATTGTGAAAGCTTCAGGTTTTTCTTTTGCGGGAATATGATGATCTGTAATTATTAAATCCAAACCCAAAGCTTTTGCATATTTTGCCTGTTCTAAGGCTACTATGCCATTATCAACAGTAATTACTGTAGACGCTCCGGAATCCTTAGCAAAATCTAAACCAATATTCGATAGTCCATATCCTTCTTTTTCCCTATGAGGAATATATGGTAAAACCTTTGCTCCAATTGACGACAATCCTTTGTATAAAATTGCGGAAGCGCATATTCCATCCACATCATAATCACCGTATACCACTATCAATTCTTCATTTTTAATCGCTTCCGATATACGCTTGCAGGCTTTTCCAATATTAGGAATTTGTAAGTTTTCTGCAAAGTCTAAAATCTTGGGGTGAAAAAATTGTTCTTGTTCTTCTTCAGTATTGATCCCGCGGCTAAAAAGCAATTGTTTGACTAAGTCATCGCTTTCCCTTGGTGCCACTTTCCATTTCATAGTGATAGAATTACATCATGGATTATATCGCGTAGCGATACAAGAAGTGAATGATGAAATCATGAACGATTATACACTACCTGCAGAGGTAAAAAATATTCTAGGAAAATTTAAAAAAGCAAAATTCCAAATCTATATTGTTGGAGGAGCAGTCCGTGATCTTTTAATGAAAAGAGCTGTAAATGACTGGGATTTTACAACAGATGCAAAACCTGAAGAAATTCTAAGAATTATTCCAGAAGGATTTTATGATAATAAATTCGGCACAGTAGGACTAGAAAGCAAGCTGGGAATTTTTGAGATAACTACTATGAGAAAAGAAGATGCCTACAAAGATCACCGTCATCCAACAAATATAGGCTGGACAAATAAAATTGAGGAGGATTTAGCACGTAGGGATTTTACAATAAACGCCCTGGCTCTTTCAGAAAATAAGCAATTCATTGATCCCTATGGAGGTCAAACTGATATTAACAACAAATTAATTAAAGCTGTAGGAAATCCTGCTAAACGGTTTACAGAAGATGCACTACGTTTAATCAGAGCTATAAGAATTGCTACACAGCTAGAATTTGAAATTGACGAAAAGACCTTTCAAGCGATACAAGAAAATGCCGAGCAAATAAAAGAAATTGCCTGGGAAAGAATCAGGGATGAATTATTTAAAATACTCTCATCTGAAAATCCTTACATAGGAATAATCAAAATGAGAGAGGTAGGACTACTGCAAATTATTTTACCTGAGGTAGAAAAATGTTTTGGTATTATTCAAGAAGGTCCTAAACACGACCGAACTTATGATATTGGTATACACAATCTACTAGCTTTAAAATATACCCCTTCTGCAGATCCATTAGTAAGGCTCGCCGCACTATTGCATGATATTGGCAAAGTGGCCACCGTCAAAACTGACTCTTCCGGCAATGTAACTTTTTATAATCATGACGTAGTAGGCGGAAAATTATCTCTGCAAATTGCCAAACGATTTAATCTGTCAAAAAAACAGACAGATAAATTATACCGATTAGTTAGATGGCATTTATTTACGGTTGATGAAAATCAAACTGATTCTGCAATTAGGAGGTTTATCAAAAATGTCGGCATAGAAAATATAGAAGACATGTTAGCAGTGCGAATTGGAGACAGACTTGGAGGCGGAACTCAAAAAGCAATTTCATGGAGGATGGAGAAATTTGGAGAAAGAATTAAAGAAGTCCTCAAGAAACCATTTTCTATTTCTGATTTAAAAATTAATGGCAATGATGTTATGAAAACTCTCAATATTAAACCTGGCCCAGAAATTGGAGAAATTCTGCAAAAACTTTTTGAAGAAGTTTTAGAAGATAGCTCCAAGAACAATAAGGAGTATTTACTCAGTAGAATCAAGCATTTAGAATAAAGAATTAAGCATGAATCAAAATTTGAAAATCCAATCCTTTACGAATTTAATAGCATGGCAAAAAGGACATAAGCTGGTTTTAATAGTTTATACAATAACTAAAACTTTCCCAACAGCAGAAACTTATTCTCTTGTTGACCAAATGCGACGTTGTGTCATATCAATCACAAGCAACATAGCAGAAGGATTCTCCCGGAAATCCTACAAAGAGAAAATACAATTTTATTCAATAGCACTTGGATCAACTACGGAATTACAAAATCAACTGCTGGTAGCAAGAGACGTCGGTTATCTCCCGAAAGATCAATTTATCAAAATAGCTGTTTTAACTGTTGAAGTACATAAATTAATCAACGGCTTAATTAAAGGTTCAAAAAAATATGTCAAATAAAATTATCCGGACAATTTGTTATTTTACGAATGATCCTAGCCAGCAAACACTTGAAAAAATTGAAGAAATTGCTAAAACTCTCATCCAGGAAGGTTATATTATACAGACAAAACGTATCTGCTTGTCTGATAAAAGCCCTTTAAAACCGACACTTATTTATAATGATTATCTCGTTAGTCTTGGCTCAATAAATAAAGATGAATTATTAAATCGCCCTGATTTCTTTCTCAATAGTAACAATATTTTCTTTAATTCTGACCTAACTTCGGGAGAAATAACCAATAAGGACGTTCAGATTCTTTTTGAAATGATACAAAAAAAGGCAGATAGAACTTTCAACTTTGCTTATGTTTTTAATAATTCACATTCAAGTCCTTTCTTCCCTTCAGGAATTTACTTTCAAAACGGATTCTCTATTGGACTTCAGTCAACTGACTTATCTGACAATTGCCACTCAATGGAAGAATGGCTAGATAAAACAAAAACATCCTGGATGGAGATATATAATTTATTCAAAAATCGTTCAGAGTTTTTGGGTATTGATTCCTCTATTGCTCCGCTCTTTTTAGGAAAAAGCAGTTTAATTGGTTTCTTAAAAAGACTAGGGGTCAATTTTTCTCATTCAACAACTACTGACAATTATCTTAAAATAACCAAATTTATTAAGGAGGAAAATCCTAAACCAGTTGGATTATGTGGACTAATGCTCCCCTGCCTTGAAGATTTCGAATTAGCAGATGAGTATGCAAGTGGTAATTTCTCTATCGAACGCAATATTTATCTTTCTCTGCACTCTGGGCTGGGTATTGATACCTATCCTATTGGTATTGATGAAAAACCAGAAAGAGTTAAAGAAATTCTTAAATTACTCCAGGGACTATCTAATAAATATAAAAAACCTCTCTCTGCCCGTTTTGTTTCTGATGGTAAAACCAAAATTGACGAGCAAACTAATTTTCAAAACCAATATCTAAAAGACGTTATTATACGGAAACTTTAAACCTTTATTCTTAATTCTTATAGCTTAATTCTAATTAATGTCCTAACTTCTCTTCCCACCAAACCAACAAAGCTGTAGCATTAAAAATTGATGAGTAAGTGCCTGAAACTATACCTACTAAAAGCGCCACAATAAACCATCTTAATGTTTCTCCTCCAAAAAGCAGTAATGCTAAAAGAACAAATACCACTGTTAAAGATGTATTCAAAGACCTTCCTAAGGTTTGAACTACGGATAAATTGGCAACATCAATGAATTTCTTACCCATGTGTTTTATTAAGTTTTCCCTAATCCTATCAAAAACAACAATAGTATCATGGACAGAAAAACCAATAACAGTTAAAAGCGCTGTTACAAAAAGCGTATCAATCTCTACACCCAAAAATTTTCCTACTATCGCAAATACTCCAACTACTACTAAAATATCATGTATTAACGCCACAACTGCAGTTATCCCGAATCTCCAGGATGAAGTTGGCTTAGGAATCTTTCTAAAGGAATAAGCTACATATAAAACAATAACTATTGATGCTAATATTATTGCAAAGATAGCCTTTTGACTCAGCTCAGACCCAATAATAGGTCCCACAAATTCAACTCTTCTCTCCTCAACCTGACCAAATTTACTACTTAAAAAAGACTTCAACTTATTTATCTTGTCCTGTTCTACTGGTTTGGTTCTGATTATATAAACATTATCCGAGGATGGAGTTATTTGCCCTACTTCAATACTTTGAGAGGAAACTTGTTGCTTGAGATCGTTTACATTAATATTTTTCTCAAACTTATATTCAAGCAACGCCCCACCAGTAAAATCTATCCCTAATTTTAGCCCTGATGTAAACAGAAAATAAAGACCTGGTAAAATAATAAGTAACGAAAAAACAAAACACCAAACTTTATATTTCATTAAATTCATATTATTTTTCTCTCGCCTCTCTTAAATCATTATGAAGTTGTAACTTCAAATCATCAGCACATTTTTTAACCTTCTCTTCAATATTATCAATTTTTTCATTCAAAAACTTCCAGAGTTTACTATGGTCATCTTCTTTACAAATTTGTAGAAAAATTCTTTTATCTGGTGGTGAAAGCTCTGACATAACAACATCAAGAATGCTGTGATGAATGCTGGAGTCAACCAAATTTGCCAGGTGTTTTTTTTGTTCACCTGATAAACCTAATTTATCCAATCCCATGCTTACAGATTCTATTTCTATCAAGTGGGTGTAAAAATATTTCATGCCTGTGATTTTACTTTAATTGGTCCTAAAGGAACTTTATTCTCTGGATCATCGATAAAAAAATATAATACTGGTCCCTTTCTGGATCCTTCTGCCAACCCCAAACCGTCTATCACCTCAGGTGATCCTCCTAAATGCTTTCCTGTCCAATCTGCGGGCCCAGCATCTCCTACAACTGCCACAACAGCTTGACCAGTTTTGGGATTTACTACTAACATCTTTCTAAACTTAAAAAAATCTCTATACCTTGGATAATTTTCAGCAAAACCTGGAGACAGAAATGTTTGAACTGCTAAATAATAACGTTCTCTTTGTTTATCAATTTCCCTAAAATCTTTCTCATTAGGAACAAAATAACCCCAAGCCCCTAAACCAGGCGCCATACCAGCATCAGAGTATTTCGCAAAATCTAATGTGCTATCTGCATGAGCATATAAATTATCTCCTGGATATCTATATAAATGTTGCTCTCCACCGATCAAACCATAATTTCTGTTAAGTCTAATACCATCTATTTCTGTTTTCACTTTAAGACCAAAATTACGGGACAGTATATCAACAATATTATCTTCCTCTACTGTAGACAATAGTCTTACTTCTCTGGGTACTTTGTCAGACAAAACTTCTGCAAGCAGAACATTTTGATCATAGCCTTCAAGAACATCATCACGGCTCACAATCAATTCAGGAGAAGACAACTGCTGCTTGTAAGGCGTAGATAATAACATTAGGCCTCCTAATGACCCTAAAGCTAAATGTTTTACAGCATCGCCATGCTTTTCCCAAAATTTATTTTGAATGGCCCTGTGACGGACAATCCATTTTTTCCTTAAATATTCATAATGCGGATTTTTGCTGGTAAATTTCATCTATTTAATAATCAGTCTAAGTAATGTCCTGGTTACCACATAGCTTGTAAACATAGAAATCATTACCCCAATTGCCAAAGTTATAGCAAAACCTCTGATTAAAGATGTACCAAGAGTATATAAAATAGTGGCAGTAATAAGCGATGAAACATTGGATGCCCAAATTGAAGACCAGGCTCTTTTAAACCCTAAATCCAGAGCCAAAGTTTTGCTTTTACCCCAACGTATTTCCTCTTTCATTCTCTCAAAAATTAAGATATTGGCATCAACTGCCATACCTATTGACAGAATAAATCCAGCAATTCCAGCCAGGGTCAAAGTAAATTGTAATTGTGGAATAAAAAAGCCTGTTTTAAAGATTGCCAACACCAAAAGAGTGTAGGTAATAAGCGCCATATCTGCAATTAACCCCAAAAAACCATAATATGCAGCCATATACAAAGCTATTACTGAAAGACCTATTATACCTGCCACCAAACTTTTATTGACAGACTCCTGACCTAAAGTTGGACCAATAAAATGTTGGCTAATTAACTTGATTGGTACAGGTAATGCTCCGGCATTTAATTCAATAGCTAAATTCTTAGCTTCTTCTGTTGTAAACTGTCCAGTAATGATAGCATTCCCACCATTAATCTCTTGCTGAACGTTAGGAGTAGAGATAGGTTGATTATCCAAAAAAATTGCCAGGGGTTTTCCAATGTTTCTTTTGGTAATTTCGGCAAATTTTTTACTTCCTTCAGCAGTAAATTCGATTGCTACTTCTGGTCCTGACTTTATCCCACGACCCGAACCAAAAGTGACTTGCGCCTTTTTCAAATCAGCACCAGAAAGCCCAGTTTGTCTGGCAAAATAAATAATCGGCACTCCAGATTTGGTAGCTTCAATTTCCCGGTCAGATAATTTAGCGGGTAACTCTCTAAAATCTAATTGAGCAGTTTTTCCTACCAAGTTTGCTGCAGAAGAAGCATCTTTAACCCCTGGTAGTTCCACTAAAATCCTTCTCTGCTGTCCTATCTTCGACGTTTGAACTACAGCCTCTGAAACTCCATATAAATTAACTCTTCGCTCTAAAACTTGTTTTGCAGATTCCAAAGCGCTATCCCTATTTTGAGAATCAATCTTATCCATTTGAGTCTCTAAGATAAGCTCTGTACCACCCTGCAAATCTAAACCTAATTTTAAAGGAAAAAGCCCTAATATATCAATGCTCCTACCCAAAATTTTGAGGGAGGGTAATTGTTTAATAGGAGGAATATCAATCCATAAAGCCAGCACAGTTAAGACTAGAATTATCCAAACTAAAATTCGTGGCCTCATTAAAAGATTATACCTAATTATTAGTTAAATTACTAAACCAGAAAGTAAATCTTCTTCATCCCCCATAAGCATCACCTTAGGTTGCGTTATAACCCGTAAGATAAACGGATCGCGTCTTTTGACCCTAAAGCTAAATTCCGCTTCATCCATAAAAGAATAGTTAATCTCACCTTCACGCCTTGCTTGTTCATCAGCAATAATCGCTTGCAACTCAGGTGAAACTATCTGCCCAACCACCAACAGATCAACATCTTCTGTGTGAGAAGATTCGTTCTTGAGATATCGCGTAGCAATCATCGCGTACTTAATCCGACCCAACTTACCTTTATTTCTAATAATTGCCCCGCCTAACCCGGTTGATTTAGATACCAAACCCACTAGTTCCCGATAATAAGTATAATCCTTGCGGAAACGATATAATCTGCGATTCGCCCTCCATTCCGAAGAAACCATCCCAAACTTTTCCATCCTTGCAAGCTCGCGCCTGACAGCGTTAATCTCCTCACTAACTCTTCTGACTATTTCACGAACATGAAAAAGCGCAACAACAGGTGAAGATAAAAAAAGTTGTAGTATTTTTACCCGGACTCTTGAGACAAAAAGTTCCTCAAGCATTTTAAAACCTCCTTTCCGGGCAGAAAGTTTCGCCAACTGGCCCCGATTCAATCGGGGCTGGCGAATCAGTAATTCACTTTTGACCCTTCAGGAACAGTTTGAATCCAAATTTGTCCCCGATTAAATTCTATCTCTTGACCATTTTTGTCTAAGAATTTGCTCCTGGCAGTTCTGGAAAGCTTACTCCACTTACCCTCCACTACATTACCATCCTGGAAAATGAGCGCCTTACCATTCCCAATTGTTCCATACAACAAATGAACATTACCAGGATAACCATCATTAGCATTTGCTTCTTTTTCAAATTGAACAATTATAACCTTAGGAGCAAGTTGAATATTATTATCCAAATCTATATGATCTGAACCACCATTTTTTCTCTTGTAAGAATTTGTAGCAGAATCATATATCCAGACAACCTCGTAACCAGGCTGGGATTCCCAGAAATTAACTTTGATATTCCCAGTAGCTCCGTCTTCTTTATCGTCTTTAAACTTCCAAGAAATAAAGTTCTTATCCCACTTTATCCCTGCTGAATCCGTAGCTGTCCAACCTCTTTTGGCTCCCACTTCCCAAAGTTTTGCAGTAGTGGAATACATTGTATGTTCTGTGGCAACCGAACGACCTAATCTTTGATAATCTCTCCAAAAAATAGGAAACCCAATACTAAATTGGTTTAAATCATTTACTTCATACCTGATAATCTGACCTAAGGCATCTGCTGGACCAGGAGTATTTGCTCCTCCTACATGAGCATAAAGCGCATCATACTCTCCTAACCAATCCAAAAAATAAGTTCTCGCTGATCTAACTGGCCCAACTTGAACATCTGACAAGTTACAATAAAAAACTGCCATAAATCTGGTAATTCCACCTTCTGCAACTGCCTCGTATACTACATCTGCTGAAGAAAGTCCTGATTGAGGTCTTGATTCTGTGTGATTTTCAATCATCACAGCCAAAGGTCTTCTCTTGTTCCAGAAATCTGCAGCTTTTTGAGTATGCTTACTACCATTTAATGGACATTCCTCAGTTTTTGGCTCATTTGGATCCTCAATCAAAGCATCAGTAGGAGTTGGCAATGAAGATACTAAACCTGCCTTGCCAGAAGAAGATTTACCAACTGCACTAAATAATGAATAAGATATGCTTGTTGAAACACCATAAAAAAACACTCCTAGAATTATTAAAACTAAAATTCTCTGTAAGCTGTTTAGACCTTGAAATGTACTTACTACTTTATTCATAATTTTACTGTTCTGTCATTGCTTTTTTAATTACTAATTCTTCTTCCTTTGATAATTGATACTTACTGCTTTTACCCAAAACTATTTCTTTACCAAATACTCTGGTCCCTGGTCTCGCATGCAAACTAGTAATTACCATTCCCGTTCCAAAGCTATCCAAAAGGCAAATTGTAAAACTTTGATCTCCTCCTGTATCATCATAAGGATTATAACGCAATAGTTCTACTCTTTGTATATGCTGCAATCCTTGATCTCTAATTTTTTCTATCTGCACTTTCAAATCAGACAATTCACCTTTAAAACCTTCAATTATTTCTATAATTTCTTCAAATTTTTTTCTGATATCGCGACTTCCAGATTTTGGAAAAAGCGATATTAAAAATTTATTCTGCTTCCAAACCAAAAAAGTCAAAATAATCAACCAAAAAACTATTACCGCCTCAACCAAAACAAAGACGGCCCAATCCGGATACATATGTTACTCTTTCAATATACTTTATAAATATTAACGTTGTCAACTAAAGCTTTCATCTCTCTTGGTGCTTGACAGCCTTATCATATCATGCTAGGCTCAACTGAGGCTAATTTTAAATACCGTCATGGCTATCCAACAGACTAAAAAACAATCAGATCTGGAAAAGCGCCTGCAGTTACTGCGTAAACAAGTCTATGGCAATGAGAAGTTCAGAGTTCAGAGTTCCCCGGCCTCGCTCCGCGAAGCGGGGCGGGCAGAGTTCAGAGTCGAAAACAAAGGAACTGTAAACTCTTCTAATGATCTTACTTATCTAGGTCAGGATTTATTAAAGATTTTAATCTTTTCATCCGCAGCTATTGGTATTCAAATTGTCTTATTTATACTACTGAAAACTAATATCTTGAAACTAAATTTATTTTGAAGGGAGGTGAAATTTAAGTTATGGCACAAATGTATTGTGTTAAATGCCGCCAGAAAAGAGACGCAGAAAACGTACAAGAAGTCACTATGAAAAATGGCAAAAAAGCCTCAAAAGGTACTTGTCCAGTCTGTGGTACTTCTATGTTTAGAATTGGTGGCTAGTTAGTTCACCATTTTGAAAAATCCCACAAAGCCACAAGGTAGAGTGGGATTTTTCGTGTGTGCCTAGGAAGTTAGTAAGCCAGATTCTGTTTCTCGATGATCATTTATCTAACGCTCCTTACTTCAACAAATGGGCAAGCAGCCCTGTTGGTTCTAGGATTGCAGCGGGGAGGATTGCCTCGTTTCACTCCCAATTTTCATCAGGATTCGTCACTGTTGCTCTATACTAGGCCTTACGGCTGTCGCCTTACGGCGACCACCCTGCTTTGTGCTGTCTGGACTTTCCTGTCGCCTAAGGCGACCGATCATCCTTCTTCCTAGGCAAGTCTATTATACAATTAAATCCTTTTTCCTTCAATTACTTCAGCTGCTATGATTTGAAATACCACTGCCATTGGAACTGCCAGCAATGCCCCTGGAATACCAAGTAATCTACTGCCTATAGCAATTGCCAAAATTACCACCAAAGGATTTAATCCCACTGCCCTCCTCATCACTTGAGGCACAATTAGATGATTTTCCATTTGTTGAATTATCAAATACATTGCAGCTACACCAACACTCAAAACAGGAGAAATAGTCAATGCCAAAAAAATAGCCGGAATCGCCGAAATTATTGGTCCCATAACAGGTATTACTTCCATAATCCCAGCTATTAAAGCAAGCGGTAAGGCAAAAGGAATGCCTAAAATTGTCAAACCTATATAAGACAATACTCCAATCAACAAAGACAAGATTAATTGACCTTGTAACCAGGCTCCTAATTTCCCTTCAATTTTAATTATAGATCTCCTAATCCTTTCTTCTCTACTTCCAAATAATGAAGCAAAACGGCTTTCAAGATTATCTTTGTCCAACAGCATATAAAAAGTCAGCACCAGTAAAAATACTATGGTAAGTATATTATCAAAAATAGAAATGGTGATAGAAAATAAATTTTTTGAAAAAGATGTAAGTTCTGAGGAAAAAACAGACTTATCAATATTGGTGATATTAAAAAATTGAGCTATCAAAGACGGCGAGGCTACTATCAACCTTGTAGTTTGTTCAATTAAAGGAGGCGATATACTCACAATCAACCCCGCTATAATTACTATTATAATAATGTAGGTAATTGCAATACTTAATGCTTTCGGTACTTTTAATCTGATCAATGCTTCTACCAAAGGAGACAAGGCTGAAACAAAAATCACTGCCACAAATAGAATGATCAGAAGATCACGGATTAAATAAGTAACCCAAAGAGCTAATATAAAAATTGCTGTAAATATTACTGTCCTATGAGAAATATCAATCTTGTGTGACATCTGCAGCTTGATGATACCATTTAACTATTACTTTTTCCACATTACCAGAAAGATATTGATCAGTTATATCAAACCATTCAATATCTTTCTCTTTTTTAAACCAGGTTTGTTGCCTCCGGGCATACCCATGAATTTTTCCTTGCATAATCTTAATTAAATCTTCTTTACTAATAATCTTTCCCTCTAAAAAATCAGCCAATATTCCATATTCTAATCCCAACTGCCTCATTCTTCTAAGACTCAAACCTGCTTTATGTAATCTTTCTGCCTCATGAATCATTCCCTGATTAATCCTAGAAATAACCCGTTCATCAATTCTTCTGTAAAGAATATCCCTGGGAGCATTTAACCCAATCTTTAAAAGATTAGCTTGCTTAAATCCTAAATCATAAATCATAAATCTACTCTTTTTCGGTCTTACCATTATCATTTCTATTGCCCTAACAAGTCTCCTAGGGTTGTGTCTATCAGACCCATTAAGGCTTTCCCATTTATTTTTATCTAGATTTTGTAACTTTTGTTGTAATTGCTCTTTAGAAAGCTCCTGCAATTCCTTTCTTAAATCTTTATCTACAGGAATAACTAGATTTGGTAAGCCTTCAAGCAATGCTTTTAGATACAAACCAGTTCCACCTACAATAATTGGCAGTTTCTCTCTACTTAAGATATTATCCACAACTTTGTTTGCATCTTTAACATAATTATAAACTGTATATTGCTGTCTAAAATCCACCACATCATACATCCAGACTTTTACCCCATCCATCTCCCAAAACCCTTTACCTTTTTCAACTACTACTTGCTTATCTGGAAGCTTACCTGTCCCAATATCTAATTTTTTGTAAACCTGCCTTGAATCACAACTGACCAACTCTCCATTAAACTTCTTAGCTAACTTTAGAGCTAAATCTGTTTTACCAGTTGAAGTAGGACCCACGATCATCAATAATTTATTCATTAGTAATTTCTATAGATATAGAAGCTGGTAGTACCATCAGGTTCTGAGATACTTCTAGCTAACCGCAAGGAGGATATCTGTGTAGATAAATTGCCTATATGATCAAAACGGGTAACAACGATGCTATTTGGATTAAACACTGCTTGGCCTAGTGTTAAAGGATCAAAGAAGAAGGTTTTGCTAAAAAGATCCTCTCTATTATGTTTTATTAAATTAAACCGCCAATACCTATCCGTATAATAGTAAATTCTATTGTCAAAATAGATGGTCTTTGCAGATTTTATATTCTCCTCCGACAGTACCGCATCCTGCACCCCTAAAATATCGTAATCAAACCAAACATACGACCTTGTTCTATAATCGTTAAAATAATCATGCAAGAAAAAAGCAAATTGAATAGGAACTGAGATTATTAATATTAAAACTAAAATTTTAGCTAATTTATTGCGTGAGAATAACAAAAATTTAACTGCTGAGGTGGCCAGCAAAGCAGCAAAAGGTAAAATAAATAATTCCTTAGAAGCCCTATATTCGTTTCCTACTAAAGCTGCAGCGCTAGGAGCAGTAAAAAAGCCCATTATAAGCAGCAAATTAAACCAGCCTCTTCTTTTGAAAGCCTGGTATATACCTAAAGGGAGCAATATCACAAATGGTAATAAGAAAACTCCAATTTTACCTGTAGAATGAATTAAACTAGAATCCCCTTTAAAAAATAAAAAAATTGGATCGAAATACTTAAGATAAACTACCACCATTTGAGTTATTCTTGCCGGCGTTAATAGCGTTATCAAACCTTCTAAAGGATTTAATTTTGTATTATATAATCCTGTATAACGTACTTGATCTGTCAAAGTATCAGGATATTGTGACAACCAAGGGATAAGAGGTAACAACGGCAGAATAAAAGCCAATAAAGGAATCAATATTAAAGCCTTGCTTTTTTTATATCTAAGCGAAACAAGCCATAAAGTGAATAGTATATAAATTGGCATAATCACCTTTGTTGCATGATAGCTATGTATACCTATACCTAATAAAAGTGTAGATAAAAATAAAAACCACAAGTTTTTTTTGGAAAAAAATAGATGAATTAATACCATCCATCCTAATACAAAAGGTATGGGAAAAAGATTATCAAGTAAAATTCTACTCTGAATAAAGTGCACCGGGGTTAAGGCAAGAAAAAATGCGGCCAGTAAACCTAATTTTTCACTATCAAATATCCTCTTTGCTAAAAAATAAATTAGAATTATATTTAAAAGCCCTATCATAATGCTCGGCAATCTAATAGTTATTTCTGAAAGAGGTAATACTGTTAAAAAAAGGGCTGTTAGATATACAATTATTGGAGTGGCCCACATTACTCCAAGATGCCAAAAATACAGAGGGAAAAACCGGCCGTTCTCGTCAAAACCAGTTTTTGCAATCGAATAAGCATTTAAAGAAAAACCTAACTCATCCCGGTTAAGATGCACTGGAACTTTATCTAAAGAATAAGTATAAAAAAAACTAACTATTATCAGCAGTAAGATTATTTTAATTTTGCTCATTGTATTTTCTTTTTAATAAATTTCTTGACAAGATAAATAAAACCGCCACCAAGGACATGATTGACAACACAATCGATTCATTAAGATAAGATGGTTTATATTTGAATTCAATAATATTTGAGCCAGCTGGAGCCTTGACCGCTCTAAATAAATAATTGGCTTGATATATAGATATTTCCTTACCATTCAAGTAAGCTTTCCAACCCGGAAAATTAGTGTCAGTTAGAACCAGTATGCCGTCATTAGATGAAATATAATCAATCTTTACGTAATCTGACTTATAAGTAGAGATTATCCCGGGTTTGATAGTAGTAGAATTACCTATTCCATTAAATTCTCCCGTATCTTTAGTTTCTAAAATAACAGTATTGGGATCAAAATTCTCTGCAGTTACTAAACTAAAAGCCTCTGAATCATTTTTTGCTTGAGACCATTGACTTGTTATATAAACTCTTGGTAAAGGACTATCAACAATTACTAAGCTATTGTTAAAATAAAGATATCTTACTGACCCAATCTTAAACAGATCTGTTTTACCTGCAAACCATTGCCTCTCTGCTTCATTCTGCCATTTTTCAAATCTCTTTAGCGGTAATGAAGCAAAACCATTAGCCTCCGGTATATGATGGGGTATCAATTGATCAGGCATTAATCCGGTCCAGTCATGACTGAATGTATAGACCCGACCCGTGCTGTATGTTAATTCATTTTTCAACTTATTAATAGTAGAATCTTCACTGTTAATAAGTTCATTGAAATTTTTCCAGATATTTACTTTACTTGCAAAAAAGAATAAATCTGCAATAACAAATATAATAATAGCCATCTTAATGATGAAGGCCCTAAACCCATTACAAATTAATATAATAATTAATGCTGATAAGCTAATAAAAATTAATCCTATTTTTGTTTGTTCTTGGAAAGAATACAAAACCATCCGCTGCATAGAAGCAGGATTACCCAAATCTGTCACATAACCTAATTTTGAATAATTTTGTAGGATAAAATCGTAAATCTGTCCCGGATAAAATCTTGCAAACGAAAAACCTACTATCACAACAATAAAGATTAAAAAGCTTGCTAAAATAATAGTTCCATTAATTTTAATTCCTTTTAATTCCCTCCGTTGGAATAGTACGGTGAATCCTAATCCTGCTAAGATTGCCAAGGAAAAATCAACTAGAAAAAGAAACCTTCCGGGAGCTCTTAGACCATCAAAGATCGGAATATGTAATAAAATTTTATACAAGGGGGTATTTTTACCAAGAGCTAATATTAAACTAATCAACAAAAGCATAAAGAATAACATTGCCTTTTTTCTTGTTTCTTTTAAAAATGCAAAAGACGCAAGAAATAACGTTATAATTCCAACGTACCCCGTGGTTTCTATTTGACCCCAATAACCCCAAAAATGCCAAGTCATAGATGCTGTCCAGGGCTGCAAACTATTGAAATAAAAATTGGGAAAGAAAAAAGTAATAAAATCGAAAAAAGAGAACGATGAATTTGTGGCATCAGCAAAGCTAACACCCTGATTCCTTATAGATAGAAGGATTAATCCTATTGAATATAAAACATAGGGCAGAGAAATCATGAGGGCTATCCCTAACATGATAAATATCCCTACGATATTAAATATTTTAGATTGCGACCTTAGAAATAAATATAAGGTTACATAAATTATTGTCATTATGGGAATATTGGGATGACCCGTAAGAAGCTGTAAACCAAATGATGCACCAGCTAATATAAAATACTGCTGTTTTTGTCTTGAAATTGCTAACTCTATAAAGAGTAATATTAATGGTAAATAAGCATAGGCATAAATATGACTAAAATATTGCATATGGGCGATAATGAAACCATTAAACATAAAGACCACTCCAGCAAATAGAGCTGCAAATCTATTTAGGTTAATTTTCCTTGCAAAAAGATAAGTACACATTCCGGCCAAGAAAACATGAAGAAAAGAAAGAATAAATACCGTCAGACGAAGTGGCAAAAAAATATGTATAATACTCAATGGATAAAACCAAGGTATTTGTCCATCTCCTCCAATTGGAAATCCAAAATATATATCAGTTGTCCATAATGGCAAATGCAAAGACTTAAATGCTTCATCCATCAAATATATAAATGGAAGTACTATTTTGGGAGTATCAAAACCCCAAATTATTTGATCGCCAAAAAAACCGTTGAAGAAATATACAAAGCTTAGTAGAAATAGAACTAAAATAACTGTTAAAGCTTTATAGTTTGCAAAAAGTTTTTTAAATTTATGGATTTCCATTAAAATGCAGCTACGTAAAGTATATTATAATGAGAATCAATATACTAAATAATTTATGATTAAAAGGATTATTTTTTTGATTTCATTATTAAGATTCGCCTTTATTTTAGTTCCTAGTTTCAAAATAGATATGACAGATTGGCAGGCTTGGAGTGCCAGAATAGCAGAGGTTACTCCACTTCATTTCTACAACCCGAATTATTTCGCTGATTATTTTCCCGGATATCTCTATATGCTTTGGTTCTTAGGTAAGTCTTTCTATATTCTACTCCCGCATTTATCTGTATTTAGTATCGAATTCGAGATCTACTTAAAATTATTTACTAATCTATTTGATTTAGGAACTGCATACTATATTTATAAGATTGTTTACAGGTATCAACATAAATTTGCATTAATTGCTCCAATTTTTTATCTTGCTAATCCTGCTCTTGTTTTCAATTCTTCTGTTTGGGGACAAGTCGATGGGATTCTAGCATTTTTCCTAGTTTATTCTGCATATTGTTTAATAGAGCTCAAAAAAGCTTATCGTTCTAATTTCTTTTCGGCTTTGTCAATTATTATCAAACCTCAAGGATTAGCAATATTTCCAGTTATGATTATTTATCTTCTTTCGAATTTTAACTTCAAAAAGTACTTTAGTTTATTAATAATCCCCGCTCTACTGATTCTCCTCTCTTTGCCGTTCTTTCTAAAAGATCCAATACTAGGACTCTTACATCTATTTCAAAAAAGCGCTAATACATATCCTTATACCTCAATGTTTTCCTATAACTTCTGGTCCTTTGCTGGATGGTGGAAACCAGACTCAACTAGATTTTTAGACCTTACTTTTCAAACCTGGGGAATAGCATTTTACCTAACATCATTAATCTTTATCTCGCTACCTTTAATTTTTAGAAGGAATCAGGATAACTTTTCTATATATTTTGCCTTGGCTTTAGCAAGCTTTGCATTTTTTCTATTCTTAACTAGAATTCACCAACGATATCTTTTTCCATTTTTTTCATTTCTATTAATCACCACTTTTATAAAAAACTCCTTGAAACTAAAAACTATTTATATTGCTCTTTCCTTAATCCATTTCATTAATCTGTGGTACGTTTATTATTACTATAATTATGTATATCTAAATCCTAAATTTTCATCTCTTTTAATTTACAAATTCTTAAGCGCAAACTATAATTTATTCACCC
Organism: uncultured Gammaproteobacteria bacterium; assembly: GCA_964415615.1. Lineage (GTDB taxonomy): Bacteria > Patescibacteriota > Microgenomatia > Daviesbacterales > UBA10151 > UBA10151. Next base: position 52,839 of record CAYQAW010000001.1, read on the forward strand.
TGCTTAATTTGTTTGGTTTCGGATTATTGGTCTTGATATATTATAAAGCTGGATATACTAAGAAAAATCATGTTCAAAAAATTTCTTAAACCAAGAAGTATTTTAATTACAATTTTAATTGTAACAGCTTTTCTTCGCTTGTACCGCCTGGATTATCCAAATAAATATGTCTTTGATGAAGTTTACCATGCTTATACCGCTAAAGAATATTTAAAGGGTAACAAAGACGCCTGGAGCCCCTGGGGTAAATCACCGCCAGGCGTGGCTTTTGAATGGCTGCATCCACCTATTGCCAAAGAACTCATGACAGCTTCAATGTTTATCCTGCATAACACTGATGCTTGGGCTTATAGATTACCAGGGGCTCTCTTAGGAATCTTATCAGTATTTTTAGTTTATAAATTAGCAATATTGCTTTTAAAAAACGAGACTGCTGCCTTACTGTCTGCTTTTATTTTTTCCATTGACGGATTAGTCTTTGTCCAATCTAGAACTGCTATGAATGACGCTTATCTTGTAGCTTTTATTTTACTAAGTGTTATTTTTTTCGTAAAACAAAGATATATTTTAGCAGCGGTTTTCATGGGTATATCTATGTCCACAAAGTGGACGGGAGTTTATTTAGTTCTTTTTTATTTACCAATTCTTTTATATCAACGCCAGTTCAGTAAACTAAGCTATTTTATACTAATCCCTCCTATCATTTATTTCATAAGCTACATTCATTATTTTTTGATGGGTTATAATTTAAGTGATTTACTCGAATTACACAAGCAAATTTGGTGGTATCAAACTCACTTAAAAGCAACACATGCTTATTCTTCTCCCTGGTGGTCATGGCCACTTAATTTATATCCAGTTTGGTATTTCGTGGATTATCAAAAAAATAACATTGCTAATATCTTTGCCTCAGGCAATCCTGTTGTTTTTTGGGTAGGTAGCGCTACTGTAATACTTACGATGATAGAAGCAATAAAGAAAAAAGCTTTAAATCTATTATTAATTTCATTGGGATTTATTGTCTTCTGGTTACCATGGGCGCTGTCTCCTAGAATTATGTTCTTATATCATTTCAGTCCTTCTGTTCCATTTCTATCCCTTGCTTTGGGTCACCAGTTAAATTCAATTTTGAAGAACAAAGAAGAAAGGAAATTAGCTATAACTATTCTAATCCTGATAATATTAAGTTTTATTTTGCTCTTTCCATTTTTAACAGGAGTACCTATTCCAAGAAGTTTTGTTAAAATATTTTTCCTCTTTAATTTATCAAAAAATCCTTTTTAAAAAAATCATTCATTCTTCCCAAAAACCCAAGGTGTCTGAGTTTTAACCTGTTTCTCTTTTTTTCTATTCTTATTCAATAAATCACTCTTTTCTAACATCCTAGCTACCCTAATAACTGTGTCTGTACCTACTTTCATTTGCTCGGCTATTTTTCTAATAGACAAACCTTTCTCAAGATACTGAATAATTTGCCAGCGGTTCTTCAACATTCTTATTTCAGACGGCGTGAGTAAATTAGCAATAACATAATCAGGAACAGAAATATTTTTAACTTTAAGTGGTTTTGCCATGTATTCTTATTTTATATTACCCAATCTTTAAAATTATTGGCAAACTTATAATTAGGTTTTGCAGCCAAGGATTCATCTAAGAATCCTCCTATTGCCCGTGCTGCCAGTACTACTTTTAATTTATCCTTTTTATATCCTCTCATCAGTAACCTGGAATAAATATCTTGAGCAATTAAGGGATTTTTCAAAACACTAAAAACTCTTTGAATAAAATAACAGATATCATAATTTTCAACGCTATTTGGCTTAGCATGCTCCCCATCAATTAACCCTAATCTACCTTCTCTTAAATTTAAAATATGCCAAGGCGCAAAATCACCATGCCTAGGATAACCTATTAATTCACCAACTCCTTTTTCAACAATCTCCAAAAGAAGTTCCAGTTTATACTTTTTGCGGATACCAACTGGGACATCGGCAAACCATAGATTAACCTTATCAATAAATCTTTTCCTATAATCACCTTCTTCGTAAGGCATTTTTTGTATTAATTCAGCAAGCTCAATCACCTGAGATATATAATCTGTCAGATGAAATGACAGTAATTCTCCATCAAAAAATTCTGTAATTAAATAGAAATATTTCTTTTTATAAAAACCACTGTCATAATTTTTGGGGACATTATATAAAAAACCTGATGGAAAATATTTATTAAAATAATCATTCCAATTATATTCATTTTTGGTAATAACACTGATTCCCTCACTGGTTGATAATTTTAAAAAATAAGTCTCACTATTTTTTGTAAGAATTCCCAGCACATGCCTGCCCCCATTCCAGAGCTTTTTGACATAATAATTTTTAGAAAAGAATAATTCTATCTTACCAAGATCTAAATTTTCCCCGAGACGATAATCAAGGATTTTATTTCCAGAAACAACCTTAAATGAGTTCAGCACTATTTAATTAATCTTTTGAGAGTCTTACCAGCAGTAAAGCCAGGAGTCTTTTTACTGGGAATTTGAATATTTTCTCCTGTTTGAGGATTCCTGCCTCTTCTTGCTGCTCTGGATCTTATCAGAAAAGTTCCAAAACCAGTAATAACCACTTTTTCACCTCTTACTAACCCATCTCTGATTAAATTAAAGGTAGAATTAACTGCATCAGAGGAGGCTCTTTTTGTTAGATGTGCCTTCTTGGCCACTTTTTCGATTAATTCATTTTTTGTCATATGAATATGGATAAATTTACCAAATGTTTTGATCTTTGTAAAGCCCCAAAATCATTATGTAGTCATGGTAGTTTCAGATATTCTTGTTTCCCTGATGGCAGTGATCTTGACAGCTCCTGGCACCATTACTTCTTTGGAAATTCTTTCAGCTATATCATGGACAAGCTTTGGTAGTTCATCATCTGAAATTCTCTCTGGAACAACAATAACTCTAACTTCTCTACCTGCTTGTACTGCAAAAGCTTTCTCCACTGCATCAAAGGAGGTGGCAATTTTTTCTATATCATCCATTCTCTTAATATAATCTCCAACATTTTCATGCCTGGCTCCAGGTCTTCCTCCAGAAATAGAATCAGAAATATAAACCAAAATTGACTCAACAGCAGAAAAAGGTTTATCTTCGTGATGCTCTGCAATACAGTTGATAATTTTTTCTGGTAAATTAAACTTTTTAGCAAGAGCAACACCTTTGTCGACATGGGTACCTTCATCTCCTTCTGTAACAACTTTACCTATGTCATGAAGCAGACATCCTATCCTTACTACATTAACATCTGCTCCAATCTCCCGAGCTAGTGCAATACCAATTTGGGTTTCCTCTTGGGTGTGTAAAATTAAATTCTGGCCATAAGAGTATCTATATTTAAATCTACCAATAATATCCATCAGTTCTACTGGAAGATTATAAACTCCTACATCATGACAAAGCTTTTCTCCAGCTGCCCTCATAAGTTTATTAATATCTGCTTCAGTCTTTTCTACAATTTCTTCAATTTTCTGTGGTTGAATCCTACCATCTTCCATTAATCTTTCCAGAGAGACTTTAGCAATTTCTCTTCTCACTGGATCAAATGAGGAAAGTATCAAAGTATCAGGAATTTCATCATCCATTACTACATCAACACCAGTGACTTGTTCAAAAGTTCTAACATTTCTACCTTCTTTACCAATAATTCTACCTTTCATTTCCTCATCAGGAAGTTTTACTTTAGAAGTAGTAAATTCAGAAATATAGTCTGTTACCCCATGAAGCATGGCATCTGCTAAAATATCTTTTGCTTTTTCATCAGCAGTTATTTTTATTTCTTCCTCAGCTTCTTTAATCTTTTTGGAAATTTCACCTGCCAACTCTTGATCTAAATTTTCAAGGAGAATTTTTTGAGCTTCATCACGGGATACAGAGGAAACTTTTTCTAACTTAGAGACCAGATCCTTTCTAGCCTTCTCTAGCTGCTCAAGTTTTTCATCAACTAATTTTTGCTTCTCAGAAATCTGCCTTTCTCTTTCTTCTAGTATTCCTTCTCTCTTAGCAAGTTCTGCTGAAGAGTTGGTTTGTTGATATGTCTGATCTGACTTAATAGGACCAAATGTTCTTTGCATATTAGTTTGAAGATCTGAAAAAATACCTAAAGTTAATCAGGATTGACAGGGGTATTTAATTTTAGAAAGTTTACTTTCATAAATTTACCTCAATTTTTCAGATTCCATTATTATTTTACTCTTTTCCTATCACTTTTTCAACACTCATCACTCTAAAACCAAATTTAATCCTGACGTACCCGTGATTTGAGACGATCGTATAAATATACGGGTATGGTACCCAACAATTTTTCTAACAATTACTGGTATTCAAGTATTTTTTATATTAATAGATTTACCAAGAAAAAATTTTCCAAGCTATCAAGCTTTGGAAGGAAAACTTAACAAGAGCATGTTATAGGTCATTTGTCAAATTCTGCTGTGGCTTTGTTCCAGATTCAATAACTTTAACTGCTATTTCCTTCACCTGTCTGGTTGCATCTTCCAAAGCTTTTTTCAAAACTTCAATCTCCGTATTCAACCTGTTATTTTCTGTAGTTAAGTTGTTAATTTTTAAATTTAAAATATCTTTTTCTGACTTTTGTTCCTGCTCTTTCATTTTCCGTTCTGTTTCAAATTTGGAAACTAATTCTTTTCGCAGAAGTTCTTGAGCTGTAGATACTGCTTTTTCTTTTTCGCCATCAAATCCATCTGTTGTCTTGCGCAGTTGAATCAACTCTGCTTTTTCCTGATTCAGGATTTCCTGCTGATCTTTTAGCTGCTTTTCCCATATAGCTTTTTTGTCAGTAAATTCATCTTCTGCTATCTTCCTTCTTCTGGCTGTTTCATATTCATAAGTTTCTTTATTCCTTTTTCTCTCCAGTTCTTCCTGAATATTCCGATCCTCAACATCTTTGTCATGATTCTTCTGTTCCAAACTCCAGGATTCTTTGGTCTTGGTAATCTCTTTTTGCAATAGCTCAAATTCAGATTGAAGATCGGAAAAATTTTTAAGTAAGGCAGCAAACGGATCAATTTTAGTTGTCTTAACAGTTTCCGTCTCTTCAACAGGTTCTTCAATTGTCTTTTTGCTTTTAACAGTTCTAACTGCCATTGTGCTGATGATTCTATAGGACATCAGTTGGTTTGTCAAGATCAAATATTTGCAAACAAAATTTTTCTATTATTGATAGTGGTCGTTTATGTCAATAATTTCAATTTTTCCGTCTTCTGTTGTACCGAAAATTACCCTATATTTTCTATCAATGCGAAATGAATGCAATTTCGAATGTTGAAGTTTTAAAATTTCCGTATGAAGTGAGGGATATCTTGGATTTTCTTTAAATAGTCTTAGTTGCTTATTAAACTTTTTGGTTAGATGATGTTTTTCAAGAAATACAACCAGATCTGCCCGTAATGGCTTAACGTTCATAAAAAGAAGACTTACTAAGTCCTTTAATAACGCTATCAATAAATTTCTTATTGTACTTACCTGTTTTTTCAAAATCGGCTCTGATCTCTTCTAATGGCTTGGGAACAAAAGGCTCAAACCTGAATTCCTCCTTAGGATAAGAGAGATATCTCCTGAGTATGTTTCTAATAAATTCTGAACGGGTTGAAAAACCCTGCTTTTTAGCTTCCATATCTACCTTTTTTGCTATTTGGCCTGGTAAAGAAATTGTGATAGTTGACATAACAATATTTAACAATATTTCTTAATTTTTGTCAATAACTTGTTTGATTATTTCATATTCAAATCCTTTTCTCATTAAAAACTCAAATGCTTTTTTCTTAAATTCTAAGGGGTCTAAATTTTTCCAAAATCTCATTTTCTTTTCCAAAGCTTGTTTTGCCAGCTCCTCTTCATTGAACTCTTGACTCTCGACTCTAGTCACTTCCTCAATAATTTCTTTATCAATCCCTTTTTGGAAAAGTTCTGCTTTAATTGCTCTTATTCCTTTTTGTTTACTCTTCCTTCTTGCTTCTACCCAAGCTTTAGCAAACTCTAAATCGTGAACCATCCCTTTTTTCTTTAAATTTTCCACCAAAGCATCTACTACCAATTGACTTATTTCTTCTTTTCTTCTGACTCTAAAATAATCCCTAACTTCTTTTTCCGAATGTTGTCTAATGCCAAACCATCTGTACATCCTCTCCATTAATTTTCCTACTTCTGCCTCAAATAAAATTTTCTCCAGATCTTCTGGGGTTATAACTTTCCCAACCACCAATCTTCTATTGACTACTAAATCTTCATCTGCTCCAAATGCAAATTCCCCATCCAAAAATACATTAAATCTTCGTGGATTCTTTTTTTGTGGCTCTACTGAAGTAATCTTAGACATTTATACTTAAGGATTTCTATTAGTAGAAAGCGCAGCTCTAATTCTGGAAAGAGCTGGTGGTCTCACTTTTACATCATGTTCCCCTAAAGTATTAACAACTGCTTGAACTATTCGACCAGTATTAATATCCGATATAAATTTTCCTTCAATACATTCATCAAATAATCTAGTCTCCGGAGAATCAACAGATTTTATGTATTGATCTTCGAGAACTCGAAACTCATCAGCATTCATGGAACCAAGCTCGCATCCATCAACCTTAATCCTTCTTACACCCTCAATTTCAATCGAGACACCAGTTCTTGCAAAAGAATGCTTTTCGTTTTCTACTACAATGCAACCCTGCTTTTGACAGCCACCACAAACCATATCTTCAGGAACTAAAACCTGTTTTGGAGGAGGCATTGTTGCTCTAATTAGAGGATAACCATTATCACCTTTGACAACTTTAAACTTAACTCCCTCTGCAGCTAATTTTGTCAGTTCATTATTATCTTCACGTTCTGGCATATCTTATATTGTAAATATTAGCTTTCTTCTACCGAACCCTCTGCCTCTTCCTGTCCCACTACAATTTTTTCCTTACCATCTTTTTGTTTACCCCATGCATCTCTAACTTCTTTTTCTAACTTTTCAGCTTCTTTTTTGTTTTCTTTTAGATAAGCACTGCTGGCAGCTCTACCTTGACCCAGTAATTTTTCACCCCATTTTATAAATGCTCCAGCTTTAGTTAAAATCTCCAGTTCTATTCCTACATCCAAAAGCTCTCCTTGATGTGATATACCATCTTCATTCATATCAAATTCTGCAATCCTAAATGGGGGAGCCACTTTATTTTTAACAACTTTTACCCTATGCCTTGAACCTACTACCAAATCTCCTTCTTTAATATTTTCAATCTTTCTAATATCTAGTCTAACGGAGGAATAAAATTTCAAAGCCAGTCCTCCTGGAGTAGTCTCAGGATTGCCAAACATCACTCCAATTTTTTGCCTTAGTTGATTTGTAAAAATAACAATTGTATTAGTATTAGAAACAGCTCCAGTTAACTTCCTTAGGGCTTGAGACATTAAACGGGCTTGCATACCCATGACAGAATCACCCATTTCTCCTTCTAACTCAGCTCTAGGAACTAGGGCTGCTACAGAATCTATCACCAAAATATCTATTCCACCTGAACGGATTAAAGCCTCTGCAATTTCTAGGGCTTGTTCTCCCGTATCTGGCTGGGAAATAAGTAAATCATCTAAATTAACTCCAATTTTTTGAGCTCTTTGAGGATCAAGAGCGTGCTCTGCATCAACAAATGCAGCCACGCCACCTTTTTTTTGAGCTTCAGCAATTACATGAAGGCAAACACTGGTCTTACCGCTTGCTTCAGGACCAAAAATTTCAATAATTCTGCCTTTAGGTAAACCGCCTACACCTAATGCCAAATCTAACGCTATAGAACCTGTAGGAATTATCTCTGTGGTAAACTTTTCAACTCTCTCACCCAAACGCATAATAGAACCTGTACCATACTGTTTTTGAATTTGTGCCATGGCTGCGGAGATTGCAGCTTTTTTAGCGTCATCATTTTGTGCCATACATTAACAATACCAAATATATCCCAAAGATCAATACCCCAAAATTACTCTGTATCAATGTATGGATACATAGTCGGGGTGACAAGAATTGAACTTGCTACATCCGCGACCCCATCGCGGCGGTCTACCGATGACCTACACCCCGTAATTGTTGTATTTTACCATTCACCTCTTTAGAATACCATTTATATGAAAATTATTTCCTTAAATACTTGGGGTGGAAAGATCTATCACCCTTTAATAAATTTTATAAACAAAAACGCAAAAGACACAGATATTTTCTGTTTTCAGGAAATATTTGATACAACCTCTGCCCTTACTGATGTTTTAGGATACAGAGTAAATTTATTCAAAGAAATTACTAAAGTCCTAATAAATTACTCAGGATACTTTTTCCCATGTATAGATAATTATTTAGTTGGAAGTTTTCAAAAACATTTTACAGATTTTAACCTCTCTTCAGGGTTGGCAATATTTGTCAAAAAATCTTTAAAAATAACCTCTTCCGGAGATTTCTTTGTTTATAGAAAGAAAAATGATCACAAGTTGGGAGATTTTAATACAATGCCAAAAAATGCACAATATATTAGTTTATCTGCTGCAGGAAAACAATTTGTTATTTGTAATATTCACGGTCTCTGGAGTACTGAGGGAAAATATGATACTCCTTCTCGTATTCAACAATCTCAAAAGGTTGAAAAGTTTTTAGATGATCAAAAAGGCGGAAAAATTTTGTGTGGGGATTTGAATTTAGCATTAAATACTCGAAGCTTAAAAATATTAGAAGAAAATATGACCAATTTAATCAAAAAATATAATATTCCTACAACTAGAAACAAACATTTCCCAGGTATGGAAAAATTTGCAGATTATACTTTTGTATCTCCCGATGTAAAAGTTATAGACTTTCAAGTACCTGATATTGAAATTTCTGATCATCTACCCATGATTTTGGAGTTTTCTTAAACTATTTTTTCCCAGGGGAATTCATCTCGGCCAAAGTGACCATAAGCTGCTGTTGGCAAATATATCGGCCTTTGCAAATCTAAGCCTTTTAATATTCCTGAAACTGATGTATCTAAAATTTTCTGCATAAAAGATAGAATTACTTTGTGTGATTTTTTATTAGTCCCGAAAGTTTCTACATCCTGCATAGTAGGTTTCCTAGCTCCTATAAAATAGGCAAGTCTTACTTCTGCTTTGTCTGCCAGTTTTGCAGCTACAATATTTTTTGCCAAGAATCTGGCAGCATAAGCACCAGATCTGTCCACTTTTGTTGGATCCTTCCCGGAAAAAGCTCCTCCACCCACTCTGGCATAACCTCCATAACCATCAACTACTATCTTTCTACCAGTCAGTCCACAATCAGCAGCAGGACCACCATGATGCCAAACCCCTGTCCCATTAACAATTATTTTATCCTTTTTGATTTTAAATCCATAAACATCTAAAACAGGTATTACTACTGACTGATAAATATCATCTTTAACTTTATTCAAATTAACAGATTCCTCATGTGGAATAGCAATAACAACTTGAGTGACTTTATATGGCTTGCCGTCTCTATACTCAATTGTTACTTGAGACTTCCCATCAGGCCTTAAATATTTAACAATTTTCTCTTCTCTGGCTTGATCCATTCTTTTAGTTAGAGCGTGAGCCATGGTAATAGGCAGAGGCATCAGGCAAGTTGTTTCTCTGCAGGCATATCCAAACATCATTCCCTGATCTCCGGCTCCTTTTTTATCAACACCAACTCCAATTTCAGGAGATTGTTCGTGAATATGAACCTCTATTGATGATTTGTGAGAAAAATCATAAGTTGGATCTGTATAGCCTAATCTTTTAATTTGATCTCTGGCAACCTGCCCGTAATCCACCCTGGCATGAGCAGTAATCTCCCCGGAAATTACTACTCTGTTAAACCCTGCCAAGACCTCGCAAGCCACATGACCAAATCTATCCTTAGTTAAAACTGCATCAACAACTGCATCAGAGATAGCATCACAAATTTTATCCGGGTGACCAGAACAAACTGATTCTGAAGTAAATGTTGTTACACCGTTAGTTTTAATCATAAAAAACCTCTCAAAAAAATATGAGAGGTTTACAGTTTGTCCGACATTAAGTCGAGACCACATCTTCCTCTCAGGAATCTGGCACCTTAGGCTTTAAGGTTGCCGGTCGCCTAGGCGACTCTCTTGATGTATTTATTATTTAACCATAACTACTTTATTTTGACAAGTCCTCAAAAATTTTAGTGACCACTCATATCCCAATCTTTACTAACTTTTTCAAATCTATCTAGTTTACCTTTCATAATTTCTTTTAATCTTTCCAACTCACTATCATCTTTAGCTTCAAACCTTAAAACCAGTGTAGGAGTATTGGAGGAAGCCCTTACTAATGCCCAACCTTTATCTGTATAAACCCTGGCTCCATTAATATCTATTACTTTATAACCTTCTGCTTTAAATTCAGAAGTCAGCTCATCAACAATATCATATTTATCTTCATCTGTGGTTTTAACTTGAATAGTAGGAGTAGAAATATAATAAGGCGTACCATCAACAATTTCTGATAGTGGTTTATTTTGTGTTGCCAAATACTCTAAAAGTTTTAAGGCAGCAATCATGCTGTCATCAAAACCATAATAGCCATCTGCAAAAAAGATGTGTCCGCTCATCTCTCCCGCCAATGCTGCTTTTTCTTCATGCATTTTGGCTTTAATGTGCGAGTGACCAGTCTTCCACATGATTGGTATTCCACCATGAGCTTTGATATCCTCCGGTAAGGCCTCTGAAACTTTAACATCAAAAATTATTTTTGCTCCAGGTCTTTTTGACAAAACCAATCTTGATAGTAAAATCATATAACGGTCTGGCCAAATAATATTCCCCTTTTCATCAACCAATCCTAACCTGTCTCCGTCACCATCAAAGGCAAACCCTAAATCACACTTATTTTTGATAGTTTGTTTAGCAGTATCCTCCATCATGGCAGTCCCATCTGGGTTAGGGGTATAGTTTGGGTAAGTTGGGTCAACATTAGTAAAATGCTCAACTACCTCGCATCCAGCATCTCTTAAGATATCTGGAACAAAAAGTCCAGCAGTACCATTACCGGTATTTACCAAAACTTTAAACTTCTTTTTAATATCAACTTTGGAAACTAAATCCTGTTTGTAAGCCTCAGATACATCTTCTTTTCTGATTGTACCTTTACCATCCACAAAATCTTCTTTAGCTATAATATTGTAGACTTCTTGAAGTTCATCAGTTAAAAGTGTATAGGAAAAATCTGATCCCAGTTTTACTCCATTCCATCCTGCTGGATTATGAGAAGCTGTTACAGTGAGTAAACCTTTAATTTTTAAATGATATTGAGACCAATAGCCCATTGGGGTAGTGACAGTTCCTGTATCAATAACATTGATGCCACTTTCAGTTAAACCTTTAATTACAGCTTTGTGAAAACTTTCAGAAGTGCCTCTAGCATCATGTCCTACTACTGCTTCTGCAATGTCCCGCTTTTGCAAAAATGCCCCAAAACCTCTACCGATATAGTACATGGAATCTTCATTTAATTCATCAGGTGCTTCGCGACCGCGCATATCATATTCGCGGAACATGGTTTTTTTCAGTATTGGCATATATTTTGTGAAGAATGTAAATATACCTGACTTTTAATCTAAATTCAACTGTCTGCCTGGCTTTTTAGTAAAAAAATCCCTAGGTGTCCTATCTGAACCACACCCCAGGTGGAGTAATGCAGAGCTATTTCATTTCCCATTCTGCTAAAACAAGGTCCCATTTCCGTCTATCCAGCATATGAGAACTTGTCAGCACATCTATATCTTCTCCTGTAATATCCTCTTTTATCCCAGCCTTTTCAAGATCAGCTTTTAATTTCCACAAATTTACCGGTTGGAAAGGTTTTAAATTTGAATATGCTGCTCTAGTAAGCCTCATAGCTTCTACTAAAGATTGAGGCTTAATTGCACCAAATAGACGGTCATATCCGCTCTATTAAGCCCTCTTAGTTGCTCCTCACTTCTTCCAGAACTATCGTAAAGTATATCTACCATTTAAATTACCTCTTTGGAGATTGCTTCTTCGCTCTCGCTTTTTGGGCATTACCGTATTTTCTTCTCTCTTTAACCCTAGCATCCCTGGTTAATAATCCTTCTTTTTTCAGAGTAGTCCTTAAATCTGGACTGACCTTGGCAATAGCCCTGGAAATTCCATGAATTACTGCTCCCAGTTGAGAAACCTGCCCCCCACCTGCTACTTTGACTGAAATTGTATATTTTCCTGCTGTTTTAGTCACATCTAAAGGCCTATTGTAATGTTTTTGTACCACCAGTCCTAGAAAATATTCTGAAATGGGTTTGCCATTAACAGTCATCTGGCCTTTACCGTCTGATAACCTAACCCTTGCTACAGCTTCTTTTCTTCTGCCAACAGTAGAAATAGTATTCATTTAGCTTCTCCTGCAAATACCTTTAATTTTTTGATCATCTGCCTGCCTAATCTATTGCGAGGAAGCATACCTTTGACAGCATGTTCAATAATATATTCCGGTTTACTGGTTAAAACTTTATCAAAAGTTTCTACCCGCAATCCTCCAGGATAACCTGAATGGCGGGTGTAAGTTTTTTCTTTCATCTTTTTACCTGTTACTTTAACTTGGCTGGCATTGGTTACCACCACAAAGTCTCCTGTATCCAGATATGGCACAAAGCTAGGTTTGTTTTTACCCATTAAAATTTTTGCCAACTCAGTAGCAAGTCTTCCTAAAACTTTCCCACTAGCATCTATTACATGCTTTTCTCTCTTTATATCTTTAGCTGATATTACATTAGTGCTCATAAATTAGGGGCTAGTTACTAGAGTCTAGTGACTAGGTTTTTTCTCCCTTTTCTTATTAGCAGGTTTCTTTATTTCTGCATTTACTTCTTTTTTATCTTCTTTTCTTGACTCTAGACTCTTGACTCTAGACTCTTTTTTGGTTGGCTTTAACTGCTCTGCTCCAATTAAGCTCATTTTCACCATAGTAGCCTGATCTCCCTGTCTTGGCCCCATTCTTACTGTACTAGTAAACCCGGATGTTTTATTTCCTAATTTTGGCAGTATTTCTTTTATCTTTTCTTTTAATTCCTTGTCTGAAGAGAATGAGTCTTTCTTAACTGAATTGATGATTTTATCAACTAATCCTTTAATTGATTTTGCCTTAGATTCCGAAGTTTGAATAGTACCGTGTAAAAACAGCGACCGCACCAATGTTTTAAAGAGTGCTTGACGCTGACCTATATCTCTTCCCAGGTGTTTGCCATAAACTCTATGCCTCACGAAGAGTCAACCCCCTCTCAGTCAGCTTCTCTGATATTAAGCTGATAGATTTAGCTCCTAAGTTCTTTGCTTTTAATAACTGTTGTCTTGGAGTATTTATTAAATCCTCTATAGTGTTAATTTCTATAGCTTTCAGAGCATTGGTTATTCTGACAGGTAGATCAAGCTCTTCTATAGTCAATTTTAAAGTCTCTTCAGAAATCTTGGGTTCAGTCTCTTCTGTCTCTTCTTCCAATTCTGGTTCGTAAACTTTACGGAAAGATTCTGACAAAATTTTTGCAGCTGAATTTACCGCTCCCAGAGGAGTCAGCGCTCCAGTAGTTGTAACATTTAGTATTAATTTATCAAAATCTGTCCTTCTCCCTACTCTGGTCGGTTCAACACTGTAATTTACCGATACAACTGGACTAAACAAAGCATCAATAGGAATTACACCAATTTCATTTATTTTGCGCTCCTCTGCCACTGAATAACCTTTACCTTGGCAAGCTTCCATTTCAATATTAAGCTTAGATTTTACATCTGTTAAAGTAGCAATGTGTTGGTCTGGATTTGCAATTTCTCCATCTCCTTCAATTACCAAATCCTTTGCCTTAATCTCTTTTTTACCTGATGTTTTTAAAGATAGTTTTATTGGTTTATCCGAATGTACGCTTAAGCGAATTTTTTTAATATTTAGAATAATCTCAATTACATCCTCCAACACTCCATCAATGGTAGAAAATTGATGGGCTACCCCATCAATTTTGGCTGAAGTAATTGCAGCTCCTGGCAAAGATGCCAGCAGTACTCGTCTTAGGCCATTGCCTAAAGTATGACCAAAACCTGCCTCAAGAGGCTCTATAGAAATAATCGCAAAATTTTCTCTTTCTACTTCTGTTTTTATTTTAAACATATCAGTCCTATCTGGAATAAAACTCAACAATCAATTGTTCGTCAATTGATTTCTCCATCTCGTCTCTATTGGGAATTCTTAAAACCTTGCCTACTGTAGCCTGTCTTTCAAGCCACTCTGGCAAGGTCTGAGACTCTTCCAAACTCTTTTTAACTTGTGTATTATCTCTCATTTTGGGAGATATTTCAATAGTCTGATTAATACCCACTTTAAAAGATGGTATTGTCACTTTTTTACCATCTACTTTAACATGGCCATGACTCACCAATTGTCTTGCACCATTACGGCTACTGGCAAACATCAACCGATATACTACATTATCAAGTCTTGTTTCCAAAGCCTGTAGCAAAACCAAACCTGTTGCGCCTTTAATCCGCGAGGCTTGATCAAAATACCGTCTAAATTGTTTCTCCAGCATACCAAAAATTCTTTTTGCTTTCTGTTTTTCCCGAAGCTGAACTCCATATTCTGATGTTCTTCGTCTTCTACCCAATCCGTGCTGTCCTGGCGGTATGACCCCTTTTTTTTCTAATGCTTTTACATCTTTTGCATAAAGAGCAATCCCTTCTCTTCTTGATAATCTTCTTTTCGGTCCGGTATATCTAGCCATTAAACCCTTCTCCTTTTTTTGGGTCTCGGACCATTATGTGGAATTGGGGTCACATCAGCAATCATAGTGATATTAATACCCGAACTTCTCAACGCTTTAATCGTAGCATCTCTACCTGACCCAGGTCCTTTAATATATACCTCAACAGCACTAAGTCCCATCTCTTTACCTTTTTGGGCAACTTTTTCCATAGCAGAAATTGCAGCAAATGGTGTGGCTTTTCTGGCTCCTTTGAAACCTGATGCACCTGAGGTACTCCAAGCCAAAATATTGCCCGAAGGATCTGTTAATGTTACTAGGGTATTATTAAAAGTTGCAGTCACATATACCCTGCCATTGGTAATTTTTTTCTCTACTTTTTTTACTGCTTTAGTTTTAATCTGTCTTTTAGCCACCTTTACCTCCTGTACTTGCTGCCATTACTGGTCCGCCTGTTTTTGCTACTACTTCTTTTCTAACAGTACCAACAGTCTTTCTCTTGCCTCTTTTAGTTCTAGCATTAGACCTGGTCCTCTGACCTCTTGATGGTAAACCTTTACGGTGTCTTAATCCCCTATAACTGCCAATTTCTTCCAGTCTTTTAATATTCTGTTCAATTTCTTGTCTTAAATCACCCTCTACCTTAAATTTCTCAACAGCTTTTTGTATTTTACCAACCTCTTCCTCAGTAAGATCCTTAATTCTTTTAGCTCCGTCCACTGATGTTTCCTTGATAACTTTGACTACATTTGATCTGCCTATACCAAAGATATAAGTTAAACCAATATCAACTCTTTTATTTTCCGTTAAATCTACCCCTGCAATACGCGCCATATTAAAACTTTCTTCCAAATTGTAAATTGTAAATTGTAAATTGTAAATTCATAATTATCCTTGTCTTTGTTTGTGCCTCGGATCACGAGGGCAAATCACATACAACATGCCTTCACGCTTAACGATTTTACAAAACTTACACCTTGCTTTAATTGATGCTTGTACTTTCATAAATTACTTTAATCTAAAAGTTATTCTGCCTTTATCCAAATCATATTTTGGACTCATCTCTATCCTCACCCGATCGCCTTCTAAAAGTCTAATATAATGCATCCTCATCTTGCCTGATATATGACATAAAATCACTCTCCCCAAAAGCTCTGGTAAATCAACGCTTCTATCAATCTCTACTCTAAATAAAGTATTCGGCAAAACCTCTTTGACTTTACCTTCTACTAGAGTAACATCTTGTGTCTGCATAGATAATTTTTTCAGCTAAGCTATTTTAGCAGAACTAGCTTCGTATTACAACCCATAGCAGGTTAAAACCTCAGCTTTCTTTTCTCCTGCATTTACAGTCATCTCAAAAAGCCCTCCCCAGGATTTATCTAATGCTGAAAAAGTCCAATTATCTTCCCCTAAAACTACATCTGGCCCCCCTTTAGTATAAATCACTTCAATTGCCAAAGTCATGCCACTCTTTACTACTGAACCAGTTCCTGGAGACCCAACCCCTGGTATTTCCGGATCTTCATGCAAAGATCTACCCACTCCATGTCCTACTAAACTTCTGACTACACTATAACCTGCTCCTTCTACTTTAGTTTGAATTGCATGCGATATGTCCCCAATCCTATTACCGTCTACCGCCTGAGCAATTCCCAACCATAACGCTTCCTCTCCCGTTTTCAAAAATTTTATTTTTTCTGACTGTTCACTGTCTACTGTACCCTGTCCACTTACTAAAACACTCCAGGCGCAATCCGTATGCCAACCTTTATAGACAACTGCCAAATCTACACTCACTAAATCACCGTTGACAAACTTCCGATCGGTAGGTATTCCGTGTACTACTTGCTCATTTACTGTAATACATGTGGCATATTTATATCCAGGTACAGTTTTATAAGAGAGATCTCCACCATATTTATAAATCTCTTTTTTAACTATCTCATCAACCTCCAACTCTGAGGTACCAACTTTTATAGACTCCATGGCGCGCTTGAGTGCTTTTGCTGCGATCTCGCCCGAATGTCTCATCAACTTTAGCTCATATTGATTTCTTGATTTCATCTTGAATATTTTGTATGTCTCCTATTCCACTGATTTCAATTAATTTATTACCTTGTTTGTAATAATCCAAAAGTGACTGTGTTTGTTGATAATATAAATCTAACCTTTTCTTGATAAGTTCATAAGCATCATCGCTTCTGCCTCTTGCCAAAAGTCTTTTTATTACCTCTTCTTCTGGAACATCTAAATAAAAAACTTTATCAAAACTAGGATCAAAATTCCGTAGTTGATTCTCAGTTCTGGGATAACCATCAACGACAAAACCATCTTGACAATCTTTCTCTTGCAGTCTTTGTTTAACTGTTTCAGAAGTTATCCGATCATCCACTAGTTGGCCACTGTCTAAAATCTCCTTAACACGTCTTCCCAGCTCACTATCTTCTGAAGAAATTTTCCTGAATATATCTCCCATGCTTATAAAAGGCACTTTTAAAAATTCTGCTAAAAGTTTTGCCTGAGTAGACTTCCCAGATCCCTGTGGTCCAATCAGTAATATTTTCATGATCTTCTCGCAAATACCTCGTAGCTTCTCTCAATTAACTTACTTTCAAACTGTTTGGCTGTATCTAAAATGACTGATACTACAATCAGTAATCCTGTTCCACCCAATACTAGAGTTTTAACTCCTGTTACCTGTGCAGCTATCGAAGGCAAAATCGCAATTGCACCCAAAAATATTGCTCCTGCCAATGTGATTCTAACCATAATATAATTCAAAAAAGCTGCTGTTTGAGTACCTGGCCTGATCCCGGGAATAAATCCTCCATATTTTTTGATCTCATCAGCAACTTTAGTGGGATTAAAAATAACAGCCGTATAAAAAAAGGTAAAACCAACTATCAAAAGAAAATAAATTAAATTATAAGTTACACTGTCTGGGTTAAAACTTGTTGCCAACATCCTCCCCACAGAAGAGAGTTGTGGATTCGAAAGGCCTGCAAGGTATGATCCAGCAAAAGATGGAACCAACACCAAAGAAACAGCAAAAATAATAGGAATTACTCCTGCTTGATTTACTCTTAAAGGTAAATAAGTTTGAGCACCTGTTCCCCCTTCTCTGCCACCGGTAAATCTTCTGGCATATTGGACAGTAATTTGTCTTCTACCCTCATTAATAAATACTACCCCTGCCACCACCAAAACTGATAGTACTGTAAAAATCAAAATATTGATGATTTGTGTCTGATCAACCACAGAGGCAGTCTGAGTCAGAACAATTGGTACCCTGGAAACAATCCCTGCAAAGATCAGAAGTGATATTCCATTACCAATACCATATTCTGTAATCAGCTCTCCAATCCACATTAAGAAAATAGTGCCTGCAGTCATTCCTACAATAATTGCAGCAACCTGCAGAGGATTTATTTGAGAAATTATTCCCTGGTTTTTTAAAAGTACAAACATACCAATTGACTGCAAAATTGCCAAAGGAACAGTCAAATATCTGGTATATTGATTAATCATTTGTCTGCCCATTTCGCCTTCTTTAGATAAAGCTTCCAATTTAGGACTAATCATAGTTAGCAGTTGAAATATAATTGAGGCGTTAATATATGGATTAAGACCCAAAGAAATAATAGAAAAATTAGCCAGAGTCCCTCCTGAAAAAATATCCAGTAAGCCCAGGAATTGGTTGGAGGAAAAAAGTTGCTGCAATCCCTTCAGATCTACTCCTGAAACAGGAATATGAGCAGCAATTCTAACTAAAACGACCAAAATTACGGTGATAATGATTTTTCTACGTAGCTCTACAATTTTAAAGGCATTAATAATTGGAGAAAATATATTAGACATTTTCTATTTTTCCGCCCAATTTTTCTATCTTTTTTTGGGCAGTGGCAGACATAGGGATTTTAATAGTAAGTTTTTTGGTCAACTCTCCATTATCTAAAAGCTTTACTCCTTTTTTTGCTTCTGTCCCGGAGATAATTTTTGCCTCCAGTAATTTGTTAATATCAACAACTTCTTCGTCTTTAAAAATATTCAGTTGCGAAAGACTTATTAATTTTGGCTTAATAGACAAATTAGGATTACCTTTTCCTCTTCTTAAAGGTAATTTTTTATATAAAGAAAGTCCACCTGTAAAAGTGGCAGGAATTTTACCTCTGGCTTTTTGACCTTTAGTCCCTCTACCTGCAGTCTTTCCTTTTCCAGAACCTATACCCCGGCCTAATCTTTTCATACTTTTCCCTCTATTTTCTTAAGCTTACCTAAAGCCTCCAAAGTTGCATAAACATTAGAAGCCTTGTTTTTGGTACCCAAAATTTTGGAAACAATATCGTGTATTCCTGCCGCCTCCACTACCACCCTGACTGCTCCTCCGGCAATCACTCCAGTTCCCTCAGGCGCAGGCTTTAAAAGTACCCTTGCCGCGCCATTTTTTACCACAATTGGATGTGGAATTGTTCTACCTTTTAGAGAAACTTGTATCATGTGCTTTTTTGCATAAGTGGTAGCTTTTCTGACTGCAGATTGCACTTCAGCTGCCTTACCCAGTCCTACTCCTACTTTACCTTTTTTATCACCAACTACCACCAAAACAGATAATGACCTTTTATCTCCGCCTTTAGTTTTTTTAGAAACGCGGTTGACCTGAACCACTCTTTCAAAAAATTCAGATTCTGGCTGTTGTGTTTGAGCGCCTCTTTGATTATATTTATTATTCATATAGTTAAAATTCCAAACCTCCCTCTCTGGCACCTTTTCCAAGCTCAGCTATCCTACCATGATATAAAAATCCACCTCTGTCAAATACCACTTTTCTAATTTTAATCTTTAATGCTTTTTTTGCTAAGGTTTTACCCACTTCATACGCTCTTTTCATCTTCTGCTCCTTAGTCATTTTAAAATCGTTACCTGACACTAAAGTTTTACCAAGTTTATCGTCTATAATTTGAGCATAAATGTGCTGACTGGAACGAAACACAGCCAGTCTGGGCTTATCTTCAGTACCGTAAATATATTTCCTAATTCTGAGATGTCTTTTTATTCTAGATTCTTGTTTCATACCTTTCCTCCAGCTGTACCCGTTGCTCCAACTTTGGCACTCTTGCCTACTTTCTTCCTAATATATTCACCTGCATATCTTATTCCTTTACCCTTATATGCATCTGGAATTCTGACCTTTTTAATATTGGCTGCAACTTGTCCCACCAGTTGCTTATCTATTCCAGACACTTTAATCTTTGTATTATCCACTACCTCAAAAGTAACACCCTCTGGAGCAATAATCTCTACAGGATGAGAAAAACCAACATTTAAAGTTAGTTTGTCTCCGCCTACTTGAGCCCTAAATCCCACACCAATCAGTTCCAAGTTTTTACTCCAAGATTGTGTAACTCCTGTTATCATATTAGCAATTAGACTTCTTGTTAAACCATGCAATGCTCTAATTTTCTTTTGATCATCTTTCCTTTTAACAGTTAGCTTGTCCCCTGCAATTTCTACTTCTATTGCAGAATCCACGTTTAAACTCAAGACACCTTTTGGACCAGTCACACGTATCAAACTTCCAGTCTCTTCAACTGTAATTCCTGCAGGTATTATAATAATTGCATTACCAATTCTGCTCATAGTTTTTACCAGACCAACGCTAGCACTTCTCCACCTACTTTTGATTTACGGGCCTCTCTATCAGTCATCAGGCCCTTTGGTGTGGATATAATAGCTATTCCCAACCCATTTAAAACTGACGGCAACTCTCTCGCTCCTTTATAAACTCTAAGGCTTGGTTTAGAAACTCTTTTGATATCAGTTAAAACAGGAACTCTCAAGTTGTATTTAAGTGTCACTATTATTTCCCTATCTTTTTTAGCTACATCAGAAAGGTAGCCTTCTTTTTTAAGCAACTCTGTCATATTCCAAACCAATTTGGAAGATTTTACAGAAACCGTAATTTTACCTACCTGATAACCATTTTTTATTCTAATTAACGTATCCGCTATGGGATCCATGTTACCAACTCGCTTTCTTCACTCCAGGAAGCATTCCCAGATGTGCTAATTCTCTAAAACAAAGCCTGCAAAGTCCAAATTTTCTAATATATGCCCGTGGCCTTCCACACCGCATACACCGGTTTGTCTTTTGTACATCATATTTAAATTTAGTTTTTACAATATTACTTACTTTAGCCATATTAGTCGCTCCGCTCCAATGTATAATTGAAAATGTAAAATGGAAAATTATTTTTCATAGTTTTTAATTGTAAATTGTACATTGTAAATTGTTAATTTCTAAATGGCATTCCTAAATACTCTAATAATTTCTTACCTTCTTGTTTGTTTCTTGCAGTAGTGGTGATAGTTACTGCCAAACCTCTGGTTTTATCCACGCTTTTATAATCAACTTCTGGAAAAATAGTTTGCTCTTTCAAACCAATATTTAAATTCCCATTTTGATCAAAAGCATCAGCAGATATACCTCTGAAATCTCTCACCTTAGGTAAAACAATACTTACTAACTTATCCAAGAAAGCATACATTTTATCACCTCTCAGTGTCACCATCATCCCAATTGGCTGACCCTGTGCAACTTTAAAAGCTGCAATTGATTTTTTGGCCTTTGTTACAACAGGGTTTTGACCTGCTAGAGCAGATAAATAAACCTTTACCTTATCCAGAATACCGCTATTATCTTTTGCTTCACCCAAACCAATACTAATTACTATTTTTGTAACAGAGGGCACTGCCAGCTTGTTTTTAAATCCCAACTCCTGCTGCAATTTTGCTTGTATTTCTTTAAAATATTTTTCTTTAAGCCTTTGCATTTTCAATCTCCTTTTTGCACTTGTGGCAAACTCTCATTTTCTCATTCCCTATCATCTTAAAACCTACTCTAGTCACTTTTTTACAATTAGGACAAATTAAAGCCACATTAGATGCGTCCAAAGATTTAGGAATATCGACAATCCCACCCTGCATATCTTTGTACTTTTTTACGTGTCTTTTATAGAGATTTACACCGCTCACAAAAACTCTTCCGTCCTTACCTTTCACATACTCAACCTTACCTTCTTTACCACGATCTTTACCTAATAGAACTTTTACTTGATCTCCTTTTTTAATCTTCATTACCATACCTCCTGCGCAAGTGAAATAATCTTCGTGTATCCTGCATCCCGAACTTCTCTGGCAATCGGCCCAAAGATACGGGTGGCCCGCAAATTACCATCGTTATCTATAACTACCCCAGCATTATCATCAAATTTTATATATGAACCATCATCACGTCTAACTTCTTTTTTAGTTCTGACTATGACTACCTTTATAACTTCATGGTTTTTAACTTGTCCATTAGGATCTGCTCCTTTAACGACTGCTACCACCTTCTGCCCTAAAGTAGCCTTTCTTTTACCTGAACCACCCAAAGGTTGAATAACCTGTATAGATTTTGCTCCGCTGTTGTCTGCCACTGTTAATATTGTTCTATGTTGTACCATAAAATTAGCTATCAGTCTTCAGCTTTCAGCTGTCAGACTTCTCCTTCCTTTTAGCCTTTTTTTCTGCTTTTTCAGTCTGATGACTGACAGCTGATGACTCTTCAGTCTTTTCTTCTTCTGGCATTACTTCAGCTATCGCCTGCTCTGCTGCCATTTTCTGTTCTGCCTCCACAATTTCTGCTAAATTCTTCCCTATTACCTTTACAACTCTCCAGTGTTTATTTTTAGAAACTGGTTTTACTTTAATAATTTCTACTATATCCCCCAGCTTTACTCCAATAGGATCATCCACTAAAATATTTTTAGATCTTAAAAAAGTCTTTCTATATAAAGGATGCATGGCTGTCCTTTCTATAAGCACTGTTGCAGTTTTACTCATTTTTGCTGATATTACTCTGCCTTTCATGAAATTAGCTATCAGTCTTCAGCTTTCAGCTATCAGACTTTTCCTTTCTTTTGTTTGACTTCTTTGGCTTTTCTTCTTTTTCATCTGTTTTTTCAGTCTGGAGACTTATTGACTCTAACTCTACCATCAATTCTTTCTGTTTGATCAGTGTCAAGATTTGAGCCACTTCTTTTTTCCTTTTTGAAATCGTTTTTAAATCTTTTAATTTCTTCATATTTTTATCCAAAGTCAAACTAACAATTTCTTCAGTTAAAGTCTTTACTTTAAGTTTTAGTTCTTTTAAATCTAATCCTTTAATTTGTACAAACTCGTTTTTTTTCATGTTTTTGATCCTTTCAAAAAGACAAGGTTCTGATGACTGAGCAATATAATATTTCCAAATTGCGAAGTCATCATGGTCCTTATGTTTTCTCCACAAATTTAGTATCCATAGGCAGTTTATGAGAAGCCAACCTTAATGCTTCTTCTGCTATTTCCTTGCTGACAGCTCCCATTTCAAAAATTAAATTGCCTGGTTTTACCACTGCTACATATCCTTCCACATCACCCTTACCAGAACCCATTCTGGATTCTGCTGGGTGCTTAGTAATTGGCTTATCAGGAAAAACCCTCATCCAAATACGTCCACCTCTTTGGGTAAAGTGAGCCATGGCTCTTCTTGCTGATTCCAACTGTCTTGCTGTAATAAATCCCGCTTCCATAACCTTGATCCCAAAAGTCCCAAAAGACAAACTATTACCCCTGGTGGCCACACCACTTCTTTTACCTTTAAAAACTTTTCTATGTTTAGTTCTTTTCGGTTGTAACAGGGCCATTAAATTTTTACCTCCCCTTTATTAATCCACACTTTTACCCCTACATATCCTGATTTTGTCAAAGCTGGGTATGAAGCAAAATCTATATCCGCTCTTAAAGTATGTAAAGGCATCGTTCCCGAGGCTTTCCATTCACGTCTCGCAATCTCTGCTCCACCAATTCTACCAGACAAAACAACTCTGACCCCTTTTGCGCCAGATCTCATCGCTCTTTCGATTGCCTGATTCATCACTCTTTGCGCAGGAAGTCTTCTGGCAAGCTGTTCAGCCACAGATTGAGCAACCAAGTAAGCTACGGAATCTGCTGATTTTATTTCCATTGGCGCCACTTCTAAAGTGTTATCGTTTTTAATCTTTAATTCTACCATTAGAAACTTTTTAATTTCAGTTAAACCTGTTCCACCTCGTCCGATCAAAACTCCAGGGCGCGAAACAAAGATTATAACTTTTAATTTATTCACCGCTCTCTCAATCTCTACAGCAGCTACCCCTGCTTTTGAGAGCTTCTTCATCAGCAGATCACGGATTTTCAAATCTTCTAAGACATTTTCTCTATATTTAATTCCATGAGCAAACCAACGTGACTTCCAAGTTGACCCAATACCCATTCTAAAACCTACCGGATGTATTTTTTGTCCCATAAAAAGTCATCAGTCTTCAGCTTTCAGCTATCAGACTTTTCCTTTCTTTTGTTCAACTTTTTCTGTTTCTGTCTGCTTTGTTTTCAGTCTGATGACTGATGACTGATGACTGATGACTATTGGCTCATCACTTAGCACTATTTTTATATGTGCCATCCTCTTTTTATATGGTCTCACTCTTCCTCTGGTACCTGCCCTGAAACGGCGCATCTTTGTGCTTTCATTTATCTCAATTGTCTTAAAACTTGCTTTTTGGGAATCTAAACCTTTCCCCTTAGCATTAGCAAGCACTGTTTTAATGGCTTTCTGAAAATCTAAAGCAGCAGACTTGGGTGTAACTTCCAAAACAGCAATGGCTTGATCAGGAGTCATTTTTCTCACCATATCAGCTACTAATCTCAATTTTCTTGGACTTGTATGTATATATTTTTGTATCGTTGTTATTTCCATATTATGTCTTTGCCACAGATTTTTCTGTTACTTTTCCATGACCTCTAAAGATTCTAGTCGGAGCAAATTCACCTAATCTTTGTCCTACCATTGATTCAGTGACAAATACAGTCACAAAATTTTTACCCTGATGAACTAAAAAAGTCTGACCTACAAACTCAGGTGGAATTTGTGATCTTCTAGCCCAAGTTTTAATTGGGTTTTTAGGACCACCAGCCTTTTGAACCATGACTTTTTTCATTAACTTTTCATCAATATATGGTCCTTTTTTTGTTGATCTACTCATGGTCTTCTCCTTTTGACAATATATCTACTTGTCTGCTTTTTCTTATTCCTGGTTTTACCAACAGCAGGACGGCCATATTTAGTCATTGGTGTTTTTCTACCGATTCCAGATCTGCCTTCTCCTCCGCCGTGAGGATGAGAATCAGGATCTTGAGCCACACCTCTGACTGTTGGCCTGATCCCCATATGACGTGATCTTCCAGCTTTACCTATTACTCTTTGTCTCATCTCTTCATTTCCCAAACTACCAATTGTGGCCAGCGATTCCAAAGGTATCATTCTAATCTCTCCTGAGGGTAATTTCAAATGTGCAAATTCACCCTCTTTGGCTAAAAGCTGCAAGGCAGTACCGGCACTGCGCCCAAGTTGTCCACCTTTTCCAGGCTTCATCTCTACATTATGAAGTAAAGTACCCACTGTAATATTTTTAAGCTTGCACGCATTGCCATCTTTTATTTCTACTTTTTCTCCTGATATGACTTCGCTACCAACTGCTATTCCTTTTGGTGCCAAGATATATCTATATTCACCATCCGCATATTTAACCAATGCAATACCAACATTCCTGTTTGGATCATAATCTAAAGAGACTATCTCACCAGAAACTCCAAATTTATCTCTTTTAAAATCAATCTCCCTATAATATCTTTTATGTCTGCCTCCCTGACCTCTCACAGTCACCATACCGCCTGTTGATCTGCCGGAGTGTTTCTTAAGTAATGTTTTTAGATTTTTCACTTTCCTGTAATCACCTTTCTCTGTGTTGTTGGCGCAGCGCCAACTGCGCTTCTTTCTACTTTAACTTTAGTTCTGCCTAAAATATCTTTCTTTTCTCTTAGCTTTATAGGTTCACCTTCCACTGTTGTGACTACTGCCTCTTCTTTAGGAGTTTCAAAGATAGTAATTTTGTCTCCTTTTTTAACTTGCACATAAGCCTTTTTAACTCCAGCGAGCATATAACTCTTTCTGACTCTTTTTTGGGATTTTACTTTACCTTTGATATTTATTATCTTAACTTGTAAGACTTTAACATTAAATCTTTGAGCTATTTTTTTGGCAACTTGTGGTTTTGTAGCATTTTTGTCAACCTCAAAAGCATACAACCCATTTTGAGCCAGCTTCATAGATTTTTCAGTAATAATTGGTTGTTTAATTATAATCATTTCAACCTTTCTACTGCTTCTTTGGTAACAAAAAGTAATTCATGTTTTACAATCTCATAGGCATTAATGAGGCTGACCGGCAAAATATCTGCTTCCGGGATATTTCTGATAGCCCTGACTACATTATCCTGCTTTTCTCCAGTCACAATCAGTAAACTTTTAGCTTTTAGCTTTTTAAAAAGCTTTACCATTTCTTTGGTTTTACCTGAAGATTTTTCCAACCCTGATAATCCTATTATTTTCTTGTCAGCTGCTTTTTCAGAAAGAGCTGAAAGTAGGGCTGCTTTTTTCATCTTTCTTGGTAAATCTAATCTAATTTTGCGGGGTTTAGGACCAAAGGTTATTCCCCCACCCACAAAAATAGGTGCCCTTACTGCGCCATGCCTGGCTCTACCTGTTCCTTTTTGTCTATAAATTTTAGCAGTTGACCCTTCAACTTCTCCTCTGGTTTTAGTCGAACCTGGCAAATTCTTTTGATTAGTAGTATAAACTTTGACTGCTTGTGCCAAAAGGCTTTTGCTTACTTTTTGACCAAAGATTTCCTTTGGCAAAGCTAAAGTTCCATCCTCTTTACCTGCTAAAGAATAAACAGGAATAGAAAGACTAGATCCTTCGACTCGCTTTGCTCGCTCAGGATGACTCGCTTTGCTCGTCACTTTCTTAACTGGCATTTTCTGTTCCTTCTTTTAGTGCTTCTTCAGTTGGCTGTTGGACCACTGTTTCTTGTTGATTTTCTGTCTTCTCTTCACCCTTTACGCTTTCCCCTTCGCCCTCTTCTTCTAGTTTTTCCTCTGGTGGAGGGGTGTAACCTTTAACCCTACCTAGCTTTGTCACAGTTATTAGTCCGCCGATAGGTCCTGGCACTGCACCTTTTATTACAAGTAAATTGTTTATTTTATCAATTCCTACTACCTCTAAGTTCTTCACGCTAACTTGAACATATCCCATATGCCCTGCCATTCTTTTACCTTTATATACTCTGCCTGGAGTTGTACCTGAACCAATTGCACCTGGTGCACGCAGTCTATCAGACTGACCGTGAGTCTTGGGACCACCATGAAAGCCATGGCGCCTTACTCCGCCTTGGAATCCTTTACCTTTAGAAACTCCACTTACCTTTACTGCATCTCCCCTTGAAAAAACCTGGTCCAGTTTAATCTCTGTTCCAGGCTTTAAATCTTGTTGCTCTGTTGTTTTAACCTCCCTAAACCATTTAATCTTTTGGTCAAGACCAGCTTTTTTGGCGTGTCCAATTTGGGGTTTTTTAACAGACTTTTTGGTACCAAACCCAAGTTGGACAGAAGCTGAATTAAGTTGGGTCACAAAATTAGGGGAAATTTCCACTACAGTTACCCCCACCCTTCTACCGCGGGAGTCATATGTTGCTGTCATTTCTTTTTTAATACCCAGTAAACTGTTTATCATATTTAACCCAATAAAAAGAGTGACCTCCACCTTTGGCGGATGGTCACTCAGTATCTCGCCTAGACTCGCCGTATCGACAACCGACGCACGATCTACTGAAAATTTAACAATTTAAATTTAACCTGACAGTAATGTCATGCTCTCAAGAGATTCTAACACGAACTCATGCCTAAATGCAAGCTAGCTTAAATAAGGGCTTGACATTCGGCTTTTATTGGGGTATAAATATTTTAGGTACGAGTAATTTGGGAAGGGGGTGAGAATTAAGAGATGGAAAAGAGTATTAAACAAACTGTTAAATCCTCAATGCTTAGGGCTGGCAAAAGAACATTTTTCTTTGATGTCAAAGTAGCTTCTAATAACAAGAAGTATCTAAAAATTACTGAGTCAGCTTTTGAGGGAGAAGGTAAGGAAAGAAGATATAATTCTTTTTTGCTTTGGCCTGAAAATTTAACTGATTTTCAACAAAGATTAACAGAAATCAATAATTTCCTAGCACAGTAAATAAAAGGTCTCTGACTACACTCAGGATAAACATGCCAGCTAAATTTAATCTCCACAAAACAATCATATCATGGACAAAAATTTCTCGATCGGAAACAAATTGCCACAATATAACCTATTAAAACAAAAGGATAAATGATTATTTAGAAGAAGGATCAGGCATAAAAGGATGTCGAAGGTTGTATAAAGCCCTAGCTTCAGTTTGTCTCATCCATCCAATTGAGTAAGGTCTCCCTCTTAATTCCATTCCTACTATTTCTCCAACTTCAGCAAATGACTTAGATCTACCATCATCTAAACCAAATCTTAATTGAAGCACTCTTCTTTCCCTATGAGTAAGCCCATTTAAAACTTCCTCTACTTCTCGCATTGACTCTTCTATGCTTTTTATAGTAAGGCTCGAAAACGATGCTGCTAATTCTGATTCATTTATATTTGGATTTTCTACCATATGAGTTTTGATTTATTCTACATTTTCACCTCAATGTCAACTCCAGCTGGAATTTCAAGATGCATTAGGGAATCTATAGTTTTAGGGGTAGGTTCTATAATATCAATCATTCTTTTGTGGGTTTT
Source organism: uncultured Gammaproteobacteria bacterium (assembly GCA_964415615.1). Lineage (GTDB taxonomy): Bacteria > Patescibacteriota > Microgenomatia > Daviesbacterales > UBA10151 > UBA10151. Next base: position 81,421 of record CAYQAW010000001.1, read on the forward strand.
TATTTCAAAAGCTTCTCTGGAATCTTTATCTGTATGGGGTGAGGCTAATACTGTAATTCTTTCAGTTTTTGTAGGAAGGGGTATTGGACCAACTATTTTTGCTCCAGTGCGAAGGGCTGTATCCAAAAGGGATTCACAGGTATTATCCAGTACCCTGTGATCATAACTTTTCAATTTGACACGAATACGTCCCCTCGGCATAGTTTTTATTCCCCTTTAAAAGTGCATAATAGCTTAAGCTATTATCTTAGTAATAACTCCAGCACCAACTGTTTTTCCACCTTCTCTGATAGCAAAGCGGAGACCATCTTCCATAGCAACCGGTGTAATAAGCTTGCCTGTTACTTTAACTGTATCTCCAGGCATAGCCATTTCCACACCTTCTGGAAGAGTGACTTCACCAGTCACGTCAGTAGTTCTGATATAAAATTGTGGTCTGTAACCTTTGAAAAATGGGGTGTGTCTTCCGCCTTCTTCTTTAGAAAGAATATAAACCTCAGCTTCAAATTCAGAATGTGGGGTAATGGATCCTGGTTTTGCCAATACTTGCCCTCTTTCTACATCATCTTTTTCAACACCTCTAAGGAGTATTCCAGCGTTGTCTCCAGCCTGACCTTCATCTAGCATCTTATGGAACATCTCAATACCTGTTACAACACTCTTTTTTGTAGGTCTAATACCGACAATTTCTATTTCCTCATTAACTTTAACCTTACCTCTTTCAATTCTTCCAGTAACAACTGTTCCTCTACCTTTAATAGAGAAAACATCTTCAACTGCCATTAAAAATGGTTTATCAGTATCTCTGACTGGAGTTGGAATCCATTCATCAACTTTATTCATCAATTCTTCTACTGCCTTTATGCTTTCTGGATCACCTTCTAAAGCTTTTTTAGCAGAACCTCGGATTATTGGAGACTGAGGGTCATATTCATATTTTTTAAGCAGATCTCTTACTTCTTCTTCAACTAAATCCAAAAGCTCCGGGTCATCTACCATATCTACTTTATTTAGAAATACTACAATTGCTGGAACTCCTACCTGACGAGCCAAAAGCAAATGCTCTCTGGTTTGAGGCATTGGACCATCTGGAGCAGAAACAACTAGAATTGCTCCATCAGTTTGAGCAGCACCAGTGATCATGTTTTTGATGTAATCTGCATGGCCTGGCATATCAATATGGGCGTAGTGTCTTTTTTCAGTTTCGTATTCTTGGTGGGAAATATTAATAGTAATACCGCGGGCTTTTTCCTCAGGAGCGTTGTCAATCTGATCTACCGACCTTTTTTCTGCAAAACCTTTAGCAGCCAGTACATTGGTAATTGCTGCAGTTAAGGTGGTCTTACCATGGTCAACATGACCCATGGTTCCAACATTAACGTGTGGTTTACTTCTATCAAATTTTTTTACGTCTGCCATAATTTTACCTTTAAAATCCAGCTCTCTTTAGCTGGAACATTTATAAATATAACGTATTTGCAAAATAAATGCAATAGTTAAATTTGAAAGCTACTTTGTACACCCATCTGGATAATTTCCTTCAAAACCAGGTCTACACAAAGAAGAACCTCCATGGTAATTAGAGCAAAAGTTATTACCTGCATTACCTTCAAAACCTGTTGTACAACTTACATCCTGAGGAAATTGAGTACTAGAAACAGATGATTTAAAAATTTTATCTTTAAAAATAAAAACTGCTACCCCTATAATTAAAAATATAACTATTATAACCACTGGTAGCAAAAAATTCTTTTTAGCTCCAGGTACATTTGGAACTATTTTAGGGTCAGCTATAATTACCTGAGGCTGCGGAGCAATTGGTGATTGAGTAGGTGCTTGAGATTGTGTCGGCTCCATATCATATTTTGCTCATGAATTATCTTTTCTGTCAAATTTTAGATTTAAACCAGTGACAAAATACCCTACGGCCGTATGCAAAATTGTCAAAACTTTTTGGTAATTATTGCAAGCTTCTTAAATACTGTAAAAATCTTGCCGGAGTTGTTACTACGATCTTCAATTCTTGGATAATTTTATCAATCTTAAAATCCTTTGTATTATACGAAAGAAGGTATTTTGCCTTTGCTTTCTTCACACCAGCAATTATGTGAACATCGTCTAAATCCAAAGTATAATTTTTGAAGCTTTTTTTTACTTCTTTTAATTGAACAACATTTAATTTTTCTTTGACTACTTCTGCTAATTTATCTTTATTAAGCCCTAACCGGTCGCATACCTGCTCTAATTCTTCTATGGATTTATTTGAAACAAAAGATTGTAGATCAGTTTCATGGATAATGAAATATGCTGCACCTTTATCAGATATCAACGAAGAGATGATCACATCGGAGTCTAGAAAAACTTTTTTTCTTTTCACAGCTTTGATCTTACTCGGGAGAGTTCTCTGTGTATTTTAGGAATTTTTTTTAAATCTTCTTTCTCTGCTTTTTGCAAATCTTCATCCAGTCCACTAAAAATAAAGGATATCGAGCTTTGGGGAATACGGTAAACTTTACCGATTTTTTTAGCCACGATTTCACCACGGCTGATCAAATCATAAACCGTATTTTTACTAAGCTGCAACATTTCAGCCACTTGCTCAGGAGTATATACTCTAGGCAAATTTTGATTACTAAACATGTCTAAATTGTACTAAACACTATAAAACATGTCAATAGACCAATTACAAAATTTGCTACGGCCGTATGCAAAACTGTCACAGGTTGCTCTCCTCACAGCAAAAAGATAGAATAAGCATGAGACTTACTAAATGAAAAAAGTTATACTGGTTATTTTCATTATTTTACTAGTTGGATACCTCTGCACTCAAAAAGAGGATATACAATCTTTGTGTAATTTACCTTACCATACCACCGTAGAACAATGTTCAAATGGTGATATAATTATTGATCGTGGAGCTATTAATTATGATGGCACTGAAACTTATTTAGATAAAAATGGATTTTTTCTTTACTCACGAGGTGGCTGGGGAGCATACCGGGAAAGTATATTATATAAGCTTAGAAAATCATTTAATAATCCGATCGGATGCGATACTAAAGAATTAACAAATAAATGTAGTTAATGTTCTACTCTACCAGTAAAGCCTGAGGTTTCTATAATCTTTTGAGTAATATTACTTGGAACTGGTTCATAATGATCTGCTTCCATATAATAAGTGGCTCTACCCTGAGACATACTTCTTATAGCTGTTGCATATCCATGCATTTCTGCTAGTGGCACTAAAGCCAAAACCACTCTGGCATTTCCACTGGTTTCGGAAGAAAGGATTTGAGCTCTTTTTGAAGACAAATCACCAATAATCTCTCCTAAAAATTCCTCAGGGGTGGTAACCTCCACCTTCATTATTGGCTCAAGCAAAATCATATCTGCTTTTTTGGCTGCCTCAGACAAGCCTAAAGAAGCTGCAATTTTAAATGCTATCTCAGATGAATCAACATCATGGAATGATCCATCATAAACTGTAACTTTAATATCTGTCACAGGGAATCCAGCCAAAATTCCAGTATCTTCTTTTTCAATAACTCCTTTTTCAATGGGAGGAATAAATTCTCTAGGAATTGCTCCACCCACAATTGCTGAGACAAATTCCCTACCCTGTCCGCGGGGCAAAGGTTCAATCTTGAGCAAACAATGGCCATATTGACCACGTCCACCTGTTTGTCTAATGTATTTACCCTCACCCTCTGCATATTTGGTAATAGTTTCTTTATAGGCAACTTGTGGTTGACCAACATTTGCCTCCAACTTAAACTCTCTTTTCATCCTATCTACCAGGATTTCAAGCTGCAGCTCACCCATACCGGCAATAATAGTTTGTCCTGTATCAGCGTCAGATCTAACTCTAAAAGTTGGATCTTCCTCAGCTAGTCTTTGCAGGGCAAACCCCAATTTTTCCTGATCAGATTTTGTTTTTGGCTCAATTGCCAAAGAAATAACTGGATCAGGAAAAGAGATAGATTCTAAAATAACAGGAGCAGTTCCATCACATAAGGTATTCCCAGTTATAGTATCTTTAAGTCCTACTGCAGCCACAATTTCCCCAGCCAAAGCCTGATCAATCTCTTCCCTGTCATTGGCATGCATCAAAAGAAGCCTCCCTACTCTTTCATTTAATTGCTTGGTGGAATTATAAACATAAGAACCACTCTTTAAAGTTCCTGAATAAACCCTAATGTAAGTTAATTTTCCAACATGAGGATCAACTTGAATTTTAAATGCTAAAGCAGCTAAAGGCGCAGCAGGATCACCCTTTCTTTCTTCAGCTTCCCCTGTTTGCGGATTTATTCCACTTGTAACATACACATCCTGAGGTGAAGGAAGATATTCAACAACAGCATCAAGCATTGGTTGAACACCTTTGTTTCTAAGAGAAGATCCAGCAAAAACTGGCACAATTTTACTCCCAATCACAGCCTTTCTTAAAGCTTTTTTGAGTTCTGTGACTGTAATTTCAGTTCCGTTGAGATACTTTTCCATCAACACATCATCAGAACCTGCAATTTCCTCTACCAGTTTTTCCCTGGCAACTTTAACCTCATCTGCCATATCAGCAGGAACTTCTGTCTCACTGAATTTAGCGCCTGTTTGATCGCCTTCCCAAATTAGAGCCTTTTGAGTTAGTAAATCTACTACTCCTTTAAAATCATTTTCTTTGCCAATAGGTAAGTTATAAGCTATAGCATTAGCGCCTAGCCTGTCTCGAGCAGACTGAATAGTAGTGGCAAAATCTGCTCCCACCACATCCATTTTGTTGGAAAAAGCGATTAAAGGAACGCTATATTTATTGGCTTGTCTCCACACTGTTTCTGTTTGAGATTGTACCCCAGAGGAGGAATCTAAAACAATTACTGCTCCATCCAAAACCCGCAGGGATCTTTCTACTTCTGCAGTAAAATCAACATGCCCTGGGGTATCAATTAAATTAATTCTTATTTCATTTCCTTCAAAAAGTCCTTTTTTAACTGTCCAAAAAGCAGTAATGGCTGCAGAAACAATGGTAATCCCACGTTCGCGCTCCTGCTCCATCCAGTCAGTAACAGTAGTTCCCTCATCAATATTTCCAATTTTATAAGTTCTACCTGTATAAAACAGGATTCTTTCTGTAGTAGTTGTTTTACCAGCATCAATATGGGCTATTATGCCTATATTACGGATTCTATCAAGTGGGAAGTCCCTTTTAGTCTTTTGTATTGCCATTTTATCTTTTTTCTAAATCTCTTATTATCTTTTTTACCTCTTCAATTCTAACTCTGGTTGTATCTGCATCTTCTATAGCCATAGTATAAGCTGCATTCTCGGATAAATCACCTTCAGCAGCAGCAGCGCCCTTTTTCGCCAAAATAATCTTCAGATCTTCTTCAAGCTGCGCTAGATTATCTTTCCACATCTTCAATTTTTCTTCTCTTAATTTATTATTCATAATGAACCCCTCCCCGCAGCAAGCTGACGGGGTATTCTGGTTCAAAAATAAAAAACCTCCCTCAAGCTGGGAGGCCACAAGCAGATATTATACAATGAATCAGTCTACATTTCCAGCAGCAATAGCAATACGGTCAGCTCTGATTATATTTACAGGATCTATTGCTCTAGATAAAATTGCCGCTGAAATAGGATCCATGCGATTAAAAGCATCAAGTCTATCTCCAACATCAGGTCCGCTCAGTTTTCCCACTACTTTTACTAGATCTATTACTGGTCTGAAAACAAGATTTTCTACTGTCATATATTAATATTACCACTTCTGTTCTACTGGATTACCGCTATCTACATATTCCATACTATATATTATATACTATTAGGCCTATTCTTAAACTAATTATCTTGGGGTAAAATGGAGCTCGACTTTTAGATCTAATGCGTCTGCCAGTCTTTTGATAAGTGATAAAGAAGGTCTGGCATTAGCATTTTCTAACCTGGAAATAACTGCTTGGCCAGTACCCATTCTTTTGGCCAACTCTTCCTGAGAAATTTTCTTCTTAACCCTGGCATCAATTATGGCTTGTATAATAGCAAATTCAGGCTGTAAATCCTCATAAGCTTTTTTCACCTTTGGATTTTGAAAGAGTTCTCGTTTCAATTCTTCAGTTGTATAATACCTTGGTTTGTTCATATTTTATATTCCTCCAAACGCTTCCTTGCAGTTTTTATCTCCTGTCGAGGAGTTTTCTGACTTTTTTTCTTAAATGCACACACTACAATCATAGCCGACTCGGCTTTACCTAAAAGTAATCGAATAGATCCAGGTCGCAGTTCCCATAAATTACTATCTAGCTTCTTTAAATATTGACTTGGCAACCTAAACCCATTCTCCTCAAATAACTCAATATACCCTTGAGCTCGTCCTTGATCTATTTCAGACAGGATGCTAAAAATTCCTTAACTCTCTTATCAGTAATTACTTTCAACATAATTTTATGACAAATTTATCATAATTACAAGTGGTAAAATCGTTATCTAATTAGAGGGTAACCCAAATATATACCGAAGTCAAGAGAGAAATTTACCAACGGAAGTGACTGAAGGCCCTATTGGCTTGGGCTGTTTTTTGAGTATCGTCTTTCTTCTTAATAGCAAGTCCTGTACCATTTGCAGCATCCATCAGCTCTGCTGCCAGTTTTTTATCAAATGAATGATATTCTTTATTGGATTTGGATTTTGCCCCAGCTAAAATCCACCTTATAGCCAAGGCTTCTTTTCTGTCACCACGGACTTCAACTGGTACCTGATATGATGCTCCTCCAACCCTCCTAGGTCTTACCTCCATTTTGGGAACAACATTTGCTATGGCTTTTTCAAAAACAGACAAAGGCTCCTGCTTGCTTTGCTCTTTTATTGTCTCAAGAGCTTGATAAACTACTTTTTCTGCAATGGTTTTTTTGCCGGAAATCATTAGTTTATTAATAAATCTAGTTATTATCTTTGATCCATAAATTGGATCTGGGGCTAAAATTTTTTTTGAGGCTTTTTTGCTTCTCATATTTATGCTGCTCCTACAGCTGGGGCTGATGCAGTTGCTTTAGGTGCTGCTGCCCTAGGTACGGGTCCGCCTCCTCCTGCCTTTGTACCATATCTGGATCTTCCTTGTTTTCTGCCTACTACCCCTGCTAAATCATACTTTCCTCTGACTAAATGATATTTCACTCCTGGTAAATCTTTTACCCTTCCACCTCTAACCAGTACTATACCATGCTCTGCCAAAGAATGTCCCTCTCCTTGAATATATGCTGTCACTTCAGTTCTGTTGGAAAGCCTTACTCTGGCTACTTTTCGGAGAGCCGAGTTAGGTTTTTTAGGAGTCATGGTTTTAACTAAAGTCACCACTCCTCTTTTTTGAGGGTTAAAATCTTGAGTGTATCTTCGATCTTTGGCATTAAAACCACGCCTTAAGGCTGTTGCTTTAATCTTTCTGGCAGTATTTTTTCGTCCTTTTCTTACTAATTGATTGACTGTCGGCATTTCTAATTATCTACCTTTGCCCTCTCGTAACTTGTTGGAATCAAACGCCCAATTATAACATTTTCTTTGAGTCCTATTAATTTGTCATCTTTACCAGACATCGCAGCATCTGAAAGTATTGATGTAGTTTCTTGGAATGAAGCTGCAGATAAGAAACTTTCTGTTTGCAAAGAAGCTCTAGTTATTCCTAATATAACCACCTCTGCTGTGGCTGGTTCACCACCGCTTGCCAAAACCCGTCTATTTTCCTCTTCAAAACGGAGTTTGTCAATAATTTCACCAGGAAGCAAGTTAGTATCACCCTGGGTTTCTACTCTGACTTTATCAGACATCTTCCTGACAATCACCTCAAAATACTTCTCATTAATAGGCACACCCTGAGATTCATAAACAGATCTTACTTCATCAACTATGTAGCGTTGTGCAGCCTTCAAACCTTGAATTCTCAAAATTTCTTTGACATCCACATGCCCTGAAGCCAGCACTGTCCCAGCATCAATCAGTTGTCCTTCTTCTACTAGAAGGGCTGCAGTAGCAGGAATAATGTATTCCCTTTCTTCGTGTGGCTTTTGGGTAGTTTTAACCCTAACCCTTATCCCCAATTCAGTCTCAACGACTGAAACTTTACCAGCAATCTCAGACATTGGTGATGCAACTTTAGGGGTCCTGGCTTCAAATAACTCTTCTACTCTTGGTAAACCTTGGGTAATATCTAATCCGATAATCCCTCCTGTGTGGAAAGTACGCATAGTAAGCTGTGTGCCTGGCTCACCGATAGCTTGAGCAGCCACTACTCCAACAGGGGTGCCAATTTTAACCAGTTGTCTAGTAGTCAAATCAAAACCATAACAAGCACTACAAATTCCATAACGGGCCTCACAAGTCAAAGGAGAACGAGCTGATACTTTTACTACCCCTGCTTTTAGAATTTGAGTTATCGCCACTTCTGCTAGGATCGCACCCTTTTTGATAATTACTTTCCTGCTTTTAGGCTCTAATATATTCTCTGCAACAACTCTTCCCAGTAGCTTCTCTCTGGCGGTGGTAAAAACATCCTTTAAGATATCAAATTCCAAAAACAGTTCAGTTGCGCAATCTTCCATCCTGATAATAACATCATGAGCAACATCTACCAACCTTCTGGTCAAGTATCCTGCATCAGCTGTTTTCAAGGCTTTATCTGCTACACCTTTTCTGGCACCTCTGGCTGAAGTGAAGTATTCAAACACAGATAAACCTTGTCTGTAATTGGATTTCGTAGGCAATTCCACAATCTTACCGGTTGGATCAGTAGACAAACCCCGCATGGCAGAAAGTTGCTTTGCCTGATCTCTTGAACCTCTAGCGCCTGCTTCAACCATCATTCTGATAGGGTTTTTCATACCCAGATATTCCCAGGTAGCATTTGCCAACTCTTCTGTCACTTTAATCCAGACCATTTGTGAAAGCTGTGATTTTTCTTGTGGAGTAATTAAACCTTTGGCAGTATTTGCTTCAATTTTCTCGATTTCCTTTATAGCTCTATCCAAATAAGCCTGTTTATCAGATACAACTTTTGCATCAAAGATAGAAATTGAAATACCGGCAATAGTTGCCCCCCAGAAGCCAATAGTCTTAATATTATCTATCAGCTCTGTTGCCTTTTCCTTACCTAAAGTTTCCATTGCCCGCAGGATGATGTCACGGATAGTAAGCCCTTTAATAACTGAATTTATAAATTGCATCTCAGTAGGCAAAACTTGATTAAAAAGTATTCTACCTACCGATGTTTCTATAACTTCACCATTAATCCTGGTTTGGATTTTTTGTTGAATCCCAATTTTGCCTAAAGTATAAGCCCTAACTGCATCTTCTATGGGTGCAAAGAAGTGCAGTTTCTCACCTTCTGCAACATCCTCAAACGAAGTCAAAAAATAACATCCCAAAGCCATTTCCCTATTTGGCACAGTCACTGGCTGAGCATTGGCTGGACTAAAAATATTTTCTCTTGCCATCATTAAATTCTTTGCTTCCTCTTGGGCTTTCCCAGATAAAGGCACATGAACTGCCATCTGATCTCCATCAAAATCAGCATTAAATCCTGCGCAAATACAAGGATGAATAGCAATGGCATTACCATCAACCAGTATTGGGAAAAATGCTTGAATCCCTAATCTATGCAGTGTAGGAGCCCTGTTGATCAGAATTGGATGCCCTGTAATGATTTCCTCTAAAATATCCCAAACCTCAGAAGACCGAAGCTCCAAAACATTTTTTGCGCCTTTAACATTAGATGCCAAACCTCTGGCAATAACTTCCCGCAAAACAAACGGCTTGAACATTTCAAGAGCCATTTCTTTTGGTAACCCGACTTGATCTAGTTTTAATTTTGATCCAACCACGATAACTGATCTTCCAGAATAATCTACCCTTTTGCCCAATAAATTCTGTCTGAATCTTCCCTGCTTACCCCGTAACATATCTGAGAGGGAACGGAGAATATGAGTAGTAGCAGGACCTCCCCGTCTTGAAGTCCTGGATGATGCATCTATCAAGCTATCAACAGCTTCTTGTAGCATTCTTTTTTCATTCCGCAAAATTATTTCTGGAGCACCCAGATTAATTAGCCTGTTTAAGCGGTTATTTCTATTAATTACTCTTCTGTAAAGATCGTTTAAATCTGAGGTAGCAAATCTTCCTCCTGGCAGTTGCACCATAGGTCGAAGGTCTGGGGGTAAAACTGGTAAAACCCGCAGTACTAACCATGCAGCAGAGATGCCAGAAGAACGCATTCCTTCAATCACCCGAAGTCTTTTTGTAGCCTTGATATGTTTTTGCCCTGTGGACTTTCTGACCTCTTCCCTCAAAGCTGCAGCCATTTTATCCAAATCTAGCTTTTGTAGAACTTCCAAAAATGCTTCTGCTCCCATTCCTACCTGAAGAAAATCTGAAACTCCATATTCGAAAAGCTTTGAATATTCATCCTCTGATAGAAGTTTTAAAGCCACAACAGATTTAACTAAATCAGATACAGCTTTAAAAATTCCTTCCAACTGACCAATTTCTACAACTAAATTATCTCTCAACTTTTGGATTTCATGTCTACCTTTTAACTCTTTTTCCTGTGCCTCAAGTTCAAATTTTTCCTTTTCCAGTTTCTTTTTAAGACCAGTTACGTCCTTTTTGAGCTGACTTTCAAAATCTTTGATCGTCTTTTCCAAATTTTCTTTTGCTTGGGAAATTTTTGTTTGTAAATCTTTCTCTAATTTTTCCAGAGCTGCAGTTTTACCAGAGGGATCAATACTAATCACAATATAGGAAGCAAAATATATTACTGCTTCCAAATTTTTGGGTGAAATATCCAGTATCAGGGATAATTTGGAAGGCGCACCTTTGACAAACCAGCTATGAGCCACAGGAGAGGCAAGATTAATATGGCCCATTCTTTCTCTTCTGACCTTGCTTTGGGTAACCTCAACTCCGCACTTATCACAAATTACTCCCCGGAATCTAATTCTTTTATATTTACCGCAGTAACATTCATAATCTTTAGTAGGCCCAAAGATATTTTCAGAAAACAGTCCATCTTTTTCAGCTTTTAAAGTTCTATAATTGATAGTTTCTGGTTTTGTAACCTCACCAAAAGACCAATTCCTTATTTGCTCAGGAGAAGCAACTGTGAGTCTTAAACTTTCAAAATCTACTAAATCGTTCATTCTGCCTCCTTTACTTCAAAAGAACTGTCAGGAGCTCCCAGCTCTTCTATACTAGCAGTTGATTTCATATCTAGTGCTTCTTCAAGCTGCGCTATTTCAGTAGTCACTTCTTTACTCTTCTCAGCCTCAGCGACCTCAGTCACTATTTTTGCTCCCAGTGTTTCAACATAAAGTCCCAAGGCTTGCAATTCTTTAACCAACACCTTAAAAGATTCAGGAATTAAAGCCTGGGGAATATCAATTCCCTTAACAATTGCCTCAAAAGCTTTAGCCCGTCCTACTACATCATCAGATTTTATAGTTAACATTTCTTGTAAGATATGCGCAGCTCCATATGCCTCCAAAGCCCACACTTCCATCTCTCCTAATCTTTGCCCTCCCATTTGAGCTTTTCCTCCCAAAGGCTGTTGAGTAACCAACGAATAAGGACCGGTGGAACGGGCATGAATTTTTTCCTCCACCATGTGAATTAATTTCAGGATATAATTTATACCCACCACTACACTGCTTCCAAAAGGTTCCCCTGTTCTTCCGTCAAAAAGTTGTGTCTTACCGTCAGTTGAATACCCTGCTCTTTTTAATTCTTCCATTAATCTCTCTTCAGGAATCTTTTCAAAAACTGGCGCAGCTATTTTATAACCCAATTGCTTAGCCGCAAATGCCCAGTGTGTTTCTAGTAATTGTCCTAAGTTCATCCTGGAAAGAACTGATAGAGGAGAGATAATAATATCTATCGGAGTTCCATCAGCCATGTGTGGCATATCTGCAATCGGCACAATTTTGGAAATAACTCCTTTATTACCATGGCGGCCTGCCAGTTTATCTCCGGCAGTCACTTTTCGGAGTTGAGCAACTTTTACTTTAATTCTCTGAAGAGTTCCTGTATCAAGCTCGTCTCCGTCATCTCGGGAAAGTATCTGCACTCCAATGACAGTACCCCGCTCACCATGAGGAATACGTAATGATGTATCTCTGACTTCCTTGGCTTTTTCTCCAAAAATAGCCCTAAGTAATCTTTCTTCAGCAGTCAACTCTGTTTCACCTTTGGGCTGAACTTTACCAATCAATATATCATTTGGCCTCACTTCTGCCCCAACTCTAACAATTCCTTTCTCGTCCAAATTAACTAGCGCTTCTTCAGACACATTAGGAATATCCGAAGTTAACTCTTCTGGTCCAAGCTTGGTTTCTACAACATCGACTTCATATTCTTCAATATGAATTGAAGTTAACGCATCATCTTTTACTAACCTGTCTGAGATAACAATAGCATCTTCATAACCTAAACCATCAAAGCTCATATAGGCAATAAGTAAATTTTGACCTAAAGCCAACTCCCCGTTCTCACAAGCTGCGCCATCAATCAAAAGATCGCCTTTTTTCACCTTTTCATCTACCCCAACTACTGGTGTTTGCGAATAACAAGTTCCTTGAGGAGAGTGGACAAATTTCTTGATTTCGTACTTGATTTCATCCTGCTTAGTTTTCAAAATGAGCTTTTTCCCATCTACATATTTTATAGTTCCATCTTCCGGAGCTCTAACAACCCTACCCATATTATCAGCTACAATTCTCTCCATACCTGTACCTGAAATTGGAGCTGTAGGTCTGAGTAAAGGCACTGCCTGACACTGCATTTGGCTACCCATCAAAGCTCTGTTTGCATCATCATTGGCCAAAAATGGAATCAAAGAGGCAGATGTACCAAAAATCTGCTGGGGTGAAATATCAATTAAGGAAATATCTTTTGCTGTTCCTTCAAAGAAATTACCCTGATATCGGGTTGGCACTCTTTCATCTAGAATGAAACCCTTCTCATCGGTATTTACAGTAGCCTCAGTAATATGAAAGTCTTCCTCATCATCGCCTGTAAAATAAATAACTTCATCAGTCACTTGTGGCTTACCTTTTTGTAGAACTACTTTTCTATAAGGAGTCTCTAAAAACCCATACTCATTTATCCTGGCATAAAGCGCCAGATATGTAACTAGTCCAATATTTTGACCTTCAGGAGACCTGATAGGATCAATCCTGCCATATTGAGAGTGATTAATATCGCGTACAGAAAAAGATGCCCTATCTCTGGTAATACCGCCTGCTCCCATCACAGAAAGTCTCCTTAAATGATCAAGTTCAGATAAAGGATTTACTTGATCTAAAATAGAAGACAGTTGAGAGGAACGGAAAAATTCATTAATAGCAGCAATCACTGGCTTGGCATTAATTAAACCACCTGGAGTGACTTCCTGATCAGCTGCTGTCAAACTCATTCTTTCTTTAATAATACGCTCAAGTCTTAAAACTCCAATTCTGAAAGCATTTTGCTGAACCAACTCACCGGCGCATCTAACACGGCGGTTTGCCAAATGATCTATATCATCCAGTTTACCCTCACCTTTACTTAATTTAATTAAATATTTTAAAGTAGCAATAATATCTTCTTTGGTTAAAATCCAATTATCGGGGGTATTTGGTATATTCAGACCAAGCCTTTTATTTATTTTATATCTGCCTACTTTAATTAAGTTGTAACGCCTGGAATTAAAAAACATTCCATCAAGTAGAGCTTTTGCATTATCTAATACTACCGGATCTCCTGGACGCATCTTTCTAAAAATCTCCAGAAGCGCCTCGTCAGTGTTGGCAGTTGGATCTTTGACTAGAGTTGCATCGATAAATTTGTCTTCTCCATTATCAACGTCTTTGAAAAGCTCTACGATTGATTCATTGTCAGAAAATCCTAGAGCCCGGAGTAATGTGGTTGCAGCGAATTTTCTTCTCCTGTCAATCTTAGCTGTCAAAACTCCACCGCGGGTTATAGAAAACTCCAGCCATGAACCACGGTAAGGACGGATCTCTGCAGAAAATAATCTCCTTCCGGTAATTGGATCATCAGAGGCTTGGAAAAACACTCCAGGAGAACGGACTAACTGATTAATGATAACTCTCTCAACCCCATTTACGATAAAAGTACCTTTATCTGTCATTTGGGGAATATCACCCAGAAACACATCCTGTTTATATCTTTGTCCTGTTTGCTTATTAATCAGGATTGCTTCAATTTTTAGAGGAGCATCATAAGTAACGCCTTTTTCACGGGCGATTTCTGCTGTATTTTTAGATTTACCAAAATAAAAGGACCCTAGCTGCAGGGTCCAATTCTTTCCTGTAAAATCTTCCACTGGGGAGATTTCTTCAAGGACTTCACCAATTCCAGTTTTAAGAAACCAATTATATGAATCAAGTTGAATTTGAATTAAATTAAGTTCTGGAACCAACGCTGGTGCTTTGCTCCAATATTTACGGTTATCTTTTGTATTAGATACGTTCAGTGACATTTGTAGATGGCCTATGGGACAGACTCAACAAAAGGAAGCATACGTTATCGTACGCCTCCGTTTTTTTTATTGAATTAAACTTAATTTACCACAAGTTTGGTAGCACGTCAAGAGGTCAGTTAAAAAAATTTTGATATTTACTGAGTAAATTTAAAAGTGGAGAGAATTTGATCAATATATGGCTCACTCTTATCTGAAATTTCTAAATGAAGTATTTTCTTATTAACTAAAATATCTATCTGAGCTTTACTTCTTAAAGCTGGTTTTCCACTCACAGTAATAGATTTAGGTGCTGGAACTAAACTTTTTAAATTTTCATAAATATTTTCATCACCATATATCATAATTCTAAAAACTTCATTACCTTCAGTATGCATATTTGTTGTAGGCACTTGTGTTACTCCTGCTTCAAAGAAATTAATATAACTACCCAAAGTATTATCAGGTATTTGATCTATCAACCAATTAGGAGGATATTTAAAACTAAATCTAAAAGTATTATCAGTATATGTTTTCCATTTTTATCTTCAAGATACCATACCCATACATGTGTACGATCGTCTTAATGTATGTCCATTCAAAATGGAAATTAAATTAGTCCAAAATATTTTTTGGCTTCCTGCTCATCTTTTTTCATTTGTTTTATTAACTCCTCAGCAGAATTAAATTTTTGATTGTTTCTGATTTTTTTTATTAGACTAACAGAAATCCATTTACCATAGATATCTTTATTAAAATCCAATATAAAAGTTTCTGCAAGGAATTTTTTCTCATTAAAAGTTTTAGCCATGCCAATAAAAGTAAGTGAAGGGTATAAAACACCGTTTAGTTTAGTTTTGGAAATATATATTCCTACAGAAATATCTTTTGTTAAATTAACATTAGCTGTAGGAAACCCTAATTTTTTTCCCCTCTGATTATGTTTTCTTACCTTCCCCCAAAATTTATTCATGGGTTATTGGCTACATTTTGATTATGTTCTTCTAAAGTTTTGCCGTAATATGAGTTGCCTTTTGAGTCATGGTAATAATATAAATAAGGGGTGTTTAAATCAGCATTGGCCACAGCTTCAAGCGAGGCTAAACCAGGATTGGAAATTGGGGTTGGAGGCAAACCAGCATGCAAGTAAGTATTATATGGCGAGTCAACTTGAAAATCATCTTTACTCAAATTCCTTTTCCACCAGCTTTTTTCCTGAAGTTGATACCCTAAAGCATATTGAATTGTAGCATCTGCATTCAGTCCCATATCTATTTTTAATCTTTTAAGCAGAATGCTTGCTATTTCTGTTCTTACCTTTGCAGACCTTGCTTCCCGTTCAACAATAGAAGCTAAAATAATCCCTTGAGTCTCAGTAAGCCCTTTGGAACGGATTTGGGAACGCAAAGCGTCTGTAAAACGGTTATCAAAAGTTTTTCTCAAAGTATCAGTTATATATCCTACTGAAGCCTCTTTAGGAAAAAGGTATGTATCAGGAAACATGTAACCTTCTTTTGCCAATTCCAAAAATTTTGAATTTTGAATTTTGAATTTTGAATTTAATTCTTCTGCCATTTCTTCAACACGCCAACCCTCTATTAAAGTAACCCAAATATCCTCACTGCCTGTTTTCAAAGTTTTTACCAATTCCTGCACAGACATAGAAGGAGAAAGCTTAAATGAACCTGCCTGAAGCTTATCTGTCAAATTATTTTGTTTGATATAAATCTTAAAAGCTAATTCTGATTTGATAAGATTATCTTCCTTTAACTTTTTAGCAATTCCAGATACCCCGGTGCCTTTTTCAATTACAAAAACCTTAGTTGATTTATCAGAAGATACAGATCCCAATTGGCCATTCCACCAATTTTTACTTAAAAAAAATATAGCCATCAAAAAAATAAAAAACCAGATTATCCTTTTCATTTTTTTCATATATTATCTAAATAATTTTGTAATATTTCTGCAGCTGAAAAATCATCTTCATAACGGCGTTTTTTTCTTCCTCTGCCTTGGTCAATCATTGCCTGTAAAGCTTTTTTACTAGATAATGTCTCATCAGCAGTTACTACATCAAATCTCATTTTTTTTAAGGCATTAATAAATCCAGTCACATTTTTGCCCATTTTTCCTTCTGGTAAACCTACAACTATTTTTTGAAATCCACCATCTTTTATCACTTGTGAAGTTTTTTCTACAGCATCAGAAAAATTTTTAACCTCTATAATCTGCCAGGGGGAAACAAATTCACCTTCTGATATAGCCAAACCAATTCTTCTTTGACCAAAATCTACTCCTAAATACTTCATATCATCTTACCCAAAACTACTAATCTCTTAAGATTTAAACCAGGTGGCACACAAGTCATCAAAGAAATATATCTTCCCTGATCTTCTGGTGATTGCAATACTGATAAATCTGAAGGATCAACTATTTTAAATCCAACAACTTCATAAATAAATTTTGTTCCAGGAGTTTCGATAATTATTTGATCTCCTTTTTTTAAATCAGGTAATTTAGAAAAAGGCACACTCTTTACTGCAAGAAATTGGCTTAAAGCAGAATGACCGGAAATAAATAAATTACCCTTTTCTCCTGGCAAAGCAGAACCAGGAAGTTGGGCTAAGCCTTTTGATAAATCGTTAGTATCCACAAAGACATCTGTTTTATTTATTTTAAGAGCTGGAATAGACAAGTTAAACCTATCATAATTAGGCTGAGTTTCGCGTTTAAGAGAAGAAATAAATGCAGAAAAACTATCTTTATTTTGAACTGAAATCCCTAAAACTTCTTTCGTTGATTTTATAGGACTGATTAAAATCTGGTTCTGATATTGTTGTCCTAGCTGCCAAATTTGGAATGATATTACTGGTAAAATTACCTGCATCAGAATAAAAACCCCAATCGCTAAAAATCCTACAGAGATAAATTTTGAGATGGCTATCATTTCAATCCTACCTCAATTTTGATGTTTTTTATCAAAAGAGGCAGACGCGATAAAGGTTTTGGCAAATTTGGAGTCAAACTGATTTCAGAACTTAAAATATTATCCATACCTTTTAATATGTCCGTAACCTGATCCGGAGTCTTAAATTTAATTTGATTTTTAATCTTATCTGTATCAATCTTAGGTATAAACTTTGCTTTGAATTTTGCTAAAAATATTAATTTCCCATCCTTCTCTAGTTTAGAAATATCTGCTTGTGTCTCAGTTGCTGAAAGGTCAAGCGTAAAACCATCAGGTACTTGCAAATTAACTAGCTTTGAAACAATAGTTCGCAGATCAGTGTCATCAAAAGCTGTTCCTTTATAATCTACAGCTAGATTAAGAGAAAACTCACTTGCCTGGTCATTAATATTTTTGCTGTAACTCTTTCTAGTAATACTCTCTAATAAAGCCTCCTCCAGAATTTTTTTGTTAGGATATTTATCCTGTAATTTTTGCTGTGCTTGTTGTCTTAAGTCAGAAGATAATTTAGCAAGAAGTTTTTGCTGATCTTCGCTTGATACAACAGTAACATCTTTCGAGGTGCCTCCAGAAAAATTACCCTGGGTCTTACCAACAAACTGATCAGCTGTAAATTTACCAATTGTTAATTTAGTCTCAGAGGGAATATTACCGTCAGCTCCAATCGCAACTGCAGTTGCTTGCGCTGTCACTGTACTCTTTGAAGCAGAGTCTGAAAGTGTTGCTGAAACAGAAGCAGTATTATCTAATTTGAACTTAATACCCCCTGAAGAGATCAATGTTGTCCCTGCTGAAAAATTTTGCCCTTGGGCAGTATTGTTGATAATTACTACTGTTCCTTTAGCAGGATCACCAATTTGTCTTTTGCCAGAAGCTGTATCTTTTGCCGATCCTGATACTTCTATCTCTACCATCTGTCCCGGGATTATCTTATTATTCTCATCCACCGTCTTTTGACCCGGATCTGCCACCACCTGGGCATCTTTTTCTATAATCTTTGGCTCAACAAATATTTTGATATCTGCTTTAACCAGTAAAAAATAGGCGATTGCAAATAAAACAACTACACCAAACACAACAATTGGAATTAGTTTTCTAAAACTAAATTTTGGTTTCAGTTTTTTTTCATTAGCAACTGGTTGCCCCAAATCCCTTTCAAAATCATCAATTTCTAAAGGAGGCTGCTGGAAAGATGCAATGTTTGATTCTTCTGGTATAACCTCATCTTCAGAAACTTCATCTTTCTCTACATCGCCAACTACAAATCCAAAATTATCTTCTGTTTCTAGCACTTGTTCCTTTGGGGTATCTTTTTCTACTTCCGTTTCCTCTATGGCTACTTTCTCTATATGTTTTTCTACTTCGTGGTCCGAATATGAAATATTTCCATTTATTTCTGACCCCCCAGCCAAACAAATACTTTTAATTTCCAAATCCTGACCTAATTCATCTATTTTAGGAAGATGCAAAAAAGAGAGTTTTGACATCCAGGCAAAGGATGATAGTTGGCTTTTTAATCCGCCAGTCCCGATTGAATCGGGGCCAGCTGACGGACCATAGATTAAAATCTTAGAAGGCAAAGTCTCAATATCTGTAAAAGTAAGCAAAGCTTTCTCAATGTCTGTTCCAGAACTTTCGCCTCTTTTGATTACTTTTACCCCGTCCAATTTACCAGCCCTTACTATTGTCACTGTCAAGTGTAGTTTTTGAAAACCTACTAATATTGCAGTTGTGGGAATACCATCTTGTTTTTCTAAAAAGTGAATTAATGCATTACTAGTTGACACATAAGCCATCGGAGTAAGCTCTAATTCTTTAACAAAACTACGCAGTATTTTTAAATATTCATCTTTTAGGCTATCATCGGATAACCAGGAAGCAGGCACCCCAAAAAGAATTTTTTGAGGCTCAATCTCTTTTAACCCCAAGACCTGATCAAGTAATTTATCAGACACAGCAATAATCTCATCATTTGATGAGTAGGCCTCGGAAGCTGTACTCAAAATCTTAAGCTGTCTGCCTTCAACAGTCCACAGAGCTGCTGTTAAACTGTCTGTTCCAATGTTAATGGCAAAAAAATATTCTAACTCTTGCGCCTTTTTTCCAAACGGCAAAAAGGCAGTCACTTTGTCAAGGAAACTCATATGAGTTGTTATCGTACTACAATTTCCGCTCTAATTCTACGGATACCAGCAGAAACCGCTTCTTCTTTAGTAATTGTTATCCTATCAATCACGCCAGTATGCTCAACATGTGGTCCGCCACAAAACTCCAAAGAATAATATCCACCATCTCTTGGTCCTATTCCATAAATACTTACCTCAATACCATATTTCTCATTAAACAAACCAATAGCGCCCATTTCTTTTGCTTCTTCTAAGGAGACTATTTTATGCTCAACTGTCAGATCTTCTTTTATTTTTTTATTAACAATATCTTCCACTTGTTTTATTTCTTCAGGGGTCATTTTTCTATCAAAGGAAAAATCAAATCTAAGTCTTTCAGCGGTGATATTGGATCCTTTTTGGAAAACCTGTGGACCTAAAACATCCCTTAAAGCCTGATGCAATAGGTGAGTAGCTGTGTGATATTTGGTTACTATTTCAGAATGATCTGCCAGCCCCCCTTTGAACATCCCAGCAGAAGCTGTTCTAGACAACTCCCTGTGTTTCTCAAATTCTAGTCTAAATTGCTCCTTGTTAATCTCTTGTCCTTTTTGTCTAAATAATTCTTCTGTTACCTCATAAGGAAAACCAAAAGTCTGATACAGGTCAAAAGCCTTTTTCCCATCAATAGCAGCAATTTTCTCAATCTCCCTAAACCCACGATCTAAAGTTTTACCAAACTTTCGCGTCTCATCTTGAACTTCCTTCACAGCAATAATTGAACCTAAAGCCACATTTTTATTAAGCATCCGCAGTTTTACAGCCGATCTTCTTAATAACCTTCTTAAGGTATATCCTTGTAATTTGTTAGAGGGAATAACCCCGTCTGCTATCAAAGCAACCGAAGCCCTCATATGATCAGCGATGACTTGCATGGGTGCTTTATATTCTTCATAGCCTTTATCGGTCACTTCTTCTATGGTGTGAATAATTTCTGTATATAAATCTGTTTTAAAAATATCCTGCTGGTTTAATGTTGCAGCTGTTAATCTTTCTAAACCTCCACCAAAATCTACATTTTTTTGAGCCAATTCTTTTAAAGATCCGTCTTCCTGCTTTTGATATTGAATAAAAACAGAATTACCAATTTCCAATAAATTCCCGTTGTCAAATTTATAGAAGACTTCCGAATCTGGACCGCCAATTTCACCAACCGGCATCTTATCTGGAAGGCCTGAACGGGACCACCAATTTTCATTGACCCCATTAAAGAAAATCTGATCCTCTGCTACCCCTAAACTCTTCCATATTTCATAAGATTCAGTGTCCTTTGGTACATCTTCACTGCCTTCAAATACAGATACATATAATTTCTCTTTGGGTAGTCCTAGTTCTTTTGTAAAGAATTCCCATATCCAGGGTAATTGCTCTTTTTTAAAATAATCTCCCAAAGACCAGTTGCCTAACATTTCAAAAAAAGTAGTATGTCTGCTGTCTCCCACTTCTTCAATATCTTCTGCCCTAAAAGAAGGTTGAGAATCAACTAATCTCTTACCAGCAGGGTGGGTTTGCCCTAAAAGATAGGGGACTAAAGGCTGCATCCCAGAGGAAGTAAAAAGGGTAGAAGGATCATTTTCCGGCACCAATTTAGCTGGAGCAATTTCCTTATGTCCGCGACTTACAAAAAACTTAATATATTTTTCTCTAATATCTTTAGAAGTCATGAAGCTATTTTAACAGGAAAACTCTAGCTTGTCATTGCTCCTTAACACATTTACCCCCAGCATCAGGATAGCTACCATCCATCTGACATGTATATCCTTTAGGACATTGATTCTCTGGTAAATTAGCAGCTATTCCTCCACAAAACTTCCCTTCAGGACTTTCAACTTGATCTGTAAATTTAAAGGTGGAGAGAATCTGATCAAACTGTTCAAACTGCCCTGGATAAAGTTGTGGTGCAAAATATACAAAGGTGTAATTATATCTCCCCTTGTCTAGCGGTCCAATGGAAAAGAAATTCTTGTCGAAGGTAGTTTTCTTTACTTTTTGATTCAGCATTATTATCGATTCCTCTGTAATATTTTTAAAAGTATAATTTGAGACAAAATCAGTAGTTTTTAGATCAAGATTTATAGAGTTATCATATGAGTAGATATAAAACAGAGTTGGCTTACTTGTATAATTCTCTGCCCACATATCAATATTAATTGTTTTCCCATCTTTATTAGTAGTTTTATTTTTATGACTAAAAGTCACCGGATATTTAATTGTAAAGTTATATTTTTGATCAGCATGTGTCTTCCAATTAGCAAATTCCGTAGAAACAAAGGATTCAGGATTAGAGCTTGGAGTAGGTATTGATTGAGTTACTTGTTGAGGTGCAGCAACTGGTTTGATTTGCTTTTGATAAGTTAAATATCCACCAATTCCTAAGGCTATTAATAAAACTATTAATATTGGAGCTAAGCCTTTTTGCTTCATTTAAGAACTTTTTTATAAAACCTCTTCTGCTTGGGTTTAAGGATATTTCTTAGTACTGCAACTGCCCCTGTGGCAACTTGCACCTCAGCACTGGTTACTAAATTACTGGCTGTTTGGACTGGTCTTTCAATATCCTGGGCAATATTTTCACCTGTTTGTAAAATAGTATTGAATTTATCTAAACCTTTCTTTAAATCTCTTAATATAAAAAATACTTGAATACCAGTAATTGCTAGAAAAATTGACAGAAGTAAAATCAGAAAAATTAATGCCACTTGTAAAAAATCCATAGAATTCAGTTTAACACAAAGAGCATCATTTCTTCAAAAATACTGTTCTTTCAATCTTGGTCACTTTACCACTTTTGGTAGTTGCAGTAATAACTAAAGTATTCATATTGTCAGAAAGTTTAATCTCCTGGGAAAACTTACCAGATGGATCTACTCCAATTTCCTGATCATTAATAGCCAACTTTGCCTCAGGATCAGTCCTGCCAACAACCTGAACCGCAACAGAATTAGTACTTAGCTGATTACTTGGTTGATCAACTTCCAAAAATGGCCCCCCTACCAAAAAACGGTACTCAAACCAAAGATAAACAAAAAAGATAATAATCAGACCCAAAACTATGCTTCCCAATACCCTGCCAGGAGTTAGTCTAAATTTTTTATCATCAACTGGATGACTAAAGGTTTCTAAAACTCTGGGTGGATGCGCCCTGTCAGAAAATTCTCTTCTAAAAATTGCCAAAAGCTTTTCTTGATCTAATTTTAAAAATTTACCATAATTTTTAATAAATCCTTGAATAAAAGTTGGGGGAGGCAATTGTTGATATTGCCCAGCTTCTAAGGCTTCCAGTAACTCTTTACGGATTTTAGTAGCTTTTTCAATCTCCTCCAGGGTATAAAACTTTCTTTCTCTTTCTTCTTTTAATACTTGTCCAACTGTTCTCATGATTTTGTATTATACTCTGTAAACACCCTCTCTTAATACTATGTGTGTACCATCTTTAAAAAGCTGCACAATTGTTGAGGGCCTTGACTTCAATTTCCCTCCATCCACATAAAAATCAATTGTATTACCAAAGTATTTTTTGGCCTGATTGATACTCTCAGCAACTTTTTCTCCTTCAATATTAGCGCTTGGTGCCACCAATGGTCCTGTTTTTTTTAATATTTGCAGCAATTCATCATTTCTTGGCATTCTAAATGCTAAACTTCTTTTACCTCTATGCAAATAGGTAAATTTTGCTAAAGTACAAGGCAAAACTACACTTACAGGATTAGGCCAAATTTTCTTTAAAAAATCTGTTTGTGCTTTTGTTAAATTAATACTAAATTTTTTGAAATCTTCTAAAGAAGAAATTAAAATAATCATGGGTTTGTTGGTAGCCCTTTTTCGCAGAATATAAATTTCCTCAACAGTATGAGGATTTAAAGCAGACCCTACAATCCCATAGATAGTATCAGTCGGTATCACCCCAACTTTTCCAGTTTTTAACAATACAATAATTTTTTCAATTTCTTTTACTTCAATATCAGGAGATCCCATCTGCCCATTGTACCAAATACTTACTGGTCTCTATGTCCACCCTTGGGGTGGGATTATATTGACACCTGCGGATTTTTAATATTTGATTCCTAGACATTTTTTTCCGATCGAAAAATTTTGTCACAACTTCATGTGATACCTCCCAGATAACCTAATCTCAATACTCTGTTTCCCATTGTAACTTCGAGGGGATTAGGCTTCATTCTTGTTTGGTGTTACTATATTAAGAATTAAACAATGCATTGGATAATTTTTAAATATTCATTTACTTTACTACTACTTGCCATCTTTTTTATGGACCCAAAGCCTAGCTACGCAACTGTTTGCACGATTACTGCCCAATTTTACAAACCAACTCTAGTACTTGCCACAGCTAAAGATCAAACTATTAATTGTAAGGATTACAACACTACAACTAAATTTATTAAGAATTTTGCAATTAAAGGATCCTCTCCTAGTCAATTTGAAGTTAAAACTGTTAACCGCAAGACTTGGGATATTTGTAAAGACTATCCCCGTCAACCAAAAGATAGTATACTCGTAGAATTTGGTGGATCAGATCCTCAATTTGATACAGACAAAGAATACCTCTTATCTATTTTCCCTGCAAAAGATTCAAACTCATCGGTTGTTGATTTGGCTCCTTCATGTGGCGGTATAGTCACTCAGGTCAACGGGCCACTTGACCCAAAAGTTATCGTAAACAGTATTATTGTTTATATTCAACCTGTACTTATTATTCCTTTGTTTCTGGCCTTATATTTGTCCCAATTTATGTCTGGTATATCACCTTTGGTGCTGAGTGGTTTTATTTTTTTAGTTTTATATGGACTTGTACTATATATACTTATTCGCTTCATTAAATATACAATAAGAAAGATCAAAGATATCTTCAAACCCACAACTATTTAGCTGACAGATCCTCCTGTCTGGGCAGCAAAGTAGTCATCAGCATTTCTGACTAGTACATCTCTAGGTTTACTGCCATCACCTGGCCCTATGATGCCTGCCACTTCCAACTCATCAATAATCCTGGCAGCTCTGGCATAACCTACTTTTAATCTTCTTTGAAGTAAGGATGCAGAAGCTCTGTCATACTGACAGATAGTCCTCACTGCTTCTTCAAATAAATCATCTTTCTCTCCAGTATTTTGCCCACCCATTTTTCCTATAGGCATTTCTGTTACCTCTGCAGTATACTGCGGAGCAATACCTGTTGCTTTAAGGTATTTAATTAAATTATTAATCTCTCCATCCTGAACAAATACTCCTTGGATTCTAATTGGCTTTGAAGCATCCGGGGGCAAAAACAACATATCTCCTCTACCCAATAATTTCTCTGCCCCAGGACCATCCAATATAACCCTTGAATCAATCATGGAAGAAACATTAAAAGCAATCCTGCAGGGAATATTGGCTTTAATCAACCCAGTAATAACATCAACAGATGGTCGCTGTGTTGCTACCACTAAATGAATTCCAGTAGCTCTGGCAAGCTGGGCAATTCTGGTAATAGCATCCTCAATTTCTACTGGGGCAAACATCATCAAATCTGCTAATTCATCAATAATAATGATGATATAGGGAAGAGCCTGAAAACCTGACATCTCATTGTAACCTGTGATATTTCTGACCCCAACTGATTGAAATAATTTATAGCGTCTATCCATCTCTGCCATTGCCCATTTTAAAGAAGAAAGAATTTTTTCTGGTTCTGTAATTACTGGAGTAAGCAAGTGAGGAATACCATTATAGTTAGTAAGTTCCACTCTCTTCGGATCAATCAGAATAAGTTTTAGCTCATCGGGAGAGTTTCTAAAAAGCAGTGAAGTAATAAATGCATTTAGTAGAATCGATTTTCCAGAACCAGTTGTTCCAGCAATCAAGCAGTGTGGCATTTTATCTATGTCTACTATCATTGGTTTGGAGGATGTATCACGCCCCAAGGCTACAGCTAATTTTGACTTGTGGTGGGACATTTCATCTGAAGATAAAACATGCTTAAGGCCTACAATCTCCAATGAATGATTAGGCACTTCAATACCAACCAATGATTTACCTGGAATTGGCGCCTCGATCCTCACAGTTCCGGTTGGGGTAGCCAAAGCCAATGCTATATCATGTTGTAAATTGGAGATTTTGGAGATTTTCGTGCCTGCGGAAATCCTTAAGGCATATTGGGTAACAGCAGGACCGCCATTTACTTCTGCCACATCTGCCTGGATACCAAACGAGTCTAAAGTTTTTTCTATAATAGAAGCAGATTTTTTAACATCACCCCGGTCAGCTGCAGATCCTACTTTATCAGACAAAAGCGATGCTGGAGGATATTTCCAAACTACCCCTTTACCTGCTACATTTTGCACTAAAACATCCGCAATTATTGATCCTTTTTGCTGCTGTAAAAGAGGCTTTGGAACAGCGCGCTGCTCTTCAACACCAGAAACTCTAATTGGGATATGTTTTGCTTCAAAAGTCCTTTGACGGTTAAAAAGAGGTTTGATACTTGCCTGTAGGTTATTAAAAATCCACACAAATATGCCAAAAATCTGCTGCAGCGAGGTATCAAATAAAACTACCAAACCGACCAGAAAAACTAACACCAAAAGCGCCCCAGAACCTATCGGAGTCACAAACGAAGATAATTGTCCCCACAGAGTCTGTCCAATTATTCCTGCTTTTTCAAATCTTACAGCTGCTATGAGTGAAACAAGAGATATGATAATCAATATAAATCCTAGTAAAACATTAGTTTGGGCAAATCTCCATTTAACTTTTGTCAAAACCAAACCTGAGAGTAAAAATATAATTGGGGCTGCAAATTTTATTATTCCTAAATTCTCAGTTAAAAAATCCCGCCAAAACGAGAGAGACTGAGAATGGGTAAAAACAGCTACTGTAGATAAAATAGCCAAACCAAAAGCTATTAGAGTACCGACAGCGGTAATAGTTTTAGGCTTTAATTTAAATTTTGGTATTTTATAAATAGATCTTCTTCTCGACATATAATTATTATAACAATTATACCATAAAACTATGGGTTATATTGCTACCACTACTGATAGAATTAATGGTCTTCTTCTGGTTACCTGATATAAGAATTTTTCTAAAGAATCTTCAATTATTTTCCTTATAAAACGCCAGTCAGAAGTCTTGTGTGTATGTTTTTGCAAACCATTTTTGACAACGCTTTTCGCCTCATCTAATAAATCTTTGGCCATCTCCTCAAACACAAACCCCCGGGAAATAATATCTATCTCAGATACTGGCTGTCCTGTATGCTGATCTACAGATACCACCACCACAACCACCCCTTCTTCGCTCATTTTTTGCCTGTCCCTCAAAACCACATGCCCTATATCACCAATGCCTAATCCATCTATATAGACATTTTGTACATCGACTTTTCCGGCTAATTTAATAGCATCATCTTTTACCTCTAAAATATCCCCATCTAAAACATCCAATACTTTGCTTTTATCATAACCCATCTCCTGGGCCATTTTGGAAAATGATTCCATATGTCTAAAAGTTCCACCTATTGGAAATAAGAATTTTGGCTTTATCAGATTAATCATCAATCTTAACTCCTCCAGCGCAGCATGACCAGAAACATGCAAGTCAGAAGTTACTGCAGAATAATAAACAGTTACGCCAAGGCTGGATAAAGTATCAATTAGGGCATACTGGGCAGATTCTGTAGAAGGAATTGGATCTGCAGAAAATACCACACTGTCTCCTTCTTTAAGCTTCACTTGCTTGTGCTCTTCATTGGCTGCTCTGGATAGTGATGAGTCAGGTTGACCTTGCGCACCAGCAATTAAGATTAACACCTTGTTGGGCGCAAATGAAGAAATTGCATCTGAGGCGATCATAATACCAGGTGGAACTGATAAGTATCCTAAATCCCTGGCAACTTGAAAATTATTCTCAAAAGACCGACCTGCCAGTGTTACTTTCCTGCCTAGTTTTTGCGCTACATTAATGGCCTGCTGCATCCTGGAAACATTTGAGGAAGTCATGGTAATGAGTAACTTACCAGGTGTTTCCAGTGCTGCTTTTTCAAAAGATTCTTCAATAGATTTCTCAGATTTGTTAAACCCTGGCTTATCTACTCTTAAACAATCAATAAGTAGCAATAATACTCCTTCGCTGCCAAGCAGGGCTGCTGCTCCAACATCAGTCACCTGACCAGATACCGGTGTCCAATCAATCTTAAAATCTGCCTGATGCACAATCAAACCTTGAGGAGTTCTAATAACTATCCCTGTCGAGTCAGGTATCGAATGTGATACTTGATAAAAAGATAAACCAAACACTCCTAATTTTATTTTTGCATCTAAAGTCAATTCCTTAATTTGGTCTTTGGGTAAGTTGTGTTCAGTAAATTTGGCACGGATAAATCCAGCAGTAAGACGCTGAGTATAAATTGGAGTCTGGAGTTCTGACCAAAGGTAGGGCAGACCGCCAATATGATCCTCATGCCCATGAGTAATAATGATCCCTCTAATTTTGTGTATTTTATCTTTCAGGTAAGAAATATCTGGAATTACTAAATCTACTCCAGGCATAGCATCATCAGGAAACCCTACCCCACAGTCCACAATAATAATATCGTTACCATATTCATAAACATACATATTTTTAGTCACATCGCCAACACCCCCCAAGGGGATAATCTTGAGTGATGGATTGCTATTTAGTTGTGACACAAACCTCGGTTTAAACGATTTCATACTCATTAATTTTCAAGTACCAGTTTTCAATTTTCAATCAATGATCAGTTTAACAATTTTCAAACATTGAAGCATTGAAAATTCAATGAAAATTGTAAATTAAAATTGAAAATTATCATGACAGGTATTCTCCTAAGTTCTCATCAGTTACTTTAAATGGTCCCATTTCCCCTTCCACTTGTTTTCTGGCCACTTTTCTACAAATTGTCTGCAAGGACCGCGATAATGATCTAATCCCGCTGTCAAAACCTAATGGCCTTAAAATAGATGGCCAAGTTGACTCATCAATAGTTAACATACTCTTGTCTATCCCTGCTTCATCTATAGCTTTGAGCAACAAGTAATTTTTACCAATAATTAACTTCTCTTCATCTGAATAAGAAGGCATCATTATTGGCTCCAGCCTATCCATGACTGCTGTGGCAATATTGCCAGTATTATTGGCAGTTGCGATAAATAAAACTTGTGATAAATCATAAGGAACATCTAAATAATGATCTAGAAACGCCTGATTTTGAGCAGGATCTAAAAGTTCCACTAATACTCCCATTATATCTACTCTATGATCTACTGCCACCCTATCTATTTCATCCAATAGTATAACAGGATTGGAAACTTTGGCAGACTGAATTGCTTTTATAATTTGGCCAGGCTCACTGTCTGGCCGAAGCCTAGACTGACCACGCAGTGTTGCTGGGTCTCCTAAGCCTCCGAAAGGAATTCTTACCAAAAACCTGCCTAAAGATTCTGCAATAGAATAAGCAAGAGAAGTCTTACCGGTGCCTACTAAACCAATAAGAGCTAAAATTGGCGCATGTCCTTCGACTCGCTCTGCTCGCTCAGGATTTCTTCTGTGTAAAATTAGAACTGAAAGATATTCTAGCACTCTATCTTTTACGCTTTGCAAACCATAATGATTTTTATCCAAGATCTGTTTTGCTCTACTGATATCTAAAATATCCTGGGAATATTTTCCAAAAGGTAAAGAAATTACAAAATTAATATAACTAATTAAATTCTCCAAGTCTGCAACTGATCCAGAAAATTTTAATAAATTAAGAAGTTTTTCTTCAACCTCTTGAGGCAAGTTTGCTTGTGAAACTTTTATCTTTAACTCTTCAATAATAGCCCGGGCAGAATCCATTATAGTGTTTATTCTACCTCAAATGT
Source organism: uncultured Gammaproteobacteria bacterium (assembly GCA_964415615.1). Lineage (GTDB taxonomy): Bacteria > Patescibacteriota > Microgenomatia > Daviesbacterales > UBA10151 > UBA10151. The sequence goes on from CAYQAW010000001.1 coordinate 110,926, forward strand.
CATTCCTACGAAAGCAGGAATCTATACAAATAATCTTGCAGTTGCGGGAAGTGAAGCGACGAAACGATCTATGTATAGCACACTTATGTACAAAATCACTGTTGACAGAGAAGCTTACCTGTAATACAATTTGTTACAGTATGCAAAGAAGTATATTAAATATTTCCGTGCCTCCTGAAATGGCCAAAACAATTAAGAAGATAGCCGAGGAGGAGAATAAAACACAAAGCGAGCTTTTGCGAGAAGCGTTCAGAAGATATGAGTTTGACAGAGATTGGGCTAAAATTAAAGCAGTTGGGCGAGAAACAGCTCGCAGGATGGGTATTGAAACCGATGAAGATGTTGAACGAATCGCAGGATGAGAATCGTCCTAGATACGAATATTTATATTGCAGCGGCTCTTAGAAACAGCTTTTCTGAAGATATCGTCAATATCATCCGAACCACAGACAGTCTGACTGCTATTACCTCAGAAGCAATACTTTTAGAATTAGAACAGAAGCTCCAAGTCAAATTTAATTGGCACCAAGAAGATATTAATCGCCTTTTATCGAAAATCAGAAAAATAGCTGAAGTTGTAAGAGTCAAGGAAAAAATATCAGTTGTTACAAGAGATCCAAAAGATAATAAGATTATAGAATGCGCTTTAGCCTCTAAGGCAGATCTAATAGTCACACTGGACCAGGATCTAATTAAGTTAAAACATTTCAAAGGAGTTGCTATTATTCATCCAAAGACATTTTCCTGGATTTTTCCGGAATATTTTAACAAAACTAAAGCAAATTAGCGGTTAAAGTCGCCACGGCCACCACGATCCCTACCACCTCGACTTCTATCAAAACCACCACTCCGGGAAGATCCACCCCTATTATTAAATCCACTACTTCTTGGCCTGTCCCCAAACGGACGTCTTTCACCGCCACCAAACCTAGGCCTATCTCCAAAAGAAGGCCGTGGCCTAAATCCTCCGCTTCTTGGTCTAAAACCTCCACCAGAAGGCCCGCCTGCCGGACGGGCAGGCCTACCTTCTGATTCTGGTTTAATATCTGCTCCAAAAAGCATTGATAAACCAATTTTTCCTTCAGGAGTTACATCAGTTACTCTCACTTTTACCTCTTGTCCTTCACTTACCACATCTTCTGCTCTTTCTACATGGCCAGGAGCCATTTGAGAAATATGCACTAGCCCATCTTTGCCAGGCAAAATATTGACAAAAGCGCCAAAAGCAGCAAGCCTGACTACTTTACCAGTAAATTCCTCACCTACTGTTACTTGTTTAAACTGACCTTCAATTGATTCTAAAGCTGCCTTTATAGAATCAAGATTAGTAGCTGAAACCATCACTGTTCCATCATCTTCTATATCAATTTGCGCTCCAGTTTTGGCAATAATTCCATTAATATTTTTACCTCCTGGCCCAATTAAAGCTCCAATCTCTTCTGGTTTAATATGAAGAATCTCAACACGGGGAGCATGAGGAGACATTTCTCCCGGAGCAGCAATGGATTTACTCATTTGATCTAAAATGAACTCGCGGGCTGCTTTACCTTGTCTTAATGCTTCCTCTACAACTTCAAAACTAATTCCTTCAAGTTTGGTATCCATTTGTATGGCTGTAATACCATTCTTGGTACCAGCTACTTTAAAGTCCATCTCTCCGTAAAAGTCTTCTACCGCCCTCATATCAGTAATAACCTGGAACTTCTCATCATTTGACATTAGACCTAAAGCAATACCTGCCACTGGTTCAATTGGTACACCTGCATCAAAAAGTGCCAAGGATGAGGCACAAATAGCTGCTTGTGAAGTTGAAGCATTAGCCCCCAAAACTTCAGACACAATCCTGATAGCATAAGGAAACTGGTCTTCTTTGGGTATCACCGACTCCAAAGCTTTTTCACCTAATGCTCCATGACCAATATCTCGCCTTGAAGGAGGACCAATTCTTTTGACCTCACCTGTAGAAAAAGGATTAATACCCATATTGTAATAATGCATAAATCTCTTAATTCTTTCTCCTTCCATGCCTTCAATTGTTTGACCCAAAGACGGAGCTCCCAGTGTAACTACAGATAATATTTGTGAATCACCTCTGGAAAACAGAGCTGAACCGTGAGTTCTAGGTAAAATTCCCACTTCAATCTCAACAGGCCTCACCTCATCCATTTTCCTGCCATCTACCCTTTTGCTCTGACCTAAAACTAGATCATTCATAATTTCTTTGGCCACCTTGTCAAAAACACCAGCAATAATTAGAGGTGTTAAAACTTCAGTATATTTGGTCACCAACTCTGCTTTGATCTGATCTGCCATAAAGTCATGCCAGGCAGTTTTTTCATTAAACAAAGCTTTCTCAATTCTTTCTTTAGTAATTTGTTTAACTTCTTTAAGCAAAGCCTCTTCCACTTCTTCAGCCAGAGTAGAAAAAACCTGTTTTTCCTGACCAGCTTCTTTGGTAAATTCGAGAGTTAAAGAAATTATTGCCTGAGATTCCCTGTGAGCTTCTTTAATTGCATTAAAAACTACCTCATCTGAAACCTGTTTAGCTTTAGTTTCAACCATAGCAATTTTATCTTTAGTTGAGGCTACAAATAAATCTAAATTAGAATTTTCCAACTCTTCTATGGTTGGATTAATCATTAGTTTTCCTTCAGCCTCACCAATTCTGGCAACACCCAAAGGACCATGCCAAGGAACTGAAGAAATAGATAAAGCAGCAGAGGCAGCAATTAAGCCTAAAATATCCGGATCATTAGATTGATCAATTGATAGAACAGTCACTATTACTTGCACTTCACCACGGAATTCTTTAGGAAAAAGGGGGCGGACAGAGCGGTCAATAAGCCTCCCTGTTAATACTGCTTCCTCTGAGGGTCTGGCTTCTCTTTTAATAAACCTAGAAGAAGAAATTCTTCCTCCAGCATAGTGTTTTTCTACAAATTCTACTGACAGAGGAAAATAACCCTTATCTTCTGTTAAAGGCTGACTTGCCACAGTTGCCAAAACTACAGTCTCACCCCAACTGGCTACCACAGCAGCATTAGCTTGCTGGGCAAGCTTGCCTGTTTCTAGTTTTAGTTTGCGACCATTAAGGTCCATTTCTTTGGTTATAATATTTTTCATAACATTAAACGATAGAATATAGAAAATTGAAGATAGTATTTTTGAGGATAGAGGATAGAAACTAAATACTTTCTAACTTCTATTTTCCATCTTCAAAATACCATCATCTATATTCTACCATCCATTGTCTATTTTGACAATCCTAATTTGTCTATCACTACCTGATATCTGTCTGTTTCTTTTTTAAATAAATATTGGAGCAGTCTTCTTCTTTTATTAACCATAGATAAAAGTCCACGGCGAGAATGAATATCATGTGGGTGTTCTTTTAAATGATCAGTTAAATTTTTAATCTGTTCAGTAAGCAGGGCTACCTGTACTTCAGGAGAACCAGTATCACCAGACTTTGTTGCAAACTCTTTAATTATTTTCTGCTTAATTTTTGGATCAAGTGGCATCTTATTCCTTTCTGAGACAACCTCGGTGCCAAGACGTCGCTCTTACTTTGTTAGAGCGCATTGTAACAGAGTCTTTAAAAATATGCAAATTTATAGTAAAATAGCAATATGAAAAAGTATATAACTTCTAAACATGATACTATGGGAGGAGCGCCTTGCATTACAGGAACCAGAATACCAATTGCTGTCATAGTTCAGCGATTAAAAGAGGTTGGACTGTTGAGAGTATTCATGATGGCTATCCTTGGGTACCACTAAAAACTATTGAGGGTGCAATTAATGAACTAGTTGAGGATTTGAGCCAATCTAAGAATGACTCGAAGATTTTACAAACACAAGCTTCTGCTTGATGAAGGATTTTATTACAGGCAAAGCTTACCTATTACTAATAGTAGATTTGATATTAAACATATAGTAGGTGATTACGGGCAAAGCGCGCTCCCTGATCCTCAAGTTTATAAATTTGCCAAAATAAAAGGGAGAATACTCATTACTTTCAATATTAAAGACTTCAAACCACTGGCTCCACTAAACAAATTAACTGGAGTAATTGGAATATCTGCAAATATGACTCTTGATCAAATAGATAACAAGTTAACAGCTCTTTTGAGTAAATCCACTAAAAAATCCCTCTAAGTGTTGAAATAATATTTCCATTACTTCTGGGGCTTCCGGTAAAATTTCGTCTAAGTTAGATATTCCTAGTCTATTCCGTAATTGATGAGCGTCTCTTGCAATAATGGCTTCTTGTCTTCCTTTTGATTTATTAAAAGTTCCTTGAACAAAAAATTTTTCTGGATCAGGATAAATAGCAACTTCTAGTACTTTTGAGGGAAAATCAACTAATCTATTCCTACCATCAATTATATAGTCCGTTTTTTTGCCACCACAATGATCTACCTGCTTGTCTTTGACTGCGAATTGTTTCTCCCTTTGTACGATAGATACAGCTCCATCATTTACCAAAGTCGCCTTTTCTTGATCAGACCAGCTTATAGAAATTAACTCAGACATTTTATTAAAAAAATTATGTATCTATCCTATTGAAGTACCTTTAAAAATCTTAGGAGTAAGCCATTCTGGTTCAACTGTTTCAGAAATAACCCCTTCTCCAGCAGGTCTTTCTTCTGGTGAAGGTTGAGAATTATCACTGGAAGAAACTACCGGGGGAACCATGTAATCTGGAATAGATTGGGTTTGAGGCTGAGTAGTTTTTGGCATCAAAACACTTAAATCATAAGCTGGGGTTTGGGTAGCAGAGGGTTTTTTACCACCTACTCTTAAACAATTGGCAACAGCCATATATGTGTCTGCTGTCACCTTTGAGTCTAATAAATTATTAGTAGCATCAAAAATCCCTATTAGTAGATTACTTGCCTTATCAGCATCCAAACTATAACCCAAATCAGAAAGGAGATTAACCATTACTTCAGAAACAGAAGAAGCATTTGCATCTACAACATTTGTCTGACCATATGAAGAATTAATCCCTTGATTATCAACATTAACAACATGTGTTCCAGAAAAAGCATTTTGATTTTGGGTATAGACATTCCCTAACGCATTCAAATTAGCTGCTCCAACTACAAAAATTAAATCAAACCCAGAACCTTGGTATTTAGGAACAACTTTAGCAGGTTGAAAAGTTTGGCCCGGTAAGACATGGAAGACTAAATTTAAGTTATTATTTTCTGCAAACCAATCCAGCTTTTCCAAAGCTGGTACAGTACCATCTGTGGCAGCCACACCTTCTAAAGTTAGGGTTAAATTTCCTCCTGTTGTTGAAGGAAGCGTTTTACCAACATGGTCTATACCAAATAGATGAGATTGACCAACCAGGATATTATCATCACAAACAATGCTTACTTGTTTACCAGCAGCTTCTAAAGTTAGAAATAAAGAAAGCCCAGCTGCTAGTTTATCTATGCTAACTCCAGCAGGAACTGCAATGGCAATATTTTTAGCATTTGGCAGAAGATTTTTAAGTTCTGCTATCTGTGAATCGTATTTCATTTTAATGGGGCAATTTTACCACCACTAGCCCATAATTGCAAACGCAGTGTAGTAATTATAGTCTTTTACTGAAAGTAAAAGTATATAAAAAGCAAGTCTTCGTCGTAAGTTTCCCTTGATTAAAGGTCAAATCATCATGAATTGCACCACATATTGCCTCCGCATACTGATATTCATCGCTTTTTCTGTCTATCGGACCATTCGCACCTATCTTGTCTTTCCAGACCAACCTAATAAAATAATCCCTAAATACTTCATCTGACAATATCTGTGAAAGTTCACACTGAGGTAATCTTCGCCCAGAAAATCCACCCCACCCTTCCTCTACTACGGCACTTGGGTAATCCTGAACAAGTCTAGCATGCACTTGGGAGAAAAATTCCCTTACACCTGATTCTTCTGCTATTTCTCTTGCTCGCGCATTATGTGCCGATATCCTTATTCTTTCTTCTGCTTTGTGCCGAATTTCTTCCTCCTGTTTTTTTAGTTCGGTTTCTGCTTCCTGTTTGGCTTTTTCTGTTCGTTGTCTTATTACTTCTTGTTCTTTAGTAATCTTTTCATTAATAATCCCGTTCAACTCTGAGCTCAAATCCAAAGGTTCTCCTGCTTCGGGTAAAATTGGTTTTAGGGATTGTACAATTTTTGGTGTTGGTTGTAATATCGAAGGATCCCCAAATAATCTATTCAAAGATCTGGAAAAACCACCTTCAGGTTCTTGAGAAGGAATAGGAGCAGTTGTACCAGCTTCTTTTGGTGCTTCAGCTGACATAACAAGCAGATTCTACTGTTATAATTCTCAAAAAGAAATTTACTCATCATAATAATGTCCACCCTTGGGGTGGATTTGTATTGACACCCACGGATTTGTAAAGATACCTGAAGCTAATTTTGTGTAATCTTTTTGTAATATTTTTAAGGCACAGTCGCTCGGAGATAATTAGATCATGTTCAGTTCGGCCAGGCGTTCACGGATCAGCATTCTGGCAGCAGTGGATATGCCAATTCCTTTGGCGTCAGCAACCTTTTCTATAGCTTTTTTGGTTTTTTCATCAAGCCTGATGGGAACAACTTTTTTGTAAACAGAAACCAAATTTTTAGAAAATTTCACATCAGGAGCTGGTTGCCAAAAATCAGGATAATCAGCCGTGGAGTGAGTATCCCAAAAGTCGGCCATTTCCTGAATAGATTTAAATTTTGGAACTTCCTTTGTCTTTTTCATAAATCTTAATTTACAAGCTATGCTTATACTTTCTTTTTAAATCTTTTTCTCTCAGTATCATTAGCATCTCTTGCTGTCACAGGATAAAAACCATTTATTCGTGGTAGTAAAATTATTGTCAAGTACCTCCCAGTTTCTGTTTGACCAGTCATTTGATATGTCCTGTCCCTGCCCCGTTCGAACAAATTTTTACTTTTACAAACCTCTTCTACTTCTTCTGGTTCACATTATGTCTGGCTATATGATCTATATTCCACTCGTCCCAGATCAGTTTCTTAATGATCATTATATTACAAAGTATTACATTTGTAAATACTTGTCAATCAAATCACCCTGAAGGATTCAACTACATCTCCAATTGCAAAGTCTACTGCAGGATCAAAGAGCATTCCGCAATCATTACCTTTTTCTACTTTATTTACCTCGTCTTTAACTTTTTTCAAAGACTTTAATTTAACTTCACCAATACTTTTCCCTTCCCTCATTATTCTTAACTTTTGTCCTTTAGCAATAATTCCCTCTGTCATTCTGCACCCTGCAATTTTTTCAAGTTTACCATGAGGAAATTCTGCAATTATATTTGCTTTTCCTAAAACTTCTTCCAACTGCCCAATTTCAAGCAATGTATTAACTACTTCTTCTACATCTTCCAAAAGCTCATAGATAATATTGTAAGTCCTGATTAAAACATGCTCATTTTCAGCCAGCCTTTGAGCACCTGATGCAACTTTAACATTAAATCCAATTACAATTGCCCCCACAGTTGCTGCAAGTTTAATATTTTCCTCTCCAATTTCTCCTGTACCAGCAAAAATTTCAGTTACAACTTTCCTCTCAATATTAAACTTATGCAAAGACTCTTCAATTGCTTCCAAAGATCCTTGCTTGTCCGCTTTGATTACCACTTTAAGGGTTTTTGTATCACCTTGTTTTAATTTATCTACCAATGATTGTATTACCTCTGCTTGTTTTACCTCAGCCAGCTCACCTAAAACTGCTCCAACTTGTGGAACAGCTTCCAAACCTAAAACTTCCACAGGAGTAGATGGTCCAGCAGCTTCCAAAGCAACCCCACTAAAATCAAACATTCCCCTGATCTTACTTTTAATTTCTCCTACTGATATTTGATCTCCCTTCTTTAAAGTTCCATTCCTGATAAGCAAAGTAGCAATAGGTCCTTTAAATTTATCAAGTGAGGATTCAATTACCACACCTGCTACAGGCAAGCTTGAATCACCTTTTAACTCATGTAGCTCTGCCACCAGCAGTATAATTTCTAAAAGTTTATCAACTCCTTCACCAGATTTGGCAGAAAGAGGCACCAAAGGCACATCTCCACCATATTCTTCAATCAAAATTTCCCTGTCTGATAATTGCTTCTTAATCTTTTCTAGTTGAACTTTTATATTAATACCTGGCAAGTCAATTTTGTTAACTGCTACTATCAATGGAACTTTTGCTGCTTTTATATGTTTTATCGCCTCATCTGTTTGAGGCATAATTCCATCATCCACTGCCACAACCAGTACAGCAATATCTGCAACATTTGCACCTCTTGACCTCATCTTTTCAAAAGCAGCATGCCCTGGGGTATCTATAAAAGTTATGAGTTCGGAGTTATGAGTAACTTGGTATGCGCCAATATGTTGAGTTATTCCACCATGCTCTTTTACAGCAACTGAGGATTTGCGGATAAAATCCAATAGGGTAGTCTTGCCATGATCAACATGGCCTAAAATAGTTACAATAGGTGGTCGGCTTTGTTCCATAAATTTAAATCAGACGATAGAATATAGAAAATAGAAGATAGTATTTAGAGGATAGAAAATAGAATTAAATTTCCATATTCTATCTTCCATTATCTACCGTCAGTTTTATCTTCTGCTGGGACAGTTTCTGCTTCAGCAGCAACTGAAGTTTGTTCTTCCCCTAAAGCTTCTTCTAATTTTTGCTTCTCTTCCTCAACATTTTCTTGCTTTACTTCCTCTTTACTAACTTCTGGCTCTTCTGCCCCTACAATATCAATCTTCCAGCCAGTTAGCTTAGCAGCCAGTCTAACATTTTGTCCACCTTTACCAATTGCTAAAGAAAGTTGACCTTGTGGAACTGTTACTGTTGCAATTTTATCTTTTTCATTCAATCTAACTTGTATATCTTTGGCTGGAGACAGGGATTGTGCAATAAATCTGGCTGGATCATCAGAGAAACTAATAATATCAATCTTTTCCTCGCCCAATTCACCTATGACAGCCTGTACCCTGACTCCTTTTTGGCCTACTAAAGATCCTACTGGATCAACACCGTCTTCCGAAGAGAAAGCTGCAACTTTTGTCCTGGCACCAGCTTCTCTGGCAATCACTTTAATCTCCACAGCGCCTGATTGAATTTCTGGCACTTCTAAAGCAAATAAGGCTTTTACCAAGTTTGGATCTGATCTGGAAACAATAACCTCTGATCCTCTGCCACCTTCTTTGATTTCTTTGACTAAAAACTTAAGTCTTTGATTTTGATGATACATCTCACTACGGACTTGCTCTGATGGAGGCAATACCCCTTCAGCCCTGCCTAAATCTACAAAAAATGTATTACCTTCTTGTCTTTGAATAGTACCTGAAATAACAGCTCCTACTTTACTTTCATATTCTGCCAAAATTGTGCCTCTTTCTGCCTCATTTAATCGTTGCATTATTACTTGTTTGGCAATAGAAGCAGCAATTCTGGCAAAACCAGGAGGAGTCACATTGTCTTTGCCATGAAAAATGGAAATTTCACCTGAGGCAGGATTAACCTCAGAAGTAAACTCTTCAAAATCCTCAGGGATTGGCTCATTTCTAAGCATTAAGTCTTTCTTATAGGCAGCCAAAGCTGCAGCTCTGATAGCTTCCAAAACCACACTAACATCTACCCCTTTTTCAGAGGCTATCTGGTTTAATGCTGCTGCAAATTCTGTTCTAGCTTGTGCCATAGTATTTCGACGATAGAAAATAGAGAATAGAAGGTAGTATTTTGAAAATTGAAGTTAGATGGTAGATAATTCCATCTTCTATCTTCAAAAATCTACTTTCCATCTTCCATCATCTATTGTCCGTCCTAAAAATAAAGGTGGGACTAGCCCACCACAAAGTGCATTTTAACTCTTCACCTCACTTGAAGTCAAGTTTAAATTTAGAACCAGGTTTTTTTCTTGGAAGAGAGGTTTTTTAGTTCCTCATAGAGCTGTTTTTCCTGCTTTGAGGGGTTTTGAGGAACATCTAAATTAACCCTGACATAATGATCACCATGGCCACTGCTATCTAACCTTGGAACACCTTTTCCTTTCAGCTTTACCAAAGATCCTGGTTGTGTGCCTGGTGGAACTTTTACCTTAACTTTACCTTGCACAGTATTAACCTCAAAAACATCTCCCAAAACCAATTGGGGAATATTAATTGTAATTTCTGAGAAAATATCTGCCCCCTCTCTTAAAAATTCAGGGTTTCTGGCAACAGCAAAAACGATATCCATATCCCCAAATCTAATCTTAGTTCCATTATCTACTCCTGCCGGGACTTTGATTTTCATCCTCTTTCTCACAACTCTGCCTTGAGAATTTCTTTCTTCTACTTCAATTTCCTTAGTTACACCTCCTATTGCCTCGTCAAAGGAAATACTCATCTGATAAGTAGGCTTTCTTCTGGAAAATCCACCAAATCCTCCCCCACCAAAAATTTGTTCAAATAATTCAAATGGATCCTCAAACCCTCCAAAATCAAACTGGACATTAGGATTTCCAGAAGTTGACCAACCACTTTGCTGCCAACCAGCTCCAAAAGGGTTGCCTCCACCTGTACTATCCCATCCAGAGGATGGTCCGCCTCTGGCGGAAAAGGCTGCATGACCAAACTGATCATAGGATTGTTTTTTTTGAGGATCAGATAAAACTTGGTAAGCCTCACCTAGTTCTTTAAACCGGGTATCTGCTCCAGCAGTTTTATCTATATCAGGATGATGTTTTCTAGCTAGCTTTCTATAAGCAGATTTAATCTCTTCTGCTGAAGCATTCTTTGTTATACCTAGAATTTCGTAGTAATCCCTTTTGGTAGACATGGTTATCTATTATAGCAGTCTGAAGCTAAAAGTGCTAGCTTTGTGTAGTTAAAATAAATTTTGCAGTAATAACCTACAATCAGTCAGATTAGAAACCGTGTACTTTGGTTTTTGATCTTTATTTAGAGGTTCTTCTAAGGCAAATTTACCTTGTTTGACCCAAATAGTGGTTACGCCTAATTTTTTTCCAATTTCCAACTCAGATCTCACCCTATCACCAATAAACAGAGTCTTTTTAGAATCATCTCCTGAAATATATGGCATAAACATACGCGGATCCTTCATCCCTTCGGCAAAGATAATTTTCTTAAAATACCCTTTTACCCCCAACCTGCTTACTGCCTCATCCATTTCATCTCCTCCCTTACCAATTAAAACCATGGGGATATTCTTACTTTTAATTAAATCCAAAAGCTCTACTGCGCCATCAATCAAGACCTGTTGGTCAGGATCATATAAAGTCCTTTTCCAGTCAAAAATAATATTTTTAACCATACACAATAATGATATACTATACTCTCTTATAAGGTGAAAATTTACGTCCTTAGACATGGTCTAACCGAGCTTAATAAATTAATTAAAGATTGCTACGGGTCCTTCGGACCCTCGCAATGACAAAGAGGCTTATTCTTTCTTTTCTTCTTCTACTACTTCACCTTCAACTGCTTCTTCTGTTTTAGGAGCTTCTTCCTTTTGTTCGCCAGCTTTTTGTTCACCATCTGCTTGTCCTGCTGCACCCTGTCCACCCTCACCTGTACCCTTTTTTTCATACATTGCTGCCCCTATTTTTTGCAAAGCTTCTGAGAGGGCATCCATCTTGGGTTTTAGATCTTCAGGATTAGCTGTTTGAATCACAGACTTTAGATCACTTAATTTTTGCTCAACATCTGTTCTTATCTCAGCTGAAACTTTATCCCCGGCATCTTTCAAACTTCTTTCTGCTGTATAGACTAAAGTATCTGCCTGGTTTTTAATCTCAATTCCCTCTTTTTTCTTTTTATCCTCTTCTGCATGTGCTTCTGCTTCCTTGGTCATTTTTTCTACTTCATCTTTGTTCAAACCAGTAGAACCAGTAATAGTGATATTTTGTTTTTTGCCTGTAGCTTTATCATGTGCTGTCACATTTAAAATACCATTGGCATCAATATCAAAAGTAACTTCAACTTGTGGCACACCTCTTGGAGCTGGTGGAATCCCATCTAAGATAAATCTACCCAAGGATTTGTTGTCTGCTGCCATTTCTCTTTCTCCCTGCAAAACATTAATTTCAACAGATGTTTGATTATCTGCAGCAGTAGAGAAAACCTCTGATTTTGAAGCTGGAATAGTAGTATTTCTAGGAATCAAAGGAGTTCTAACACTACCCAAGGTTTCTATACCTAAAGTTAAGGGAGTTACATCCAATAGAAGCACATCCTTGACTTCCCCACCCAAAACTCCACCCTGAATAGCAGCCCCAACAGCTACTACCTCATCCGGATTAATACCCTTGTGTGGTTCTTTACCAAAGAAATCTTGAACTGCTTTTTGCACAGATGGCATTCTGGTCATTCCACCTACCAAAACCACCTCATCTATATTTTTTGCTTCTAATTTGGAATCTTTTATAGCAGACTTGACTGCATCAAAGGTTTTATCAATTAAAGGTTTTACCATTGCCTCAAGCTTTGCCCTGCTAAGCTTTATCTCCAAATGCTTTGGTCCAGATGCATCTGCAGTAATAAAAGGAATAGAAATTTCTGCCTCTTGGGTGGAAGAAAGTTCAATTTTAGCTTTCTCAGCTGCATCCCTTAACCTTTGCAAGGCCTGCCTGTCAGCTTTAAGATCTATTCCTTCAGTTTTCTTAAACTCTTCGGAGAGCCAATCTAGGATTACCTGGTCAAAGTCATCTCCACCTAAGTGAGTATCACCATTGGTAGATTTAACTTCAATTACTCCATCTCCCAGTTCCAAAATAGAAATATCAAAAGTTCCTCCACCCAAATCATACACAGCAATGGTATGAGCATGGGATTTATCCAAACCATAAGCCAAAGCTGCTGCAGTTGGTTCATTAATAATCCTTTGAACATTTAGTCCAGCAATCTCTCCTGCCTGTTTGGTAGCCTGTCTTTGAGCATCATCAAAATAAGCAGGGACTGTAATTACTGCATCAGTTACTTTCTCACCAAGATAGGATTCTGCGTCAGCTTTGATTTTTTGTAAAATTTGAGCAGAAATTTCTTGTGGGGTATATTCATGGCCTTCTACCTCAACCACAGCCATACCTTCCCTGCCTTCTTTGATGGTATAAGGCAACCACTTCATGTCTCTTTGAACTTCTGGGTCTTTAAACTTTCTTCCCATTAGTCTTTTGATAGAAAAGATTGTTTCTTTGGGGTTAACAATTGCTTGTCTTTTGGCTACCCTTCCCACCACATTTTTAAGGGGATTAACAACAGATGGGATAATATTTTCCCCTTCAGCACTATGAATAACTTTGGGCTTTCCGCCCTCCATTACTGCTACAGCGCTATTTGTTGTACCTAAATCAATTCCTACAATTTTAGCCATAAATTAGTTGCTAGTCGCTAGAGTCTAGTGGCTAGTATCTTCCTCCTGTTTTTCTTGTTCTTGTCTAGATTCTTGACTCTCGACTCTAGACTCTGACTTACCTACTATCACTCCTGCTGGGCGCAGCACCTTACCATTTAAAGTATACCCTTTTTTAATTACCTTTAATATTTTATTATCTTCACCTACCTGTGTGTCAAGAGCCTCATGCAAATTTGGATCAAATTGCCCATCTGCCCCGATTGAATCGGGGTCTGCCCCAATTTGCTCCAAACCTTCAGATTGCAAAACCTGGTTTAACTCTTTTACTGCCAGCTCTACCCCTCTAAACCAACCTGATTGTTTTTCTCCTTCTCCTGCTCCCGCTAGTGCTTGCTCCAAGTGATCTAGAGTAGGTAAAAGTCTTACTAGTAGCTCTCCTGTACCCCATTTTGTTAACTCACTTCTTCCTTCTTGAACCCTTTTTTCCAAATTATGATAATCAGCCACTGCTCTTTTTAACTGATTCCTCAGATCTTCATGTTCAACTTTAACCTCTGCTAACTGCCTCTGCAATTCCTGTACTTCACCCAACTTAGTAGCATTTTCTATTGCATCATCTAACTGTTCTTTTTTTTGTTTTTTCTTATCCATAATTTTCATATACGGGCTGCCTCCATTAATAAATTTCTGACATACTTTACATAAGGCAAAACTAGAGAAAAGTTCATCCTGGCCGGGCCTATTACCCCAATTACTCCGCTTTTACTTACATCTGCATTATATTTAGTAAAAACAAAACTAGTTGGCCTTAAGTATTCAAATTCCATATCTTCACCAAATAAAATATGTATTGGGTCTGTCCCAACTGCTCTGCCAATAATCTCCTGTAACCTGGGGTTTTCATCAAACAAAGATAAAACAAATCTGGTTACATCAATATCATAAAACTCAGGCCAGTCCAAAATATTAGCGACACCTGCATAATATACTATTCCTTCATCATCAATTGCCAACCCCAACATATCAAGCCTTTGCGCCAAAGCAGTAACTGCCTCTTTTAAGAGTCTTTCCTGCTTATACCTTTTAGACATCAGTTTTTCCTTAATAGAAACCTCTGCTGTCACAGATAATTGCTTTTCTTTCATGAGTTGAGCAATATAAAATTTCATGCCCATTGATGTTGGTGCTCTGCCTGCAGATGTATGAGGCTGTCTTAAATACCCCATATCTGTTAGTCTACTCATTTCAATCCTGATAGTAGCAGGGGAGACTCCAAGATCATATTTTTTTTCAATAATCTCAGAACCTACTGGCTCTGCAAACTCAATATATTCTTCTATAATTGCTTTTAAAAGTGCTTGTTGGCGTTCTGTTAGATCTGCCATTAGCACTAACATACCATGACTGCTAATACCTTGTCAAGACCTTAGTTTGATGGTAAAATTAGGCTATGAAAACAATAGATATGAAAAAGATTTATAGATACTATAGAGGCAGATGGGTAGCCTTAAAAAGGTATGAATCTAATCCGGAAGTTATAGCTTCCGCAAAGACTTTAAAAGATGTCCTGAAAAAGGCTGAAGTAAAAGGTTTCAAATTACCACTTGTAATGCAAATACCCAAAGAGATTCTCCCAATAGTAGGACCTTACATGATTAAATGATCTTTCCGTATTTTGAAGCAACCTCTCAGATAAAAAGACCTATTATTCCCTTGTTCTTGAAATCTCAAACAAAGATTATGTTTTATGCTGGCTTAATTGATTCAGGAGCGGATTATTGTATTTTTGGTTTAGATATTGCAGATAGCTTAGAGATAGACTTAATGCCGGAACATAGAGTTAAATTTATTGGTGCAGGAGGAGAAAAAGTTAAAGGCTTTTGGGGTAAAGTGGAAATAAGAATTGATGATAAATTTTATGAAACCAAAGTCATCTTTGCCGAGATCGCGGATGTTGGCCATGGAATTTTGGGCCAACAAGGCTTTTTTGATCATTTTGATGTTAAATTAAGCTACCACAGACAAACAATAGAGGTAGAACCAGTTAAAATAACCAACTAGAATTACATTAATGCTTTAGACGTACATTGAGACGATCGTATACATGTATGGGTATGGCATTTTGAAGATAAAAAATGAAATTAAAAAATGAAATTAAAATATGTGCTATACTAAAGTTAAGATGAAACAAAAAGGTTTAGCTCCAATATTAATAGTCCTTTTAATAGCTTTAGCAGTTAGTGGATATTTAATCTACCAAAAACAAACAAAGCCTGTTTCTGTATCTCAGCAAACTACCCAATTAACCTCAACTTCATCACCTGTTGCAACTGCTAATCCTGAATCTTCTGATTCTGCTGAAGTTGCCAGCTGGAAAACATACGACAATAAGATTTATAGTTTGAAAATTCCGCCAGATTGGAAGATTAATTCGGGAGTTGGTGGCATTGGTCCAGTTTTATCCCCGATAGATAAATCTATAAATGGTTGGATTTTAATCCAGCCTTTGCTAGGCAAGGGTGACTTAGAAAAAATAGCTCAAGAAAATTCAGTAAGCTTAAATGCTTCTGGAATAAACGATGTTAAATTGGTATCACAGCAAAATCTCCTGATTGATGGGCATAAAGCAATTAAACAGGAATTAATTAGGGGGACTTTACCAGAAGTAACTTTACTAATAGGAAATGTCATTGATAAAAATACTGGTGATCAAGGTCTGGCGAGTATCACTTATTATATACAAGATAATCACCTTAGCATGCAACAGCTTAGACAAGCAAATAATGTATTTGATTCCATTACAGCTACAGTTAAATTTACCCAGTAATTATTTTTCTTCTTCTTTTGTATAATGCTTTAATGAAAGTTGTATAAGCAGGTCGCCTTGAATAAGTTCAATGGCGCTCCTCTTATATAATTATCAAGCTAATCGCTATGACAATTAGAAAACCGCAAAAGTTAAATATTGGAGACACAATTGGAATTGTGGCTTCTTCTTTGCCAGTGCTTCCTTCTTTTAAAGAAAATTATGAAAGAGGTAAGAAAATGATTCAAGATTTAGGATTTAAGATTAAAGAGGGAAAAACAATAGGAAAGACCAGATGGTGGGCTGCTGGAACTCCTAAAGAAGTTGCAGAGGATATAAATAGTATGTTTGCTGATAAAAGTATAAAAGCTATTATGGCTCAAACTGGTGGTTATTCTGCAAGCTCAGTACTGGAATATTTGGACTATGAACTCATAACTAATAACTCTAAACCCTTTATAGGTATGTCTGATGTAACCAATTTTCATATGGCTTTTTATACCAAATGTCATATGGTTGGCTTTCATATGGATGATGTTTTACATTTCAATATAGAATTTTTCTTAAAATTTTTAACCCAAGCAGAACCTGCAGGCAAAATTGATCCTTTAACTGAATGGGAAGATTGGAGAAAAGGGAAGGCAGAAGGGCATTTAATTGGAGGAAACTTGCATCTTTTTGCCAATTTGCTTGGAACAGATTATTTGCCTACTTTAAAAGCTTTTGAAGGAGCAATACTTTATTGGGAAGAAGTAGGGGAACCTCTGCATAATATTGCCAGATACTTAACTCACCTGAAATATGCTGGAATTTTGGATAAAATTTCTGGAATGTTGATTGGAAAAATTACTTATATAAAGCCTGCCAGGGAAAAAGAAGTAATTGAACCAACAGTAAAGGAACTAGTTTTAGATATCTTAAAAGATTATAGATTCCCAATTATGTCCAATCTAGACTTTGGTCATCTAACCTTAAATATTCCAATGCCAATAGGAATTAAAGTTTCTTTTGACAGTCAAAAATCAGAATTAAACTTTCTTGAATCCGCAGTCATATAGATTCATTTATAACTTTTTATAATCACTAGCAGAAAACCCCGCCATCTTTTATGGCGGGGATGAATGCA
>CAYQAW010000002.1:0-123322 GCA_964415615.1 uncultured Gammaproteobacteria bacterium
ATCCAGAACCATTACTTGTTCGACAAGCAGGTATTGTAGCCGTTGGAAAAGCATTATAATTAGAGCAGGCTGAAGCACTACAGCTGGAACCAGTATAATAAGTTGGGGTAGTAGTTTGACAGGTGGCAGTACCACAATTTGTAGCTGCTGGAGCATTTGATGGACAGGTTGTTTGACCACAAGCACCATTTGAAACATACTGGGTATTAGTGTGACAGGTAGTAGGGCAAGTTCCAGCTGCTGGAGCATTTGATGGACAGGTTGTTTGACCACAAGCACCATTTGAAACATACTGGGTATTAGTGTGACAGGTAGTAGGGCAAGTTCCAGCTGCTGGAGCATTTGATGGACAGGTCTTAGTTCCACAAGCCCCATTTGATTTACCAGCTACATCTGTGGTATGGCAGCCTAAGGTGAGACAATCAAATTCAGCTGGACAAGGGCTATAGTGCCAATATAGATCAGCATATCCATTTGGAGTGGGAATATTAATAGTAACAGATGATCCTGAAGTAGGGGTATTATTATGGCAAGTAATATTATTGTAACAAAGAGTATAGCCTGCTGAATAATTTGGTGGGACTGTCGTAGTTACAGTGTGGTTAGTTTGAGTAGTAAGCCTACTGGAAAAGTAGGGATTAGTATTAGGTTCTAACTGTATTCCATCAATGGTGATGGTTTGTGCCTTGGCTGTTGTCCAATCAGTGCTTGTTTGATTCCAATTACTATTTTGTACTTTATATCCCTGAATTGTTCCGTAACAATCAGTCAAACAGTTAGCTGAGGTCTCAGTGCAAGCGCAAATACCATCTCCGCAGTAGAGTACTTTAACAGTAGTGCTAGTTGACCCACTATTTGTAACTTGGTGAACATAATTGTTAGTGAAAGGAGCAGTGTTGCAATTGATTACCCCGTTATTGGGAGTAGTATCGATATAGCAACCAGCGCCAGATGAAGATAAATCTGTTCTATAAAAGTCAAAATCTACACCTGCCTTAAGAGTATGTCCAGCGTTTTTTGATGTAATACTGGTGGTAAAGGTAAGATCAGTTAGGAGACCGCTGGAATTCCAATTCCATCTATTATCAAATTGCAAGTTAACATCACATTTTGAGGTAGCTCCACTATCGTTCATCTTAAGGGTCCTGGTACAATCTCGGTTATTGGGGCAGGTGCGCCCACCATCAAGCCAACCAACAGCTTCCTTATCTGTTGCATCCCAACCTTTGTGAGTTATAACTGCAGTACAATTTCCTAGAGTACCTGAATCGATAATTTCTGATGATTGATAGGTTGGACAACCTCCACCACCTCCACTTCCTCCACCACCACTGGGTGCGCAAGCTCCACATCCTCCACCTCCACAGTCTACCCCTGTCTCACCATTATCCTGAAACCCATTATTGTTACAAACTGGGCTTTGGCAATAACCACAACCATCTCCTAGGACACCAGTACATTGGCTTCCACTACCACAAGAAACTGAATTATGATTAGTCATATTACAACTGCCTCCTTGCGCCGGTGTGCCACAACTATCACTATTTGGGGTAGTGTTGCAGGATTCCTGGACTCGACACGGGTCACCAGTTTCCTCATTTAATCCGGGTGCGTACCGTAATCCGTCACAACCAGCAATACTACAACTACAATCACCAAATGCTCCGGTTGCAATACAATCGGCTGAGACAGTGTTGATGTTTGGCTCTATAACCAATACAAATAAAACCGAAATGAGAATCAAAAAGAGTTTTTTGATCATTATTGCAAAACCATTATCTTGGTTACTTGAGCCTCTGAACTCTTTTTGATATTCAGCTGATAATTAATCTGGATTGGGTCACCTTTTTTAAGCATGGAGAGCTGGTATTTTGTTTCCTTGTTCTGCTTATCTAAACTAACAACATTAGTGGTTTGATTATTTGCAAAGAATTTTTGATCAACCAATGGCCCTGTAGGGCTTGAAATCTGGATTTCATAACCATTTTTATTATTGTTAATAACAGGAGTTATGCTATCTATTACTCCTGATAAAAGATAGACAGCATATAAAGATTTAACAGCTGAAGATGAAGTTTCAATTGGTAGACTGATATTCAAAGCAGTCGCTACTGCTGGTATTGATGGATTGGATTTATTTGGTATAGTTGCAGATTGATTCCTGGAATTGTTGAATTTGGACAAAAAGTATCCTGCCAGGAAACTTAACAATATAGTTACCAAGAAAACAGTAATCAAAATTGGTCGGGACGAGAGAGAAGGATGGATAAGTGGTTTAGAAGCAACTGGTGGGGGTTGGACAGACGGATCCATGTTGTAAATATAGAATAAATAAAGGAGAATTACAAGCTATTAACGAACCATTTTTAAGCTAAAATTCATTTTACCGCTGTTATATGGATCAAGGGCGTGCTGACGTAGGATAGCTGAAAAATCAGGCCCCCAGGTTTTATTCGGCTCATCTCTAGTATAAATAAAATGTAGTGTATTAGAGGTTATATATCTATTCAGTTTATTTCCACCTTCAGTGTTGAGATTGGAAGAAGGTAGGCTGAAATGTTTTTGCCATACACCAGCTGAGGTTTTGATGACGTATAATCTGAGTATTTCTCTCAGACTGGGAATTTGAGTTGATAGATCTTGTCTAGGATCATACCATGTTTTATCTTTAGGCCAAGGTACATCATCTGGATTATCATAGAAGAAAAACTCAAACTTGTCTCCAGGAGCATATTTTTTGGCAACAGCCACTATTGCTGCCCAGTTATTTTGTGGATCTTCTCTGTTATCAATTACTCCTACTCTGGAACCCATATTATGAATCATTACTCCATCTCTTTCTAAACTTCCAATTTCTTTTGGAAAAGCAGTAGCAGGAGCTTCAGGTTTAGGTTCCTGTTTTGGAGGGGGAGCTGGTTCAGGTGCTGGAACAGGTGTTGGCTGTTCCGCTGGAACAGGGGTAGGTGATGGTTTTGGGGTAGGAATTTTGGTAGGTTCAGGTTTTGCAGGAGGAACTTCTGTGGGTTTAATAGTAGCTGTGGCTGGTATTTTGGTAGGAGGCACTTCTGTTGCTGTTGCAGTAATTGTTGCAGTACTTGCTGGTCTAGTTGCTGTTGCTGTTCCTGTTGGTGTATTTGAAGCAGTAGGTTCTGTAGTGTTGGTAACAGTGCTGGTAGAAGTAACAGTTGAAGTTTCTGTAACTGTTGGTGGAGCTGGGAAAGGAGTTTGAGTGACTAGCTCGTTAAAGGTTTTTAAAGAAGGCATAATACCTCCTTCTTGATTTTCACTGGCACTGACTGGTTGCCTGGAAGTTCCCTCCAAAATTGCTTTTCCTGCAAGCACTGCACCTGCTGTGCCTGAGAATCCTAAAGCAGCAGCCAGAGCCACACGTAATCCTGTATGTCTTCTCTCCGGATTAGCCATTAAGCATCCTTCCTATTAATTCTGTGGCTGTTTGTGTCAATGTTTTTATTAGTGAAGGTGTTTGTGGATTAGATAAGGAAACAACCGCAATAGAGGTTCCAGCGCCAACTGCTGCAGTAGTAGTAAGAACTAATGGGCGGTACCATTTATCCTGAGGTTGTCTGCCACCTGAGAAAATCTCTTTTACAGAAGTGGGGAATTCTCTAAAATTTACCCCTTGACTGAAAGCCAATTTTAAGGTACCGTTAATAGATAACGGTGTCTCTGTGGAAGGAGCGCTGTTTCTTTTTTGGTTTGAAACGGATCCGTCCAAACCTTCTTTAATATTCATAGGTTATCCTATAGAATAAAATACAATAACTGGATTATACCATACCTCTACAAAATAGAGCAATTTGTTGTGGGAAAATTTGACAAAGCATACTATCAAGAAACATAATAACTTAGTATGGATATTCAGGTAATTTGTGGGGTAGGCAGTGGCAGGACCACACTGTCTGCTTTTGATGCTGCTTTAAAAGATGCTGGAGTTTACAACTATAATTTAATTACCCTGTCTTCTATTATTCCTCCTGGATCTATTGTTTCCAAGATGAAAAGATATAATTCCCCTCATGCTGAATATGGTCATAAATTATATGTCATCAAAGCAGAGATCAGGAGTGAAGAAGCAGGCAAATTTATAGCTGCAGGGTTGGGTTGGTACCAAATAGAAGACGGCAGGGGTATGTTTGTAGAACATGAGATTAAAGGGGAGACCAGGCTGGCAGTAGAGTCTGAAATTGAAAGCAGAATCAGTAGATCTTTAAAGGATTTATGCAGGTTTAGACACATTAAGTTTGATCCTCAAAAGGCTAAATCAGCTACTTCCATTACCCAAATCAAGGATCACCCTACCTCTGTTTTAGTTTTAGCTGTTTATCAATCAGAAGGCTGGGAATAATTTTATTAAAATCTATCAGCTTGTTTTAGCTTTTAAAGTTGGAGTATAATTGATGTGTTATGCAGGCAATTGATTGGAGTGGAATATATAAAAATTATAAGGGTCTATGGGTAGCTTTGGCTAAAGATGAGCAAACTGTTCTGGCCTCAGGAAAAACTGCTAAAGAAGCATGGGATCGGGCTTTGAAAAAAGGTTTTAAGAAGCCGATTTTAACCCGTATGCCTACAAAGCTTATCACTTATGTAGGGTTCACAGTTAATGAAATTTAAATATAAAAGCTACGGATCAGATATCTTAAGACCAGTCATTCCTATAGAGATTAAGTACAATAATTTAGAAGTTCCTTATGAAGTACTAGTTGATTCAGGTGCGGATATATGTATTTTTGATGCAGGTCTTGCTGAGATTTTGGATATTGATCTTGTAAAAGGGGTCAAGAAACAAATTATAGGTGCTACTGGATTTCCAGAGGATGTATATCTTCATACGGTTTATATTGTGGTTAATAGTTTTGAATTTAAAATTGAAGTTGGGTTTATGGATATTCGTTCCAATTCATATGGAATTGTTGGACAGAAAGGCTTTTTTGATATTTTTATAGTCAAATTTGATCTACCCAAGAAGATAATAGAATTAAAATCAGGGAACTAGATTAGAATATGATGGGTATAAATTTTATCACCTGGGTAATTTATTAATATTTAATAACTCCATAAATAAAAGCACTTTTATTACTGGTGATGTGGGATGGTAGTTATATGCTGAGTGGGGTTTAATAGGAACAACATCAAAAGGTTTTACCGAAAGTCCTCTGATAAATTGTTTTGCTTCTTCTAGTACTTGTCCAATTTCAAGGTTAGTAGAATCATTTTTAATTACTCCTACACCTGAGTACAAACAGGGTTTTACCTCACCTGTATATATAACACGAGGATATCTAATTCCTTCGCCACACTGACCTAACCTGAAGCGATTACAACATCCACCCCCATATAGCATATTTAAGACGTGTATCTTTGTAATACCCATGATGAATTGTTCGTAACCATAATTTACTCCATCTCCTGTACTAGAAGCAGTATGTTGTGCACCATTTTTTAATACTTTGTTCCCTTCAGAAATAAAAAGCGGTCTGTTTTTATTAAAATATTCTTTTTGCAGGTCAATACATAAAAGAGCTAAATTTTGCTTCATAAAAGATTTAATACGCACCTAGAGAATGGTCCTGTTTTATTAATCTGTTTTCTGGAATATTTGAAGAACCAATTATAACGTGTCCTTTAAACAATTTTCCAACAACTCTACCTTGAACTCTGGTTTGAAAAGCTATGGCTAGCTCGGATAATTCTCTTCTATTGGCATCGAACCAACCTCCACGGTAGACTATTTCACCCCACTCTTGATCCATATTTCTTTTTATCCTTCTTTCTGTTTGGATTAATACTGCCGATTCGATAAATCTATGCAAAGTATATATTAATTCACTAGCTGGAGATTCGTAAATTCCCATTTCCTTGTGTCCTAACTCCGGAATAGTATCCTCAAAACCAATAATTCTTCCTATACCATGAGCTGCTCCAAGCTGACTACAACGTATAACAATTTGATAAAGTGGCATTTCCTGTCCATCTATTGCTATAGGAATACCATTTATAAAATCTAAAGAGAAATTTTGAGCTATATCAGGAGTTTCACTTAATGGTTTAGTTAAAGTAAAAACATTTTTTTCTTCAATGTCACTTAAGTCATTTAGAGGATCTCCTTCTATAGGCTCTGCCCCAAATATTTTGATCTTCAGCAAATAAGGCACCTTTACCTGATGTAATGCCAAATCTTTCAAGAAATTGAATCTTTTCTATCCTACTTTGAGGGTTTGTGACAAAAGGACCAATAGGCACCATATTTGGATATAGCGAGCAAGCTTTCTCGATTCTATATCTGGTGTTTTGTTTGGCTGTGCAGCCATGAATTACATATGCAGGTCTGTCGTCTGGTAAAAACCTGGCTGCAACTTCCATAATATATGCTCTCGAAAGAGGAGTGATTAAGGGATATCCCCAATAATTACCATTCATCCGGATAGCTTCAGATAGGTAATTGGTTGCAAACGATTCTTTACCGTCAGTTGTTTTAAAATCCATACCCAACATTAGAGCTCGTTTGGCTGCCCGTTCAATACTATCTTGAGATTCACCAAGGTCTATCATCAGAAGAAGTATTGGGCAATGAAGTCTTTCTTTAGCAAGTAAAGGAGCTGCTGTTGAATCTACTCCTCCAGAGTAAAGAGCTACAGCACCATAATTTAGAGCTATTTCTTGAGTTGCTGGCATGTTATTGAATTTCTAATATGACTACTTTTTGAATTTTTTTATTTACTCTAAATTCAATTTCATCGCCTACTCTGTGTCCAAGAAGAGCTTGTGCGAGTGGGGTTTTAGCATCTAGTAACTTTATTTTCCGATTTCGTTTCATATTTACAAGACGACTATCCCATTTTTATGATGCCTAGGCCATGACAAGTTTGTCAGGAAAGCTGACAAGCTTTGTGGTAGAATCGCCCTAATGATTGGAGCAGCAGATAGGTTTAGAGTGCTTTTTAAAAAGTATCGATTAAAATCTGAAATTTCTACCCTTTCGCAGTTGGGCCGTTTGCTTGCTGAAAAAGGGTTTGTCTACGAAGATAGTATTTTTTCCCACTGGCAAAAGGGGACCAGGATTCCTCAAAACCGCACAGTTATCTTGAAACTTCTTGAAATTTTCGTTGAACGGAAAGCTATTGATTCACTTAGTCAAGCTAATGAGCTTCTAGCATCAGCAAATCAAGGATATTTATCTGAAAAAGAGTTACAGAAAATTCCAATAAAACTTAGTAACCCAATATTTCAAGTTCCTAATGAGATTACTGATTTTCAAGGAAGAGAAAAAATTATAGATGAACTTATTAATAAAAAGAACATTGAAGGAAAAATTATACTCATTCATGGCGCTGCCGGAGTGGGGAAGACAGCATTGGCAATAAAACTAGGTCATCTTTTGAAAGATAGGTTTAAGGACGGGGTTTTATGGTACAAGGTTGAAGAAGATAATATCATGGATATTCTTCTTTCAATAGCGCATTTATTTGGTGAAGATATAAGTAATATCAATAATTTACAAGTTAGAGCAACTATTGTTAGATCGTTGCTTGCTGCTAAAAATGTCTTACTCTTCCTTGATAGTGGTGAATTATATGATGATATCCATTTACTGATACCTAATTCTCCAGTTTGTACAACTATTATTACATCTCAAAAAGGTCATTTGAAAACCCCGATTCGTTTTATAGATATTCAGTTAAATCCCTTTACTGACAGTGAGGTTTTATCTCTTTTTAAGGATATTTTAAAAGATAAATTTAAAAAAAATAGTCCAAATGATCTTCTTAAAGTTACCAAGAAGGTGGAGAACCTGCCACTGGCTGTTCATATTTTGGCTAGACAGTTATTACATTCAAAACTTAGCGCTATTCAGTTTCCCAGTTTGCTTAGTAATGAAAAGTCTGTTTTTCAAGATTTGTATTATGAAGATAAAAATTTATATGCAGCTATTGCTGCCAGTTATAACAAACTTGATAGTATAATGAAATCAGTTCTAGTATCTGCTTCTATATTTAAAGGAAAAGATTTTTCCCTCAAAACCATAGGGTATATAAATGGTCTTTCAATACCAGCTACAACCAAAACTCTACAAGATCTGGTTGATCTTTCTCTTATTGAACATTCATTAAAAAATAGATACAGAATACATCCGGCAATAAAAGATTTTGTCCGAAACAAATTGGATTACCCTCGATCATCATATTTAATGATTATTGCTATCTTCATATTTTCCTTTTTCGTCACATGGTGGGTTTTTCTTCAGCTGTTTATTGATAAAAATAACTTCATGTACCATATTTTTTCAGCAACCTATGGTCTGATGGCGGTTTTTGGAGGAATCTGGGGAATCCATACCTCATTGAATTGGGGAGGTTTTAAAACACTTATTGGCAAAGCTATTTTTATGTTTTCATTGGGGTTTTTTGCACAAGTGTTTGGACAAATTGTTTATTCTTATTATTCTATTTTCCATCAGATAAAAGCACCGTATCCTTCTATTGGAGATATTGGTTATTTCGGTACAATCCCTTTTTACATATATGGAGTAATTTTGCTGGCAAAATCTTCAGGCATCAAGATTAATATTCAATCCTTCAAGAAGAAAATGATTGCTTTGGTAATTCCAATTATTATACTGACAATAGGTTATATTCTTTTCTTACGAAATTACACTTTTGATTGGAGTAATCCTTTGAAAGTTTTCCTGGATTTTGGGTATCCTTTCGGTGAAGCAATTTATATCTCTATTGCCATAATAACATTTATTTTTTCAAGAAATATCATGGATGGTATTTTGAGGTCAAAAGCATTATTAGTATTGGTTGCGCTTGTTTTCCAATTTCTTGCTGACTATGTCTTTCTATATAACTCGAGCAGTTTTTATTCTGGAAATTATATGGATTTTATTTATCTTACTGCTTATTTCGTAATGACAGTAGCACTCTTAAGTTTAAGGTCGCTTCATGTCAAGGTGTATTAAACACAAGATTATTATGTGATAATATTTATATCAAATGGATGTTGTAATAAATTTTTTCTCCAAAACTTGGGGATTATTCTGGTCTATCTGGCCCAAAAGTTTTTGGTTTTTGGTACTTGGATCAGCGGTAGCTGAAGCTATTTCTGTAACTGTTTTTAGGGTAGTGGGCAATAGAGGGTGGTTTGCTATTTTAGGTTATGTTTTGGGTTTTCTAACAGTTGCTTTTTATGCAGAAAGTCAGAAATATTCAACTTTATCTGCGTCATATCCTATATGGTTAGCAGCGGTGGCAGTATTGGTTAGTTTCAGCGCTTTTTTTATCTTTCGTGAGCAAGTCTCTCTAAAATGGGTCATAGGGTTTATACTAACAATAGTAGGAATACTGCTTATACAAACTTCGATTCCCGAAAAATAGTATTATGCACAAAGTTGTAATTGAACCGGAATTCGAAAGCTTTGAGCCAAAACATTACTTGAAAGCTTATTATTCTAAAGTTGGTTCTGAAAATCTTAGTCTTTTGGAATTTTTCTCAAAGATTTATCAAGATATACCAAAAGGTTCAATTTTGCTTGAATTTGGAGGTGGGCCGACAATATATCCCTTAATAACTGCAGCTTCAAAAGTTAAAGCTATTCATTTTGCAGATTATTTAGATACAAATTTGGATGAAATTAGATTATGGAAGAATAATTCTGAAGAAGCTTTCAATTGGCGCAAATATTTCAAAAAAGCTCTATTCCTAGAAGGAAATAAAAGGGTGACAAAAAAACAGATTATTGCCAGAGAAAAATTGGTAAGAAAGAAAATTACGAGATTTTTACATTGTGATGCATTTAAAAAAGATCCAATAGATAAAAAATACCGGAATTTCTATGATATTATAAATACAAATTTTGTCACAGAGTCTATTACAGATAATAAATATATTTGGGAAAGTCTGATTGCTAATGTTTGTTCAATGCTAACAAAAGATGGAATACTTATTATGACAGCAATTAAAGATGCAAAATATTACCACGTTGGTAAAAAAACTTTTCCTGCTACCAGGATTATAGAAGAGGATATAATCCAAGTTTTAACAAAGCTGGGATTTGAGGAGACGAGTTTTTCTTCATACTCTATACCAGCTGAAGTTGAGGATGAACAGTTAGTCGGTTATACAGGATATAAAGGGATAATTTTCTTAAAGGCAAAAAATAGAGGTTAATCTATCGCTTGCTTTTTAAAAAACTTTAATCTATTCTAAATTTAGATGTTAAAAACAATAATAGAATCAAAATTTACTTATTGGATTGTTTTTCTTTATCTTCTGACGTTCGCTTGGTGGGTATATCTTCAATTAGGTAATTTAACCAATACCATGCAAGCTTACCTATTCGATTGGTTTTATGGTCTAATCGGTTTTAGTGGTGCATTGTATGGTCTTTATATTTCTTTTAAAAAATGGGGTGGTTGGAATAGTATTTTAGGAAGGGGGTTAATTTTATTACCTTTTGGATTGCTCGGTCAATGGTTTGGTTTGCAGGTTTGGACATATTATAATGTGATAGCAAAAGTTGAAACACCTTATCCTTCTTTTGCAGATGCTGGTTATTTTGCACTTATACCAGCGTATACTTTAGGCGCCTTAATGTTTGCCTGGGCAGCAGGGGCAAAATTTTCACTTAAAACTAAAAGAGGAAAAATAGGAGCGTTATTTATTCCTTTAATTGCACTTGCTTTTGCTTACGTTCTTTTTCTAAAAGATATAGGTTTTGATACTTCTGATCTGGTAAAAACATTTTTAGATTTTGGGTATCCTTTAGGAGAAATCTTGCCAGTTTCAATAGCCTTATTCACCTTGACGTTGTCGAGAAGCCTTTTGGGTGGCACCATGAGAAGTAGGATTTTATATTTGATAGGCGCTTTTTTCTTCCAATTTTTAACTGAGTATGGTTTTTTATACGCTGCAGGAGCAGGTACATATGTTAATGGTGGATGGAATGACTTAATGTATTTTACTTCCTATGCAATTATGAGTATTGGTTTAATTTCATTTAAATCATACGATTAAAACTTATGGATCCGTATGTTTTGGCAGTCAGCAGGATAATAAAGGAGCAGCAATCGATCATTGGACCGATTGCTCTAGATCAGGCCAAAAAAGTGGCTGGGCTGGAATTTAGTGGAGTAGATGATGTTAAAATTACTGGTAATAAAAAGGAAGTCCTAACAAATCTGGTTAATCAGTTTGCCAAACTTTTTGGACAAGCCTCAGTTGAAGTATGCAAAGAAGCTTTTTCTCAAGTTTCAGATAAAATTAATCCCTTAGAAGTACCTGATATTCTCAAAAACTGATAATTTGTGTTACCATAGTTTTGCATGGTCTCTGAAGATAAAATATCTGCTTTTTTAAAGCTTCAACAACTTGTTTTAGATATAGAAGATAGCTCTAAATTATTAGAACAAGTTTTGCCACAAGTATTTGTAGCGCTTCAGTCAATTGGTTGCCCCTATATCTTTTTATCCGCCATGTTTACTGATGAGAGCGGGCAAGTTAAGCAATCATTTTTTGTTGATTCATCCGGAAATAAGTCTCCTATAAACCAAAACGGTATATTTCAAAAAGGCAGCGAGTGGGAAATGAAGGTGATGTATGGTGAAGCAGCTGTTGTTTCTGATGTAGCTTATTTTATTAATTCTTCTTACCCAAAGTTTCATGAAATATATTCTTTACTAGTTTTACCAATACAACATGCCCGTGATCTCAGAGGTATTTTGGTATTAGGAAGCTCTAAAAATGCTTCTCAAATTGATTCAGAAGAAATTGAGTTTGGAGAAATGTTAACAAAGCTTGTTGATCTTTCCTTTAGGCTACAAGATACAGAAAGTTCTCTGCTTAATATCACTCAACAGGTTTACGAAATGAATGCTAAATTGCATCAGCTGGATAAACTAAAAGATGATTTTGTCTCAGTTGCCTCACACGAACTCCGGACTCCTATGACTGCGATCCGTTCTTATGCCTGGATGGCTTTGCACAAATCAGATGTTCCTCTGTCAGAGAAACTGGAGAAATATTTGATCAGAGTACTGATTTCTACAGAACGTTTGATTAATCTGGTCAACGACATGTTGAATGTTTCCAGAATTGAATCAGGCAGTATTGAGATAAGTCCAGAGCCGGTGGATCTTTTGTTGCTTATCAAAGATATTGTTGATGAAGTTTACTACTCAAAAGCGCGGGAGAAAGTTATCCAATTTGTAGTGCTGGAGAAAAAGATTCCTAAGGTGTTTGCTGATCCTGAAAAACTCCGACAGGTCCTCCTTAATTTAGTAGGAAATTCATTAAAGTTTACGCCTGATGGAGGAAAAATTGTTTTTGATTTTTTTAGTGATGGGAAGCTAGTAGAAACTTCTGTTTCAGATACTGGAGTAGGTATATCAAAAGAGGATATGAGTCAGTTATTCCATAAATTTGGCAGGCTGGATAATTCTTATACAGCATCTGCAACTTCTGGTGGAACAGGTTTGGGTCTTTTTATATCCAAAAACCTGGTAGAACTCATGCATGGCAGGATCTGGGTTGTCTCAGAAGGATTAGGGAAAGGATCAACTTTTAATGTGTCTTTGCCTGTTGCTGCTCCTGAGGTTTTGAAAGAAGCAGAAAAATATAAAGTAAGGGCGCAGGGCGAAGCAAAGGGGCTGGAACCAGTAGCAATATGATACAATCAAATTATGGATAATCAGCAAAAAAAGATCCTTATAGTTGAAGATGATCAATTCTTGAGAGAGTTTTATCAGGAACTTCTGCAGGGAGAACAATATCTGGTAGAAGTGGCAGCTGATGGGGAAGTGGGTTTAGCAAAGCTTAGAGAAGGCGGTTATAGTCTGGTCATGCTGGATATTATGTTACCCAAAAAGGATGGTTTGCAAATACTGCGTGAATTAAAAGCTCAACCATCAAGCAATAAAAATGATTCTATTGTGATACTTACCAATCTAGGCCAGGATGCAATCATTAAGGAATGTTTTAATTTAGGCGCAGATGGGTATTTAATAAAATCTGCCTTAAATCCTGATCAGGTTTTAACAGAGGTTAGAAGTTATTTAGAAAAAAATAATGCCTCTTAAGATTGTTTTCCAAGATGACCATCTACTGGTGGTGCTTAGTAGTATACTATTAAATATTGAATACACTTCTTAGAAGAATTGGGGATATAAGTAATATAAAGCCTTTTCTAAATTGTGTTCATGGGGGTAAAAATGCGCTTAACTCACTAAATAAAGATAGAATTCTCGATTTTAGTGTTAGCATTAATCCATATGGGCCACCGGCTGAGATACAGTTAGGCCTTAATTTAAGCGATGTTAGAGAATACCCAGATCCTCAAAGTAACGAATTAACGAAATTGCTTGCATGTATCAATAATCTAGATGAGGAAAATCTTTTTATCGGGAATGGCTCAGCTGAAATCATCACACTACTCTTTTTCTGTTTTGTACGGAAGAAAGATGTTGTTGTTTCTCTGTGGCCGAGTTTTGGAGAGTATTTCCATTATGCACAAATTACACAATCGAAATTTGTACCTATAAAACTTAATCTACCTGATTTTAGGTTAGATTTAGATACAATTAGCAAGATAATAAAAAAGCAACAGCCGAAACTTTTTTTCTTCTGTAATCCGAATAACCCTACGGGTAATTATTATAGTGAGAAAGAAGTTATACAAATTCTAGAACAATTATCGCAGAATACATTATTTATTTTGGATGAAGCCTACGTAAATCTAGTGTTATCTAAATGGAGTTCAGTGAATTTATTAAAACAGTTTAAAAATATGATTATTCTGCGTTCGTTAACAAAAGATTATGCATTAACTGCACTACGTTTAGGTTATAGTATGGCTGCAAAAGAGATAATATCTTTATTAAGAAGTGCGTGCCCTTCGTGGAATATTAATACCCTAGCTCAACGTAATGGTATACATATTTTTAAGAATGGAACCTTTTTAAAAAACAGTGCATTGCTTCTCCATAAGGAAAAAAATAGAATTGAGAAAATTTTAAAAAAACTTGGCTACAGTATATTACCATCCTCGGTGAATTTTTTTCTTTTAAAAGTGAAGAATGCTAAGGAAGCAACTGACATATTATTATCGAATAATATCTATGTTCGTGATTGTACGGATTATGATTTACCTCAATATCTGAGGATAAGTGTTAGGTTAGCTCAGGAGAATAATTATCTGTTGAAAGTTTTAAGTGATTTAGTATATAAGATTAGAATATGAATAAAATATACAAGGATTGGGTAGAATATTATCAAATTAAAGGGTTGAAGGGTGGTGATATTAATGAAGTGAGCGGTTACGCTCATGGTTTAGCACAACTTACTGAAAAAGGTTTAGAATCTATTGTTGCTGTTGCAAGAACTGTTTTAGATCTTAGTTCGAAGGATAGGTTACTTGTGACGTGGGTTGCGGAGCAGGATTAATTACCGACCAATTAGTAAGCAAAGCCAGCATCGTAGTTGGTATAGATGCAAGCTCCAATATGATTGGGAATGCCGATAAAGAAAGTAAATTTGTCAAAGTGGTAGCAATGGCAGATTGTTTGCCGTTTCCTGACAAGTCGTTTGATAAAATATTTTGTCATTCAATATTTCAGTATTTTCCTAATTATAAATATGCTGCTCGAGTTATTAAAGAAATGCTGAGAGTGCTTTGTAATGGAGGCAAATGTCTGATTATGGATGTACCGGATATCGAGAAGAAAGAATCATATTTTAAAGTTAAAACTCCAGATTCGCATAACCTAAAGAGAAGATTTTATAATAAAGAGTGGTTTATTAATTTAGTCCCAAATACTCGAATCCTTAGGCACAGAATACCCAATTATAAAAATTCCCATTTTAGATTTAATGTATTAATTCAGAAATAACATTTGAATTTTCAAGAAGGTAATTTATTTCATCAAGACCCCAAGGCGAAAATTTTATACGAT
Organism: uncultured Gammaproteobacteria bacterium; assembly: GCA_964415615.1. Lineage (GTDB taxonomy): Bacteria > Patescibacteriota > Microgenomatia > Daviesbacterales > UBA10151 > UBA10151. Next base: position 14,970 of record CAYQAW010000002.1, read on the forward strand.
TATTTCTTGTTAATTCGCGAAGTTTTTTAAAAGAGATAAATTTACCTTCTATAACTTCGTCATAGTCAATCTCAATCTTACCATTATAAACCGCACCATACAGTTCCACGAGCTCATACTCTACTAGACGATTTTTTTCTGTCACATACTCATTTCTTTGAATATGTTTATCACGTAAAAGTTTTAGAGGAGCGTTGATTGATAATTCTTCTTTCAATCCTCTTATGGCTGCCGATTTATAACTTTCCTCAGATTTTACATGTTCGGAAGCGCTGATATCCCAATATAAAGGAAGAATTTTTTTTAGGCTTCTTCTTTGGATAAATATTTGTCCCTTTTTATTAATTACTAGAATATTGACTGCTGGATGCAAAAGTCCCTCTTTATACACTTGGCTTCTGGTTGCTTTACCGGTTGTCTTACCGGTTTTATCTACAACATCTATCTCTTCCTGATCTTTTAAATTTTTACTCAAATAATTTGTAGCCATCTAATTTATGAACAAATCCCTGTGTAATAGGAGTAATACACTTCCCATTTGTTAATTCAACCCGTATACCTGGATTATTCGTTACATGACCGATCCAATAAAGAGGAAGACCATTTTTGTTGAGGGATTTTTCAATACCTTTTTTGTAGTTTGGCGATGCAGTGAATAAAAGTTCTATATCTTCGGCAGGATGCGATGCAGAGATATAATTTGGTTGATTGTCTACTTGATTAAGATTTTCTATAGGAATATCACTATCTCTTATGAAAAATCCAAGGCCTGGAGTTATAGTATCATTCAGTGCTTTAATTAAACCGTCAGGTAAATCGATACAACTTGTAATACCTTGCAGCTGTGATAAAATTCTTCCAGCTCTGATAGAAGCTGGTTGCCTAAATGCTTTTTGGTAGTCTATAGGTTTGCCATGGATATATTGGTGATAGCAAAAATTAAATCGATCCAAAATCCCAGTTACACCAACAAGATCACCAGCTCTAGATTGATGTCTTCTCAGTACAGATTCAGGTTTTGTAATACCGATACTGACTATGGATAAACTCAATTCTCCGGCGGAGTTTGTATCGCCACCCAGAAGAAAAGTTTCAGCATCGTTTACCGCTTGGTGCACACCTTCGTAGATGGTAGCTACTTTGCTGGCGAAATAAGGAGGAATAGAGCAAGAAACCAAAACTCCAAGAGGATTACCACCGCAAGCTGCTATATCAGAAAGGCTTAATGCTGTTGAAAAATAGCCAATTTCTTCTGGAGGTGTTTCAGAAGGAAAATCAGCTTTTTCTGAAGAAGTATCCACAGATACTAACAAAGCTTTGTTTCTTAAATCTATTATTTCACAATCATCATCTAGCCAGGTTTGTAAATGAGGCGGTTTTGCAAAACGATTACGTAGATAAGTAATTAATTCCCGTTCGTCCACTGAAGGAGATTATAACATATGGATTTGAGAAGGATTACGTCTTTTTCTGAAGAAGTATATAATAATCTTTGTGGAATTTTCTTATTCTGTCCGGAAAATATATGAAGATGATTTTCTTCTTGTAATTGATAAACCTCCTGGTTTGGTGGTAGACCCTGCCCAGATAGATTTTAATATAAATTTACCCAGAGGGGGGATAGTTCACAGGTTAGACAAGGATACCTCAGGAATACTGCTTTTAGCCAAGACCCAGCAAGCCTTAGACTCTCTGCAGCATCAATTCAAGGAAAGACTGATTAAAAAAGAATATCTGGCTTTAGTTCATGGGACTATTACAAAAAGTGGCGAAGTGGTCGGTAGTATTGGTAGGAATCCAGGTGATAGGGAAAAGTTCATAGTTCTTCCAGGTGGAAAAGAGGCTATAACAGAATATCAGCCAGAAGGAAATTTACAATTTTCAATTTTAAATTTTAAATCAATTTTCAATGAATTAAATAAAATACAAATGAGAAAGTTGGAGAGAATGCATTACAATCAGTTTACTTTACTTAGATGTTTGCCTAAGACTGGACGGACACATCAAATTAGGGTACATTTAAAGCATATAAACCATCCAATAGTTGCTGATGAAAAGTATGGAGGCAGAAAGGTCTGCAGACTGGATAAAAGATGGTGTCCTAGGATGTTTTTGCATGCTGCAAAAATTGGTTTTAATCATCCAGCAACAGGAGAATGGATGGAGCTGGAGAGTAAGTTGCCTGAGGATCTGAGAAATGTATTGAGAGTGTTTTAAGATAAGAGGAACTAGGATACTAGTGATGAGTCTTTAATATTTTGATTCATCATTCTGATACTCTAATCTTCTTATCCTAAATTATATGAATAATATCTTTGTACAACTTGCTATTATACTAGGGCTCTCGTCTGTTTTAGGTTTTATTACTTATAAACTGAAATTGCCCCTGGTAATTGCTTATTTAATAGGTGGATTGCTGATATCGTTGGTAGGTTTTTTTAATGTTGGAGGTTCTATTGTTTTGGAATTTTTACCGGAGATAGGGATTGCCTTTGTGCTTTTTTTAGTAGGGATGGAACTGGATTTGCGGGAGATTAGAAGCTTTGGCAGGCAAATACTTTTGGCTGGAATACTGCAAATTCTTATTACTACTACTTTAGGCACCTTTATTGTGCAAAGCTTTGGATTTTCCCTTGCAGAGTCTATATATTTAGGTATTGGGTTGTCTTTTTCATCTACTATTGTGGTAATTAAACTACTGATTGAGAAAAAAGATTTAAAGTCTTTGTATGGAAAATTATCAATAGGAATATTGCTTTTGGAGGATTTGCTGGCAGTTGTGCTGCTTTTGGGACTTACCTCAACCACTTCTTTGTTAGGAACAGGTTTAACCCAGGCTTTTCCAATACTGGCTTTTATGGGCAAGGTGTTAGTGCTTTTTTCTATTGCTTTGATATTAAACCACTATATTTTAGGCGCTTTGTTTAAGGCTGTTTCTGAATCAACAGAACTGCTATTTTTAACTGCGCTTGCTTGGTGCTTTGTTTTTATATCACTGGCTATTTTCATGGGTTTTTCTGTGGTGATTGGGGCATTTTTAGCAGGAGTAGCTTTGGCCTCCTCTCCATATCATTTTCAAATTCAGGGAAAAGTTAAACCTATGAGGGACTTTTTTGTGGCCCTCTTTTTTGTATACCTGGGAACCAAAGTAAACTTTGATTATATTGCTCAAACATACTGGTTAATTCTGATCTTTACAGCCTATGCAGTGGTGGTAAAACCTGCAATTTTTATTTTACTTTTAGGAACCTTAGGATTTAGAAAACATACTATGTTTCATGTTGCTATAAATTTGTCTCATATCTCAGAATTTTCCTTAATTATTCTTTTGGTAGGATTGGATATTGGTGTTGTTAGCCCCCAGACTTTGACTATTATTGCCTCCAGTGGAGTTTTGTCTTTGATTATATCTTCTGTGAGTATTTCTAAGGCAAGCCAAATATATAGGATTGTGACCAATTGGATAGGATTTTTTGAAAGAAAAAATCTCTATAGAGTTGATAATATAAAATCTTATGAGCTTGAGGATCATGTAGTAGTGATTGGGGCACACAGAGTAGGAGGAGAGATAGTTAAATTTCTTAGAAAAGAAAAACATCCTTTGGTAGTTTTGGATTTCAATCCTCATCAAGTAGAGTCTCTACTGGGGGAGCAGGTACAGGTAATTTATGGGGATATGGGTGATCCAGAGATTTTGGATATTCTAAACTTAGATAAAGCTAAGATGATTATTTCCACTGCCCAGGATGTTAGTGATAATAAAACCTTACTGGAAGATCTAAAACTTAGGCATTCAGCTGCTAAGGTAATTGTCAGGGCAGAAACAATAAAGGATGCTCAAGGTTTATATAAAGCAGGGGCAGATTTTGTCATAATTCCAGAAGTAATGGCAGGGGATTTATTGGCAGAAACTTTAAAGGCCCATTTAAACGATGGTGATTACTTCAAAGACAGGCCCAGGATTGAAATGGAAAAACTCTCCCGCAAAACCCTCGCCTGGGGTTAAAGTGAGTTTACTCACTTTAACGGGATAACAACTCTTGATTTTTTTGTAACCATTGTGTATACTTTGGTTACTATGCAAACCGTAATTCATATCAAAGCAGATAGAGAAGTTAAAAAGAATGCTCAGAAGGCAGCTAAAGACTTGGGGTTAACCCTGTCCGATGTAATTAATGCTGCTTTAAGGAATTTTATCAGAACCAGAGAGGTAATTTTCTCTGATATTCCACAGATGACTCCCTGGTTAGAAAAAAGAATTGCTAAGGTGGAGGAAGACATAAAGCACAATCGTAATATGTCTCCTAAATTTAAGTCAGCTAAAGAGTTTACGAAGTATCTGGATTCCTTATGATCATATCCTCAAATAAGGATTTTGACAAGGATTATAAAAAATTGCCTAAAAATATTCAGGAAAGATTTAAAGAAAGAATTCTACTTTTCCAGAAAGATCAATATAATCCCATCTTGAATAACCATTCTCTGAGAGGGGGATACACAGGTTGCAGAAGTATTAATGTAACAGGAGATGTGCGAGCCATCTTTATAAAGAATAATAGTGAAATTATTTTTGTAGCCATAGGTTCCCACAGTAAGCTATATGGTTAAATTTAGAATTCTACATAAAGATGGGAAGGCTAGGGTGGGAAAATTAGAAACCCCGCATGGGATAATAGAAACCCCTAGTTTTAATCCTGTTGGTACTCAGGCTACAGTAAAAGCTTTATCTCCCAGGGATTTGAAAGAAATTGGTGTCCAGATAGTTTTGGCAAATACTTATCATTTGATGTTAAGACCTGGAGTAGATTTAATAGCAAAATTTGGAGGCCTGCATAAATTTATGGGTTGGGATGGTCCTATTATGACAGATTCTGGAGGTTTTCAGGTATTTTCTTTGGGAATAGCTTTGGAGCATGGAGCCAGTAAAGTATTGAAAGCAATTGACAATGGACAATGGACAATTGACAATGAAAAACAGAGACCCCGTTTAAACAAAATCACAGAAGAAGGGGTAACTTTTCAATCCCATTTGGATGGCTCAAAACATATTCTAACTCCAGAAAATTCTATAGAAATTCAACACAAATTAGGGGCAGATTTGATTGTGGCTTTTGATGATCATGAATCTTCAAAACATACTAAAGCAGAGATGCAAAAATCTTTGGATTTAACAGAAAAATGGGGTTTAAAAAGCCTGCAAGAGTTGAAAAAATTAAAAAGCAAACAACTGATGTATGGGGTAATCCATGGTGGTACTCATAAAGATTTAAGAATAAAATCTGCCAGATTTACTGATGATAATTTTGATGCTATAGCCATAGGAGGTATTTATGGAGACAAAAAAACTCTTTGTCAGATTATTGATTGGAGTTTGGAAGAAGTTTCAGAGGATAAACCAAGGCATTTGTTGGGTATTGGAGAGGTGGAAGATTTGTTTAACGGAGTAGAAAGAGGGATAGACTTTTTTGATTGTGTAGCGCCCACCAGGCGGGCCAGAAACGGCTCGTTATATATTTCGCCTTTCTCAATACTTAGTATCAGCCAAAGCAGATTTATTTCAGATAAAAAACCCATTGACCCAAGGTGTTCTTGTTATACTTGCGCAAATTTTTCCAGAAGCTATCTGCGTCATCTTTATATGGCAAAAGAGATTTTGTATCACAATTTAGCAACTTATCACAATATTTATTTTATAACCAATTTAATGAAAAAAATGAGAGAGGCAATTAAAGAGGGAAGACTGAATAAATTTAAATCTTCCCTCTTTTAATTAATCTTCTTAAACTACTGGCGCACCACCTGCTGGATTTTGCCCGCTTTGGTCTGGTGTTACAGGAGCTTCTGGTGTGGCAGGAGCCTCTGGCATTACAGGAGCTACAGGAGCTTCTGGTGCAGGTTGTCCTGCATTTGGATCTGCAACTGGAGCTGATTGTCCTCCCTGATTTGGATCAGCAGGCATTCCACCTTGATTTGGATCTGTTGGATTCATTAAATTCACCTCCCTCCGATTTTAGTGTATCCTGTAATGAACTAAATGGCAAGTATTTACTTGTAAGATGCGATCTTGATACACTGGAAATATGCCCAAGAAACGAGTTAGGTCTAAGATTTCAAGAGGAAGGAGAACTAAACTTGCCTTAGGGGTATTGGGTCTTTTGTTTATTTTGCTGGTTATATCCTGGTCAATACGTTTTGCTCAAAATTTTTTCGGTTCCAAAAATTATAGCTGGGAGGGGAAATTTAATATTAATCTTCTGGTGCGTTCCTCAGACATCTCTTTGCTTTCATATAATCCTAAAGATAATAAAGTAATAATCATTAATGTTCCTGATGAAACTTTTTTGCAAGCGCCTAGTGGATTTGGATCTTGGCAGGTTCGTAGTGTTTATGGGCTCGGAGGGGATAAGTTATTAAAAGAAACATTAACCAATTTTTTTGCTATTCCGATAGATGGTTTTGTTGATTTGAGTGTTCTAAAACCTCCTCAATCTGCTGCTCGATTGGTTGACACATTGAGGAAAAATCCTCTCTCGGGAGTCAATTTGCTAACTTCTGTCCAGACTGATTTGACTATGTGGGAATTACTGCAATTAAAACAAGGCATAAGCTCAGTTAGGTTTGACAAGATAAAAACCTTAGATCTTTTAAAGTTTAATGTATTGGATAAGGAAAATTTGGCAGACGGCACACCCATTTTTACCACTGATCCAGTTAAGCTGGATAGCGTTTTATCAGATTTACAAGATCCTGTAATTGTTTCAGAACACAAAAGTATAGCTGTGTTTAATGCAACAAATCATCCACAGCTTGCCCAAAAATGGGCAAGGCTGATTACTAATTTAGGAGGCAATGTCATTATTACTTCAAACGCTAAATCAGCTCTTCAAAAAACGCAGGTACTGGGAGAGCAGTCATCAACTTTAACAAGGCTGCAGCAGATATTTGATTCGGATTGTTCAAACAGTCCAAAGTGTGATAAAATTAGCGCCATGGATGAAGACATAGTTTCCTCCAGGGCACAGATAAATTTGTTTTTAGGAGAAGACTATGCTAACAGATAATTTATGATTCTTTGGATAATACTTTTTTTACTGGTTGTTGGGATTTCATTTCTTCTGGCCTTGCGATCAATGAGAGACTATCAGGAGATTCCTCAAACTAAAACTACAGAGTATGGTTTATTTCTGATACGCCAAATAGAAAATTTTAATGAAAATATTTTAAATTCTCTGAGAGAACATATCAATGCTGAAAGTTTAATACTTAGCATAGAAAGACTTTTTAAAGGCAAACAGACTGCGCTGGCTGTATTTGGTCCTAAAAAAGTTCTGGGTAATTTTGCTGACAGATTAAACCTATTGGAGCTTGAAGATTATGCAGCTGATTTAAATCATGAGGACACTTCTACTTGGGAAATAGGTATGAAGAATAGCAAAAATATCAGCTCTGAGAATCTAAATAATATTTTTAGAAATATGCCTGAGTTTGCAGATGAAGATCAATTTTTTTGGCAGGTAGTTCTTGGCAAAAATCGAACTCAAATCCGAGCTGCTTTTTTTAACAAGGACCTTCAAAGAAGAGAAGTACTTATCCCGTTACTGCAAAATTTAGGCGCTGGTGAACTGGTTAAAATTCCAAGACCTTTTTCTAAAGAACAAATGATGGGTTTTTATCAACTGCGGAGTGTAAGCAACGATAGCGGGATATCTGTTTTAACTTCTTCTGAAATCACTCAGCTAATTAAGATTTAAAGATTTTGTTCTTCTTCAGGTTCTTCTGTTTCTTCTTCATTTCTTATTCCTTCCAAAGAGGTGATGATGTTTGTTGTATTACTGGAAGGTGAATAATCCAAAAATGAGGACTGATTTTTAAACCGTTTGCTTCTGAAAGTTTCCTTAATTAAAACTGATAAACTATTTACACTAATTGATTTAATAAATAATTCATATTTATTACCACCTTTGGTAAGCCTGAGTAAATGATGACTGATATCATCTGGCAGGACTCCAAGGTAATTGCCATTCGTATCAACAATAGTGACCCTCCTGTTTTTAATAGCCATTGTCACTTTCATTCCACAATAAGCCTGGGATAGTTTTTGAGGCTCAGCCACATTTAAAAGATTGACCATCTTGGTTTTACCAGGTTCTTGCAAAAATAATGAAGGAGATAATCTGTCTTTGCAATTCCAATTGGAAATTTGACCATTTGATTTAAAGGATCTCATTATCTTGAGATTTTTTTGGGCAATAGGGTTATAAGGATCATATTTTAAGGCCTGCGAGTAATACTTTTTTGCTAAATTAGCTTTGCCAAGTTCCATATAGGCCCTGGCCTGACGGTTTAGGGCATCAACATTTTGTGGGTCTAGTTTGATTATTTTTTTGTTGATGGTTAAGGCTTCTTTCCATCTTTGATCTAAGGCTGCGTCGATTGCTTGTTGGGTGGTATTTGCAGAAATGGGGATAGAGTTCATCTAAAAAAGAAAGTATAGAAGGTAAGAATTACCTTGTCAATTACTTCGCAGATTATTCGGATCTCACACTAGGGGTGAAAGTATATTGACACCCCAGGAATATTAGTTTAATCTCTATATTAAGATGCCTCACAGGTTTGTGGTTTTAGCCAATGATGAAATCTATCATGTATTTAACCGCTCTATTGCTGGGACAAACATATTTGCCCAAAATCAGAAGGTAAATTTAAATAAGGCTATAGAAATAGTAAATTACTATCGATTTCCTCAAAAAATTAGATTATCTAGATTTAAAAGCCTTCCTGAGCAATTGAAGAAGCAATATTTAGATGCTCTAGGAGGTGTTATGCCCTTGGTTGAGATTTATGCTTTTGCTTTTATGTCAAACCATTTTCATTTTCTACTCAAACAGATTCGAGACAAAGGAGTTGCTATATTCCTTGCAAATTTCCAAAATAGCTTTGCTAAGGTATTTAATCTAAAAAATGATCGGAGTGGTGCTTTATTCCAAAATGCTTTTAAAGCCAAAAGAATTGTAACTGAGGAACAATTTATCCATGTCTCGCGCTACATTCATTTAAACCCAGTCACTGCATATATCATTGAATTTGATAAGCTAGCAAGTTTTGAGTGGACTTCATATTCTGTATATGCTGCAGATAAACAAATTCCTTTTATCAGTTCCATTTTCTTGCTAAAAATGTTTGGGACAAAGGAAAAGTATATTAAATTTGTTGCTGATCAGGTAGATTATCAGAGAAAGTTGGCTTATATTAAAGATTTAATAATGGAATAATCATTGATCCTGGTGTGTAAACCTAAATCCACCCCTAGGGTGAAAGAATGATTACTGGTGGAGATATTAAAAAACTAACTAAAAAATTTGCTACAAAGATAGATTTAGCAAGGTTAGAAATGAACCCCTCCCCGCTGCAAGCTGACGGGGTATTCTGGTTCAAAAATAAAAATGAATTTGGAGTTTGAAAGAGTAAGGGAAGAGATGGTAACTAAAGAACTCCTCGGTGTGTTAAAATATCTTTCATGTCCGGGCATTCTAAATGGTCAACAATAAAGCGACAAAAAGGTGTAGCAGATATCAAACGTGGGCAAACCTTCACTAAGCTTGCTAATGCTATTACTATTGCCACTAAACTTGGTTCCTCAGGGGATCCAGAAGCAAATCCCAGGCTCAGGGCAGTTTTAGAAGAAGCCAAAACTGTTAATGTGCCCAAAGAAAATGTTCAGAGAGCAATTGATAGAGGTTTAGGTAAACTGCCTGGACAGACTTTAGAAGAGGTAATTTATGAAGGTTTTGGTCCTGCAAAGGTTGCCTTTCTGATAGAAGGAGTGACAGATAATAAAATGAGAACTACTCAGGAAATTAAAAATATTTTTGAAAGGGACGGAGGGCACATGGCAGGACAGGGAAGTGTAGCTTATATGTTTGAGAGATGTGGGGAAATCAAAGTTCAAAGTGCAAAGTTAAAAGTTAAAAGTGAAGAAGAAGAAACCTTAGAATTAATTGATTTAGGAGCAAAAGATATAGAGAGTTTTGAAGAAGATGGCATACGAAAATATTTAGTATATACAGAAAGCTCAGAATTGAGTACTATGGGTAATAAAATTACTCAGGCTGGTTTTGGAGTGGAGTCGCAAGAGTTGATGTTTAAACCAAACATATTAGTTTCTATAAATGATTCAGAGTCAGCTAAAAAAGTGTTGGAGTTTGCTAGAAGATTAGAGGATTTGGACGATGTGCAAAAAGTGTATGCCAATTTTGATATAGATGAGAAATTAATATAGCCTTCAGTCATCAGTCTTCAGCTTTCAGACTTTTCTGAATTGTCTGATGACTGATAGCTGACAGCTGACGACTATGATTATATTAGGAATTGATCCTGGAACTGCTACTACTGGTTACGGAGTTATCAAAATACCTGATGATATTTTGGGAAGAGAGTTTGATTATGATATCGAACTGATTACCTATGGAAATATCAGCACACCTAAAGAGAAATTGATGCAGGACAGATTAGGTATGATTTATAGAGAACTTACTGATGTAATTGGAAAGTATAAGCCTGATCAGATGGTTTGTGAAATGTTATTTTTTGGGGCAAATACCAGAACAGCTATCATGGTGGGTCAGGCTAGGGGGGTTATAATGTTGACCGCTTCCCAGAACAGGCTTCCATTTCAGGATTATACAGGTTTGCAGGTAAAACTGATGGTGGCTGGATCAGGCAGGGCGGATAAAAATCAGGTGCATGAAGGAGTCAGGAAGTTTTTAGGCGCTAATGGCAGGAAAAGGAATAAGCTTAAAGTAAATTGGAAAGGTGGGCATCTGGATGATGCGACAGATGCCTTAGCTATAGCTATTTGTCATGTGTTAAAATTGGCTGCGAAATAAACTAATGAACCTAGGTTTGAATAAAAGACAGAAAATAGTCCTGACCTCGATCCTATTAACTATAGGGTTATTATCAACACAATTAGTTGATTTTAATTTAAGATTCAAATTTCTGGGGGGATTGGCACTTTTAACTTATGCTCTTTCCGTTTGGTCCCTCCGGGAAGGGTTAAATGTTTCCAAGGCTTTTGTACTGATGATTTTGCCAACTTTTTTTACTGCAGCTGTGGCCAGCTTTTATTTTTTACTGCCAGTCAGGTGGCTTACCAGAGTACCGGTTGCATTTGTATTTGGTTTAACTTTCTACCTGTTGCTGCTGGCGCAGAATGTATTTAATGTAGCCAGTTTGAGAACAATACCTTTATATAGAGCTGCTTCAACAACAAGTTTTCTCTTTACACTGCTGTCAGCTTTTTTTATCTACCATGTAGTTTTTGCCTTTAACCTTTCATTTATCTGGAATGGGGTAGTGGTATTACTTATTAGTTTTCCCTTAATTTTGCAATTGTTTTGGGCAATTGAAATGGAGGATAAGATTCAAACATCAATTATGGTTCAAAGTTTTATACTAAGTTTGGTCTTGGGAGAGTTAGCTTTGAGTTTTTCCTTTTGGCCTTCACCAATTACTATCAGAGCATTGTCTTTGTCATCAGCAATGTATGTTTTGCTGGGACTTTCCACACAGCATTTAAGAGGCAGGTTAAATAGGAGAGTAGTGTGGGAATATGTGGGAATAGGGGTAGTCATTTTCTTTGTGAGCTTATTTACTACATCCTGGAGTGGATAGCGTGAAAAAGGGGGAATATTTCGTGAAAAGAGTAGATGATATAGTATGGTATAGTTATAGGCATGAAGATATAAAACTATAGGATTAATTACGCTCAGTATTGGCATACATTGTGGATAAGTGCTAATTCTTCATACAATACCCGAAGGTACGCACCGTCTGGTGCATACCAAAGTCACCATAGAGGAGAAGCACGCTGCATTGGCAGCATTTCGAGCTTACAAACTCTCGCTTCTCTTTTAGAAGAATGTTAGAATTCCCTTATCTGATGTCGCACAATGTTGGAATTTGGAATCTTGGCAGAGGAGACCTCATTTGGCTTGCTGGTTAAAATAATAAATTTAAAGAGCTAGGGTTAAAAAAGTCTTATGGTATATATTTTTGTGTTATTCCCATCCATAATTAGTTTATAGTTTATAGTTTATAGTTTATAGTTTATAGTTTATAGTTTTTAGTTTATTGTTTATATCTTAGGTTTGGGTTTATAGAACAACCTAAACATTGGATGAGGAAATATAGCTCCCATCCCCCTGCAAGCCGTTTTTAGGCCCTTTACGGGCTTCGTGCCTAAATAGCCTCAGAAGGTATAACAAGTCCAATTGTGAGTGTTATTTACAGGAAAAAAGAGGCTGGATGAGACTTGCACTCATCATGCCTAGCAAGAAATGCCTTCATAGTGTTAATAGTTTCACTTCGTAAGGATTCACCCACTGGTAATGATTTAACATTACTTCAACCCCTTAAATATTATATAGCTTATTGTTAATTTCATGCTTGACAATGTCTGCTTAGCCTTGGTATTATGAGTATAATCAACCTAACGCTCATAATGTTAAGTTCAACCACTTCGTCCAAAAAGAAAATATCTTTACCTCTGTTTGACGAGTTTATGCTGCACCTGCAGATAAATAACTACTCTACTGAGACAATTTATAATTATGAACGGGATCTTCTCACATTTACCTATTTTCTTGAAAAAGAAATGCAAAAAGATTTTGATCAAATAGGTAAGTCAGATATAGAACATTATAAAGCTTATCTTCTGTCTACTGACCGTAAAACTGCAATTTCAGAGGAGGATGCTTTAATTAAGTTGCAGAGTGGCTCTATGAATAGATTACTCTCCTCTCTTAGGAGTTATCTGAAGTTTCTTATCTTTCAAGATTACAAGATTCCTATCCAGCCAGAACATATTAGAATGGTGAGAAAAGAAAATAAACACTACAAAGTAGCTGAGCTTCAAGAATTAACTTCCCTGATTGAGTCACCATCTGTTTTAGAAAAAGATCCTATTGTGGGGTCTCGGAACCGCGCTATGCTAGAAGTGCTTTTTGCAACAGGTATGAGAATTTCTGAACTTCTTTCCTTAAACAGAAGAGATATTGATCAAACAGGGAAGATTTTTATTATGGGTAAAGGCAAGAAGGAACGTTTTGTTTATCTTACAGAAAGAGCCAAGTCGTTGATTGACATGTATCTTTTACTGCGGAAGGATAATTTACCCGCACTATTTGTGCCTCAGAAGGGCAAAAGAATGGGAAAAAAAGATTGTCGTATCTCCCCTAACTATTTGCAGTTCAAGATTAAAAGTTATAGGGAAAAATTGGGAATTATTGTACCTACAAGCGCTCATTCACTTAGACATGGTTTTGCTACATATTTGGCTGAGGAAGGGGCTTCCCCTGCTGCAATTCAGATTCTACTTGGTCATGAATCACTTAATACTACTACCAGATATGTAAATGCTTCAGATAAATTTGCTCAGGAAAGCCATAGGAAATATCACCCCTTATCTGAAGCAAATGACAAGTGATGATTTTGAAAAGTACCTTGCTCTTCCTGCTACTAAGAAGGTGTTAATTCTACCCTATCCCCATTCAGCAGAAGTGAAAGTTTTTGAGTTTGCTGCCAATCCCCGTTTTTTTGAGTACATTAAACATAAACAAGCCTTTTTGAATCAGAAAAATGCAAAATTACGTTAATAAACTGCCTTCTATAAATATAAAGTGATTATTCGTTGTCGTACAATATATTTTCTTTTTGATTACTTCTGGAAACCCATTAAAATTATTTTCTAAAGCTTCTGCTGATCCTATTACCCCTGTTGCTGGACCAAATATAACTAAAAATGGGGATACTTGGAACACTACCAGTCCTACAGTAGAATTTGAACTTTGGTCTAATTTAGCTCCTGCTGCCCCATAATAAGGGTTGACTCCATTAAATCGGGGTTGACAAAGCTATCCTAAATGGTTAAGTTTAGATATACAGCCTTTTACATCAAGGGAGAGCTTTTAGAATGAAAAAAAAGTTATTTTTTGTAGTGTTGATAGGATTTATTTTAGGTTCTATTTTTGTTTTACCATCTGGAGTAAAAGCTGATCCTGATTACAGTAGGTGTAATCAGTATGCTAATGGAGCTCATAATCCATCGCTTCCTAGTAACCAAAATTGTAATTGGAATTGGCGATATAACAATAGTAATCCTGCTGACGGATGCTATGGTGGTGAATGGTTAGGAGATTGTTCCTCCAGTGCTGCTCCAACAGCTGCTCCAACAGCTGCTCCAACAGCTGCTCCAACAGCTGTTCCAAGTTGTTCTGTGAGCTGGAATGTCGTCCCTGCAACAGTTGCTGCCAATACTGATTTTACCATCAGTTTTACTCAAAGAACCAGTAATGTGGGATGGGATTATGGTAGTTTGTATTTGGATGGCACATATATAGATCATACTAAGGGGAAAATATGCGGGGTTACTCCCGGGGATACACTTGGCTGTCCTGACGGTGATGTTCAATTTGGAGCCTGGGGAGGCCTTAATTCAGGGGCAGCTGGTACTCATACTTTAACCTGGAAAGTGCCTAACCGTAATATTCCTGGAGTAACATTTAACAGCTCCCCTGCTACTACGTGTACTCCATCTGCTACTTTTGTTGTTCCAAGTTGTTCTGTTACCTGGAATGTCCCTGCAACAGTTGCTGCCAATACTGATTTTACCATCAGTTTTACTCAAAGAACCAGTAATGTGGGATGGGATTATGGTAGTTTGTATTTGGATGGCACATATATAGATCATACTAAGGGGAAAATATGCGGGGTTACTCCCGGGGATACACTTGGCTGTCCTGACGGTGATGTTCAATTTGGAGCCTGGGGAGGCCTTAATTCAGGGGCAGCTGGTACTCATACTTTAACCTGGAAAGTGCCTAACCGTGGAGGAACTTGGGGAAGTACGTCTGCTACTACGTGTACTCCATCTGCTACTTTTGTTGTTCCAACAGCAACTCCAACAGCTGCTCCAACAGCTGCTCCAACAGCTGCTCCAACAGCAACTCCTGTTGCTTCCTGTAGTGTCAGTGGTGATATTGATGGCAATGGACGTATTGAACAGGCAGACTTTGATAAGTGGAAAAGCGCTTTTATTAATGGGAATTCTATTATAAATGTCCCTCCTGCTCTTAATAATTGCGCAGATGTGGCAGTAGATCTGGTGCTTTTTAACGCTTGGAGGAGCCAATCTGTAAGACTAAGATAATGAATAACATAAAAGAGAGATTAATTGATGTTAGGGATTTGCTGCAGGGGCATATCTTAGCCCTGATTATAATTTTAGTGATTGTGATTGGTATACCTATCACCTTTTATCTGGCCAAACAACAACAGGATTTGCGGTCAAAAGCAACTGATGCTGGCCGTTTGGTATTTATACCACCTACCCCAACAGGATCTGTGAATATAAACAGCGCCTTTGATCTGGAGTTTGGCATTAATTTAAATCCGGCGGCGCGGATCACCGGAGCTGATGTAACTATTAGTTATACTAATAACCTGCGGCTGGATACTTTTTTGAAAGATACGACTGTTTTACCGGAAGAGATCCTGAATAATAGCAATCCTGCTGTAAATCCTATAACTTTACATTATGTTGCTGTTAGTAAGAGTGGTGATTTGGCTTCCCGAACTTATGTTCCGTTAGGAAAGCTTACTTTTACAGCCATCAGCGCCGGGTCAGCAACAATTACTGTTATTACCAATCAGATTGTTGCTAAAGATCAACCAGGTACCCTGGCAATTGGAAATGCAACTACTACTTATACTGTTGCTGCCCGCGTTAATGGTGCCTGGTCTGTTTGGAGCGGAGGTACTTGTACTGTAACTTGTGATGGAGGTACTTTAACCGGAGAAACCAGGACATGTTATGCGCCTGCTGGTGGCGGAACAGAATGTACCAGGCTTGATAATACTCAGACCAATTCTGAGAACTGGACTGATACCAGGTCGGGAGTGACAGCATGCAATACTCAAGCCTGTCCTGTTAATGGTGCCTGGTCTGCTTGGAGCGCTTGTTCAGCAACAGCTTGTGGTACTTCTGGAACACAAACTAGAACATGTGATAATCCTTCACCATCAAATGGTGGGAGTGCCTGTACTGGGTCAGCTACCCAAGCTTGTGCTGCCTCTGCCTGTGCTGTTAATGGTGCCTGGTCTGCTTGGAGCGCTTGTTCAGCAACAGCTTGTGGTACTTCTGGAACACAAACTAGAACATGTGATAATCCTTCACCATCAAATGGTGGGAGTGCCTGTACTGGGTCAGCTACCCAAGCTTGTGCTGCCTCTGCCTGTGCTGTTAATGGTGCCTGGTCTGCTTGGAGCGGAGGTACTTGTACTGTAACTTGTGGTGGAGGTACTCTAACCGGAGAAACCAGGACATGTTCTGCGCCTACTGGTGGCGGAACAGAATGTACCATGCTTGATAATAGGACGCTGACTACTCCTACCAACCGGACTGAAACCAGGTCGGCAGTGACAGCATGCAATACTCAAGCCTGTCCCTGTATTAATGGGGATACTATAGGTGGTAACTCATGTGTGAGCATTGATGACTATAATACCTGGTATAGTGAATTCACAGGAGCAGTTACTACAAAAACAGCTGATTTTTATTCAGTATGTAATAGTAGTAACCAAAAAGGAGATGGGGTGATTGATATTAATGATTATAATATTTGGCGCAGGGAATTTGATGCCAACAGTCACCGATGTACGTAAAATATGAAAGAATTTTTAGATTTATTTAGAAACAAAAAACATCTGATTAGTCTTCTCCTTTTGGGGATATTAATTATAGCCCTCCCTTTGGGAATAAAATTAGTCAGCCAACAAAAGATTATTCAATCCAGAGCTACCAATCCTCCAATTGTATTTAAAGGAAATAATGTAGTTCAAAGAAACGGGCAATGGATAGCTATAAAGCCTCAAATTTCTTTAGAACTTACTTCTGCTTTAGGCGCTCCGGCATCCACGCCGGTTCCTGGTGCCAGTTCAAGCCCTTCTTCTAGTCCTAGCCTTGCTCCTAGCCCGAGTTCTAATCCAAATACTGGAGATGTATATTTCCTGTTGGATCCGATCCAAGCTTCTAAAACAACGGGAGATAGTTTTAATGTTACTCTTAAGCTCAATGCGTCAACTTTTAATATTTCAGCGCTAGATATAACGGTAAATTTTGATAAGGACAAGCTGGAGCTTATAAACTTTGTACCAGCCTCTGATAGCCATATTGATTCAGTAATTAATGAAAAAAATAACCTGTCTGGTTATTTCCATTTCGTAGGAGTAAGATCACCAGCTACTAATCGGGTTTCCGGTGAAGTTAACTTAGGTACTATTCAACTAAAAGCAAAAAATGTAGAAGGTATTGCTCAGATTACTTTTGGCAATACCCGGATTACATCTTCTGATAGAAGTGATCCTTTAACAATTAGCAATAATCAAGGGGGTAGTTATTCTATTTTGAATATTGCTTCCGCTACTTCTTACCGGATTGCTGAAAATCCGACAGATTTAGCTGCGGCTGCTTGGGAAAATTATAATGCTGAACCAACTTTACGGGACTATGAATTTAGAGATAAAAGTCCGGGAGTAAAGACTATTTTTGTCGAATTTAAAGATTCTCACCAAAAAACAGGTGGCTGCGGAGTAAATAACTCTCAGCCATGCCAAGTTCAAATTAGGCTTTTAGGTGATTTTGCGATCGGAAGTTGTGCTTTGAGTTTTGAAGGAAATAATGCTGTCTTGAATTTAAGAGGACAAAATTTCGGATTAACCAGGGGTGAGATCAAAAGCGGAGATACAGACTTGCAGGTTAGAGAATGGAAAGATAAGAATATTAAAGCAGTTTGGCAGGATGCGCCAGTTGGGCAAGTATTGCCGGTGTCTGTAACAAATACAGATGGCCAAGTTGCTGAAAGCCAATGTAGCGCTATCTCGCAGCTTTCAGTTGGGGCTAAATTTTTCTGTGGCCAGTCTTCTTCCAGCGCAGTTAATAATATTGATTTGAGTTTAGCTGGGGTATTTGAGGGAGGCACAAAGATCAAACAAAAAGTTAGCATTGCCACAGATGGTATTATCCAGGGATTAAATCAAAAATTAGAGGAAGGCAAGAATTATAAAGTATCTTTAAAGGGGCCTAAATCGCTCCGCAGGACTGCAGAATTTACAGCAGGCAATGGCACTACCAATGTTACTGATTTTGTTTTACCTGTTGGAGATATTTTCCCGGTTACCAATGGAGATGGCGTAATTAATAATTTTGACCATTCAGAATTGGTCCGCCAGTGGATTATTTCTGTAGATGCTACTGGGAGATCAGCAGATTTTAATGGTGACGGCAGGGTTAATTCCATTGACTGGGCTTGTATGAGGCATGATTTTGGCTCCTCAGATGATTCAGAACCAGCTGCTGGTGGTCCTGCAGCTGCTCCATCTGCCAGCCCAAGTCCTGTTGCTTCTGACGCTTCCGCTTCTAGTCCAAGTCCTAGTCCAAGTCCTTCTGCTACTCTAAATACTGGAGTTGGCAGTACAGCAGGCAGTACTGGAATTGGTAGTACAGCCCGTTAAGTTTGTGATACACTAAAAAAATGGATAGTTTAAACGTATACGTAAATAATCAAACAAATAATCAGACAGGACCGCAGAAAATTAAAAGCTTTTTTACTGTCCCCAAGATTATTTTCGCGGTTTTAGGAATCGTTATTTTGGTAGAAGTGATATTTGTTGTTAAGTCTTTAACTTCACCTGCTTCTCCTCTGCCTCAGGTTAGTGATCAGGCAGGTGTTATTTCAACTATTTCTAAAATTTCTTTAAGCGCTTCTAAAACGAACTTGAATGTTGGGCAGATGATACCAGTTGAGTTAAGAGTAGATACAGGGGGAAAATCCATTTCTGGAGCTGATTTGATAATCCGCTTTGATCCCCAAGTTTTAGAGGCATCAGGGACTGCAATCATCAAAGGAAAAATATTTGATGAATACCCCCTGGTATCTGTGGATGCAAAAAATGGTTTGATTTCAATTTCAGGGGTCAGTAGTATAAATAAAAGTTTTAAAGGTTCTGGACAATTTGCTTTGATAAATTTTAAGGCAAAAATCCCTGGCAAAACATCTTTAACAGTTGATTTTAAGAAAGGTTCAACAACTGCTTCTAATTTGGTGGAAGCTGCTACTTCAAAAAATATTTTGGATAATGTTGATAATTTAGAGCTTGAAATACAATGAAAAGAATTCTGCCATTTATTTTTACTTTTTACTTTTTACTTGTTACTTTACCTTCTGCTGCTTTTGCTGAGTCAGCCACTTTATCTCTAGATCCATCTAGCGGCACATTTAATTCTGGTTGTACTTTTTCCCTGAACGTTAACCTTGATACTGGTGGAGTTCAAACAGATGGTGCGGATGCTATTTTAGTTTATGATACTGCTAAGTTTACTGCTACTTCTATAACTAAAGGTACAATTTACCCGGATTATCCTGGGAATAATATTGATGCTGCAAGCGGTAAAATTACTATTTCAGGTTTGGCTTCTGTCAGTACTCCTTTTTCCGGTAAAGGCATCCTGGCTACAATAAATTTTACAGTTGTTACAGAGGCTCCTGCAGGAGTGACTCAGATGACCTTTGATTTTGATCCAAATGATAAAGCAAAAACTACAGATTCCAATGTTGTTGAGCGTGGTACAGTAACAGATATATTAAATTCTGTAGTTAATGGCAGCTATACAATTGGGACTGGAACATGCGGGCAGAATAATACAGTAGTCTCTACTTCTAGACCCTCTACTTCTAGACCAGTTGGAGCAATAGATATATCTACTCCTTCAGCTACCCTTGCGCCAACATATATACCTGTTCCTGTCAGGAAAACTTTGCCTGAGGGAGGAACTCAAGAAGTTACTTTTGCCATAGCTATTGTAGGTGGGATTTTGACTGTATTGGGAATTTTAGGACTGGCGCTTTTGTAAGATGACTCTTTCTGCTCTAATAACTGATTTTCTGGAATACCTTGAACTTGAACGTAATGCTGCTCAGCCTACTATTAGAAATTATGATCATTATCTAAAACGCTTCGTAGAATTTGCAACAGATATAAACCCAGAAGATATAGATTTAAATTTAGTGAGAAAGTACAGGCTTTATTTATCAAGATGGATAGATCCTAAAACTCAAAAATCTTTAAAAAGAGTGACCCAAAATTATTTTATGATAGCTCTGAGGGCATTTTTAAGATATCTAGCCAAATCAGATATTTCAACTTTGTCTCCTGAAAAAGTTGAGCTTGGAGAAACTGATCCTAAGTCTTTAAAAGTTTTAGAGAAAGACAAGCTTCAATTTCTGCTTGAGGCTCCTGATTGTACCACAAAAGATGGGTTGCGTGATAGAGCAATTCTGGAAACTTTATTTTCCACAGGTCTTAGGGTATCTGAACTAGCTTCTTTAAATAGGGATACCATTAATTTACAAAGAAAGGAATTTGGGATTGTTGGAAAAGGAGGAAAAGAAAGAATGGTGTTTATTTCAGATCCTGCAGCAGATTGTATAGAGATGTATTTAAACGCCCGTAAAGATACTTTTAAACCCCTTTTTATTAGATTCCAAGGTACTGTAAATCCTGAAAATGAAGGCGAGACAATGAGACTTACTCCCCGCTCGATTGAAAGGACTGTAGAAAAATATGTTAAGGCTTTGGGATTTTCTGTAAAAGCCACTCCGCACACCCTCCGCCACTGCTTTGCTACAGATTTACTCATAAATGGAGTTGATATCCGTTCAGTTCAAGAGATGCTGGGTCATTCTAATATCTCCACAACTCAAATTTACACTCATGTTACCAATACACTAAAGTAATGGACTACAAGCGAAGGAAATTTATCGTAAAAACAGTGGTTTTTACCTTAAGCTTAATTATTGCTTGGTATTTGATTAGAAATGGCTTGCTGGATGGTTTGCCAGCCTCCCCTATTTTAGCAGGGATGTTCTATGCTTCTTTCTTAACCTCCCCTATTTCACTAGCCATGCTGGTGGTGTTGGCAAAAACTAATAATCCTGTCAGTTTAGCATTGCTTGCAGGAGTAGGAGCAGCTTTGGCAGATCTTTTGATAGTGAAGCTGTTTAGGCAAGCTGTAGCCTTGAAGATGCGGCCGGAAAAAACTAGTTTTCCCCACATCATCCTGGGCGCAATTATCATTGCCTCTCCCCTGCCAGATGAATTAGGTTTGATGATGTTGGGGGTATCTAAGTTGAAATACTATCAAATTGCAATTTTGACTTATGTATTAAATACTGCCGGAATACTTTTGATTATTGTACCTGTTAGTATATTTATATGATATCAGGACTTAGCTCTTCTCAAGCTCAAGAGATTATAAAAGAATATGGTTTGAACCGCTTGCCACAGAAGAGTGGTATTTCTGCGGTCAAGATATTCTTCCGGCAAATACAAAATCCTTTTTCTATTTTACTTTTTGGAGCAGTAATGCTTTCAGCTTTAGTTGGAGATCTTTTGGATGTGTTTTTAATTGCAGGTATTTTAGTTTTAAACATAATTTTAGGATTTTGGCAAGAATACAAAGCTTCAAAAGAGCTGGAAGCCTTGAAAAAGTTTGAAGTACTTTTTGTGAGAGTTTTAAGAGACGGCAAGCAGGTTAAGATTGCATCAACAGAAATTGTTCCAGGAGATGTGGTGATTTTAGAATCTGGAGATAAAGTCCCTGCAGACGGTAAGCTTTTAGAAAGCTACTCATTGCAAGTTAATGAGGCAGTTTTAACTGGTGAATCTTTACCAACTGTAAAGTCAATAAAACAGGATGAAAATCTGGTCTTTTTTGGAACGACTATTGTATCTGGCCGGGCAAAAGTATTAATTACCCAAACAGGGATAAAAACTAAATTTGGGACTATTGCCCAGGATTTAATTCAAATAGAAGACGAACAAACCCCCTTGGAAAAATCCCTGGCAAGTTTAAGCCGGTGGATTGGTATTGCAGCAATCAGTATTGCAGCTGTGATTTTTGTTTTAAGAGTATTACAAGGGTTTGAAGTTGCCCAAGTGCTTTTGGGGAGCATTGCTTTAATGGTAGCCATTGTCCCAGAAGGTTTGCCGGCTGTTTTAACCTTAGTACTTGCAATAGGGATTAGAAGAATGTATCAGAAAAAAGCTTTGGTGCGGAAAATGATTGCGGTTGAATCTTTAGGAGCAGCAACTGTAATTGTGACAGACAAAACAGGCACTTTGACTAAAAATGAGATGAAGGTCAAAGAAGTAAGCGCGGGAGAACACAGAGAAGAAGAGTTGCTGCAATGCGCAGTGTTTTGCAATAGCGCCAGTTTAGTACTAAAAGAAGATGGAGATGAATACGATATTTTGGGTGATACCACAGAAGGTGCTTTGCTTCTTTGGGTAAAAGAGAAGGGTTTAGATATTGATTTGATGAGAGCAGAAGGAAAATTGATTGAGGAGATTCCCTTTAATTTGCAAAGTAGAAAAATGACGGTTGTTTGGCAGGATAATACTCAAAAAGCTACTTTTACCAAAGGAGCGCCTGAAGTTTTGATTACTGAGTCTTCTTTGTCTGAAAAGGAAAAAGAGAAATGGGATCTAAAATACAAAGAGATGGCAAAAAAAGGCCTCCGGGTTTTAGCATTTTCCAAGGATAGAGAATTCTTAGGTTTAATTGGAATTGCAGACGAGGTGCGTCCTGAGGTAACAGATGCAATCGGTGCAGCAAAGCAAGCAGGAATAAAAGTTGTAATGGTGACAGGTGATAACGAACTGACAGCAAAAGCAATAGGTGAAGAGCTTGGGTTTTTAAAGGAAGGTGATGAGATTTTAACTGGAGCACAACTTGAGGAAATGAGCGATGAAGATTTGCAAAAAAGAATAGGCAAAATCAAAATTTTTGCTAGAATCACTCCTCAAGAAAAATTGAGAATTGTTAGAACTTTCCAAGCTATAGGAGAGGTAGTGGCAGTAACTGGGGACGGGGTAAATGATGTTTTAGCTTTAAAACAGGCTGAAGTGGGAGTTTCTATGGGCAAAATTGGTACTGATGTATCAAAAGAAGCCTCGGATATAGTGCTTTTGGATGATAACTTTGCAACTTTAGTTGCAGCTATTGAACAAGGAAGAGTAATTTATAGCAATATCTTAAAAGTCGTAAAGTTTCTACTGACAGGCAACTTATCAGAAACTTTACTGATAGGTTTGGCAGTTGTTTTAGGTTTCCCTACTCCCCTTTTGCCTACTCATATTTTGTGGATTAATTTTGTAACAGATGGATTGCCAGCTTTAAGTTTAGGGTTTGATAGTCCTTCAAAGCATGTGATGAAAAATCCTCCCAGAAAAGATTCAAATCTGCTGGGGCCAAATATGATCAGGTATGTAATTGCTGTTGGAGGCATTATTGCAATCCTTTGTTTAGGGGTTTTTTACTACCTGTTTTCTAATTTTGGATTACAGATTGCCAGAAATGCCACTTTTACTACAATGGTAGTTTCCCAGATGATCCTCCCCTTCTTTATCAGAAAACATCATACCATTCTTTCCAATAAAAAATTATTTGCATCAGTTGTTATTGTTTTGGTGATGCAGCTTTTGATTCTTACTTATCCTCCGCTGAAGTCCCTGTTTAAAATCTAAGATTTATGCTATGATTGCTCTCATCCTGCTTAAAGATAAATGTCTGAAATAGTTTTTAATGCGCCCCAATCCTCTTTGCAGGATCAAATTGTAAATTTTCAAACTACCTTAGCATCTTTAAATCAACAAGTTATTAGTTTGCAGGAAGCCTTACAGGAGAGAGATCAGGAAATTGCTGAACTTACAGCCTCCAGGGCCTCGCCCTGCGAGGCTAAAACAGATGAAACCTTGACAATAGTAGGGCTTTTCATTAACCTATATAAATTCTTAGTTTCTCTCCCCGCCCAACAAAAATGAATTGGCTTGTAATATTTATCTTTGTAACAATAAATGAGGCTATCATCGAATATTTGCTGGGTAATATAAAGGAGCTAAAACCCTATATTCCCCTGCTCTCTTTGGCTGTAGCTATACTTTTAACTTTTGGCTACAAAGTAAGTTTGTTTAATATTTTTTTGAATACAGAAATCCTAAGTCCTTTTTGGGATTTTTTACTTTCAGCTTTAATCATAGCCAGGCTTTCTAACTTCTTAAATGATGCTGTCCAAAAGTTTCTAGGAAGCAGGTAAAAAATTGACAAAACATGCATAAATATCTTATGATCACTCACTAACCATATGACAAGCTTAAGAACACCGGAAACACCATTAAATGTTTTTGTCTATGGTAGACCACAAGACCCGCTTCAGGCAGAAGTGATTGGTGGTTTAAAAGAATCCATGCAGGTACGCGGGGCTGTTTTTCAAGATGAGCCCGACAAGCAAACTAAGTTAATAATAGTTCCAGCACAATTGGGTAAGGATATACCGCTTCTTAAGCTACCGTATCATACGTTAGGTAAAAGAATTGACAGATATCAAGCAAAAATTGTTAGTTTTGCTACTACTCCGCATATTCCTACTGATGTTTCAGAGATAGAATTAGGACATTTAGCTAAAGTGCTTGATATGCGGACAGCACTTAATGTGCTTGGTATACGTATAGAACTAGGGTATTTGGCTACAGCGCTTGATATTCTGAAGGGGCATAGGGATAGAGAGGAATTAGTCCGGTTGGCAAACGGCAGAGGATTATCTGCTGTAGTTGCAATGGGATATCCACAAATTCCTCATGTTGGTTGTTCCTATTCGCTTGTTGTAGAGGGTGATCAAAATAGCAGATCTCCACGAACGGCCTACCTTATTGGTCTTGAACAAAGTCACCCACAAATTGGAACTACCGGGACTTTTTATGAAGATCTTGCTGTTAAATTCGAATCTCAGGCCAGAGATCAGTTGATAATAGCAAATCATACAAGACGCGATGTTGTTTTACCCCGGGCAATTTATGAAAGATCAATACGTCCAGAGGCCATTATTGCAGCTGGAAAAAAGATGAAAGAATGGAATATGTATCCTCCAGGGTTCCCCTTTCAGAACTTTACCAGTCCAGATAAGGTGTTATATTATAACCGTTTTCTTCAAGTTACTGGTTTAAGCTATGGTAATATTAGTATGCGTGCTTCAGATGAAGAAGCAGAATTTGGTGGATTCTGGATGAGTAAATCAGGCGCAAAAAAGGATAGATTGCTTCCTACGGAAGTATATCTTGTTACCGGGTTAATAGAAGGAAAAAATGTTATGGGAAGAGCTCAAATTGAGGGAACAAAACAAGACGGGCGTGTGTCTGTTGATGCAATTGAACTTCAAAAAATCTTTCAGAAATATCTTAAAGTAGGTGCTACTGCGCATGGACACGAAGGACTTATCAATCCTAAAACTGGTAGACCTTTTACATGGTTTCCAGGTTATGAGGAGGTTGAGGGTACATTTGTAGTTTGTACTGACGAACAGCATCTTTGTGGTAGTATAGAACTTGGTGAAGTAACGGTTGCTTCTATTGCTAGATCTCCCGATCCTGCAAAGACTATAGTTCTGCAGAGACGTCATGGATTTCAGGCTCTTGGTCAGGATTTTGATGAGTTATTTGGTCGCTTAGGATCCTTGCGTCATCTCCTGACTTTAGAAATCCCTCAAGATTAAGGGCTATATAGGTTTTCCGGCGAGGCCGTACATCAGGAAGTCATTTGCAAAGCCAATTAGCTGGAATGGCCAGGTAAAAATTACACTATAAAATCCCGGTGATAAAAATGAAAGAAATGACCAGCGGTAATATATGGCAAAGGCCACAGCTATTATAAATCCTATCATAAAATAGGCAATAGCTATACCAGATAATATTTTTTCTTTAGACATCTATGTTTTTTCTTTTGATGCTACTACTGTTGCTGCTGCTACTTTTTCTCCGGGTCTCACTCTCATTAAAATTACTCCCTGAGTCTGGCGTTGCAGTGTTGGTACTTCTTCGAGGTTCATTTTGATAAGCTGCCCCTTGGTAGAAGTTAATACCAAAGTATCCATAGTTTCATTAATTGCCTGAGCTGTCACAATTGGTCCAGTTTTGGCTGTAACCTGTGCTGCTTTCACACCCTGTCCCCCTCTTCCCTGCTTATTCCAGGCTGAGAAAGGTGTTTTTTTACCTAACCCATTCTCCATAATTACCAGTAATTTGTCTTCATTGTTTGCAACAAGACTTAAAGAAACTACCTCATCACCTTTTCCTAACCTTATCCCTCTAACACCAGAAGTATCACGGTGAGTTGGTTTGACTTGAGATTCTGAAAAACGGATTGATTTACCACTTCTTGCCACAATAATTAAATCGTCTTTGCCACCCGTTGCAGCCACCCAGCCAAGTTCGTCGTCTGGGTCTAATTTAATTGCCACCAAACCGCTTTTTCTGATATTGGCGTATTCTGCAAGAGACGTTTTTTTGACAGTGCCTTTTTTGGTACACATAAAGAAAAACTGAGCGCTTTCACCTTTTTGGCGGGTAGTTAAAACTGCCGTCACTTTTTCTCCCTGTTCAACATTGATTAAGTTGACAATTGCCTGCCCTTTGGCAGCTCTTTGTGTTTCTGGAATTTCCCAAACTTTAATTTGAAAGACCCTGCCTTTGTCTGTAAAGAATAGAATGCTGTCATGAGTTTGAGTGTAGAAAATATGAGAGACAGCATCAGTTTCTTTGGTAGAAATACCCATTACTCCCTTGCCTCCTCTGGCTTGAGTCCTAAAAGACATTGGAGCTTGGCGTTTGACATATCCACCTTCAGTAATGGTGGCAATTGTTACTTCATTTGGTACCAGATCTTCTTCAGAAAACTCTCCTACTTTTTGTTTATAGACCCGGGTTTTTCTGTCGTCTCCATATCTTTCTTTAATTTTGCTAAGTTCCTCTTTGATAACTTTTAAGACTTTTTCAGGATGGGTAAGTAAATCTTCCAAATAAGCAATTGTCTCGCGTATCATTGCCAGTTCATCTTCAATTTTTTGACGTTCTAGAGCTGCTAGTTTTCGCAGTTGCATATCCAAAATAGCCACAGCTTGAATTTCAGTGAACCTAAATTTAGCCATCAGATTGCTTCTGGCAGCATCTGCATCTTTACTCTTTTTAATTGTTTCAATAACTGCATCAATTGTATCAACAGCAATTTTTAAGCCTTCCAGGATATGCTCTCTGGCTTTCGCCTCAGCCAACTCAAATTCTGATCTTTTCCTAACAACTGTTTGCCTGTGATGAATAAATTCTTCTAAGATCCGTTTTAAAGTGAGTAAGTGTGGAACTCCATCTGATAAAGCCACCAAGTTAACATTGAAAACAGACTGCATGTAAGTGTGCTTATAAAGGTTGTTTAAAAGTGATTGAGGTTTGGCATCCCGTTTTAAATCAAAAACAATTCTGACCATCTGTTTGCGGTCAGATTCATCCCGTAAATCTGCAATTCCTTCAATCTTTTTATCTTTTACTAAATCTGCAATTCTAGCAATAAGGGTAGCTTTATTAACTTGGTATGGCAGTTCTGAAACAATAATCTGCATTTTGCCTTGGGGGGTTTCATCAATTTCTGCTTTTGCTCTCATGATTATTCTGCTCTTTCCTGTGGCATATGCTGCCAAAATTTCTGTTTGATCATAAATAGAAGCGCCTGTGGGAAAATCCGGGCCTTTAATAAATTGCAGGAGATCTTCTACAGTAGCTTCAGATGAAAAGCTATCAGTTTTCAGTACCGCTTCGCTCTCAGCTGTCAGACTTTCTTGTTTTTCATCTGACGACTGACGACTGATGACTGATGACTGCTTTGTAGGGTGATCTATCATGTATACGAGAGCATCACAAACCTCCCCTAAATTATGAGGTGGGATTTGTGTAGCCATACCAACAGCAATACCAGAGGCGCCATTTAAAAGCAGGTTAGGTATAACTGATGGCAGCAGTATAGGTTCTTGGGTAGTACCAGAATAGTTATCAATGAAGGATACGGTGTCTTTATTTATATCCCGTAGTAATTCATCAGCAATAGCTGATAGTCTAGCCTCTGTATAACGCATTGCCGCAGGACTGTCTCCATCTATAGACCCATAGTTACCCTGTCCGTCCACTAACATATATCTCATAGAAAAGTTTTGAGCCATTCTAACCATAGCCTCATATACTGGGGCATCACCATGAGGGTGGAAGTTTTTCAATACTTCTCCAACAACAGCTGCGCTTTTTTGGTAGCGGGAGGTATGATGTAAACCTTGCTCATGCATGGCAAAGATGATTCTTCGCTGGACTGGTTTCAGACCGTCTCTAACATCAGGTAAGGCGCGGGAGACAATAACAGACATGGCATAGTCCAAATAGGACTTTTGCATTTCTTCTACAATAGGCGCTGGTTGTACTTTTCCAATGTTTGACATAAAAGTAATTTGGAAGAAAAAACGAGCTTCCGCTCTGTTCAAATTATACCCTTTCTTATGTTTTAAGACAAGGCTTTTGCGTAAGTTTGTGCGTAGTGATATAATCCCCTGTAAATGAGAAATAATGAGCGGTGTTTAGTGATCATACCAATTATACATACTGCTGCCGATATGATGAGTTTGAGATCATCAATTCCCCGCGACGAAAAAGACGAGAAATTTGCTCTTGCCCAATGGGGAAAGGTTTTTAGATATCTTCGTCATTGGTCACCAGGATTTTTAAAAGGCCTAAAAGTATACCAGGATGGGTTGCCTGATTCTTCAGAAGATAATTTGAATAAAATTTTAGCTCAAGCTCAGTCGGGAAACTATGATGTTTTACGATGGTTAAGGATTAATAGCGCAGTAATAATAGGGACTGAAAGCGTACAGCTTCTTGGGGAGGAATATCAGCTTTTAGCTGATAGGTATCATGCGCCTGATGAAGAGTTGTGGGCGCAGGCGACCTTAAAATACCTTAGTCGAAGAGATCAACTATTGGCAGACCGTGATGCTTATATTGCTCAAAGAATAGACAGTACCCTGATGCCTGGTGAGGCTGGATTGCTTTTCATTGGGTTGGGACATAATATTAAACCGTTATTATCAGACAAAATGAGGCTTAGAGAACCAGGAATGTTTAATCCAGGTAGATTATCAGCAGAATGGGGAAGGGAGTTAGTATGCCAGAACGTTTAGCGCCTCTCTCATTAATACAGGTTAATGCAGGGTTTGGCATAGGAGGCATAAGGAGAGAAACTGCAGGAGGTAATAATGGGTCCGGAAATCCTTGGGAAGAGAGTCCTGGAACAGATTGGGGAAAAACAGTCAAAGGACGTGTTTATGGAGGCTCCGGAAGACCAACTGCGGATTATAGGAAAACGGGCACTCCACCATATTTTCCAATAACATGTGAGGAAATGGGTTGGGTGGAAAATGGTAATACTGATGCTGGAAGATTCAGAGTCTATCTGCAGTTTCATGGTATTGATCTTTCAGAGGCTAGGTTTTTGAAAAGCGGAGAGCATTATCTACGGCCTGCTGGATCTGACAGCGCTGTCTATGCCAGGTTGAGAGGTGAGATTCTAGTAATTGCCACATTTGGAGATATCATAGAATGTCAACTGAGAGTTTTAGGACTTCAATCCTATGACAGGTCTTTAGGGAATTTCCATTTTGGTCAACTATTAAATTATGATCCCAGAAGAATGGGGATTTCGGTAAAGGGTAATTTAGTAGCTGTAGGGTACCCCCGGCCTTAATTTTCTGGGCCAATTACGCCAAGCTTCCCTGTCTCTGTATAAAGGAAATTCTTCTTTTTCTACACAATGTAGTTTATTTGGATCAGTAATTAAATCTACAAATACTTTTCCATCCAAATGATCAATTTCATGCTGAAAAATCCTTGCCACATAGCCAGAGTATTTTCTAAACTCCCGTTTACACCCCAAGGGTGTAAACTTAAATGATTGGATTTTGATAGAAGTTGATCTGGAGACTATTCCACAAACTTTGCCTGTGGAATAACATCCTTCATACCATTCCCCTTTTTCTTTAGACTTCCAAACTATTTTAGGGTTTATAAATATTTTTAAGTTTCCCACTTTTCCCTTACCATCTGCTGCTATATCTACTAAAATAATTCTTTTTAAAATTCCTATTTGTGGTGCAGCAAGCCCAACCATAATAGGTTTATTCTTCTCTTGCTGTTCTCCAAAAGCCACATTTAGCATTGCTTCTATAATCTTTTTAGTGTCTTTTGAATTAATTTCTCCTTGAGGAATTTCTTGGGAGATTTGTGTTAAGCGTGGATCATTTGGTTTTAGAAAGTTTTTCCTCATAAGCCATATTAACTAATTTATCCATGAGTTTAGGAAATGGTATCCCGATTGCTTGGGCTGCTTTAGGAAAAAGAGAGGCAGCTGTAAGCCCTGGGATGGTATTGATTTCTAAAACATGGGGTTTTTCCTGATGGATAATAAAATCAATTCTGGAGTATTGCCCTAATTTAAAAGCCTGATGTACTTTTAAAGCAATTTGCTGGATAGATTTAGTAAGACTTGCGTTTACAGAAGGCGCATTTGGAATCTCTTGAGTCTTTCCTGAATATTTATTTTTATAATCAAACCATTTACCAGTGGGAGGAATAATCTCTATTAAAGGCAGAGCTTTATTATTTAATATTGCAGCAGTTATTTCAGTTCCTGGTAGGAATTTTTCTACAAATAAATCTGAGTTTAGTTCTAGTAATTTTTGACAGTTGGATCTCTTTAAATCTTCTACTGTTTGCAAGATTATTACTTCTTTTGATGATCCTCCATTTGAAGCTTTCAAAACAGAGGGAAAGCCAAATTTTAAAATATCCTTTTTGGTTTTAATTTTTTTCCAGGGAGCAGTCAAAATATTATTTTCATCGCAAAATTTTTTAAAGGGAATTTTATACCACCCTTGCTGAAATCCTTTTGGATCCCCACCTACAAAAGGCTTGCCTAAAGAAGATAAAAACTTTTGTAGTCTTCCTCCCTCTCCTTCCTCACCATGCAGAACTGGAAAAATTACATCAAAATCTTTGACTAGCTTTTTAAGTTTTTGTTGGCCTTTCTTTAAATCAAAAAGTTTTGCTTGATGCCCACTGTCTTCCAAACCTTTTTTTACCTGCTTAGCTGATTTTAAAGATACAGGTCTTTCAGATGATGTACCACCAGTGATTATAAATACTTTCATAGCAATATCCTTTTTGTGGAAGCAGCCAGAGAAATGAGTATATCATATGGAATAGTTTTGCAAGTTTTAGCAACATTTTGAATAGAGTTTGGATCTGACGGACTGTTTGAAAAAACTATTACCTCTTGACCGATTTGAGGATTTGGGACTTTAGAAAGATCAATAGAATTAATGTTCATAGAAACTCTGCCCAAAATTTTACAAGAGATATTATTAATGGTTACCCAACCTTTGTTGGATAATCTTCTATCTATTCCATCATAATACCCAATTGGTAAAACCCCAACTGTTAAATCTTTTTTAGCAATATAAGTGCCATCATAACCTACTCTATCTCCTTTTTTAACTTCTTTTATTTGTGCAATTTTAGTTTTTAAGGTTAAAGCTGGTTTTAGTTTTGGATCAAAAGTACTAGAAGAAAATCCATACAAAGCAAGACCTGCCCTAGCTAAATTAGAAACACTGGCTATAACCGGTCTGGTAGCAGGGTTGATAATAGCTCCTGTAGCAGATATATGAAACCACTTAGGGTTTACTTTTAATTTTTTGCAAATTTCTTTGGCTTTTTTGAATTGTTTAATTTGGCTTACAAAAATAGGATCTGTTTTACTTTCAGAAGAAGCAAGGTGTGACATCAATCCTTCCATTTTAATATTTGGTAATTTCTTTAGTTCTTCCAAAAAATGAGGCAAATCTTTAACTGGTACCCCTTCTCTGTGCATGCCAGTATCTACAAAAATATGTATTTTGCAGCCTGGTTGAAATTCATTTAAAACTTTGGCTGAATCCAAATCAAAAACTGCAAAAGAGAAAGGCAGCCTTTTTATTTTCAAATTTTCTGGATTTGTATATCCCATTACCAAGATTTTGTTTACCACAAAGGTATCTTGTAGTTGGTAAGCTTCATACAAACTATCCACACAAAAGAAAGGGAAATTTAATTCATCCAAAACTTTTGCTACATTTTTGGTTCCATGCCCATAACCATTGCTTTTGACCACAGGGGTAATTCTAACTTTCCTGTTGAGGGAAGAAAGGTATTTAAAGTTATAAAGCAGATTATTTTTAGAGATCTCAATAACATTGAGTGTTTGATATTCTCTTTTAAAAACTTTAAGTAATCGTTTTAACATCTACATCAGGCAGGGAGAAGTAATTATACTCTAGATAGCTGTTATTTTCTATATTTTGCAACTTGACATTTATTATCAAAACATTATAATAATAATACCGATTATGAATACTATTCTACAAATTCCTATTAATAAAAGTTTGCGTGATAAAGCTGCTTCTAAAGCTGCTAAGATGGGTTTTTCTTCTCTTCAAGAAGTTGTTAGGCTCTTTTTAAATAAAATAGCAGAAGGTGAAGTTAATATAACTTTTCAAGAATCTGTTCAGTTATCACATGAGGCTATTAAGCGTTATAATAAAATGATTGATGAAGTGGAGTTAGGTAAAGTAAAGACCAAAACGTTTACAGATGTTACTAGCTTAATGCAGCATCTGAATGAAAATTAAACTTCACCCAAGATTTAAAAAGTCTTACAAAGTTAGAATTTCCACCAATAAGAAATTAGTTATTCAGGTAGAAGCAAGAATGAATTTATTTAAAACTGATCCCAACAATCCCATTTTGAAGAATCATCAATTAGTTGGTGCTAAAAGAAAATTATGCTCATTTTCAATTAGTGGTGATATGCGCATAATATATATGGCAGTAGACCGTGATGAAGTCATCTTTCTTGATATTGGGTCGCATAATCAAGTGTATTAATTAGGTTTTTTCTTCCTCATTTATACAATATCTAGTAGATTGACAAATGATCCTCTCTTTCATATTGTATAGGGGCAATGAATTTGAAATTGACAGCAATCTTGATAGTCTTGGTTGGGGTATTATCAAGGCTTTTACCTCATAATCCAAATATAGTTCCTATTACTGCTCTTTGCCTTTTTGGAGGCGCATATTTGCCTAAGAAGTTTGCCTTTTTACCACTTTTGGTGATGTTAATCAGTGATTATTTTATTGGCTTTTATGGTACAGATATGTTCTATGTTTATGGCAGTTTTGCTTTAACTGGTTTAATTGGACTTTGGTTAAGAAAGAATAAATCAGCAAAGTTTGTTTTAGGGTCAGCCCTGCTTTCTTCTATTTTATTTTTCATTATTACCAACTTTGGAGTTTGGGCTCCACCAAATAATTGGTATCCACACACTCTAGATGGTTTGATCCAAAGCTATACTATGGCTATTCCCTTTTTCAAAAATAGTTTAATTGGAGATGTAAGTTATTCAGTCCTTTTGTTTGGTGGATATGAACTGCTTCAAAGATTAGCAAAAAGACATCTTCCAGGAAAATTATTTAATATTACTTTCTGAATTTCTTTCAATAGGTATAAATTCAGGTGGGTTATCAGATATTACAGGTTTTTTGATCCATGGGAATGGAAACATTTGTTTTCCGCAATCTTCTAATTGATACCAGTATTTATTCAGCCCATATTGATTAGTTATATTTAAGCTACTTTTTGGAATAAGAGGGGCACACAATTCATTAGTATAGGCATATACTTTAAGAAGATAAACAAATGCTAAGAAATAGCCAATAACTAAAGAGATTATTATTAACAAGCTCTTAAAGAAAAAATTTAATTTTCTTTTTTTTGAAGATACCAATGGTAGGTATTTATTTAAAATAATGTAAGTAGGTATTAAAGTAATTAAAGAAAAAAGAATAGGAAGTTCGAAATTATTTATTGCATAAGTGTATTCGAGTACCATAATTATTAAGAAAGCCAAGCTAATAGTAACAACAGAATATATTAATGATCTAGTTATAAATACTGACATATTAATTTATAAATACTTTTTCGACTGCGCTGTTAAATTTCCTTCCCCTATCAAATTCATTTTGGAACAAATTAAAAGAGGTAGCTGCTGGAGAAAATAGTATCATATCTTCTGGTTGTGCTATTTGTCTTACATCTGTTAGAAGTTTTTCTAAGTTATTGTAAGTTCCTGCGATTTTGTCTGATAGCTGATAGCTGATAGCTGATAGCTTTTTTTTTATTTCTTCTGTAGAATCTCCTTCTAGGAAAAAAACTTTTTTAACTGATTTGCTTATTTTCTTTGCATACTCTGTATAATCCATTCCTTTATTCATCCCCCCACAAATAAGAATAATATTTAGCTTCCCACTTCCGATGTGGGAACGTAAAGCTTTTATGGCTTGAAGTCCTGATTCAGGAGAGGTAGCAGCAGTATCATTGTAGATTTTTACCCCATTCCACTCCTTGATAAGTTCCATTCTGAAAGGTATCCCTTTAAATTCAGAAAGAGATTTGAGTAATAGGTCTGAATTAATATCAAAGATTTTTCCTAGATTATAGACTGCAGAAATATTTTCTAAATTATGTTCTCCCAAAAGATTAGGATGAAAATCTGTTGGTAAATCATTTTTGGAATAGAAAATTATTTGAGCCTTGAAATCTTTTAGAAAATTAGATTGAGTAGTAATTGGGTCGTCTTTTTTTAAGAACAAAAAGTCTTCTTCTTTTTGATACTTCCCAATTACCTTTTTTGCTTGAATATATTCATCTATTGATTTGTAGTAATTGAGATGGTCTGGGGTAATATTTGTTATTACTGCCCAGTGGGGAGAAACTTTATGAGCATCAAAAGCTTCCAGTTGAAAAGAAGAAATTTCTAAAACCACTAAAGTATCATTATTAACAAAGGGAATAGTATCTAAAACACTTTTGCCAATATTGCCAGCAAAGACTACCCTTCGACTTCGCTCAGGGCCTTCGGCTTTCAAAACTTCATAAATTAAAGAAGAGGTTGTTGATTTTCCTTTGGTTCCAGTTACTCCAATAATTTGAGATGGTAAAACAGATTGTAAGAATATACCCATATCTGTTTCAACTTTTTTGTTATTTTTCAGAGCATATTCAATATAAGAATTTCCTGGTTTTACTGCTGGGTTTTTAATAATTAAATCAGCCCAATTAATATCTTCATTTTTATGTTCTCCTAATGTATAGGAAATATTTGGGAAATCTCTGAGTTGATCTAAAGAGGGTTGTAATGCTTCTTTGGTTTTTAAATCAGTAACTTTAACCTGGTCTCCTTTTTGGGCAAAGAATTTAGCAGAGCCCACCCCTCCTTCATTCAAGCCTAAACCAAAGATTAAAACGTTCATAATATGCTATTATAGCCTCTTATATGAACAACAGTCCAATTGGTATATTTGATTCTGGCATTGGCGGTTTAACAGTTACAAAAGAAATTGTTAATAAATTGCCTAATGAAAGTATTATCTATATTGGGGATACAGCCAGAGTTCCTTATGGAACAAGATCAAAAGAAATAATAACTAAATTTGCCAAACAGTTAACAAAATTTTTATTAAAAAGAAAAGTAAAATTTTTAGTAATAGCTTGTAATACCATCTCCTCAGTTGCTTTAGATGAAATTAAAAAAATTTCTCCTGTCCCTGTAATTGGAGTAATTATTCCTGCTGCAAAAAAAGCTACTACAGTAACAAAAAATAAAAAAATTGGGGTAATTGGAACACAGGGAACAATTAGCAGTAACGCTTATGAAGAGGAAATAAAAAAGATAGATCCTAGTATTAAAATAGTTTCTAATGCTTGTCCCCTTTTTGTGCCTTTGGCTGAAGAAGGTTTAGGAGATCATCCAGCTGCTAAACTTTTGGCAAAAGACTATTTAGAAGAAATTGTGTCTACTGGAGTGGATACATTAATTTTAGGATGTACCCACTATCCCCTACTTTTAGAAACTATTTCAAATATAGTTGGACCAAAAGTAAATATTATTGATTCAGCAATTCCAACAGCTCAACAATTACAAATTAATTTAGAAACAAATAACTTACTTTCAGATAAAAAGAAATCCACATTAGAATTTTATGTGACTGATGTTCCAGATAGAGTTTATCACGTTGCAGGAAGATTTCTTGGCAAAAAACTTAAGAGACTAAAAAAAGTAAAATTAGGATCTGATTAGTTTTTTAGCTAATATATCTGTATCTCCAGCGCTCATAAAGAATACAGTATCTCCAGATTTTATATCGGGTTTTAATTTATCTAAAGTTTCTGAAGCAGAACCAATGTATGAAACATTAGGTTTGTTGATTGTTTCAACTAGCTGTTTACTGGTAACTAGCCCTGTGTCTATTTCTCTTGAAGGGTAGATATCCATAATAAAAGTTTTATCTGCTGATACATTTTTTAAAACATCTACAAAATTATCAAATAAAGCCTTTGTTCGGGAGAACATGTGAGGCTGAAAAATTAATAATATTCTATTTTCTGGGAATTTTTGTCTGGCAGCTTCTATTGTGACTTTAATTTCTGTTGGATGATGACCAAAGTCAGAATAGACTTGAGCGTTATTATAATTTCCAATATATTCAAACCTCCTGCTTGCTCCTGTAAAATTTCCTAAACTTTGTTTTATTACATCTCCCTCAATTCCTAAAATTAAACCTACTTGCATTGCAGCTTTAGCATTTAATCTATTAAACTCCCCTGGAATTTTTAGTTCTATACTTAAGTCATTTTTTGAATAGTCTAGGTATGTAGCGCCAGAGTGTTTCATAGTATTTTTGGTAACTTCAGCAATACCTGGGTCAGTTAAATTAACAACAGCTGTTTGTTTAGTTTGCAGTAAAAATTTATAAAAGCTATTTTTAACTGCTTCGTAATCTTTAAAATATTCTGGATGATCCATCTCTATATTGGTTACAACAGCAATATTAGGTTTAAGGCTTAAAAAATTATCATTAAATTCATCTGCTTCTATCACAAAATATTTACTTTTTCCTATTCTAAAATTAGCTTTCCATCTGGGAATATTTGCTCCCAGTAAAGCAGTGGGGTCAGCTCCTGCATCTTCTAATAATTGGGCAATCATAGCTGTTGTAGTACTTTTTCCATGAGTGCCTGCTGTAGCAATAACAAATTTTTCTTTTACTAAATACTTTCCTAAAAACTGTTGCCAGGTTAAAATAGGAGCACCTCTTTTTCTAGCTTCTAAGAGTTCTGGATTATTTGGATCAAGAGAGAAAATAGCAGGGGTCACAGCCAAGACATCCACGTTCCCACTTGTCAAGTGGGAAGCTGAATGTCCTTTCAAAAGTTGATTGGGTTTGAATTGGGTTGTAAATTCATTGTGGGGATTTAGGTCGCAGCCTGAAACTTCAAATCCTTGGGCTTGAGCAATGGCAGCAGCACCAGATGCTCCAGACCCCCCAATTCCCAAAAAATGTACTCTCATAAAGAGATTATATATCTAAAGTAGCCATCTTGGCATGAGTTTGGATGAAACGTTTTCTGGGGGGGACTTCATTACCCATAAGCATTGTAAATACTTCATCCGCTCCTGCAGTATCTTCTATAGTGACTTGTTTTAAGACTCTATTTTCCGGGTTCATAGTGGTTTCCCAAAGTTGATCTGGGTTCATTTCTCCTAAACCTTTATATCTTGAAGTGATAATATTATCTTGTTTAATGGTTTTTAATATCTGATTTTTTTCTTCATCAGAATAGGCATAGTGAATCTCTTTCCCCTTTTGCAGTTTATAAAGAGGAGGTTGGGCTATATATAAGTATCCTCTGGTAATGATTTCTGGTAAATACCTGAAGAAGAAAGTTAAAAGCAGGGTTCTGATATGTTCTCCATCAACATCAGCATCTGTCATTATAATGACTCTATGGTACCTGGTTTTGTTATAGTCTACTGTATCTCCAATCCCTGTTCCTAAGGCAATTACCAAAGCCTTGATTTCTTCAAACTCCAAAATTTTATCCAATCTGGCTCTTTCTGTGTTTAGAATCTTACCCCGCAAAGGCAAAATTGCTTGAAACTTTCTATCCCGACCTTGTTTGGCACTACCACCTGCGCTGTCACCTTCTACTATGTATATCTCTGACTCTGCAGCATCCCTGTTTTGGCAATCAGCTAATTTTCCAGGCAAGGTCATGCCTTCTAAAGCACCCTTTCTAATAACAGCATCCTTGGCAGCTCTGGCTGCAGCTCTGGCTCTGGCAGCCAACATGACTTTTTCCAAAATTGCCCGTCCATCTTGGGGGTTTTCTTCAAAAAACATATCCAGCCCATCTTTAACAATTTGGGAAACAATGGGTTGTACTTCTGCATTGCCTAATTTTTCCTTGGTTTGTGATTCAAATTGAATCCTGTCCGAGTCCATTTTTATAGAAACTACCGCAGTTAAGCCTTCTTTGACATCTTCTCCAGTTAAGTTTTCATCTTTTTCTTTTAAGGCTTCAATTTTTCTAGCATAGTCATTGATAGCCCTAGTTAAGGCGATTCTAAATCCGGTCAGATGTGAACCACCTTCTGTGGTTGGTACTACATTAGCAAAGCTCTCCACATTTTCTACAAAGCCATCATTATATTGAACTGCTACTTCCACATCTACTCCATCTACTACTCTTTGAATTAAAATTGGTTCAGTGTGTATTAAAGCTTTGTTTCTGTTTAGATGTTTTATCAGTGTGGCCAGTCCTGATTGGAAATAAAAATGTCTCTCCAGTCCTGTTCTTTCATCGTAAAGATGGAAAAAGATTCCAGCTACCAGATATGCCACTTGTTTCAATTGTTTTTCTAATTTTTCAAACTCAGGAATAATGGTTGAAAAGAT
Organism: uncultured Gammaproteobacteria bacterium; assembly: GCA_964415615.1. Lineage (GTDB taxonomy): Bacteria > Patescibacteriota > Microgenomatia > Daviesbacterales > UBA10151 > UBA10151. The sequence goes on from CAYQAW010000002.1 coordinate 53,844, forward strand.
TGTTTTGTCAGCCAGAAAAGTAATTTTTGTACCACTCCTTACTTTCCACACAAAGCTTGTTTTATAAGGGAGAACAGGATTTTTGGTAGTAGGCGCAACTTTACTTTTGGCCTTGCCTTGTGCATATTCTTGGAAGTGTTCCTTACCATCACGTCTGACTTCTGCTCTGACATAATCAGATAAAGCATTAACTGCTGAAACTCCTACACCATGCAAACCTGTGGATACTTTATAACCACCTTCACCAAATTTGCCACCTGCATGCAGAGTGGTCATAATAACCTCAAGTGCTGAGACACCAACTTTGGGATGAATTTCTACTGGAATTCCTCTTCCATCATCTGCCACTGTGACATAGTTTTCTTCATGTAAGATTACCCAAACATTTTTGGCAAAACCTGCTAAGGCTTCATCTACAGAATTATCAACAACTTCTTTAACAAGATGATGAAGGCCCCTGGCGTCTGTGGAGCCAATATACATTCCAGGTCTTTTTCTGACTGGTTCCAGGCCTTCTAAAACTTGAATTTGTTCTGCGGAATATTTGGTGGATGGCATAACAATCTATCTTATCATTTCTTAACAGGCATTACCAGCATTAAATATTCTAAAATGGCCCTCATATTTACATTTTGTTTTGCCCATTGCTCTGCCTGCAGAAGCTTACTAAGAAAATCCGCATTAGCTGGTAATTTTTTATGAAAAAAACTAGTTAAGGAATATAAAAAATCTTCTCTATCTTTTAATTTTTCTACATATTCAAATCTTTGTTCAATTGTGGCCTCTAATAACTTTTTTATGTCTTCTTCATGACTTTTCACTTTTAACTTTTCACTTTTAACTTTAATAATCTGGCATCTTGATAAAATAGTTGGTAGAAGTCTGGTGTCTGAATTGCTGCACATAATAAAAACAGCTTCTCTTGGTAGTTCCTCTAGGGTTTTTAGAAGGGCATTTTGAGCTTCCGGGGTTAAATTCCCTGCTTCCTCTATAATTACTATCCTGCCTTTTGCAGAATAGGGTTTTAAGGAAAAATGGTCTATTATTTTCCTGGCTTCTGCAATTCCTAGTTTACTGTCTTGTTCGAAGTATAAAACATCAGGATGGTTTACATTCCCACTTCCGATGTGGGAAGCTAATAACTTTTTTGTCTCCTCTACCCTCTTGTTAATATTTGTAGAAATATAGAGCCTTGCAATCACAGCGCAATTTTAACATAATGAGTATATGCCCACTTCAAATAGCACTCTTGAAGAAATTCTTTTCAATCAAGGCCTGATTACTTCTGATCAGCTTTCAGCAATAAAACTGGAAAGTATTAATTCTGGTCAACCTATTGAGAAAATCATTATTGCTCATAATTTAGTCCCAAGCGAAAAAATGATCCAAGCTAAAGCTCAGATTATTAATGTACCATTTATTAAACTTGAAGACAAAGCAATTGCAGCAGATGTACTAAATTTAATTCCAGAACCAGCGGCCCGCCGTTATCATATAATTCCATTTGATGAAAAAGAAGGAGAACTTTGGGTGGCAATGGCAGATCCTTTGGATTTTCAGATTATCCAGTTTGTTGAAAAAAGGGCAGGACTTAGGGTTAAACCATTTCTGGCCCCAGGGCAAGATATTTTAAAAGCAATTTCTGATCAATATTCTCAAAATTTAACCACGGATGTAACTTCAGCACTAAAAGAAGTTGAATCTGTTAAGCCTGAAGAAGAGGCGCAGGCTGGTCCAGAAATTTTACGCGAGGCGCCTGTTTCCAACATCATAAACCAGCTTTTAGAATATGCCATCAAATCCAGGGCGTCTGATATTCATATTGAGCCCCAGGATGATAGGACACGTGTTAGATATAGAATTGATGGAATTTTACAGGAAAAAGTATTGCTTCCAAAAGGTGTGCATGATGCGCTTGTATCCAGAATTAAAATTCTCTCTGTTTTAAAGATTGATGAAAAACGTCTGCCTCAGGATGGCAGGTTCAGCTTTACCTACGGGCAAAATACTGTAGATATTAGGGTTTCGACAGTGCCTACTGTTTTTGGAGAAAAAGTGGTTTTAAGATTGTTGCCTAAATCATCAGGCGCGCCGTCACTGCTGGAATTGGGTTTAAGAGGGACTTCCCTTAAAAGTTTGGAAAGCCAGCTTTTGCGACCTCATGGAATTATTTTAATATGCGGTCCAACAGGTAGTGGTAAAACTACTACCCTGTACTCAGTTTTAAGTAAAATTTCCACCACAAAAGTTAATATTGTTACCATTGAAGATCCTGTGGAATATCAAATCTCAGGAGTTAATCAGGTTCAGGCTAATACTCAAATCGGTTTGACTTTTGCATCGGCTCTCCGGAGTTTTTTAAGGCAGGATCCGAATATTATTATGGTAGGTGAAATCAGAGATTCTGAGACTGCTGATTTAGCAATCCAGGCAGCTTTGACTGGGCACCAGGTTTTTTCTACGGTTCATACAAATTCAGCTGCCGGTGCTCCGCCCAGACTTTTGGATATGGGTGTTGAGCCATTCCTGTTAACTTCTGCTTTAAATGTGGTGGTTGGACAACGTGTTGTGCGTAAAATTTGTTCTTCCTGCAAAATAGAATTAGGTGTGCCACCTGAAGTGGTAGAGAATATTAAACTTGTTTTAGGCAAATTTTTACCTGCATCTTCTTTGAAACTATTTAAAGGAAAAGGCTGCCAGAAATGCGCTGAGACAGGTTATTTAGGAAGGGTTGGTATTTTTGAAGTACTTGTTATTTCTGAAAAAATAGCTAAGTTAATTCTAGAGCATGCATCTTCCGGCAAGATTGAAGAAGAAGCTGTTTCAGAGGGAATGATTACCATGAAGCAGGATGGATATTTAAAGGTTTTAGAAGGTGTGACTACGATGGAAGAAGTGCTGAGAGTAGCGCAGGATTAATATTATGAATATTACTCAACTTTTAGATTTGACTGTACAAAAAAATGCTTCAGATTTACATCTGGTTGTAGGGTTTTCTCCTACCATCCGCATCCATGGAGATTTAATACCGGTAACTGGAGAAGAGATTTTAACTGAACAACAAATAGAAGCAGTTATTAAAGAGATTACCAATGCTTACCAATTAAACAAATTTAATACTACCTGGGAGTTGGATTTTTCTTTTGATTTTTTGGGTAAAGCCAGGTTTAGAGGAAATCTATATAAACAAAAAGGTACACCAGCAGCAGATTTTAGGTTAATTCCAAACAAGATTCCTTTGCTGGATGATCTGGGATTACCACCTGTTTTAAAAAGACTGACAACTTTGCGCCAGGGTTTTATTTTAATTACTGGGCCTACAGGTCATGGTAAGTCTACTACCTTGGCTTCGTTGATTAACGGGATCAATATTAACCGCGCGGTGAATATTTTAACTATTGAAGATCCTATTGAATATGGTTATCCAAAAGGTAAATCATTAATTTCTCAACGTGAGCTGGAAAATGACACCCATTCCTGGTCAGCTTCTATGCGGGCTGCGTTGCGTGAAGATCCGGATGTGGTTTTAGTGGGAGAGATGAGAGATTTAGAGACCATTTCTTCCGCTATTACAATTGCGGAAACTGGACATTTAGTTTTTGCCACATTGCATACTAATTCTGCAGCGCAAAGTATTGATAGAATTATTGATGTGTTTCCCCAAAGTCAGCAGCCTCAGATTCGATTGCAACTGGCTGCAACTCTGGAAGCTGTTATATCTCAACGGCTGGTGCCAACTATGATTCCAGGCAGAATAGCTGTTGCTGAAATATTATTGGTAACGCCAGCAGTGAGGAATATCATCAGAGAGGCTAAAACATATTTAATAGATAATACAATTGAGACATCCAGCGAATTAGGTATGCAGATTTTTGAAAAATCTTTGGCAGATGCTGTAAAGGCAGGAAAAATTTCTCAGGATATAGCACTAAAGTTTGCTTTAAGACCAGAGTTGCTAAGTAAACTACTAAGGTAATGGCTGAATTCCTATACAAGGCTAAGGATTTGCAAGGAAATGATCATAATGGCAGCGTGGAGTCTCCTGATGCTCATTCTGCAGTGGCGGTGATACGTAAAAAAAACCTGATTGTGATTTCTTTGACTCCTAAAAATTCCGGGACAAACAATTTTTTGGATAGGTTTTTAAATAAGGTCAGCTTTTCGGATTTAGTTATTATCACGAGACAGCTGGCAACAATGATTTCAAGTGGTCTGGTTTTGTCAGAAGCCATAGATATTTTGGAAGAGCAACAAACAAATAAGATCCTAAAAAATGCTTTAGCAGATATTTCCCAGGATGTTAAAGGAGGACTGACTTTAGCGCAGGCCTTGGGTCAGTACCCGCACATTTTCCCGCATCTTTATGTAAATTTGGTTAAAAGTGGTGAAACTTCAGGTAAGCTCGACAATGTGCTTTTGCAAATGGCTGATGGATTGGAAAAAGATAGGGAATTTCAGTCAAAAATTAGAGGCGCAATGATTTACCCTGTCTTGGTTTTATCGATGATGGTTGTTGTCATGATAATAATGATGGTTTTTGTTATCCCCAAGCTGGTAAATTTATATACCCAATCAACCATAGAACTGCCATTGCCAACAAAAATATTGATCGGCACATCTACCCTGTTTACAAATTACTGGTGGGTTTTAGTAATTATTACAGTAGGAGCTATTGTTGGGATAAACCGCTGGAAAAAAACACCTGAAGGTAATCTCTTTTTGGGTAAATTGATTTTAAGAATTCCCATTGTCGGAAAAATTGTAACTAATGTAACCTTAACTAATTTTAACCGTACTTTTGGGCTTTTAACATCTGCAGGTATCCCTTTACTTGAGTCAATTGGTATTGTTTCTGATCTGACAGATAATCCTGTTTTTAAAATCGCGCTTAAAGACGCTTACAATGGAGTTGAAAAGGGTTTGCCATTTTCATCACTTCTTTCTGCAACAGTTTTTCCTAAAATTGTCAGCCAGATGATTAAAGTAGGTGAGGAAACAGGCAAGGTAGATGAAATATTTTTAAAGCTGGCTGATTTTTTTGAATCAGAATCTGATCACCTGGTAAAAAATTTGACAGTGGCAATTGAACCAATAGTATTGGTTATTTTAGGAATAGGAGTTGCTTTCTTAGTAATCTCTATAATTTTACCTATATACAAGTTGACAACTAGTTTTTAATGTGTCTACAATAGTTCAAAGGGGGTGAGAAAATTGAAAAAATCTGCTCAATCCCGATTTAATCGGGATCAAGTTCATAAAGGTTTTACCTTAGTTGAACTTTTGGTTGTTATTGCAATTATTGCCATTTTGGCAGCAGTTGTAGTCCTGATAATTAATCCATTAGAACTCACCCGTAGAGGTAGGGATGCAGCAAGACTTAGTGATCTTGCAAATTTGCAGCAAGCTATTAATGTAGCTGTTCAAGAAGCAACTGCTTCTTCTGTTGCTATATTGTGTAATTCTGACAGCGCAACATCATGCAATGGTTCAAGTAATGTTGGTTCCCGTTCCTCAGATGGTACAGGCTGGGTGAAAGTTAATCTATCTGCTCAGAAGAGTGTTTCTGTGCCAACTTTACCTGTTGATCCACTCAATAATGCAGCAAATCACTATACTTATTGTTCAGATGGTGATGCCTGGGAAATTAATACTGCTTTGGAATCAACCCAGCAATCTGGCAAGATGTTAACAGATGGTGGAGAAGATGACGCTGTTTACGAGGTTGGTTCTAAGTTGAGTCTTATTAAATCGTCTGGGGGGACTTGTACATATTAAAGTAGTCGTCAGTCGTCAGCTCTCAGCTGTCAGACTTATTATATAATTGTCTGAAGACTGATGGCTGATAGCTATGATAATAATAGGTTTTGTTTTTGGAATGGTTTTAGGGAGTTTTGCGAAAGCGCTAGCTGATAGAAGTTTAAGTAAAAAGTCTTTTTGGGGAAGGTCGTATTGTCTGGATTGTAAACACAAGCTGGCATGGTGCGACCTTTTTCCTATTTTCTCCTACATAATCCTTCAAGGTAAATGCAGGTATTGCAGAAAAAAAATTCCTCTGGAATACCCAATTGCTGAAATTATTCTGGGAATATTGGTGGGATTTCTCTTTTGGCAAAGCTTCAAAAATTTTCAATTTACAATTTTCAATTTTCATTCAATTTTCAATTTACAATTTTCAATTTTCATTTTTGAATTAGTATATAAAACTTTCTTTATATTAATCTTGGCTGTTTTATTTATAACTGATTTAAAAAAGATGTTTATTCCAGACAGGATTATAATTCCTTCTATAATTATTGGAGTCATTGGGATTACAGCTGTTACCATATATAAGATAGGTCATCTTTATTATTATCTTTCTCAAAGTGCTGTAGGCAGATTATTACTCCCTCCCCATAGTGAATATTTTCAAAGGCATGCTTTGATTACTGCTCAGCCATTTTTGCTATCTATTTTAATGGGACTAGCAATTGGAGGTTTTTTCTTAAGTTTAATAATTATTACCAGAGGTAAAGGTATGGGAGGTGGAGATGTTAAGTTAGGAGCCTTTATAGGGCTGATGTTGGGCTTCCCTAATGCTTTAGCTGCTTTGGTGCTGTCATTTTTATCAGGAGCTGTATTTTCAGTAGGTCTGATACTCCTGGGTAAAAAGCATTTTGGTCAAACAATCCCCTTTGGTCCATTTTTGGTATTAGGAAGTTTAATTGTGCTTTATTGGGGCAATCAGATTATGGACTGGTATTTAAAACTTGGGTCTTGATCAATCGTCTCAATATGATACGATTAAGGTATATGAGTGAGACGAATTTCTTAGTAATATTTTTTTGAGGTAACCTCCGATTACACCCTTGGGGTGTAAAGATGAGTTAACTATATTCCTCTACCAGTTGGTGTTTTATAATTTCCAGTTCTCTGCCATAATCTGCCCGATCAGCAACGAATTTCTGATAATCTTTTGGTAATTTGAACTGATTTAGAATAATTTCTTTAGCACAGATTTTTTGAGTACTTAGCCCAATATATTCCAGATAAGATGACCAGCGGTAATCTTCTAGGTCTTTTACTAAACCTGAAACTAAGGGATTTAGATGGATATATCTGCTAAGATGTAATAACTGCTCATTACTTTCCACCAATACTGATTTGAACTCTCCTTGCAGAAGAGGCCCAACTCTACCATGCTTAATGTTGAAATACTTAGTATAACTATTGCTTAATTTACTGATAAATTCAGTTATGCCACCATCAATTAATTGTTTAATCAGGAAATGGAAATGGTTTGGCATTAAACAAAAGCAGATAATCTCGACTATCTGCTTGCTTGTGTCTAATAGATTATTAGTTGGCGCAAACAGGGAAAATCTGGGTTTTGGCCCAAGTATTTTGTAATAAAGCATGGTTTTTAAAAATCTTTGATAGTGATATGAGTTTTTAAAGATATTCATTTTGTCCACACCCCTGTTGAAAATATGGTAATACTCCCCATTAACTAATGGATGAATTCTTGAAGGCATATATTTAGTAGATCACATCCTAGCTAGAATGTAAACCAACGATTACACCCTTGGGGTGTAAGTATGGGGTGTAAGTATGGGGTGTAAGTACAACTTAGTTAAATCCCCTTTGGTCCATTTTTGGTACTAGGAAGTTTAATTGTGCTTTATTTTTGAACCAGAATACCCCGTCAGTAGGCTTTGGGGATGGAAGGTTTAAAAAGAATTCACCCGAAGGGATACTCCGCAGTTTACTGCGGAGTAGTTCATTGGGGCAATCAGATTATGGACTGGTATTTAAAACTTGGGTCTTGATCAATTTTTGTCTAAATATTTCAAAATTTCAGCTCCAAATTGACAAAGATCTTTTAAATCTTCCTTGTAATCTTTGAAAAGAAGCTTGAAATCAAAATCATCATAACCATGAACTACCCTGTTTCTAAAGTCTGCTGCCTGACCCATTTTTAATGATAATTCTTTATCGATGATTCCTTTCTCTCCCAAAAAAATAAAAGCATCTTTGGCTGTTTCTTTCCGGGGTGCGTTTGATGAAGCAATAATATGGGTAGCAATATCAATAGAGGTTTCTACAGCTTGCTGGAGGCGGAAGACTATCAAGTCATGAATATCAACGTTTTCTATAAACTCACCAGCGGTAAAATCCATATTTTCTATCTTATGGATTTGTTCACTTAAAAAATCTAACTTTTTTGCCACTAAATCTTTACTAATTAACATAAGAGAATTTATCTTTTAAGTAAGAATAATAGATTTTTCTGAGATGAGCAGTATCATAATAATTACCTAAAGTGAATGCCTCAAAAGCAATCTTTTCTTTTTCTGATCTTTGATAAATACATTGTCCTGTACTGACGATTTGAAACAGAAACAAAGGAGAAGAATTTTTATCAACTACGGATAAATCTAGATCCTTAGGAAAATTAATATCTGATATCAAAGTATGAATATATTCATAGTCAATTTTGCTAGCATTATCTACAATTATGGCTAAATCAAAATCACTATCGGTTTTTGCTCTGCCACTAATGACTGATCCTAAGACATAAGCCAGTTTTATCTTAGGTTCTTTGGATAATGAGGTGTCTATTTGTGAGATCATTGTTGTGTCTAACATAAGATAAGTATAACATTTGCTTAGGTAGTTGATCAATCGATAATAACAAACCATCCCCTTTGGCCCATAGCTAGTACTAGGTAGTTTAATAATGCTTTTCTGGGGAAATCAAATTATTGATTGGTATTTAAGACTTGGTCAATGAGTAGTTGACAAATAATAGAGAAAAAGTTGTATTATGGAATATAGATACTGCCTATGAAAAAAACTGCTGGATTTACCTTAGTTGAGCTTTTAGTTGTTGTGGCTATTATTGGCCTTTTGTCTGCTATAGGTATGGTTGTTTTTGCAGATGCTCAAGCAAAAGGCAGGGATGCTAAAAGAAGAGCTGATATTGATTCCATAGCTAAAGCTCTGGAGATACACAAAACAGATAATGGTGGGTATCAAGCTTTGGATGCAGCCTGGTTAGGATCTTCTACAGGCCTTCCTACCACTGATCCAAAAACTAATCCCTACTGTATTTCTACTAATGCTACTGCAAATCCCAGTAATACTGCTGCTTGGACTGTTTGTTCAAGTATTAGTGGTGGAGGGAGTAGTGCTTCTTGGGTTGCTGTAGCTGGTGGTCAACCCACTGTTTCTTCGGGTACTGTTAACTCTTGGAGAGTTTGTGCATTTTTGGAAAATCCCGGTGGTACTGCTCAACCTTATTGTAGATCTAATCTTCAATAAACTGAAACCTAGGTATTGACAAGGCCTTTTAATTATGAAAATAATAGAACGTAGACTATTTTTTACAAAAAGAGATTAACAAGATAAAAGATTAAAACATGAAACGTTTACTGCCCACGTTACTAAAGCTACGGGTAACTTCCTACAAATTACTTCATGCACGCAAAAAAGGCTTCACATTGATTGAGCTGATGGTAGTGATATCCATAATAGCAATTCTGTCACTAGTATCCTTCAGTCTTTTTACTGGAGCCCAAGGTTCTGCAAGGGATTCCAGAAGAGCTATTGAAGTTGATGCGCTTGCGAAAAATATTGAATCGACAAAAGATCCTACTGCTAAAACGTACTCTTATACATCTGATCTTTTTAATGCTGATTATAAGACTCTTCCGACGGATCCTAGTTTAAGTACTGGTTATTGTTTTAAGACTGCGAGTAAGGCCATTTCTAATCCAACAAATTGGGTTCCTACTTCTACTAAGGCATGTCCCCAGGATGTTTGCGCAGGTAATCCTTCTGTATGTAATGATAGTACATGGGTGGAATTAAAAAATGCTTTTACAGCTCCATCCGCTGATAAATACTTTATGGTATGTGCAGCATCTGAAAGAGGCTCAACCGCGATTTGCCAGGGTCCATTCCTCACCAAATAAGTTTATAATCACTAGCAGAAAACCCCGCCATCTTTTATGGCGGGGATGAATGCAGTGATTACAGTCTTCTGCGGAAAGATAGGTGGAAAATTGAGAAAGGGTTTTCTGTAGTTTCTTGTAAACTTTTCAAAGAAAACCGCGGACTTTTAGTCCGCGGAAGTTTATAAATGGTTAGAGCCGATAGGAAATGGGAAGATATTTGACAAAGAAAATATCAAATTTTTAATTTGCTTTTGGCAAGAGCAATTGTTTGAGTTTGAAAAAATTTCTTTACCTCTTTCCAGGAAATAGGAATTAACATTTTAGGCATGTCATCTATTTCCGCTTCAGCAAAATAGTCCATACTCCTAAGAATTATATAAAAGTGACTTTCTAAAACCCCGTACTTCTGGTCATAGAATTTAAGCATCTGTTCTAAAGAAAATTCCTTTGCTAAAAAAAACAGATCAACAAAATCTCTCCTGGTTCCCCTATCTTCTAAGGCATGAATTTTCATAGCAGCAATATCTTCTTTATCTAATACTTGAACCCCTTCAAAATTAACGGTTTTTTTAATCAGGGGATATTGATAATAAAATAAACTGAATTTTGTTTTTCCGATATTACCCCAGACTGTCCTCCAGGCTATGCCATCCTCCTTAAATTCAGGGATCTTTTTTAGGTTTTGAGAAAGCACTTGTTCATCAAACTTTTCCTTGGTAAAGAAATCCAAATCTACGGAAATTCTATGACCCAGATGCAATGCCAGCGCAGTCCCACCTGCCAGATAGCTTTTTTTAACAATACTTATTTTAGAAACTAACTTGACAGCCCGAAGGGTATCCGGGAGTAAGGTTTTTGTAAACATGGTACCTTTTTGTGGTCTATTTTTAAAATGTCGGCCCAGAAATTGGCTGTTTTGCGCGAAATGTCACGAGTCATAAGCAATAGCTGTTTGATTTCTTCTTTAGTAAAATTTCGTTCTAACCATTTTAATGCTTTAGTATCGCCCCGGTCTAAAACACGTTTTAAGATAAAAGTTCTGGATTTTTCTAATGTCATAGAATCAAAATCCACATCCCAAAAATATTTTTTTAAAAAATTTGGCAGCTTTTGTATTTTCACATTATTATTTTATCATAAATGAAGCTCTACTTGAAGGTACTAGTAGTTTAATGTAATAATTTAAATTAATGCCCATTCCACATTTAACAATTGACAATGAACATTTAACAGTTAACAAAAAATTGTTAAATGATAAATGTAAAATGTTCAATGCCTTTGGTTTTACCTTAATTGAGTTAATGGTAACGGTAGCTATAATAGCTATTCTATCTGGAATTGGATATAGCACTTATTCTTCAATACAGGCAAATGCCAGGGATGCTAAAAGAAAAGCAGATGTAGATGCTATAGCCAAAGTTTTAGAGGATAAATATAACTCTAGCACGGGGTTGTATCCTTCGTATAGTGAGGTATCTGATAGAGATTTTACTTCAGGCGCAAAGCCTAAGCAATTTGATGGTACAGATTATACTCCCCAGTTTGGATCTGGTAGTCAGGCTTACAAATCTTTTGTAATTTGTACTACTCAATTGGAGAAGTCTACCCAACCCTATTGCAAATATTCAGCTAATGGTAGTTCTAGTTCTATTGGTAGCTTGCCGACCACCACAAAATGTTCTAAATTTAATAATTTAATAGGCGGTCAATCTCAGTCATGCAGTTATTTAACATATGGATCATTCTCAACTAACATAACCCCTGATAGTACAATTAGAATTGACTGTAACGATATTAGAGATAACGATATTGGAGATGCTGCGAATATAATTTGTTCTTCTAATAAGAGGTGTGCGTATGCGCCTTACCCTTCTCAGCAATTACCCTGGTATAAAGAGGATGGTAGCGAAGGCGGGACAGTGGTATTGGCTATCGCGAATTGTTCCATTTATAATAACAATTTTTTTTCATCTGTGAATGTAATTTTGAAATGAAAAATTAAATATAAAATTAATGGTTAAAAAAAAGATAGTTTCTAAAATAGGTTTTACTTTGATTGAGCTTTTGGTGGTAGTGACTATTTTGGCAGTATTATCTCTTGCGGGGATGGCTGCATTTAGGAATGCAGCTGGTAATGCCAGGGATGCCAGAAGAAAGGCTGATGTAGATGCTGTGGCTAAGGCTATGGAAGCAAATTATCAGCCTGGAGTTGGGTATCCAACAGCCCTAAAAGCCTCATTTTTTACCAATCAAAAAATATATCCACAAGACTCAGATCCTTCAAAACAAACATATTCTTTAACAGTTGATCCTAATCAAACTTGGTTTAAAGTTTGCGCAGTTGGTTTAGAGATTAACCCGTCTGAAGTGTATTGCCGTACAGCTGCGCAAGCGGATACCCCTTGACTAAGGATTAAAAAGATTCTACAGTTAAATTAAATATGCATTTTCTGCCCAAAGAAAAAGGGTTTACTCTTGTTGAGCTTTTGATAGTTGTTGTAATTATTGCTGTTTTATCTGCTGTTGGAATGGCTGTTTTTGGATCCCAGCAACCCAAATCCAGGGATGCCAGAAGAAAAGCAGATATTAATGCCATAGCAGATGCCATGGAGGCAAATTATGATAAAGAAGACAGTCCGGGAAAGTATAGTAGTCTTGCAGTTTCTTTTTTTTCAAATACACAAATTCCGACAGATCCTTTAGACGGAAAATCTACTGCTTGTAATGGAAATTATTGCGAGTATTGTTACACAGAGGGAACAACTGCTCAATCAGCTGTTACGTGTACTACTTCAAATAAAATAGACATAACGAATAAACCTGGCGGAGGTAATGATGGGTATTGGATTGTTTGTGCCAATTTAGAGGTTGATGATTCTGGACCAGGTGGTCAAGATTATTATTGCAGACAAAACCGACAATAGATGAAAAAAATGGATTTTTTTTGATTGAGCTGGTTATTGCTGTTGTAATTACCGGTATTTTAACAACAATAGGTTTAACTGTTTTTTCCGGTTTACAAGATAAGGCCAGAGCTGCTGCAGCATTTTGAGATAAGGTGTTTGTAAACATACAACCTTTCTTTTATCTATACCTAAAACAAGAGCCCAGAAATTGGCTGTTTTCGGCGAGAATCCTCTACGGGTAGTAATTACTTTTCTTATAATATCCTTTGAGTAGTTTGCAAAAAGCCAGCGGATTGTTTTATCGTTACCACGATCTATTAATCTTGCGATTATATATTGATCGGATTTTTGAGGATCAATACTTTCAAAGTCCACATCCCAAAAATATTCCTTTAAAAATTTAGGCAACTTTGTTATTTTCATTATATAATTTTACCAAATACTTGCATATTTGCTGATTAAAATGGCAAAATAGAGTTAATGTCTAAAAATAAAGGTTTTACTTTAGTTGAGCTTTTGGTGGTAATATCCATTATTTCTGTGCTTTCTGTGATTGGGATCACTAGTTATTCCAGTGTTCAATCCAAAGCCAGGGATACTAAAAGAAAAGCAGATATTGATGCTATAGCCAAGGCTTTTGCCATAAAGTATAATGCTGAAACAGGACAATACAGCAGTATTACTGGCGCTGATTTTGCCAGCGGTACCATCCCTACACAGCCAGATGGTTCTCCTTATCCTGGTTGTTCCGAGACTGAATGCTCTGTAACTACAGGGGCAATTACATCTGATGGGAGAGAATTTTCTGTTAGCATAAGTCAGGGTGGCAGTATTTATACTAGAGCTTCCTCTCCACTCTTTTGTAGCAGTTTAAGCTCCTTGCGTGATGATTTAGTTGGTTATTGGGATTTTAATGAAGGAACAGGCGACACAGTAGCAGACAAAAGTGGTTCTGGCTATACTGGAACCTGGACTACTGATGGAGCTAGATGGGTTGATGGAAAAATAGGCAAAGCAGGACAATTTATTGGAAGTAATTCTGTTAGTGTAAACTCCCCGGGATTACAGCTTCCTCAAGGCACAATCTGCTTGTGGGTAAAACCTACTACTGATTGGTCTGAAGACACGACTATTCAAAACATGCTGGGGGCTAGCAATGCTAGAGGGTGGTGGCTTTTCAATCTTGGATATTCTATGTGGGGTCTTGAGCAGGTAATGACCTTTCGGATTACATTAAGTGAGAGTAGTGAGAATGTGTGTAAGCCTTTGTGTGAGTATAATTGTAGTGATTGTGATTGTAGTGAATGTGGGAGTGGGGAGATTTATTTAGGACGGGTACCATCTTTCAATGATCAAAACTGGCATCAAGTCTGTGGTAGTTGGGATATAACTACTATGAGTGGTAACTTATATATAGATACAATTGGTGAAAATAACGGCTGGAGGAACTATGGAAATACAGGCATACCTCAGATGAATAGTTTTGGTATTGGTTCTGAAGTAAAAGGTCTAATTGATGAGGTTAGGATTTATGACAGGGTTTTGAGTCCGGATGAGATAACTGCTTCATATAATGATAATGCTGGATGTTCTCTTTACTATTGATGCTATAGCCAAGGCTTTTGCCATAAAGTATAATGCTGAAACAGGACAATACAGCAGTATTACTGGCGCTGATTTTGCCAGCGGTACCATCCCTACACAGCCAGATGGTTCTCCTTATTCTGGTTGCAGTGCAGATCAGTGCTCACCTACCTCTGATAATAAATCTTTTGCAGTCAGTGTCAATTTAGACAGCGGAATTTATACCAGGTCCTCATCTCCCGGTCTATGCAGCAATCTTAATTCCTTACAAAATGGTCTAGTTGGTTATTGGGATTTTAATGAAGGAAGAGGTACTATGGTAACAGACCGTAATGGTAATAATGGAACCTGGAGAACAACTCCAAATTGGGTTACAGGAAAAATGGGAACAGCTATCCAGTTTACTGCTAACGAAGATAGGATTTCTACTAATATAACTGATGCTCTTAATAATAATGTTCATACAATTGCTTTTTGGATTAATTTTCAAGCTACCGATGATACTTGGAGACAAATTTTAGCATATAGGCCTGCTGTTACTGACAGAAGCCCTGGTATTTGGGTAACTCGAGGCAATTTATGTTTTCATTGGAAATATTGGCCAAATAATACTGGCCCGGGGTGTGCTGGCCCGACAGGAGAAAATTCTGACTTTACTGTTGATACCTGGTATCACATTGTTGGTATCAAAAATGGTAAAGATTTTACATTTTACGTAAACGGTCAGTTAAAAGATTCAGCAACCGTTGATAATCCAGAAACTGCAGGAACTGCTGCTATAGATTTTGGGAAAACTGATTATTCAGCAGCCCATATAAAGATTGATGAGGTTAGGATTTATGACAGGGTTTTGAGTCCGGATGAGATAACTGCTTCATATAATGATAATGCTGGATGTTCTCTTTACTAATGAAAAAAATTATCAACCTCCAGAAGGGGTTTACTTTAGCTGAGCTTTTGGTAACTCTTTCTGTTATTGCTATTTTGATGGCAATTTCTATTGTTTCTTATGATAATTTAACCAAAAATGCCAGAGACTTACAAAGAAAATCTGATATAAAACAAATTCAATCTGCTTTGGAGCAATCCTATAGAGATAATACTGTTTATCCCTCATCTCTTCCTTTGCTAGCCAGTCCAAAACCTTACCTAAATCAGGTTCCAACTGAGGCAGTTGATTCAACTCATCAATATTTATATGTTCCTTCAACAAACAGTTATTGTTTATTTGCTAAAATGGAGAATGCAGCTAATGTCAGTTTAACTGCCGGATGTGCCAGTGGAGATTATAATTATTCAGTCTCATCACCATAAAGTAATGGACAATTGACAATTGATAATGGACAATTAAATACAAATGAAAAAAACTGCCCGGGGGTTTACATTAGTTGAGCTTTTGGTGGTAATCAGCATTATTGCCATACTTTCTGCTATTGGTTTAGTCCTCTACTCTACTGTTTTAAAACAAGGCAGGGATTCAAAAAGGCAATCAGATCTAAAATCAATTCAGCTGGCTTTGGAACAATATGCCACAGAAGCGGATGCTTATCCCGGGCAGATTGGTTATTTATGTTATAGCAGCAGCCAAGGAAGCAGCCAAGGACTTCCTTGTACAGGTAGCAGAAGAAATTATATGAACCAAATTCCCCTAGGGTATTTTTATACCCCTTTAGGCTGTAATAATGCAGGAAATAATTGTACAGGTTATTGTCTTTATGCCAAGCTGGAAAATCCCCCTTCCCCTGCTCAAACTCTTCCAGCTAGCTGTGGTACTTCATGGCCTGCCGATGGTTATAATTTTGCAGTTACTCCGCCATAAGTAATTGACAATTAACAATGGACAATTGACAATGATAGTACATGAAAAAATCTGCCCGCGGATTTACTCTTGTTGAACTTTTAGTGGTTATTACCATAATGGCTATTGTTGGAGCTTATGCTCTTTCAAATTTTGGTTCTTTTGGGGAAGACCAGAAATTAAAAAGCGCTACCCAGGATATACAAAGTTTGCTTAGACAGGCCCAAGCAAATGCCACCACAAAGGCAATATGCTCTAGCAGGTATGATGCCACTTGGCAAGTAGAATTTTCATCTGATAAGAAAACTATTAACCTAAATTGTCAAGAGTCTTTGTCTTTACCTTCGCCTACACCAACTTCCAAAAAGACATTAGCAATAGACAAAAACAATAGCTCAATTTCAACAGTATCTGGAATTTCTTGTCCAACAGGGACACCATTGACAATAACTTTTGATCCTCTGACTGGTAAAATAAATTTTGTAGGTTATAACAGTTGTATGTCGCTGACAATTACTCTGACAAATAGTAAGACCACAGCTACTAAAAGTTTAACTATTGAAAAAGGAGGGAGAATTTATGCACAGTGAGAAGGGGCAAAGTTTGCTTGAGGTAATTACAGCTGCTGCGGTGGGGATTTTGGTGGTTGCAGCTTTAACTTATGCTACTATTTTTTCTTTACGGAATGCCACCTTTGCCAAAAATTCAGCCCAGGCTACTAAACTGGCCCAGGAAGGAATAGAGAAAGTCAGAACTTTGAGAGATAGAGATGGTCAAGTGAGATATACTAAGGCAGATAGTAGTCAAACTACTAAGTTTAGTGATCTATGGCCCATTTCTCTTAGCTGTCCCACAAATTGCTATTTTTATTTTACTGCAACTGGTATTTTATTGGGTGGTACCGAAGTTAATTTTGAACAAATTCCACCAAATTTTAAGAGGCAATTTCAAATAGAAAATACCGGTACGGATCAGAAAAAAGTTACAGTTATTGTGACTTGGACTGATTTTGCAGGGCCTCATCAGTCAAGACTTACTACAATATTAAGGAAACTATGAGAAAGAAAATGCTTACCGGCTACAGACTACAGACTACTGTTAAAGCGGAAGACGGAAGACGGAAGACGGAAGACAAGATTAAGAATGGGTTTACCCTGGGTGAAATTTTGGTGACTATGGCAATTGTGGCAATAGTTGGTACTATATTGGTCACAATTTTTACCAATACTTTAAGAGGCAGTAATAAATCACAAATACTGGCTGTGATAAAACAAAATGGCCAGGCAGTTTTGGATAATATGGATAAAACTATCAGAGGCGCTGATAATGTAGTGTGCCCGCAGTTACCATCTCCTCCTGCTATTGTTTCTTCGAACACTTTGGTAGTGGTCACGAATGGTACATACACACGTTATAGAATTACTCTTGAGCCTTCGGATCATAGCATTAATGGTTATATACAACAAGATAATCCTGCAAAGCAAGATGTTGCTGGTTCTTCTCCTTTAAGAAAAGAAACGGAATCAGAGTTTGTTAGTAGAGTATGTAATATTGCTGATCCAATGACACAGATTGTGATTTTGACTGATACAAATCTTCAATCAGGAGTGTCAGTTACAAGTGGTTCGTTTTTTAAAAACCCACAATCAGGTTATAAAGATAGTGTGACAGTGTCCTTTACTTTAGGTCCTGGTATTAATGCTCCGGCAATTACCAGAGGACAAATTGATCCAGTTGAATTTAAGACCACAGTAGGGTTGAGGTAAATTAATTGACAATTGACAATGGACAATGGACAATTAAAAATGAAATGAAAATCTCAAATGAAGCCGGTCAGGTGGTATTAATATTGATTTTGGTAATGACTGTGGCTTTGGGGATAGGGGTTTCTGTGGTGCAGCGTTCCCTGTCTGATGTTTCAACTGCTTCCAAAGTAGAACAATCCTCCAGAGCCTTTTCTGCTGCTGAGGCAGGTATAGAAAAAGCTATTCAAGCTAATGGCAGCCCAGTACCTGATTTTACTTTAGACAGTAATTCTGCTTCTGTTAATACGGTTCCTGTTCCTGATACAGGTCAAGCCTTAGAATATCCTCCTTTGGCAAAAGAAGAGATGGCCCAGGTCTGGTTGGCAGATCCTACTTCGACATCAAATCCTCCTGCTGCAGTTTATACACAAAATACCCTGAATGTTTTTTGGGGAAATTCCAGTATAGATAAGGCTGCTATAGAGCTGACGCTGGTTTATTTTGATACAGAATATAAAAGTAAGAAATTTTATCTTGATCAGATTACCAGAACTCCAGATAATAATTTTGATATAGTAACAACTTGTGCAGGATCATTAGGTCCGGCTAGTAAATATCAGTGCTCAAAAACTATTAATTGGTCATCTTTAGGAACAGTTACTCCAATGCTTATCCGAGCAAGGTTACTTTATAACACTACTTCTCAACCTTTTGCTGTTGCACCTGCTGGTGGGTCTTCTTTACCTGCCCAGGGAAACATTTTTACAGCAACCGGGACTTCTGGTGTTACCCAAAGAAAAATTCAGGTTTTCAGACTGAATAAAGTAGTCCCATCTTTTTTTGATTATGCCATTTTCTCCGCAGGACCTATAACTAAATGAAAAATGGTTTTTCTTTGATAGAGTCGCTGCTGGTTGTAGTCATCATAGGGTCTATAGTATTTTTGATGGCAAGTATTCCTAACTCTATGATGCTGATTACCAAAAGCAAACATGCCTCTCTAGCAAGGGAAATAGCAGTAAAACAGATTGAAGACAAAAGAACTATAGATTATAGCAATTTAGTTGATGATAACTCCCCTATTTCTGATACCCGTTTAAGCCTGCTTCCTCAATCAGATGGAACTGTAGTTGTAACAGACTGCGATCCGCAAGTATGTACCAACGGAGAACATATAAAACAGGTGACAGTTACAGTAAATTGGCAAGACAATAATAAACTGCAAACTATTACTTTAAAAACCATGATCGGAGAAGGAGGAATTAACCAGTGAAAGGATTAACGCTAATTGAGGTCCTGGTGGCTATGGGGATTGCTACAATTGCAGGAGTGTTGCTTGTGGTGATCATTGTAAACAGCGCAGGGTTATTTTCTAATCAGTCTTTAAAAGTACAGGAAGGATTAAATATCAATGATTCATTGGCTGCAATGAGGGGAAGTATTAAGCAGGCAAATGCTGTAGCTAGTCAGTCAGGCGCCAGTCAACTTGTTTTACAGGTTTCATCCATTGATTCTTCAAATAATATTATTGCAAATACTTATGATTATTATGTTTACTACCTGGATCAAAATTATTTGCATTTTAAAGTTTTTCCAGATGTTTTAAGCTCCAGAAAAACAACAGACAGAATTTTTTCAAACAGTGTTGATAGTTTTAAGCTGCAGTATTTTAATTCTGCAAATCCACCAGTGGAAGTGCCTCCTATTTCTGCCACCAGGGTTAGAATGAGTGTAACTTTGAAGCAAAGCATAGCTACATCGGAGGCAAATTTAGGAAATGACTAAAGAAAATGGAAAATTGACAATGGAAAATGGAAAATTAAAAAATACAAAAATTCTCAATTCTCAATTCTCAATTCTCAATTCTGAAAGAGGGCAGATTTTGGTATTGGTTTTTGTGGCTCTGGGAGTGGTTCTTTTTACGACCCTTTTTATAATTGGTGGAGCCCAAGTATATCTCCAGAATACTCAATATTCTACCAGCGCTGAAAAAGCCACAGCTTTGGCTGAGGCAGGAGTCGATAAAGCTCTAAATTCTTTAAATAAAACAGGAGGCAGTTATAATGGTGAGCCAGAAACCATTTTTGGTGATGGATCTTATTCTGTTTCAGTAACAAATAAAGACGGCGCAAATAAATTGTTACAGGTAACAGGATATATCCCCAGCAAAGCAAATCCAAAAACCAAAAGAACAATTTCTGTTGCTGCATCGAAGGGAATAGGTGTTGCTTTTATTTATGGCCTGCAGGTGGGGCAAGGCGGTATAAATATGGGTAATGGAGCGATTTTTAACGGTTCTGTTTATTCTAATGGAAATATAACCGGAGGAAATAATACTATTTTCAATGGTGATGTTTGGATAGCCGGCCAGGGAATTCTCGATCAGCAAAATGACTGTTTTGGAGCAAACTGCCAGGATTATATTTTTGGAAAAACTACGATGGGAGAAGACCGTCAGGATGTGGCTATGAGTTTTAAGCCTGGTAATGATAATTCTTTAAATAAAATCTCGCTGAAGCTTAAAAAGGTAGGTTCGCCTTCCAATCCTACTGTGAGAATAATGAGTGATTTAAACGGTCAGCCTAATAAAAATGGAGTTTTGGCAACAGGTACGCTACTTGCAAATTTGGTAACTCTACAGCATAGCTATGTAGATGTTGCATTCAATGTTTCTCCCAGTTTAAATCAGAACAATACTTATTGGATTATGATTCATGCGTCATCACTGGATAACTCTAATTATTGGGTGTGGTCCCTGGATCTTGCTCAAGGATATGGCCAAGGGTCTCCTGCGTGGTCTTCTAACTGGCAAACTAGCTGGAATACAATTTCCGGTGATCTTGATTTTCAAACCTACATGGGTGGTATGGCTACCTCGCTTAATTTAACTAATGGTTCAAAAGTAAATGGTAGTGTTCATGCCCATACAATTTCAGGCAATATGATGATAACTAAGGATGCCTATTATCAGAGTTTGGATTCTTTAATTACTGTGTCTGGTACCAAATATCCGGGCTCTGCTGATCCGGCTCCTGCTGCTTTTCCAGTATCTGATGCCAATATTGCTGAATGGAGGGCTATAACAGAAGCAATGGGAACAAGTGTGGGAGATATTTCAAGCTGTGCAGAAACTTTAGGGCCTGGAAAAATTGTAGGAAATGTATCTTTAGGGAATCAATGTGATGTTGAAGTAGTCTCCCCTGTTTGGATTACAGGAACATTAAATGCAGGCAACAGTACTAGGCTTACTCTTGATTCTGATTTTGGCACTGCTTCCGGGATGATTATTGTTGACGGAAAAGTTACTTTGGGAAATGGCGCTGATTTTTTGGGTTCTGGGACTACAGGAAGTTATTTAATGCTTCTTTCAACTTACAATTCTCAAGTGAGTGGTGAGGAAGCTATAGAGAGCGGTAATACTTCAATAAGTGGAATTTTGTATGCCCCATATGGCAGAGTAGAGCTGGCCAATGGAGCTAGCTTCAGAGAAATCACTGCCTGGCAGATTGATCTGGGTACTAATGCGGTATTAAATTATCAGTCAGGTTTTGCTCAAACTTTTTTCTCATCAGGCCCTTCTGGAGCATATTCCCTGGTTAAAGGAACATATCAGGTAAAGTGACAATTGACAATGGACAATTGACAATGGACAATTAAATAACTGCTTATGGCAAAAATTTCTGTTGGTTTAGATATTGGCACTTTTTCAATTAAAGTTGTAGCCCTCTCAAAGGAAAAAGATAGTTTTAAACTAGCATCGATTGGTATTATTGCTTCCCCACAACCTGGGATGGTATCTGATGCAGATTCAGATCTAGAAAATTTGGCAAATTCTATTAAACAATTATTTGCTGCTGCCAAAATTGACAATAAAGAGGTAACGGCTGCGCTTCCAGAATCAAGAGTTTTCACCAGAGTTATTGATGATCTGCCATTTCTTACTGACAGCGAGCTTACATCTGCTATCCGTTATAGTGCAGAGGAATTTATTCCAATGTCACTTGCTGATGTTAATTTAAATTGGCAGGTCTTAATAAGATCTAACAATAAAGAGAAAGATGCTAAAACAGTAGTATTGGTGATTGCTTCCCCTAAGCGGGTTGTTGCAAAATATATTAGGGTACTCGAGCTTGCAGGAATCAATCCTCATGCTTTAGAGACAGAAACAATAGCTGCCACAAGATCACTTGTGGGTAGCAATCCTTTTTCCCCAAGTACTTTGATTATGCAGTTAGGCGCCACTACAACAGATTTTGCAGCAACTTATAAAGGACTAATTTGGTTTACCCGGTCAATTTCTACAGGTGGTATGGCGCTGACTAGAGCTTTGGCTCAAGCTTTTAATTTTGAGGTAAATCAGGCAGAACAATATAAAAAGATTTACGGATTTTCGGAGGCTCCGTTGGAAGGAAAAGTGTTTGAGGCTTTAAAACCAATTGTGGATATCATTGCCGGTGAAGGAAAAAGGGTCATTCAGGCTTTTGAAGCAAAATATCCCCAAAATCCGATAAAAAGGGTTGTTGTTTCAGGAGGTGGAGCAAAGATGCCTGGACTAGTAATATATCTGGCAAATGTTTTTGGATTGGAAGTCCAGGAGGCTGATCCCTGGTATTCTATTGTCCGTGAAAAAGATTCATTTGCAAAACTTGCGCAAGATGCCCCTTCATATTCCATTGCAGTAGGGCTTGCTTTGAGAGAAGATTAATATATGGCTAAGATTTCCATTAATTTACTCCCACCCGAAATACTTACAGAGCAAATTAAAGGATCAAAATTTTATAAAATCCAGCTCATTGGGATAACGATTATTTTGATGATGATTTTCCTATCATCTTTAACAGTTGCCTTACGGCTATTACAAAATAAAAATATTGTTATGGCTCAAGCCGAGATGGATGCAGTTTCGCAGCAGGTTTCAGGCCTAAAAAGCACTGAGGCATCTTTATATATATTAAAAAACAGACTGGCTATAATTTCCAAATATCTAGGAGTACCATCCAAGCAATCTTCGATGTATAAATTGATTGATAAACTGATACCTTCATCGGTAGCATTAAATGCAGTTAATGTTGATAAAGAAGGAGGGGTGGTACTTCTTCTTTCGGCGCCTGATTCTGATAGTTTGGATACTTTAATTGCTAATCTTTCACAAAAAGAGATCAATGAGGACAAGATTGATCAGTTTTCGATAGATAGCTTGAACCGTGGCAGAGACGGAATTTATAGAATTAGCCTGAAGATTAAAAGCAAGTAGTGGTTCTAACCGGATTATGAAAAAAGCAGATATTTTAAAATTTTATCAGTCTTATAGATTGTTTATTTTTCCGACAGTAGTTGCATTGTCAAGCCTTTGCCTAATATTATTTGTGATCTATCCTCAAACTGCTAAATTAATAAGCCATCAAGAGGATGCTAATGCATTATTTGCAAAATCAAAAATCCTTGCAACTAAAGCTGCTGTTTTAGAAAGTATAAACCCGGAAGATCTGTCCCAAAAAGTAAGTTATGCGCTGCTGTCTTTACCTGAAGATAAGGATTATGGAAACACTTTAGATTTATTGCAACAGCTTATTGCCCAGTCCGGGTTTAATATTGCCTCTATTTCTTTTGGTAGCAGCAGTAAGGTGGGTAATGCAGATGGTTTTGGGGTTAAATTAGAGGTTAAAGGAGTGAAAATCCTGCTTCAATCTTTATTAAATAATCTGGAAAATTCATCGCGTCTGATTAGAATAAACAGTATAGATATTGCTTCGAGTCAAGGCGCTCAAGCAATTGATGTATCTTTAGCTGTAGAAATTTTATATGCACAATTGCCTCAAAGTTTTGGGGCAGCAGATGCTCCTTTGCCTCAAATTAGTCAGGCAGAAGATGAATTACTTGCTACTATTGCCAGAACTACTACAATGGTTACAGCGGTTACCACTTCAGAAACAGGAGGAGTATTCAGCCCACGGGGTAAAGTTAATCCTTTTGAGTAAGCAGATCAGGACGGATTTTTTTGGTTTTTTCCAGGGATTTTTGGGAACGCCATTTGTTTATCTGCGCATGATTTCCAGACAGTAAAACTTCAGGTACTTTTTCTCCTTTAAATTCATCGGGCCTGGTGTATTGAGGATACTCAAGTAATGGTGTAGAGAAAGATTCGTTTTGGATAGCTTCTGGTTTTTCTAATACTCCGGGAATAAGTCTGGTAATAGAATCTGCAATTACCATTGCAGGAATTTCTCCTCCAGTTAAAACGTAATCGCCAATACTGATTTCTTCCGAAACATATTTATCTATAAAACGCTGATCTACTCCTTCATAATGACCGCAGACAATGGTGATATGATCAAGTTTAGATAACTCTTTGGCTTTTGATTGTTTATAAGGTACTCCTGAGGCTGAAGTGAGGATCACATTTGACAATTCTTTCTTTGTCAATTGTCCATTGTCCATTGTCAATTGCTTTAATGCTTTTGCCAACACGTCTGCTTTAAGTACCATTCCTGCTCCTCCACCATAAGGCCTGTCATCAACAACTTGGTGTTTGCCTTCACCAAAATCTCTTAAGTTTATGAGTTCAAACTCGACTAACCCTTTTTTTTGAGCTCTTTTTGAAATAGAAGAATTAAGTATAGGTTCAAAGACTTCTGGAAATAAGGTGATAATGGAAATCTTCATTGTAAGGGGAAAGGGTTAAGCGGGAAGGGGTAAGTATTTATCTTTACCCTTTACGCTTCTCCCTTAACGCTTGATTTTGGTTCAACCAGTTGTAAGTTGACCCTGACATTTTCTGCAATAGCCCTGACTGTGAGTAGTTTTCTAATTGCTCTGATTGTTTGTCCGCTTTTACCGATAATGATTCCCATATCAGATGAGTCAACTGTTAAGTTTAAATTAACAGTTCCTTCCTCTATTTGCTCGTCAATTGAAACTACTTCAGGTTTGGTAACTAAACTGGTGACAATAAAATTAAGCAACTCCTGCATAAAAGCTATCAGTCTTCAGCTTTCAGCTTTCAGACTTTACCTCCTTTTTTGTTTCTGTCTCACTGGCAGCTTGTTCTGCTGTAGGAACTGCTGATTCTTCTACTTTTGATGCATCTGCTTTAGCTTCTTCGACCTGTTCGGTTTGTTCAACTTTGGTTGATTCTTTGGTTTGATTGTCTGATGACTGAGGACTGACGACTGAAGACTTTTCTTTCTTTGGTTTTCTAAGGGGTCGTTGAGGAGCTTTACCAATTATTCTGAGGTATCCTGTGGAAGGTTGGGCTCCTTGTTTTATCCAGTAATCAATTCTATCTTTTTTGAGTTTAATATCCTTTGGTTCTGTTAAAGGATTATAAGTTCCCAGCAGTTCAATATAGGCGCCAGTTCTTTTGGCGCGCTCATCCACAGCCACTACCCTGTAGAAAGGTTTCTTTTTCGTTCCTATTCTCGATAAGCGGATCTTTAGCATGGAGGTTAGTATACAGTTCTGGATAAAATTTGTAAAGCTTGCTCTGCTGCTTGCTCTTCAGCAGCTTGTTTGCTGGCGCCTGTTCCACGTCCTTTTTCTATATTTTTAATATATACTGCTACAGTAAATTGTTTGGCGTGGTCAGGGCCCTGAGTCCTTAAGATTTTATAATGGGGAGATTCCTTAAGTTGTTGCTGGACTATTTCCTGCAGAGAAGATTTGGCATCTTTTGGGGGTCCTATTTTTATAGCATTTTCAAAAAAAGGCAGCAGAGATTTATTGATAGTTGCTTTTGCAGCCTCGAGTCCCTGGTCCAAAAAGATAGCTCCCAAGAGCGCTTCATAAGTATTGGCCAGTAGTTGTGGATTGTTTCTTCCTCCGGAGATCTCTTCTCCCTTGGATAGTTTTAAATATTTCCCTAAATTCAGTTTTCCTGCAGCTTCAGCGAGTGAGGTGGTTCTGACGATATGAGCTTTGAGATTGGTTAATTCTCCCTCAGAGTCTGTAGTTCTTAAGTCGTAAAGGTAATGAGAGATGATAAGAGATAAAATAGAGTCTCCTAAAAATTCCAATCGTTCATTAGACTGGGTGACTGTTTTAACCTCATTTAAATAGGACCTGTGTAAGAAAGCCTGCTCCAGCAATTTTGGGTTCTTAAATTTTAGATTAAGGGTTGCCAAGAGATCGGTAAAGTCATTATCTGTCATTATTCTAATAAATTATCTTCTACTAAAACGATCAAATCATCTATTTTTTTGATATCTTCAATTTCTGTTTCATCAAAAGTAATAGCAAATTTTGCAGCTAAGTGCGCAAGTAAATCGTTTAATTCAATTGGTCCCAGGTTTAATTCATCCCGCAGTGAAGCATGACGGTCTATGTCTTCTATAGAAAGACCCAAATAATCTGCAATTGCTTGTAATATTTGTAGCTCTGTATTCATGATGTTTTAATCTTTTTTAGCTCAAGTAATTTACCTAAAGCGCCATTTATAAAACTTGCTGATGAGTCAGAACCATATTCTTTGCCCAATTCTACTGCCTCATCAATAATTACCTTTGGGGGTACCCCTTTATCTATTATTACCTCAAAAACTGCAAGACGCAAGATAGCTAAATCAATCTTATTGATTTGGTTCAGTGGGCGGTTTGGCGCAGATTTGGTGATTAATTTATCGATTTTCGATAACCCAGAAACTATAGAGCTTATTCCTATTGTTGGTTTTTTATTTTTGCTAAATTGCCAGGCAAATAATTCTTGTATGAGCTTTTTTCTTTTAAGATGCCTTGGGTCAGACTTTTTCTTCATGCGCGGACAACCTGGACTTTTTCCTTTGCAGTTGCTTTGCCTTTGTAAAAACCACAATTTTTACAAACTACATGAGACAGAATTAATTTGCCACAGTTTTTACAATTGCTCAAATTTACTGCCAATTTTATTACAGCTCTTCTGACTCTTTTTCTTGTTTTAGAATGTCTTCTTTTTGGTTCTCCAGCCATATTTAATTAGTCATCAGTCTTCAGCTTTCAGTCATCAGACTTTTAATTTATAGTCTGATAGCTGAAGTCTGACAGCTGATAGCTATCCTCAGTCAGGCATCACTTCTGATGCGATATCCAGTAATTTTGCCTTGATGCTAGGGTATTTGTCAAGTGTGGGGTCAATCTTTAAAATATCAGAGGCTGCTTTTTTAGTTTTTTCTACAAGAGAAATATCAGAAAAGTCAGCTATTTGCAGTTCAAATCTGCCTGATTGTCTGGTGCCAAAAATTTCTCCGCTGCCTCTTATTTTCAGATCCAGTTCTGCCAGCTTCATGCCATTATCAATTTTTTCCATGTTTTTTAATCTGTTTATATTTGATGGTTCTTCTATTTCTGTAAATAGTAAACAATAAGACTCCTTGGGGCCCCTGCCTACCCTTCCCCGTAGTTGATGAAGTTGAGCCAGTCCAAATCTTTCAGCAGATTCTATAACCATAATGGTGGCATTGGTGACATCCATGCCAACTTCTACAACAGAAGTAGAAACTAAGATATCCATTTTAAAATCCTTAAAATCCTGCATTACTTGATTTTTATCTTTACTTTTTAGTTTGCCATGCAAAAGCCCCAATCTAAGATTAGGAAAAATTTTTGTTTTAAGCTTTTCAAATTCTACTGTGGCTGCTCTAACAGACTTTAAAGTTTCTGATTCCTCTATTAATGGGGCAATAATATAAGCTTGATCTCCCTCCTTTACTCTTTTTTCAATAAATTTATAAGCATCGTTTCTTTTTTTAGACCCAACAACAAAGGTTTTTATTTTTTGCCTGTTTTTTGGCAGTTCATTAATTACAGAGAGGTCTAAATCTCCATAAAAAACTAAAGCTACAGTTCTGGGGATAGGCGTAGCTGTAGTTGTTAAAAAATGAGGGAGCTTTGCTCTGTTTCTTAGAAAACTTCTCTGCTGTACTCCAAATCTTTGCTGTTCATCAACGATGACAAGGCCGATGTCTTCTGTTGAGAGTTTTTTAGATAAAAGAGCATGAGTTCCAATAAAAACATCAGCATCTTTAACCAGTTTCCTGCTGCCTGTATAGATTCCTATTTTTATTCCAAAAGGTTCAAGTAAATTAGAAATAGTGGAAAAATGCTGGAAAGCTAAAATTTCTGTTGGGGCCATAAAAAGGGTTTTTAATTTGTTTAAATATATAAGATAAATAATAATTGCAGCTACTACAGTTTTACCTGAGCCTACTTCACCCTGTATCATTCTGTTCATAGCCTGTTCTTTTTTAAGATCTTCTAAAACTTCATCAATCACTCTTTTCTGAGCTGAAGTTAGAGCAAAGGGAAGCTTTTTGATAAATTTATCTAAACCCTTGGGATACATTTTAAGCGCTGGTATGGCAGGTTTTTGTTTCCAGGATAATCTGATTTTTTGAGTTGCTAAAGAGATATAAAAAAGTTCATCAAATCCAAGTCTTTTTCTAGCCCTTTTGGTATCATCAAAATTGTCTGGAAAATGAACTTTTTTAATTGCTTGCTGAAGATTTAACATGTTATCTTTAATAGATTCTGGTAAAGGATCATTAAGTTGGTCTAAAACTTGTGGTAACAGTAGATCTATTTTGGTTCTAAACCATTTGGAAGTTAAACCTTCTGTTTCTGGGTAAATAGGGACTAATCTGCCAGTATGGATGCTCATACCCACACCAGGTGTGGGCTGAGTAGACACATCAGGATTATTTAGTCTTTCCCATTTTGGAGCCATGATAGAAAGTTTGTTTTTATATTTACTGAGTTTGCCTGAAATCTGTAGCCTATCTCCTGTTTTAATTTGTTTAGTAAGCCAGGATGAATTAAACCAGGTTAAAGTTACTGGAGACTGCCCATCATTAAAAATAGCTTGGGTTAACACCTTGCCATACCTGGTAAAGATATTTTTGATGGACCAGATTTCTCCCTGAAGGGTAACAGTCTCCCCTATTTGAGCTTCAGAAGTAGATTTGATAGCAGAAAAATCATCATATCTGAAAGGAAAGTGATAAATTAAATCCTCCACAGTTTCTAAATTTAGCGTTTTGAGTTTATATAAAAGAAAAGGCCCAATGCCTGTTAGCTGAGAAAGCGGGGTATTTAAATTCATGAAACTATTATACCTTTTTTGCTA
The DNA here is from genome assembly GCA_964415615.1 of uncultured Gammaproteobacteria bacterium. Taxonomy (GTDB): domain Bacteria; phylum Patescibacteriota; class Microgenomatia; order Daviesbacterales; family UBA10151; genus UBA10151. Next base: position 82,903 of record CAYQAW010000002.1, read on the forward strand.
TTCTTAATTAAAACCTTAGGTGTAGCTTCACTCCCACCTCGGAGGTGGGATTATATTGACACCTAAGGTTTGGAGTGATTTGAGTAGCAACTTTAAATAGCGCTTAGAAGTGGCAGAAGGGAAAACAGGATAATAGAAATGCCTCCAATTACAGATAAAATTATCCAGAAAATCCTCATCTTTTTTGAGTACATCATAAATTAATTTTCAATTTACAATTTTAAATTTTCAATCAAATATCAATGTTTTAATATTAAATTAAATCATTTTACGGTTAACTTTTCAATCTCTTCCAAAGCTAATTTTCTTTGGGGATCTTCAAAGTATGTTCTAGCAGGTTCAAGTTTTTTTATTAACCATTCTGCTACAGCCATTTTAAGATCTTGAGGATGTAATTTCTTCACTAAGTAATCTTTACTTAGGTCATCGTATGAGCCATATGTAATATCTTCACCATGTTCAGGTTTTCTCTTAATATTTAAGGAAGAATCTTCATGGTAAAAAATTAAATGCTTAACCCAGTCCAGTATAGGATTAAAGCTGAATTCACCTTCAGGGCAGAATGCACTATTTACCTTCCTGATAATTTCATCAGGACTATCTGTTATAAAAACTGCACTGTCCGGTTTAGACTTACTCATCTTTAGAGCAACTATCATTTCATCACGATTTCCATCAGGGATTGGCCACACAGGAGGTTTTAATAATCCTTGTATTAACTTGTGATGTATGGCCACTGGTTTGGGTTCTCTCAAATCTCTAGCCACATCTCTGGCTACAACATGAACATTTCTTTGATCAGTTCCAGCGTGAGCAATATTTAGTCCCATTTGGAAAATATCTGCTGCCTGCATGGCAGGGTATAACAAGATAGCTGCTTCTGAGGAGTCTCCAGCCATTCTGCCAGTGATATCAGTGGAGCGCATCATACGGGAGATTGTTGTGGCTTTAGATACCCCAATAACTTTTGGCCAATAAGTTTTATCATAGAGTTCGCTTCCTAAAATAAATTTTAAATCATCTGGGTTTCCTCCAACACAAAGATATCCTGCTTTCATGGCTTCCTGGAAATACTCACGGGCCATACGGGTAGCTGTTTCTAAAGTGCCATCTAATTTTTTATTAATCCAAGTATGCCAGTCAGCCAGAAAAATAATAGTCTCTGCTCCAGCATCATGAATCTCTTTAACTTTTTGCATAGAAGCAATACCCTGTCCTAGATGGACTTTGCCTGAAATTTCAAAACCAATATAATGTTTTAAAGGAATATTGCTTTCAATTAAAGCTTTTAGTTCTTCTTCAGTTAACACCTCTGCCAAATTTCTAGTAATTAATTTGAATCTCTCATCAGGGCTCATTAATACTGATTATATGATAAGATGAAAGAACTTGCTATGCCTAGAATACTTAATAAATTTTCTCAAGCTCTTGCTTTAGCTTATGATAAAGATTCTGTTCCAAATCATGACAGGACTATTTCTGTAAACCCAGTGGTGGCAGAACTTGCTACCTGGTATGAGAAATTCAGGACAGCAATGGATTATAGAGCTGATGAGGTGATCCTGCGTTCTACTATTGAAAGAATTTTAAAAAGAAGATTGATGTTGGGCGGAGAAGGTAAAACTGTGGCTACCCCTTTAATTAGAGAGTTGGTTTGGGCAAGGTATTTTCCAGATTTTACAATTGCTGAATCTCAGGTGACAAAGGTATCAACTGCTATAGATTTGTACTTGGAACTGGAAAGGCAAATAAACAAGAAGCATAGTATTGGTAAAGGAATAGTTAATGAATGGGTCTTCCATCTTTTGTCTTCCGAGATAGAACATATCCTAAAGCCCGGTGATCCAAAAGATACCATGAGCAATTTTATATTCAGTATTTTTCAGGATCAGATTACTATTACTGATGATACCCAAGAAGTAAAAAATATCCAGACCTTTATTGCTGTAAGAAGAGCATATGCAAATGATGATCTGGCTTTTTTACGCTATCATCTATTTAAACAGTATTTTGGAGATTTAAATGGAGAAAATTTGGGTAAGATTGCAGATAATTTTGCGGATGCTCATAGGCAATTTGAAGACCAATTTCAATATCCAGCCAAAGATAAGATTTACACCTATATTAAAAACCAGACAATCCCCTTCTTGATTTTAGATGATGTTTTAAGAAAATATCAGGGTAAGACTGCTGCTTTGCTTGCTGATGAAGATCAGCTAAATGCAGAAGTTTTAGCAGCTTGTAATGCACGCTATAAAAATATCAGGAGCAAGGTTACCAGGGCAATTTTTAGAAGTGTTATTTTTATATTTTTTACAAAAGCTCTGATTGCTTTATTTGTTGAGGGGACATTTGAAAGACTTTTTTATGGAAGGACTTTTTGGTCTTCTATTGCCTTAAATACTCTTACTCCTCCAGTTTTGATGATTGGAGTAGGGCTTTTGATAAAAACTCCTACTAGGGAGAATTCATTTAAGATACTGAAAAAAGTTAGCGCTATTTTATATGAAGATCTTCCTATATTAGATACTCCATTGCTAATCAAAAAGAAGCCTAGCAAGATCGATCCATTAATGTGGAGTTTGTTTATAGTATTGTGGCTGACTGCTTTTGGGTTAAGTATTAGCGCAATTATTTTCGTGTTGACTAAGTTACACATAAATCCTCTATCGCAAGGAGTATTTATTTTCTTCCTGGCAATTGTTTCCTTTGTAAGTTTTAGAATCAACAGGACTGCTCATATGTATGTTATAAAAGATAAAAAAGAGGGTGTAGGATCAGTTTTGGTAGACTTTTTCTTTATGCCATTTATACAAATAGGAAAAAGACTTACACTGGCTATTTCACAGATTAACATTATTTTATTTATTTTTGATTTTATAATAGAAACTCCATTTAAAGGCATCTTTGCCTTTTTTGAACAATGGTTCCTCTTCCTAAGGACTCAAAGGGAAAAACTGGATTAAGCTGTAGCAAAACCTCTTACATGAAGTATATCGTCTTGTTTTATATCGCGTACATCATCGGTAGTCAAAGTAACTAATGCTGCTGTTTTGCCTGTGGCAGTAACAAATTCTACTTCGGCTGCCTTGCCACCATCATAAACATTTACTACTGCCCCCATGTCTCCTTTACAAAGACCATATTTTTTAATGTCACGGGTAAGTATAACTGTTTCTAACTCTTTAAATTTATGCATAAATTTAACTATATTATACAGGATAAGCCGTTACGAAACTAGGTTTACTTTCTTTTGCTTTAGCAAACCAAACAGTTACAATCGTTGTTACTTTCCCACTCGATCCCTTAATTCTTCCTTCTATAACATAATTGGTACCATAGACAATTTCTTTTACACCTTTGATGCTATTAGTTTTTGCTATTTTTAGCAGTGATTTTTCTAACTGGTTTACATTTGATTCATTAAAACCTAATCTACGAAAGAATTTAGCTTTTGCTCTACCTATTGAATGAGTTTCTGAAAGAAGATAATTAGTTAATTTTTCTCTGGATATAAAAGCATTCTTACCATTTGGAAGCTTCATTTAAATTTATTATATCAAGAAGAGAGGCATCTTTGCCTTCTTCGAACAATGGTTCCTTTTTTTGCGGACTTAGAGGGAAAAACTGGATTAACTCTTAGGTAGTTGTGGTCTCATAGTAATAATGATAAAATACGCATCATAAATGAAGCTAGAAGTGTTTGGTGGTAATAGATTCTATATTGCACAAAATCCTCCTTGTAGGAATGGGTGGGAGGAATTTATACGTCAAGAGGAAGATATAGTTGATCCTTACGATCGAATGCAAGATTATGAAGCGAGGGTTGGGGAATTTCTAAATGCTCCTTTTGCAATAGCTCAGGATTCAATATTTAGGTTAATATTCCTAAAAATAAGAGGTAAAACTTTTTTACAAACACTGGATGAATTAAATCATCGGAAAGGCTTTAGTTTTTTACTTGCTCATGGAGGTGGAAAGGATAAATGGTATTTTAGAGACGGAGCAGAAAGAAAACCTATTCAGGATTGGGTTGATGAAGTCGACGGAAGCTGTAGAGTAGCTCTTATCAATTGTTGTAACCCCCATAATTTAGAAGTCAAGAGTATAAATTCCTTAATTATTCACCCAAGGGATACAATTAGAAGATTTCAAATTGCTTTAGGGCTAAGAAGCCTAAGAGTTTACCATCCACAAAAGGGTTATTTAAATTAAATTAAACTACCTTCCCACTTGACATGTGGGAATGCAAATGTAGACAATAGAAATTGTGGTTAATCCCCCATTTGTTAGTGGTAGTTTTTACCATATTTACAACCGCGGTGTTGAAAAAAGAAAAACCTTCATGGATAAAAGGGATCATATGAGGTTTTTAGAAACCTTAGATTTTTATCGTAAGTTGCCTGTTCCGATGAAGCTTTCAGACTTTAGAAGAGGTGTAATAAAACTTAAAAAAATAGAGAATCAAACAGAATTGGTTAGAATATATTGCTATTGCTTGATGCCTAATCATTTTCACTTATTAGTCCAGCAAATATCTGATGGTGGTATATCAGAATTCTTAAGAAGAGTGGCAGATAGTTATACCAGATACTTCAATACCAAACATGATAGAGTTGGTTCTTTATTTCAAGGTAGTTTTAAAGCTAAGTTAGTTGAGACAGAAGAATACCTTCTCCATTTATCAAAATATATTCATAGAAACAGCTTCCCACTTCCGATGTGGGAACGTAGAAATTATCCCTATTCTACTTACTCATATTATTTATCAGGTGAGCAGCATCCTTTTTGTGATATAAATTTTATTAATTCATTTTTTTCTAGAACTAATCCTAATTTAACCTATCAGTCTTTTGTTGAGGAAACTGAGATTGACGGTCCTGCTCTTTTTGATTTACTCATTGACCCTGAAGATTAAAAACACATTCCCACATCGGATGTGGGAATGTAAGTGATGGTTGACTAAATTTAGAAGCTTCTTGTAAAATATTGAAAATTCAAGCACAATATATAGCATGGAAAGTACAATAGTTTTAAAACCAGAGGTTTTGGGATTTTTTAAAAACTTCCCAATTACCAATACTCTTTTAGTTAGTTGGATAACAATGGCTGTGATTATAATTCTCTCTTTTTTGGCTACCAGGAAAGTTCAGTTGGTTCCTTCGGGATTGCAGAATTTATTTGAAATGATAGTTGATTTTGGATATACCACAGTTGAAGATTTGGCAGGCAGCAGCAAAGCTAAAGTTTTTTTCCCTATTGTGATGACCTTTTTTTTGTTCATTCTTTTTTCCAACTGGATAGGATTGCTGCCAGGATTTGCCACTATTACCTATCATAAAGAACCATTGCTCCGTTCTATGAATTCAGATCTAAATATGACTTTGGCTTTGGCTTTAACCTCTGCATTTTTAACCCATGCTTTTGCAATTTATTATTTAGGTATTGTTGGTTATTTAAAAAAGTGGTTTACTTTAAACCCAATATTTTTATTTGTGGGGCTTTTGGAGTTAGTTGGGGAAGTTACAAAAATAGTCTCGCTATCTTTCCGGCTTTTTGGTAATATATTTGCAGGAGAGGTTGTACTATCAACAGTGTCTTCACTTGTTGCATTTATAGTGCCCCTCCCTTTCTATTTTTTGGAAATTATTGTAGGATTTGTACAGGCTGCTGTGTTTATGATGTTAACACTGGTTTTTATGGTGTTACTGTCAGAAAAACATGCAGAACATTAAAAAGAAAGGAGATAAAATATGGAAAGTTTACCATCTGCAATAGCTATTGGCGTAGGAGCTTTAGGTCCTGCTTTAGGTATTGGACTTATTGGCGCCAAAGCCATGGAAGCAATAGGCAGAAATCCTGATGCCCAATCAAAGATTTTACCTGCAATGCTTTTAGGTATGGCTTTTGCTGAAGCTATTGCTATTTATGCTTTAGTTATAGCATTTACTAAATAATGGAAATCTTAAACCAATTTGGGGTTAATCCAATACTTCTGGCTGCGCAAGTAGTCAATTTTTTGATATTACTTTTCATATTAAAAAGGTTTATGTATAGACCTTTACTAAAGGTTTTGCAGGAGAGAAAACAAAAAATTGCTGATAGCTTAAAAAATGCAGAAGAGATTGAGAAAAGACTGCAAAAAACTAACGAAGAGATAGAAAAAACCCTGGCTAAGGCTTTACAGGAGGGACAAAAGATAATTGACGAATCAAAGAAAACAGGTATACAAATAATGGAAGATAGTAAGCAAACTGCTGCAGAAATTGTAGAGAATGCTTATAAACAAGCAGCCGAAGCGCAGAAAGCTGAATATGCTAAGCTTGAACTGAGAGTAAGAGAAAATGCTGGGCAAATAGTAGCTATAGCTTTGGAAAAAATATCAGGTAAAACATTAAATAAAAATCAGAAAGAAATAATAGATAGGAGTATGAAGAATCTTTCATGAAAAAAGATAAACAGTTGTTAAAAATAATTCGAAAACTGATAGACATAAGTTTTTCTGATGGGAAAATAATTGAAAAAGAAGTAGTAAAAAGTATTAAAGTTTTAAAGACTCTGCCAACTACCAAAGCTATTTTTGCTATTTCTGAATTTCTAAAAGAGTTAAGAAGAAAAGAAAGAGCGCATACTATGTATATTGAAACAGCTATTTCACTTTCTCCTGTCCAGGTTGCAAAAGCCAAAAAAATTGTCTCAAGAAATAATAAAATTACTAAAGTTTTAGTTCAAATTAATCCTGAAATTTTAGGCGGTTTTAAATTGAAAATAGGAGATGAGATTTGGGATGAGTCAGTAAAAGGTAAGATTGAACAGATAAAGGAGACTATAAGAGGGTAATTTTCAATTATCAATTTTGCAATTTTCAATCAATATTTAAATTTGAAAATTTCCAAACATTGAAAATTCATTGTAAATTGTACATTGTAAATTGAAAAATATAAAAAATATAATATATGGTTGATCTGATACAGCAAATAGAAAAGGATATACAAAATCTTAAATTAAAGGTCCAGAAACAAAATACTGGGGTGATCACAGAGATTGGTGATGGTGTAGCAAAAATTGAGGGCTTGTCTGATGTGCAATACAGCGAACTGATTGATTTTGGCAAAGGAGTTTCTGGACTGGCTCTGAATTTGGAACAATATAGCGTTGGAGCAGTTATTTTTGGAGATTTTACTAAGGTTAAAGAAGGAGATACTGTTAAAACCACAGGACAGGTTTTACAGGTTCCTGTTGGTGAAGCTTTAGTTGGCAGAGTTGTTGATGCTTTGGGGGATCCTATAGATGGTAAAGGTCCTATTAAAACAAAAGAAAGATACCCCGTGGAGAAAGTTGCCCCTGGTGTTATTACCAGACAAAAAGTAAATACTCCCCTCCAAACTGGTATAAAGGCAATTGATGCATTAATCCCCATTGGTAGAGGTCAAAGAGAATTAATTATTGGAGACAGAAACACTGGAAAAACCACTATTGCAATAGATACTATTATTAACCAAACCCCGATTAAATCGGGGCAAAAAGACTCGCCTCGCTCCGCGGGCGGAGCGGGTGTTATTTGTATTTATGTAGCAATTGGGCAGAAGACTTCCAAAGTTGCTCAACTGGTAGCAAAACTGGAAGAAACTGGAGCCATGGAACACACTATTGTGGTATCTGCTTCTGCTTCTGACTCTGCAACTATGCAATACCTTGCTCCCTACTCTGGAGTAGCCATGGGTGAATATTTTATGGATGCTGGCAAAGATGCTTTAATTGTTTATGATGATTTGTCAAAACATGCCTGGGCTTACAGACAAATGTCTTTACTTTTAAGAAGGCCTTCCGGAAGAGAGGCTTATCCTGGGGATGTTTTTTATCTGCATTCAAGGCTTTTAGAAAGAGCTGCCAAATTAAATAAAGATTTCGGTGGCGGGTCTTTAACTGCTTTGCCAGTTATAGAAACTCAAGCCAATGATGTGTCTGCTTATATCCCTACTAATGTTATATCTATTACTGATGGACAGATTTATTTGGAGCCGGATTTATTTTTTGCAGGAGTAAGACCAGCTTTAAATGTGGGAATTTCTGTTTCCAGGGTTGGCGGAGATGCTCAGACTAAAGCTATGAAAAGTGTGGCTGGAAGATTAAAGCTAGACCTTGCTCAGTTTAGGGAAATGCAGGCTTTTGCCCAATTTGCCTCAGATTTAGATCCTGCAACCAGGGGTCAGATAGAGAGAGGCAGAAGAATTACTGAAGTGTTAAAACAGCCACCTTACTCCCCTGTTCCAGTTGAAGAGCAAATAGTGGTTTTGTGGGCAGTAACTAATGGATATATGGATGAGGTAGAGGTTTTAAAAGTTAAAGAATTTGAGGAAAAATATTTAGCTCATCTTAAATTAAGAGAAAAGAAGTTACTTGCTGAAATAGCAGAGAAAAAAGTTTTGGATGAAAATATAGTTAAGAGTTTGGAAAAAACTACTAAAGAATTTGTGAGGGTCTATGGCAAACACTAGAGAACTGCGAAGAAGAATAAAGTCTATAAAAAATACCAGCCAAATTACCAAGGCTATGCAGATGGTGGCTGCAACTAAAATGAAAAGAGCGCAAAACCAGGCTATTTCTGGCAGACCTTATACCCTAAATTTGGGACAGGCCTTAATAAGACTTTTGCCTAAAATTAATATAGAGTCTCATACATTACTTACTCCAAAGGATGTTAAAACTGCTGGAGTAATTCTACTGTCAACAGATAAAGGTTTGGTAGGAGCTTTAAATACCAACCTGGCAAGAACAATTCTTTCCTCAGATTTACCAGCTGATACTATTTTTTATACTTTAGGAAGAAAAGGCAGAAGCTTTATAGCCAGAACTGGTAAAAACTTAAAAGCTGATTTTGAAAACCCAGAAAAAGCTTCTTTCGGGCAAGCAAAACAATTATCAAGACTGGTGATTGAGGCTTTTCAAACAGGAGAAGTAGGACAAGTATATATTGCTTTTCCTGAATTTATTTCTACTTTAAGACAGCAAGCCAGGATGATCAAACTTTTACCAATAAACTTAGAAGATGTACTAAAAACTTTAGGAGTTGAGGGAAAACCAGAGATACAAAAAGGAGAATTTCTTTTTGAACCAGATCCTAATGCCCTGCTGGATTTTATTTTAATCCATTATGTAGAAACTAAAATTTATCAGGCTTTACTTGAGACCAAAGCTTCTGAGCAATCTGCTAGAATGATAGCCATGCAAAATGCTACCGATAATGCTTTGGAGATTTTGGATGATTTAAAATTGAGTTTTAATCAGACCAGACAAGCAGCTATAACTAAAGAGATTCTGGAAATAGCTACAGCACAGGTAGCAATGGAATAGTAATAAGTATTATGTATAAAGTATTAAGTATAGAAGGGAAATCAAATAAATAATGAGTAAAGGCAAAATAGTTCAGATAATTGGGGCAGTTGTTGATGCTCAGTTTGAGCAAAAGGCTTTGCCTGCAATTTATAATGCTTTGGAAACCAGTATTGGTAAGAATAAATTAGTTTTGGAGGTTCAGCAGCATTTGGGTGAGGGACAAGTCAGGGCTGTGGCTATGGGAGCAACTGATGGGTTAAAAAGGGGTACTGAGGTTACTGATACTGGCGCTCCTATTTCTGTGCCTGTTGGTGAGGAAGTTTTAGGAAGATTATTTAATGTTTTAGGTGAAACTGTTGATAATAAAGGTGCAGTGAAGGCAAGGAAATCCTGGCCTATTCACAGGGCTGCTCCTTCATTTGCTGAGCAATCTACTACTTCTGATGTTTTTGAAACAGGAATTAAAGTTATAGATTTACTGGCTCCATTTGTTAAGGGGGGAAAAGTAGGTTTGTTTGGAGGAGCAGGAGTTGGAAAGACTGTTTTAATTCAGGAACTTATCAGAAATATTGCTGCAGAGCATGGAGGATATTCAGTTTTTGCAGGAGTTGGTGAGAGGACCAGAGAAGGAAATGATTTATACCATGAGATGATGGATACTGGGGTTATTAATAAAACAGCTATGGTTTTTGGACAAATGAATGAGCCTCCCGGGGCAAGACAAAGAGTGGCTCTGTCTGCTTTAACAATGGCTGAGTATTTTAGGGATGAGCAGGGAAAAGATGTGTTGCTTTTTATAGATAATATTTTCAGATTTTCCCAGGCAGGTTCTGAGGTATCAGCTCTTTTGGGAAGAATTCCTTCTGCTGTAGGTTACCAGCCAACACTAGCTACAGAGATGGGACAATTGCAGGAAAGAATTACCTCTACTAAAAAAGGTTCTATTACCTCTGTTCAGGCTGTTTATGTGCCTGCTGATGATTATACAGATCCTGCTCCAGCTACTACTTTTGCTCATTTGGATTCTACTATTGCCTTGGAGAGGTCTTTGACTGAGCAAGGACTATATCCAGCAGTTGATCCTCTAGCTTCTTCTTCCAGAGCTTTAACACCAGAGATAGTTGGTAAAGATCATTATGAAGTGGCAATAGAAGTACAAAGAGTGCTGCAAAGGTATAAAGAGCTACAGGATATTATTGCTATATTAGGTATGGAAGAGTTATCTGATGAAGATAAGCAAACAGTATCAAGGGCTAGAAAAATTCAAAGGATGTTAACCCAACCATTTTATGTAGGAGAAGCATTTACAGGAATCAAAGGGCAATATGTTTCCATTAAAGAAACAATCAGGGCTTTCAAAGAGATATTAGATGGTAAACATGATTCAAAGGGAGAGCAAGCCTTTTACATGAAGGGAACCATTGATGAGGTTAAGTAGATAAATTCTTAAACTTGAGGAGTATCAGGCATTAGAGGCATACCAAGGTGAGTTTTTATTTCATCAATCTCTCTTTTGTTTCTGGAGTGAAATAAACTTTCTTTTTCCCTGATACCTTTGACATCCATATGAAGTGATTCAATATCTCCTCTTGCTGCATCAACATTTTCCTGGATTTCTTTAACATCACCTGATAAAGTATCAACCTTACTTTCTAAGTTATCTAATTTTTCATTTACAACTGACTGTTGATCTTTGATGATTTCTATTTGAGCTGATTGGAGAGATTGTCTCGTTTCTATCTTTCCAACTTTGTTACTTATAACTTCTAAAAGTTCTTTGATTGCCTTGGTATTATCAGTTGCCATATATTTCAATAATACTGCTAAATAACTTTTGGGACAATATATCTTTTATATATCAAATATAACTGAAAACCTAACTAGGTTTGATTTGGACGAGTTGGAAGTAGTTACCATCAAGATCTTCAAAAGTAGCAATTAGACCATAGCCTTGCATATGATAAGTATCAGCAATTTTTTTAACTCCTGCCTCATCTAGCTTTTTAACTTCTTCTTCTATATCATCAACTTCTAAGTTAAAAATTATTCTTTCTGGCTCTTCATTTTCACCTTCTACTTCAGAATGATTCATCATATATAAAGCAGGCTTTCCTTCTCCAAATTCAAAGCCAAACAAACCAGCTCCCTTATCCCCTACTTCTGCCTCCAAAGTTAATTTCAGCCCTACTTTCTCCTTATAAAATCCTGCTAATTTTTTAGAATCCTCAGAAAATAAAATTACACTTTCAATTCCTTTTATCATTTTTAAATGATAACTTGAATTTGAATTTTTTTCTGTAAGATTAGTTACTAAATTTGTTCAAAGGTGCCATCTAAGTGGAGATAATAGGAGTCTACTTTCAGGTCGGGATATTGTCGTTTGATTTTGCTGGCAGCATTTTTTAAATCTTCAGCATGTTTTTGGGCTGTTCCTGACTCTCCATATGCTCCACAATCTTCATGGTTGATTAAAATAGCTTTTTTAACATGATGCAGCCTTTTGGATATTTCAACTTGTTTTAAAACATAGTTAAAGTCAAATACTCCTCCAGCAATGGCTACCCTATCAAAAGATTTAGGGGAAAAATTTTGAGAAATCCAATTATTAATATATTCCTGAAACCTAAAATCAATACATGTAATTATAACAACTTCCGCGATGTGTTTGTTCATTAATGTATAATATTATCATGTCTCAGTTGCATTTAAAAATTGTTACCCCTGAAAAGTTACTAATAGATGAGGAAGTTTCCCAGGTTAATGTTTCAACTACTGATGGAGAGATTGGGATATTACCTAATCATGCCAGTTTAATGGCCAAGCTTGCCCCAGGAGAGTTAATTATTAAAAAAGGATCAAAAGTTGATTCACTGGCTATTGGAGATGGGTTTTTACAAGTTACAGGAAATGATTTGACTGTTATGACAGATCTTGCTACTCATGCTGCTGATATAGATGAAAGAGCTGTAGAAGAGGCTAAAAAAAGAGCAGAACAAGCTTTGGAGCAAACTTTATCTGATGAAGAATATGCAGAAACTTTAGCAAATTTAGAAAAATCATTAGCCCAATTACGTGTGAAAAGACGTCATCGTGTACGATAAACCCTACGTGTCAATACGTTTCCACCTCGGAGGTGGGAGTGATCGGACACCTAGGGTTTTTGAGGTTCATGCTTGATTGTTATACAATATCTACACATGGCAAACGATACTTCTCCTGAGCTCTCTATAGTGATCCTTAACTATAATGTTAGAGAGCTTTTATTAAATTGTCTCAAATCTATTTTTGCAAACAAAGGGAATTTAGATTTATGGCAGGTTATTGTGGTGGACAATGCTTCTTCTGACGGATCAGTACAGGAGGTGAGAAAAAGATATAAGGATATTGAGATATTAGAGAATAAAGAGAATCTTGGTTTTTCTGCCGGGAATAATGTGGGAGTAAAACTTGCTAAAGCTCCAGTAATTTTGTTTTTAAATCCGGATACTGTAGTGGTAGGTAAAGCTATCCAGAAATCTTTGGAAGTTTTGCTTTCTAATCCAGATTTTGGAGCTTTAACTTGTAGGGTGGAATTACCTGATGGAAGGATAGATTATTCCAGTCACAGAGGCTTTCCTACTCCTTGGAATTCACTGTCGTATTTTACTGGCTTTGCTAAAACTTTTCCCCACTCCCCTTTCTTTGCAGGTTATACAGCATCATATTTAGATATAAATACCCCACATGAGATTGATTGCCTGACAGGGGCATTTTTAATGGTCAGAAAAATTGCTGGTGATCAAATTGGCTGGTGGGATAAGGACTATTTTTGGAATGGTGAAGATATAGAATTTTGCTACTGCCTAAAAGAAAAAGGGTGGAAGATTTATTATTACCCTGGAGTGAAAATCATTCATTATAAAGGTTCCTCAGCGGGTAAGGAAAAATCAAAAACAGTATCACATGGAATTTCTGCTATGAGAATATTTTACAAAAAGCATTATTATAAAAAATATCCCCCTCTGATTAGGGATCTAATTTTAGTAGGTATTAAGATGTTAGAGCATTACAGAAAGGTTAGATTGTGGATTTAACAGTTATTATTTTAAGCTATAACACCAAAGAAATTACTGCCAAATGTTTGGATAAACTAAAGGCAGCTAAAGATTATTGCCAAAAGAAGTTAAAAAATAATATTAAAGTAATTGTTTTAGATAATGCTTCCACTGATGGGTCAGTTCAGATGATCAAGTCTGGTTATCATTGGGTAAAAACAATTATCTCTTCTACTAATTTAGGATTTTCTAAGGGCAATAATTTTGTGATGAAAGAATCCCAAACTCCATATATTTTGCTGCTTAATTCTGATGTTTATTTGGAGGAAGATAGTTTATATAAAGCTTTAGCCTATTTTAGAGTTAATAAAAATTGTGATGTAATGGGAGCGAAATTAAATTATTTTACAGACAAACTGCAGCCTTCTGGGGGAAGTTTGCCAACTCCAGCAAAGATAATTTTTTGGATTTTAGGCCTTGGAGGTGGTTTTCATCCTAAAGATAAAAAATTCTTTTCTAAAGCACATCCTATTGGGTGGATTATGGGAGCTTTCTTTATGCTTAAAAGAAAAGTTTTTGAAAAGACTTCCGGTTTTGATGAGAATTTATTTATGCATATGGAAGAAGTGGAATGGTGCAAAAGGATTTGGGGATCTGGGTTTAAAATATGGTATAACCCCCGAGTTGAAGTAGTACACCTACATGGGGCATCAACAAATTTTGATCTAAGTGCCAGCTTTTTAAATGAATTAAAAGGAATAAAGTATTATCTGCTAAAGCATTACAAATCCAGTTATATTTTAGTTAAAATGTTTTTACTTCTAGGGTTAATATTAAGGATAATAGCTTTTTCTGTTTTGGGTAAAACTAAAAGAGCAAGAGTATATTTAGAGGGGTTAAAAGTAGTATGAAAAAAGTTGCAATAATTACACTAAATTACAATGGAAAAAAAGATACTTTGGAGCTTCTTGAGTCATTAACAAAATTGACAATTGACAATGGACAATTGAAAATTGTTGTTGTGGATAACGGATCTATAGATGGAAGTATACAAGCCTTCCATAAACAGTTTCCTGAGGTAGATATAGTTCAAGCTGGAGAAAATTTGGGTTTTTCCGGAGGGTATAACAAAGGTATAGAATATGCCAGGATCTGGGGAGCAGATTATTTTTTACTTATAAATAATGATTGTTTAATAAAAGACTCTGATTTGGTTTTGCAACTTTTAAAAACTGCAGAGTCTGATCCTAAAATTGGTTTAGTTTCTCCAAAGATTTATTTTGCTCCTGGGTTTGAATTTCATAAAGACAGATATAAGAAAGAAAATTTAGGTAAAGTAATTTGGTTTGCAGGAGGAAAATTTGACTGGGATAATATTGGAAATATCCATAGAGGTATTGATGAAATAGACAAAGGGCAATATGACCAGATAGAAGAAAGTGAGATTTTCTCAGGGGCTTGTGTGTTAATAAAAAAAGAAGTTTTAGGTAAGTTAGAAGGACTGGATGAGAAATATTTCCTGTATTTTGAAGATAGTGATCTGGCAAAAAGGGCAAAAGAGGCAGGATTTAGGATTTACTATGATGGGAAAGCAGCTCTCTACCATAAAGTTTCTCAGTCTACAGGAGTTGGTTCAAAAATCACTGATTATTATCACACCAGAAACAGGTTAATTTTTGGAATACAGTATGGTGAGCTTAGGACTAAATTTGCATTAATCAGGGAAGCCCTTAAGTTATTTGTATTTGGAAGGCCAGCGCAGAGAAAAGGGGTTTTAGATTTTTATCTGGGGGAAGTAGCTTCCCACATCGGATGTGGGAATGTAAAATATCCACTTAAATTATCTATCGGGATAGTTAATTACAACACAGCAGATTTAACAAAGAAATTGCTGCAAAGTATCTTTAAAAAAGATTCTGGTTTTGATCAGGATACCATGGAGGTAATAGTTTTAGATAATGGGCTACTGGATCCATGCACTTCCTGGATAAAAGAATTTAAGGTTAAATATTTGCAAAATAAAGAGAACGAGGGATTTTCTAAAGGTTATAACAAGACAATTAAATATTCTTTAGGCCAGTATTATTTAATGCTTAATTCTGATATTGAAGTTTTAGAAAATGGAATTTCCAAACTTGTAGAAACTGAAGACAAATTCGATGGAAAGACTGTTTTGGGTGGAAAGTTAGTTTTCCCAGATATGAATAATCAAGATAG
Organism: uncultured Gammaproteobacteria bacterium; assembly: GCA_964415615.1. Classification (GTDB taxonomy): domain Bacteria; phylum Patescibacteriota; class Microgenomatia; order Daviesbacterales; family UBA10151; genus UBA10151. The sequence continues at coordinate 98,490 of CAYQAW010000002.1, forward strand.
CGTTTTTCATCTGCCTACTATTTCTGGAGCTTTTAATGAATATTTCTTCGCTAAAAAAGGTTCTTATTTTATGTATTTACCAGCTGGAGAAAAACCTTCCAAGGTTGAAGGAATGGTGATGGCCTGCTTTATGATTCCAAAAAAGATACTGGAAAAAGTTGGGCTTTTGGATGAAGAGTCTTTTATTTTCTTTGAAGATATTGAATATTGCAGGAGGCTTAAAAGTTTTGGTATCCCCCTTTATTTTGTACCTGATGCCAAATTTATTCATCATCATGGCGCTTCTACAAAAAAAATTGGTCAGGAAAAAGCTTTCGGACTACTGCAAAAAGCTTCAGAGCATTATCATGGGAACTTTTATTATCAGCTTCTGACTTTAGTTTTGCGTTTAGGACAAAAATTAGGTAGGGTCACTACCCCAGTTTCTAGATGGACAAAAAATTAAATGGTTAACAAACAGCTGCTATTTATACTTTTATCAGTAAGCTTTATTTGGTTAAGAAGCAGTTTTTCTAAATTTATTTCAGGTAATTTTGCTGCTGCTTTAGGCGAGACTTTAAATAAAACAATAGATAAAAATCCTTACCCTTTATTTAAACAGTTTTTAATATCAGTAGTGATCCCGAATTCTTACCTGTTTGGAACTTTGGTAATGTGGGGAGAGTTGTTGAGTGGAATAGCTATTACTGCTGGTGTGGTTTTATTTTTGAACCAGAATACCCCGTCAGTAGGCTTTGGGGATGAATGGTTCGAAAAGAACTTGTCCCGTTTGCGGGATACCCCGCTGTTTGCAGCGGGGAGGGGTTCATTGCTGAAACAGTATCAAGTGAAATGGGCGAGGTTAGTTTTAACTTTAGGGCTTGCAGGAGGGATATTTTTGAATATCAATTTTTGGCTAGGACTAGGTAGCGCCAATCCTGCATCTGATAACTTAAATCTTTTAATGATATCAATAGAGGTAACCGGATTATATTTCTTAGTAAAAAAAGTTTAAGACAAAAATTAAGCCTTGCATTTTTTTAATCACTCAGGATATGATGGTTATCCTATGGATGGAAATGATGCAGCTTTGCTTGTAAAAATTGAGGAGATGATTAAAACCCATACTGCACAGATTGATTCGCTGCAAGAGGAAATTACCAAAAGAAGGGATATGGTAAATGATGTTTTTACAAATGATGAAACTTTCCAGGAACATGATAAAGTGGCCAAAGAAGCTGCCAGAATCCGTTCTAATACCAGAAAAGAAATTTCAAAGAGACCAGATGTGGCAGATGTGGTAAATAAATTAAAAGATCTAAAATTAGAACAGAAAGAACTCAAAGAAGGCTTATCTGATTATTTAAGAGAGTATCAGAGATTATCTGGTTCAAATGAGATTGAGGGTGAAGATGGGCAGCTAAGGGAGATTGTTTTTGTAGCAAAATTAATTAAAAAGTCCTCAAAACTATCTGGTAGATAATTTGACGCTAGTTTGTCTTCTGTAAGTATTTTGGCCTGTTATTTCTTCTAACAAAGGAGCAGATACTGCATATCGTCGGATTCCCTGATCACTTATTTCCAGGTGTAATTCTGTACCCAAACCCGGTTGTGGAACCTGGAAATAAAAGATGCCTACCTGATTTGGTTTCAGTGAGATTGGACCGGATTGTTTGCTTTGGCTGGTATATCTGGGTAAAATGTTGTCAGGTTTATCTCTTTCAACAATATACATTGTGCTTACCCCATCCCCATTAGTTTGTGCCAGATATATTTCCAGACCTTCTTTGTTTTTGTGTATTTCCACACAGGGCTGGCTGCTTACAAAACTGTCATTGTGTGTTGTAACTTCTTCGATAGTAATAGTATCGTAGGGTGTTGGTATATCTTTCCAAGCGAGACCAGCGTCACTAAGTAATGCTGTAGTAGGAATTTCGATATGGGGTTCAGACGTAGGTGGCCTTGATACAGTTAAGTACCTTCTCAGAAGTCTTCCAACCAGAACTTCCATATATCTAAGATTATTGTATTAAAAATTTCAGGAAGTCAATAAGAGTTTTTTTATCAGAGTTTGGTAGAAAAGCTGGTAAGTTCTCTTATAGCTTGATATAATCGTAATATTGCATCTTATTGGATATATATCCGGAGGTGGCAGAGTGGCCAATTGCTCCAGACTGTAAATCTGGCGGGGTAACCCTACGAAGGTTCGAATCCTTCCCTCCGGACCAGGTTTAGATTATCAGTCTAACGTTTACCAGACAACAGATCCTTTGCTAATTTATAACCGCATTTTTTAACATAGAAATCATCAAAACTAAAAATATAATCTGCTTTATACTTATCGGCTACTGCTGCAACAGCACAATCAAAAGGGGTGTTCTTTTTGGTTGCATTAGGATCAAAATATTTAGCAGCTCCGACAATAATATCTTGACCAATTGGCTCAATAATCATGTTTGGATCAGCAAACACTGATAAAGTTCCTGCTGCCATTTGAGGATTATTTAATTTTCTGGACATAGTGGTAGTAGATTCAAAAACTATGCAGGAAGGATAGACAACTTTTGCCTCAATCTCTATTAGCTTTTCAGCAATTTTTACAGCCGTCTCGTGATTAGAATCAGTAAGATTACCTTGAGCAACTATTCCGTCACTATCAACAACAACTATTGGTGATCTACTCATCCCATGTATACTTATCCAGGTTAGTAGATAAATCTTTAGGTCCGTTGACCTTTAATTGTTCTGCCATCTGTGCTATTTTTAGTAGTGCCAAAGCAGATCCTTGCTGCCTTTGCTTGTTTTTTAGTTCTTCAAAATCCTTAAAAGCCTCCAGACTCACAATTACTGCCTGAGGTTCCTTTTGACTAACCACTTGTCTGGGTTGTTTAGTTTTCTTAATCTCGTCAAAGATTTTCTTAGGACTCCTGGATAAATCCCTTATATTTACTGTTAACATATACAAGTATAGTATGATATGGGTCAGAATTTGTCAATACTATTGTCTAGCAATATGAATGACAAATAACGTTTACCAGATAGACTCGACATTCTTTTCATATGTAGTTACAATGTAATTACTATGATAACTACTATTATTAATATCGGAAATTCCCGTGGAATACGTATACCAAAACCCGTACTTGCCGAAAGTGGTCTTGGGGAACAGGTTGAGTTACGGGTAAAAAAGGGTGAAATAAGAATTATTCCAATACCCGCAAAAGCCATCTCCACCAGTACTTTGCTTCTATCGGAAAGGGTCCTCGCAACAGACTGGAACCGACCTGAAGAGGACAAAGCATGGGCAAGTTTACAGTAGGCCCCGATACAACCGGGGTAGGCAGCGCTGGTCCTTGCAAACCACGAGCAAAATAGCCATTTGTATTAAATCTGATGATTTTACCAGGGGTAAATTGCCAGTCATGAGCTATGTACGACCAGATAAATTATTTACAGCCGATGTAACTATTATTAAAGATGTGGTCGGGGAGTTAACTCCGACAACCAAAAATAAAATTTTAAAGGCTGTACGTGTATTGTTTACCTAGAAGAGTTGTTCATGTAGGAGAAAAGATTTGACTAGATGAGTTAGCATTGAAGCTTGAGAGTTGGTATAATCTTTCTATGACTCCTGGATCTTGGAAAGCAAGAAGAGAAATTAAAGGACTCTGGAAGTTTAAATTCCTTTCACATTTATCAACTGGAATACTAATCATTGTGGTTGGTTTTTTGCTACTTTTATTTGGAACAGTAATCTTTTTTGCTACTCAGATTCCTAACCCTTCTGATTTATCCAATAGAGATATAGCAGCAGCTACTAAAATTTATGATAAGGAAGGTGAGCTTTTGTATGATATTTACCAGGATCAAAACAGGACTCCTATAAAGCTTACTGAGATTCCTGATTATGTAAAAGAAGCTACAATTTCTATTGAGGATAAGGATTTTTATAAGCATGGAGGTTTTTCCATAATAGGTATCACCAGGTCTATTTTTGATTTGGTGGTTTACAGGAGGGTTGAAGGGGGTTCTACTTTAACTCAACAGCTTGTTAAAAATGCCCTGCTTTCTGGAGAAAGAACTGTAACAAGAAAACTGAAAGAATTTATTTTAGCTATTCAAGTTGAACGTACCTACAGCAAAGATGAAATTTTGGAAATGTATTTAAATGAAATTCCCTATGGAGGCACAGCTTATGGAATAGAAGCTGCAGCTAATTTATATTTTGGAAAATCTGCTAAAGATTTAAATTTAGCTGAGGCAGCTTTGTTGGCAGGACTTCCTCAAAGGCCTTCTGTTTATTCCCCTTATGGTACTCATCCTGAGAGAGCTAAAGCCAGACAAAAAGAAGTGTTAAACAGGATGGTTGATGATAAATATATAACAGAAGATCAAGCAAAGGCAGCAGAAGATGAGGAGTTAATTTATAGAACTGGTAAAAGTGAACAGGGCTTTAAAGCTCCTCATTTTGTTTTGTATGTTAAGGAAAAGTTGATAGAACAATTTGGGGATAAGATGGTAGAAAGTGGAGGTTTGAAGGTAACTACCACTTTGGATTATGATTTACAAAAAAAAGCTGAAGAAATAGTCAAAAAAGAAGTTGATAATTTAGCCTCAGCCAAAGTGGGAAATGGGGCTGTTGTTGTTTTGGATCCTAAAACTGGACAAATTCTGGCTTTGGTTGGAAGTAAAGATTATTTTGGAAAATCCTTGCCTGAGGATTGTAAAGAAGGAGCAACCTGTAATTTCGAACCAAATGTTGATGTAGCAATCAGCCTCAGACAGCCTGGTTCTGCTACCAAACCAATAGCTTATTCCAAGGCTCTGCAAAAAGGTTACACAGCAGGCCAGGTTTACATGGATGTTAAAACTGAATTTCCTGGAGGCAACCAGCCAGCTTATAATCCTGTAAATTATGATGGGCAATTTCATGGTCCTGTCCAAATGAGATATGCTCTGGGTAATTCTTTTAATATTCCTGCTGTTAAGAATCTGGCAATGGTTGGTGTAAAAGATGTTTTAGGATTGGGGTATCAGATGGGGCTTACTACTTGGGAACCTTCTGAGGAAAATGTTTCCTCTGTGGGTTTATCTTTAGTGTTAGGTGGAAGAGAAGTTAGGTTACTTGATTTAACAGCTGCTTATTCAGTCTTTGCCAACAAGGGACAACAGCTTGATCCGGTCTCTATTTTGAAGGTCACAGACAGTAAAGGTAAAACCCTGTTTGAATATCATCAATCAGATGGCAGAAAAGTTTTAGACCCGGGTATTGCTTTTATTATTTCTGATATTTTGGCAGATAATGGGGCCAGGACTGCTGCTTTTGGCTCAAATTCAGTTTTAAATATACCAGGCAAAACTGTGGCTGTTAAAACTGGTACAACAGACCAAAAAAGAGATAACTGGGCAGTTGGATATACCCCATCTGTGGTGGTAGGGGTTTGGGTAGGTAATAATGATAATTCTGTGATGAGTCCAGTGGTAGCCTCTGGTGTGACAGGAGCCTCCCCTATCTGGAACAAAATTATGAGCACAGCTTTGCAGGGCAAACCTAATGAAGGATTTGCCAAACCTGATGATGTGATTCAAATGGAGGTAGATGGACTTATGACTGGAAAGCCTCACGGAGGTTCACCTACCAGGAAAGAATTTTTTGTGGTTGGGACAGAGCCTAAAAATGAGTCAGGCGCTTATCAACATAGGAAAGTTTGTAAAAGTAATCCTCACAGATTAGCCAATGATAATGAGGACAATGAGGAAAAAGATGTGGTGGTGTTGCAGGAAAATGATCCAACTGGAGCAGATAAATGGCAAAAAGGTATTGATGAGTGGGTGATAACTGCAGCTGATCCTAAATTAGTAGGGGCAACTCAGGGTTGCTCCGGGGTGCCTGGGTTTACAGCAGGCACAGGTGGGGTTATAGAAATAGTTAATGTAGGAAATGGGGCAAATGTGCCTAGAGTTTTTGATGTCTTAGCCAAGGCTAACTCACCTGCAGGAGTTAAAAAAATTACATGGTTAGTGGATGGAGCGCAAAAATCTACTCAAACAGCAGAGCCCTATGCTTTACATGTAGAATTCCCTGCTGGAGATAAAGGATCCCATACAGTTACAGTTACTTTGGAGGATAACAATGGTGGGACCTTCACCCATTCAATTGGGGTCACTGTAGCTCTCTAAGCTCTATTTCCAGTACACCTATCCTTTGTTCTATTCCAAATTTATTAACAATTCTGGGGTGGATTTCTGCTAGATAGTCATTTTGCCTGGTGGGATGAAAAAAATCCCTAGGTGGCAATAGTATTCCACCCCCCAGGTGGACAAGTTTCAGATTTTGAGCAATTTGGTAGAGTTCCTGGATGGGGTTATCTGTGCCATTTACTAAAGCAATTGCTAAATGATGGGTTTCTTTTGGTAAGCTGCCTTTTTGTGGCAGATAAGTTTTTCCTATCTCAAATATCCCAATATCCTTGTATCCTTGCTTCACATTTTTAGCTGCTACCTCCAGCAAATTTGGCCAAAGATTATCTCTTAAATACTCTGTTTCAGAAGAGATAGGGTTAGCAACTTTAATCAAATTGACAATTGAGAATTGACAATTGACAATGACCTTGCTGGAGTAATAGGAATAGGTTTGAACTTCTGTTAGACCCTCTTTAGAAAGTGCCTTTTTTAGTCTGTCTATTAGGCCAAAAATGGGTTTTTCATCTATATTTGGTATATTGTTAGTCAAAGGTTTGGCAGGAATCTTTTCATAACCATACATCCTGGCAACTTCTTCTATTAAATCTTCCTCAATATTACAATCCAACCTCCAATAAGGAACTGTTACATTCCCACTTCCGATGTGGGAAGCTAAAGTAAAACCAAGTTTTTTAAGAGAGGTTTCTATTTGTTCGGTAGAAATATCTATGCCTATTAATGAGTTAACTTTTTCTTGGGATAAAGTGATAACTTTTGTTTTATCTTCTAAGTCACCTACTAAAGTTATTGCAGTTAATTTTCCACCCAAGCTTTCATACATCTTTATAGCAGAGTGTAAAGCCTGAAGTAAATTAGTTCTAGTTAAACCATGTTGAAATCTTTTTGAGGCTTCTGAGTAAAGCCCATGTTTCTGGCTAGTTTTTCTAATAGAAACTGGATCAAAAATAGCAGCCTCAAGTAAGATAGAGGTAGTTTTTTCTGAGATTTCACTGTTTTTTCCTCCCATTACTCCAGCAATACCAATTGGCCCGTTATCATCTGTGATAAGGAGATCCTCGGGGGTTAAATTTCTGACTTTTCCATCCAGAGTGATAATCTTTTCGTCTTTTTTAGCAACTCTAACATTTATATTGCCTGTTACTTTTTGCTCATCAAAGGCATGCATAGGTTGCCCATGTTCTATCATTACCAAATTAGTTATATCTGCCAGATTATTTACAGTTCTTATTCCTGATTCCTCCAGTTTTTGAACCCACTCTCTATCTGAGAGGTTAACTTTTAATCCTTCTATTTTAGCTAAACAATAAACTGGAGCCAGCTCTGGATCTCCCACTTTAACTGGTGTTTTAGGTAGTTTTTGGGTAACCCAAGGGAATTTATTAGGGTCCTCATTTTCAAAAGTAATTTGAGAATCAGAAATAGCAGCTATTTCTCTGGCTACTCCTCTTAAAGATAAAAGGTCTGCTCTGTTGTAGCCTTTCATATCCAGCTCAATATATTGGTCAGTTACCTCTTTGGTGCCAATAGTTCTAAGGGGTAAAAGCTTTACCAGTTCCTCAACAGAAACTTTTAAATCTACTAATTCTTTAAGCCAATTTATAGAAACTTTCATAATTAAAACCTTTCTAAGAATTTCAAATCTCCATTTTTGAATGATCTGATATTTTCTATCCCGAATTTGAGCATAGCCATTCTTTCAGGTCCCACCCCCCAGGCAATTCCTGAATACTCATTTGGATCTATTCCCCCATTTTTTAAAACTTGAGGATGAATCATACCTGCTCCAGCCAGTTCTAACCAACCCATTCCTCCACAGACTTTACAGCCTTTTCCTTTACAGAAAATACAAAGTCCATCTACCCCTACTCCTGGTTCAACAAAAGGATAATATTTTGGTCTTAATCTGGCTTTGATATCTTTACCCAAAATTCCTTTAAAAAAATATTCAGAGAGGTATTGAAGGTTAGCCATACTAACGTCTTTATCAATATAAACAATTTCAAATTGGTCTAAAGTATGCTCATGTCTGGCATCCACATTTTCATATCTGAAGCACCTATCTATAATCATCATTCTGATTGGAGGTTTAAACTCTCTCATGATTCTAACTTGGGCATTAGAGGTATGGGTTCTTAAAAGTAGCTCTCCTGGAGAAGCTTTTAAATTATGGGAATCAATATAAAGGGTATCCCAAAGATCTCTGGCAGGATGGTTTTGAGGGATATTAAGCAGTTCAAAATTATATTCATCAGAATCAATATGTGGGGCTTCAAACTGTTTAAAACCCAAGTTTTCAAAAAGATCAACAATTTCTTTTTCAAGTTGAGTAATAGGATGAAGATGTCCTTGTCTTTGTCTAGCCTCCAGGGCCTCGCCTTGGAGGCTAAAGTTTTCTGATTCTAGCTTTTTGTAGCTTTGTTCTCTGACTTCATTTCTTTTGTCTTCAACAGCTTTTTCTAAAGTTTGTTTTGTGGAATTAAAAAGTGGGCCTACTTTTTTTCTTTCTTCTTGAGAAAGTTTGCCAAACTCTTTTGGCAGTAAATTTAATTCTCCAGTTTTACCAAAAAGAGCCAAAAAAATCTCATCAAGCTCTTTTAAGCTTTGAGCCTGATTAATTTTTTCTGAATAATTATTTTGAATTCCGGAAATTTTTTCTTCCACAGGTTTGATTTTAGCACAAACTACACAGGTTGACGAAGGGTGAGTCTGACAAAGCCTTCAGCAAAGTCTGCCTTGGGTTCTGCTTTTTGACCAATCATTTTGTTCATGTCCTTTATTCTTTTACCAAATTTTGCTATATCCCTAAATTGGCTCTTGTGAGCAGCTAAGGCTTTAATTTTTTTATCTATAACACTGCTGATATCTATAAAATAATTAGCTTTGCTAAAATTTACAAGAAGCAATTCTTCTACCACATGTGGCTGTAATCCTTCATCTAAAAGTTCTGGAAAAGTCCTGGTATTTCTGGCAAAAGGATAGACACAATCCATTGTGGCTTCTCCCCCTTTTCTATGATCTGGGTGATTTACCATGCTGCGGTTTTCATCATAATAAAGGGTAGGATCCCAACATAGGACAATATTCGGTTTTACTTGCCTCATAATTTTAATAATTTCTTTTCTCAAAGTTGGGGTATTTTCCAATTCTCCATCAACAAAATTTAAGAAAAATATTTTTTTAACCCCTAAGATATCAGCAGCATTTTGTTGTTCTTCCTGTCTCATTTTGATTAATTCTTCATTGGAAATCTTGATATCCTCAGAGCCTTTGCTGCCATCTGTAAGGACTAAATAATAAACTTGGGCGCCACTTTCAATATATTTTCCAACAGTACCAGAACATCCAATATCAATATCATCAGGATGAGCACCTACTGCTAAGATGATTTTGTTTTTAAAAGTGTTAAGCACGGACTTGGGCAACAATTTTTTTAAAGTCATCAATATGATTGACCGCTAACTCTGCCAGGATTTTTCTATCCAGACTTATATTTTTGGTTTTTAGTCCAGCTATAAATTTGGAATAACTTAGGCCTTCACCTCTTACTGCATTACCAAGTTGTACAATCCAAAGTGCTCTCATATCCCGTTTTCTAAGTTTTCTGCCTGCAAAAGCATAAGCTCCGGCATGAAGCAAGGAAGACTTGGCTTCCTTAATATTCTTGCTTCTGCCACCTCTGTGACCTTTTGTAAGCTCTAAAACTTTTTTATGTTTTCTATGTGATACGGTTCCCCGTTTAACTCTACTCATTTTAAAGTCCTATCAGCCTTCTAAGCTTATTTGCTTCTCCTCTAAAAAATACAATGGTCTTTTTCTGACTATTAAGCGCATTTTTGCTTTTGTGTCTTTTTAAATGGCCTGAACCAAATTGATGTTTTCTTAAAATCTTACCTCCAGAGGTAATTTTAATTCGTTTCATTACTGATTTGTTTGTTTTCTGTTTTGGCATATTTTAGTGGCTAGTCGCTAGAGTCTAGGGACTAGTATTTCCTTTCTGTTCTTGTCTAGACTCTTGATTCTCGACTCTAGACTCTCCTTTTCCTTTACTTTTGCCTACTATGATAGAAAGTTTTCTGCCTTCCATTTTAGGATCCCTTTCTACTCCAGCTTTGTCTCCTAAAAGAGCCAGAGCTTCTCTTAAAACCTGATAACCCAAATCCTGATGAGCCATCTCTCTGCCCTTAAATTTGACAGTAAGTTTAACTTTATGCCCATCTTTTAAAAACTCTTCTGTTCTATTAAGCCTAACTTTAAGATCATGTTCAGCAATTCTGGGAGATAACCATAATTCTTTTAATTCTCCCAAAGAATTTCCTTTTCTGCTAGCTCTTTCCTTTTTGCTTTCCTCATACCTGAACTTTTGAAAGTCAGCTATTTTGGCAACTGGAGGAGCAGCGTTTGGAGCAATTTCAATCAGATCCTGCCCTAACTGCTTAGCCTTTTCCAATGCTTGAAGCCTATTTAAAATTCCTAGAGGTTCTCCCTTGGAATCAATCACTCTAAGCTCTTTAGCTTGGATATGCTCGTTTAATCTATAGAACTTGGCCAGTTAGCAAATCCTCCTTATGATCATCAATCTTTTGAATATTAACATAAATCAGGTTTTAGATTCAACCTCTTGTTTTATCTTGCCTAAAAACTCTGCAAGATCTATTGCTCCTAAATCCTTTCCTTCTCTTGTTCTTACTGCTACTTTATTTTCTTTCTCTTCCCTGTCTCCAATAATAATCATGTAAGGAATTTTTTGCAGTTGGGCATCCCTAATTTTTGCCTGCATCTTTTCAGCTCGGTTATCAACCTCAACTCTAATATTTGCAGTAATTAATTGTTCGAGTACTTTTTGTGCATATTCCTGATGCCTATCTGCAATGGGTATAATTTGTACCTGTGTTGGAGAAAGCCAGACTGGTAAAGCACCATTAAAATGCTCAAGCAAGATAGCCATTAATCTTTCAGGAGAACCAGAAATAGCTCTATGAAGCATGACAGGCTTTTGCTCCTTGCCTTGCTCATCAATATAAGTTAGTCCAAACCTGTCAGGCATAAAGAAATCAATTTGCAGAGTTGATAGTTGCCACTCTCTTCCTATAGAGTCTGTAGCAATCAAATCCAGCTTTGGTCCATAAAACGCAGCTTCTCCAATTCCCACAAAGTACTCCACCCCTCTATCTTTTAAAATCTGTTCAGATAACTTTTCTGCTTTTTGCCAAATTTTTTCATCACCAATATATTTTTCTGGATGCTGGGGATCTCTTAAAGATAAACGATAACGGTATTCAAAGCCATAAGCCTCCATGATTTGTTTAGTCATATCCAAAGCCTTATTAGCCTCTTCTGTAATTTGATCCTCCCTGCAAAAAACATGGCAGTCATCTTGGGAAAAAGATCTGGTTCTGGCAAGACCCATTAGCTCCCCAACTTTCTCATCTCTATAAAGCATGGCAAAATCAGCCATTCTAATTGGTAAATCTCTATAGCTTCTATGAGTTGAGGCAAAAATTTGAGTGTGTTGAGGACAATTCATAGGTTTTAAGAAAAATTCTTCTTTAGAATAATGAGATTTAACCTCAAACATATTTTCAGAGTATTTGTCATAATGCCCAGAAATTTTAAACAGTTCTGCTTTGGCAATCTGTGGAGTCCAAACTTGAGCAATACCTTGCTTGGATTGTAAGCTTTCTACAAATTCATTAATTTGCTGTCTCACTAAAGCTCCTTTTTGGGTAAACAAGGGTAGGCCAGGTCCTACCAAATCAGAAAAAGTCCACAGTCCCAATTGTGTTCCCAGTTTTCTATGGTCTCTTTTTTTAGCCTCTTCTAACTGCCAAAGGTATTTATCTAATTCTTCTTTATTAGGAAAACAAGTTCCATAAATCCTAGTAAGCATTTTATTTTTCTCAGACCCTCTCCAATAAGCACCTGCTAGGGAAAGCAGTTTGAAATGCTTTAATTCCTTCTTAGGTTCTCCTTCAACATGCCCACCTTTACATAAATCCAAGAAATTTCCAGGGTCATTTTCTGTAAGTGTTTTTCCTTCCTTGGCAAACTCTTCTATAAGTTCAAGTTTATAGGGGTTGCTAGCAAAATCTATTCTGGCTTGTTCGGGAGTAACTTCTTTTACTTTAAATGGTCCCCAATTCTGAACCATTTCCTGCATCTTTTTTTCAATCTTAGGTAAATCTTCTTCTGAAATTTTAACCTTACCAAAGTCAAAATCCTGATAAAAACCATTTTCAATGGAGGGACCAATTGCATTATGAGTCCCAGGCCAAAGCTCCTTTACAGCAGCAGCCAGTAAATGGGCACAAGAGTGCCTTAAGTTATTTAAATCTTCATCGTTACTCATAAGTTTTTTACCTCTTTGCGTTCCTTTCGTTTTTCGAGAGTTTACCTTGGAGTTGTTGTCTAAAAGATCCTTTCCAAAGCGGAGGGGGTTGATGAGGATCAGGTGGCACACAGTGAAGGAAATCTGATTCAGCTTGCTTGCCATGTGAAGAAGCATTGTTATTTACAGATGGTTTTTGTATGCCTCTTAGCATAACTTCTTTAACTGTTTGCTCTAAAACTTCAAGTCCAGAACATTTCTCTTCTAATTCACTCATAGTCTAACTGTAGCACTATTTGAAGCCTAATACTACAAGCTGTGGGCAGTGAGGGATTCAAACCCCCGACATCTTTCACGTCAAGAAAGCGCTCTATCAGCTGAGCTAACTGCCCTTCTTGGGATATTTTAGCATACTTACCCCACAGCTTGGGCAGAAAGATTAGCTTGGCCACCACCCTGGCTGCCCATCCTACCTTCAAAAGCGCCTTCCATAGCAGAGGGTTGTTTGGCTGGGTTGGGAACAGAAGCTTCTTTTTGTTGTTTTTCTGAATTCTTCTGTTCTTCAATCAGTTTTCTCCGCAGTTCTGCCCTTTGATAAACACTTTTGTCCTTATAACTGGCTTGATAGTGTAAAAGTCTATTCTTTTGTTCTGTTGGTAAGTTGCTGACAATATCATTTAATTCTTCCTCAAATACTTTATCTTTTTCTACCTGAACTTTGTATTCTTCTTCTTTGATGGTTTGGAAGAAAGCTTTCTTTCTGTCTGTCTCTGCTTGCTCTTTTTTTATTTGCTGAATTTGATCTTCTTGTTTTTTAGCACTGTTAAATTCAAGTGAGCCAGTTGAGGGAAATATTCCTATTGCCTCTTTAATTAAACCAATAGTTGTTTCAACAACTGAAGTTTCTCTTTCAGATTCTCTTTCAAAATCATCCTCAAAAAACCCCATCCCTCCCAATAGATTCTTAAAATTAACTTTACTTTTTGTGTTACCAAATGAAATCATAGGTGTATATTTTACACCTTTTTGTCTATTTTTGCAGATTTGTACCGAGGACTTCTGATAATTGTTGTGTCATACTTTTAGGACTAATCTTAGTAGCTTCTTGGGCTATCACAGCTCTTGGTATTCTAATTAATTGATCTTCGCTAGGATTATTGAAATTATTTAATTCTCCACCAATTTTAGGAGTAGAGCTTGCACCTGCTGGCCCGTAGCTGCCCATAAACTCAGCAGCAGTTTCTATTGGGCCTGTCCGTATTATTTGAGTAGGATCTGCTGTTGCCATATTGAGTTGCTATTTTACAACTTTTATGCCAGAAGTCAAATAAAATCAGTGTAAGAATATAGTAAGGAGAGAATAAGTTAAGACGAAGTTAGGTATCTTAAGAGGTCTGTTTCATACTTTGCTTGTTTTTTAAGGCGAGTAAGACTTTTTGGATCAGAGAGTAGCAGAAATTCTGCTCGGGCTCTAACTGGGTGAGTGCTGACACTTATAGCACTTGACTGTTGAAATGCCTCATCTAGTTGTTTAAGAGCATCTTCTGGTTGAATATCATCTAGATCAATACCCCAGGTTTTTCTAATTGCTAAACTAGTTGCTTCTCGTTTTAAATCTTGCCAATTATGCCAAAGATTTCTGCCTCTGTCTGCTAATGTTTTAGGTAAATGTGTCATCGCTTCATCTCTTTCCATCCAACGGTAGAAATAGCTAAATCCACCTCTCCAACCCTCTAAATCATGTTCCTCAAAGGTTTTGATGTTGCGCTGGGTCCAGCGGTTTGTTACAGCAACAAGATTCTGTAATTCTGCTTTATTGGTAGGTCCAGGAATAGAAGCTCCATCCTTTTGCGCCTCTAATGCAGCAAGCAATCTAGCCTCAAAGCCTACACGTTTTTGGTAAAATTCAGGCGATCCTGAACTAGCAGAGATTAACAATTGGGCTAAATGATAACTTTCATCTTCTTTAGGTGGTAATTGGTCTTCCAGTTTTGCTTGCATATTCCATGCTTCTTCTAGAAGATGAGGAGGAACTAGCGATGCAAAAAAGCCATCTTGTTTAAGTAGTCTTGGTAGGCCATCTATTCTAGCTAGAGTCAAACCTCCATGTGTTGTAAAACCCTCCATTACTTTTAATGTCCATTGATGTTCTTGTGCTACTTCAGCAATAGCTTGAGGAATATCCTGAGGTTCTGTTTTATAAACTAGATATGAGTTGTTTTGCACCTCTGAAGGAGAAATATCTTGATAGTGAGGGGCAAGACGAGCTAAAACCTGTTCTTCATAGGCAAATTGACGATCTAAAATACCGCGGGAGCTGGGGTGACGAGCAGTAAACTCCCTGGCTTCATCAAGTATTTCTGAAGCTTGAAGGCCTTCGTCAGGTGTGCCTTCAGACCACATTTTTACTAGTCTATGTTTTACAGAGCCAGTACCGCTTGGGATAAATCCTATTTGACGGGTGTATTGCTGCACACATCGGCCACTTAGTCTGCTCCAATTATTAAGTATACCTTTACCAGTATCAATAAGTTCTTGGGGTAATGCCTGACGAGGGGCATGGATGTTATATTTTAGATAAAATGCCAATTTACAGCCTATGCCACCATTTACTTTTCCTGCTTCTCCTTGCTGCCAAGCCTGCCTAGCATGGGTAGTAGCATCGTGACTGTGAACAGCCTCATTAATAGCATTAACTCTGATGGGTAAACTGATTTCAACTGCTGCTATCATGGACAGCATTATACTATGAGGTAAATAGGATTACAAATATGATTTTTTAGTGCGGATGAGAGGACTCGAACCTCCACCTCTTGCGAGACACGATCCTAAATCGTGCGCGTATACCATTCCGCCACATCCGCTTGTGTCTGCTATTCTATCAGTTTTACCCAAATCTGGAAATGGCCTTTTGATGAGCTTGAGATTCTAAAGTATCATCAAGTGGTTCTAGTTCAACAATCTTTTTATATTTTACTTCCAAAGCCTTTTTTAGCAGCCAGTCTGCAAGTTTTGGGTTTTTTGGTAATAATGATCCATGCATATAGCAGCCAATAGCATTTTTATATATACACCCTTCTGTCTTATCTTTACTATTATTTCCAAATCCTTTTATAACCATCCCCAAAGGTATAGCTTCTTTTTTAAGATGAGTTTTTCCTGAATGGTTCTCAAAACCTACAAGAAAGTCGTCAGTCGTCAGTCGTCGGTCGTCCCGATTAAATCGGGATAGCTGATAGCTGAAAGCTGAAGACTTAATTACTATATTCCCAATCATTCTGTCATAGCTTGCTAAAGTATAAGCTGGGAATAGTCCAACACCTGTTAATTTTGGGCCTTGGTGTGGTTTATAGTAATCTCCTAATAGTTGATAACCTCCACAAATAGAAAGTAGAGGAATTCCCCTTGCAACCTCCTGTTTGATAATTTTGCCCTTTCCTGATGTTAATAAATCTTTTGATACCAATTCCTGCGCCTGGTCCTGTCCCCCTCCAAAAAAATACAGATCTATCTCTCCCTTTTTAATTTTGGACTTTAAACTTTTAACTTTTAACTTTACTTCTATCCCCCTCCACTGGGCTCTTCTTTGCAAAGCAATAATATTGCCGGTATCTCCATATATATTCATTAGGTCTTCATAAAGATAACCTACCACAATTTTCAATTTTAAATTTTCAATTTTCAATTTTTTATTCTTCTTTCCAATAATGTTTTTTTATACCAGCTTTCACAAGTATTGATTGTAGTTCAAGCATGGCTGTATAGGTGGGTAAGATAAATAATTGTCCTTCTAGGCCTTTCCTAGCCTGTTTGAGGGCATTTTCCAGCTCTGGCTCAATAATAATCTTTTCAGGATCAAAACCAGCATACTTTAGCCTGACAGCTAAATCATAAGCTCTGCTCCCAGAGCAGATAGTTCGTAGTTCGTAGTTCGTAGTTCGTAGTTTTTCAAATTCCGCGTCCCAGATCCAGGAAACATCTGTACCATCAGCCAGATTATCATTTAAAGCCAGAAGCAGACTATCATCTGGTTTGATATTTGGAGCTAAAGTTTCAAATACCTGGGTTGCTCCAGCAGGATTTTTAATTAAAAAAATATGTCCAAAGGGTAATTTTTCTACTCTTCCAAAAGCAGGTTGGAAAGTTTTTAATCTTTCGATGCACTTATCAATAGGAAGCTTCAGAATATTTGCTGCGGTTAACGCTGCCACTGTGTCGTATATATGATAAATTCCCGGCAATAATAAATTGACTATGAACTGTGAACTGTTAACTGTTAACTGAAACACTGAGCCTCTCAGACCGTCAAATTTAATATTTTTAATATTTTTCTTGCCAAATTCTCTGGCTTTACCTCTAAAATACTTCTTTAATTTAGCTAAATTTGGATCATCACTATTTATCAAAACAGTAGTCTTTGAATCGAGTTTGGAAACAGTTTGGCACCATTTGTTAACTACAGTATCAATTTCTCCATACCTGTCCAGTTGGTCTCTGGACACATTCAAAAAAATCACTAAGTCTGGTTTTAGTTTTGGAGCAACTCTGTTAAAAGCAGCTTCATCAAGCTCCCAGATGCCTAGATCATAATTTAGCTTCCCACTTCCGATGTGGGAATGTGAAATAAGAGTAGAAGCAATACCTCTTTCTAAATTTGAACCAGTATGATTTCTGATAACTGTTAATCCAGAGTTTTTAGCAAAATGGGCAAGCATTTTTGAAGTGGTGGTTTTACCATTGGTGCCTGTAATTACTATATTTTTTGGGATATTAGAGCTTAATTTTTCTACCAAATTAGGTTCTAACTTTAAAGCATAAAGCCCAGGAGCAGCTGAACCTCCCCCAAAATTGAGAAGCTTTGTTAGGTTTAAAATTGCTTTGCCTAACAAAACTGAGATTAGTAACATGGAGAAATTATACCCTATTTTATTTAGAGGCCAGTTGTCCTGAAACAGCAGCTATCATTGGAGCGCTTCCAAGTTGAGTGATTTCTGGTTTATCTGTTTTGTAATTGTTGGCAAATTTTTCTAAATCAGCCATAAAGAAGCTTACATGCGTACCCCAAGTTGGAGAAGCAGCATAGATTCTATTGATAGAAAATGGATCTGTTAATCCTTTATTTAAGTAATTTTCCCTTAGACCTTTGGAAACAGTAAAGATTCCATCTCTCCAGGAGCTGAAAAAAATT
This sequence comes from uncultured Gammaproteobacteria bacterium, assembly GCA_964415615.1. Taxonomy (GTDB): domain Bacteria; phylum Patescibacteriota; class Microgenomatia; order Daviesbacterales; family UBA10151; genus UBA10151. Next base: position 116,186 of record CAYQAW010000002.1, read on the forward strand.
GCTTGTGTGCCATATACTCCCCACCCCCAGGCATTATATCCACCAGGAATATGTTTACCGAAAGTAGATTCAACTCCAGCAATAGAGGCTACCATTTTCCAGTCCAGATTGTAAGTATCAGCAGCATCAATAAAATCCTGGGCATTATCCTGCAGTGGTGAATTAAAGTTGGATAAATAGGCAGCTAGGATTTTAGCCCTACTATCCAGCTTTTTCCCTTCTACCTGGTGATCAATAGTATTTACCTCATCGGAATCAGCCAACACTATTGGGCTGGAAAAAATAAAAAGAAGAATTGCTAAAAAAGAAAACAATATTTTCTTTTGCATAAAAAAATCCTGCTACCAATCTTGGTGCAGGACTTTGAAGCTGGTAGTTTACCAAAAAAAGCATATGTTGTCAAGTTAGGGGTCAGTAATTAAGAGTGTTAGCGAAGCTCTTCCATGAAATTAGATACACCCTTGGCCCAGGCTCCGCCTTTTTCCAGAGAAGGAGGGGTATATTTGGCCATAATTTGGGTGGGGTTTTTTAATCCCTGGTTTAAATAATCTTCTCTTAAAGCCTTGCCTACTCTTTCTATTGCCTCATCCCAAGAATCAAACCTCACTACTAATTTTCCATAAATTCCGTACCCAAAAGGGTTATATGATTTACTTATCACCATTTTTCCACCATTTGATTCCTGCATAGCAATTGAAGGTAATAAACGGTAGTCCAAATGATATTTATCTGCAACAGCAACAAAAGTCTGGCTATGTTCAGATAATGGAGCTTTATAACCCTTGAAAAAATTTTCAATTATTTTGGCTCTTCCATCGGAAGCTTCTATACCATCTGAGACAGATGTTTCTGCATTTGGTAACGCTGAATATAATTTAAAACTTTGTCCATTTATGTGAGGGTCTATTAATTTAGTACTCGATAGATAAATAGAAAAGATTAAAGCAAATATTAAGGTAGCTGTGGATGCGCCAAACCAGGCAGTCACAAACCATGTTTTGGTTTGAGGCCCACCAGGGCGGGCAAGTTTTAAATTGTCCATACTTCGACTCTGCTCAGTATGGACCCTGAGTTTATCGAATGGGTCCATCTGTTTTTTCTGGGTTGATAGTAACTCTAAATTCCGGTTCTTGTCAACTGCGTTTTTGAAGCTAATTTAGCTCTAAAATGGCATTTGCTAAACTCTGGGGATCATGGCGGAAAAGATGATCCCTGACATGATAAACAGCAAGTTGAGATTTAACAATTTTCATCTGTGGTGATAATTTTTTGCAGGTCTCCTCATCAATTTTTACTACATTCTGGCCTTGTTTTTTATAAATTCTTAATACTTCTGGATCCAAGCCATTAGAATTGGTAATCATATAATTTATCCTATCTTTATCTTCTAAGTAAGATATAAAAGCCCTTAAATAATCAGATGCTTTAAATGAGTCAGTTTCCCCTCTTTTGGTCATCAGGTTTAAAATAAGCATAACTTTTGCTTTGGAAGCAATAATTGCCTCTTTTATCCCTCCAACTAGAAGATGTGGGAGTATTGATGTATACAAATCCCCTGCTGAAAAAATAATTTTATCTGCAGCAGCTATTTGTGTAATTACTTCTGGGTTAGGATCAGCATTTGAATCAAAATAAATTCTTAAGATTCTTTGTTTGGGATTATAATCTTTCTTTTCACCACGCAGATCAATATTTGTTTCCCCTTCAATCTCATCTCCTCCTTCTAATTTGGCCATTAAATTAAGCTCTGTTAAAGAAACTGGCAACACCCTGCCACCTATTCTAAATAACAGCCTTTCAGCCTCAACTCCCCTGTCAGGGCCTTTATAAATATGTTCAAGCCTGGCAGCAATTAAATTTCCAAAACTGTGTCCCTTCAAAGGTCCAGTTATATCCTCCAACCTATCATCAAATAATTTTTGGGCAACCTGTCTTTGTTTGGGGTCTTCCATTAAAGCTAAAAGGCATTGTCTAATATCTCCTGGAGGCAAAACTCCCACTTCTGTTCTGAGTCTTCCTGAGGATCCACCAGAGTCCCAAGTTCCTACAACAGCAGAAATTAGTTCTGGTTGATTTTGTTCAACCAAACCACGAAGCAGCGAAAAATGGCCGGTTCCTCCACCAATAGTAACTATGTTTTGCTGGTAAGGATATTTTTTGATAGTTGTAGATCTCATTAATGAATCATTATACCATTGGTGTTAAAATAGTGAAGACACGCCGAAGTGGCGGAATGGCAGACGCGCAGCGTTCAGAGCGCTGTCCCAGCAATGGGGTGGAGGTTCAACTCCTCTCTTCGGCACTTTATTTTGTGAGAATACTTCCGCAGTTGTAAAAAGGGATGAAAAAGATTGTAGTATCTCCAAAGTGGTCTTCCATATACTCTCCCAGGTGTACAATAAAGGCTTTCTCCGGTCTATACTTTTCTAAGAAAGACTTAAATGATCTTGTTGTTTCTGGCTCTCTAATAAACGAATACTTTGCTTCCACCGGAATTATGTTTTGGCCTGTATTAACCACAAAATCAACTTCAGCTTTATCTTTTGTTCTCCAAAAATGAATAGTAGTAGGCGAAAGATAAACCCCTTCTTTTAAACTGTTGTAAACGAAATTTTCAAATAATAAACCAGCAGAGGTAGTTCCCAGGGCATTACCAAACTGACTGGTGGCATAATTTTTAAGTCCCAAATCCACAAAATAATAAGTTGAGGCTTTGGTAATCTCTTTCCTGATATTTTTAAAGTATGGTGGAACTCTTTGAATGATAAAAGTTTTTTCCAGGTACCATAGGTAATCCTTAATCGTTTGGACCGCTATCCCAAGGGTATTGGAAAGCTCGGAAATATTGACCATGTTTCCTGTTTGAGCAGCCAGTATACGAACCAGTTGGGTTAAGCTTTCTGTCTTTTGGATATTTAGCAGGAAACTTATGTCTTTTTCTAAATAACTTCTGTAAATTTCATCAATTGCAGCCTGTTTTTGGCTAATTTCTGTTTCCAATACTACCCTGGGGTAACCACCAAAATTAAGATACTCCTCCAGATATTGGAAGGAGATGTCCTTAAAAAGATTAAAAAAAGTAGCAAGCTTAGCAAAAGTGTTCCCGGTACCAGTATGTTTGTACTCTGTCTTGAAGTTAACAAATTCTTCAAAACTAAGTGTGGATAGTTCAAATACTCTTTTTCTGCCTGCTAGCGATTCATGGATTTTTTCCTTTAACTCAAGACTGCCTGAACCTGAAACAATAAATTTATACGGCAAGTTCATGTCATAAATCCCTTTTAGGAAAAATCCCGCATTTTCTTTTCTTTGAATTTCGTCAATAAAAACGTATCCGCGTTCTTCTCCTATCTCAAACCGCACTCTTTGAATAAGACGCTCCTGCGAGTCAAAAAAAGGTTTATCCTGTTCTCTGTCTAAATCCAAAAACAGTGTTCTCTCATTTTTCTTTTTCAAATTATCTTCTAACTGCCTCATTAAAGTGGTCTTGCCAGCCTGTCTTGGACCAGTAATTAAGGTGATTTCCTTACGTTGAAGATGGTCCTGAATATGATCAAATAATTTTCTTTTGATTATAATCATAGTTATATTATAGTACGAGTTTTCTAAAAGTCAAGTTTCAACTTAGTACGATCATGCCTATGCTGCCTTTTCTTTAAGTGGAAAAGATAAGTAAATGAAGCGCCCAAATAAATAGTAAAAAACGCAATACTATACTTTTTTAACATAAGCACCATCTACATTCCCACATCGGAAGTGGGAAGCTATTCTTCTTTGGTAACTCCTGAATGGTTACACCTTTCTTACTTGACTTGTAAATGATAATTTTGTAAATTAACTGCTCATCTGTTTAATTATGGATCCTGCCTCGAGTAATAATTTTAGAGATTATATATATCAAAGCCTGCTTAGTTTGGCGACTGAAGATGGAATTAATGCTTCTTCAAAAGATGAAATTTATGGCTGTATTTTTGGCAGGGACAGCGCTTTAACTATTCTAAAAATCCTCAAAGTTCATAGAAAATCTCCCACAGACGAGTTGATGAAAATTTCCAGGAAGACCCTTTTGACTCTTTGCTCACTGCAAGGGAAGCAAACAAATATAGAATCTGGTGAGGAACCTGGAAAATTTATCCATGAGTTTAGAAAAAGTAAGTTTGAGCATCTAACTAATAGACCAGACAAACCTTGGTACCTTTATCCTGATGGTTATTTAAGGAATTATGATTCTATAGATTCTACTCCCTTAGCTTTGATAGCCCTTTACAGATACTGGGAAGCAAGTGAGGATAAAGAATTTTTAATAACTATTTTGCCCTATGTTGAAATGGGGCTAAATTGGATTATTACTTTTGGAGATAAAGATAAAGATGGGTTGCTGGATTATACCCTGGATGATAGTAGGCAGTATGGAGGATTAGTTGTTCAATCCTGGACTGACTCTCACCAGTCTTTAAAAGCTCCTGATGGATTTTTTCCCAAATATCCAATTTCTCCCGTGGAGGTCCAGGGAAAAGCCTGGCTGGCTTTAAGGCTATGGTCTGATTTTTATCAAAACTCTTCTCAATCTTTTGCTCAAAAATTGGCTTCCCAGGCAGATCTTATTAAAAAAAACTTTAATCAGCTTTTTATTTTCAAAGACAATGGGCTTTTTTATGCCGGCCAGGCAATTGATGGTGATAAAAAACTCATCAAAACTATCACAGGCAATCCCCTGATTAATTTCTGGGCAGCAGATAAGCAGGAGTGTATTATTGGGGATGAATTTATAGAAAGTATGGTTAAACGGGTGTTCCAGCCTGATCTTTTTGATCCTGATGCTGGAATTAGAACAATGAGCACATCTTCCCCCACTTTTAACCCCAATAGAGACTGTTATCATAATGGTAGTTTTTGGCCAGTGCTCAATGGGCTTATTTCTGAAGGTTTGGAAAACTTCGGATTTGAGGCAGAAGCTCAACTTTTAAAAGAGGCATCTTTGAAGCCAATTTTATATTTCAACTCCCCAGTTGAGTTATATGTGAAAGATCAGAATGGCAACTTTGCAGAATACCTGTCCCCTTCTGGCCAAGGTGGTTGCAGAGTGCAAGCCTGGTCAGCTGCTGCAGCTTTGGATTGGCTTACCCCGATTAAACCGGGGCTTACATAAATCTTACATATCCTTAAATTTTCTCTTATTTTTGATAGCTATAATCAAAAAGTGAAAATTCTACAGATTGCTCCAGCCTGGGTGGATACTCCACCCAAAGATTATGGTGGTACTGAGTGGGTAGTAGCTAATCTCATTACTGGTTTATCTGATTTAGGACATGATGTGACTTTATTTGCCACCAAAAATTCAAAAATCAAAGGAAAAGTTAAATATGTTTTTAAGAAATCTTTCCTAGATCAGGGTATTATTTGGAATGCTGCCCTTCCTGCCCTGATTCACTACTATGAAGCTTTTAAAGATGCTAAGGAATATGATTTTGTTCATGCTCATCTCTCCTCGGAAACAGATATGGTTATTTTACCCTTTATGGCAGATCTTACCCAGCAAGGTATCCCAGCTTTAATGACAATCCATTCCAGGTGGCCTTTTGATAACTATTCTGGGATGGATAAAACCTTTTTAAGGCTTTATGCAGATAAAATTTTGGCAGTTAATATTTCTAAATCTATGCATAAAACCTTACCAAAAGAATTTAGAGATGGCGGTTTTGTTTATAACAGTTTAGATATTTCCAGGATGAAATTTAGCCCTAAAAGTGGCAAGTATTTAACCTGGTTGGGAAAAATGATTCCAGAAAAAGGTATAGCAGAGGCAATCAAAATTGCCAAGCAAGCTCATGAGCAGTTTATTTTTGCAGGAGTAATAGATGAATACAGGGAAAAATCAAATCATTATTTTCAGAGTCAGGTAAAGCCTTTAATAGATGGTAGGCAGATTCAATATTTAGGGAGGGCTGATTTAAAATTAAAAAATAAATTGCTGGGTGGGGCTAAAGCATTTTTGAATCCTTTAAACTGGGAAGAACCATTTGGGATGGTGATTGTAGAATCTATGGCAGTGGGAACTCCGGTAATAAGTTTTGACAGGGGTGCTGTCTCTGAGGTAATCAAAAACAATAAAACAGGTTTTCTGGTTAAAAATAAATATGAGATGATCAAAGCCATAGCAAAGATTAGTAAAATTGATAGAAGAGTTTGCAGGCAGCATGTAGAAGAGCAATTTTCTCCTAAATCAGCAGCTTTGGAATATTTAAAGCTTTACCGTCAGGAAATGCATCTTTCTACTGATGGTCACATAAAACAATACCTGCAGCCTGTGTTTGTTATGGCTGCGCGCGAGACCCTTGATTCTTAAATTGATTGCTAACCCTCAACTAAACTGATAAAATGACCACTGAAAGCCGGGATGCTGGAATGGTAGACAGTTACGCTTGAGGTGCGTATGCCAGAAATGGCGTGGAGGTTCAACTCCTCTTCCCGGCACTTTCGCTTTGCTCAGGGTAAACTATTCAGAGATTGAGTAATTTAGGGAGAGAGATTTAAGGTATAAATCAGAGTAGTTTACATTGAGGAGCGTAGCAACGAAATGGGCAGTTAGCTCAGCTGGGTTAAAGTGAGTTTGCTCACTTTAACGGGATAACAACATACTAGTCCGCGTACAGCGGACAACTAAAAATACAAGTTATCCCAGGAAGAGCGCAGTAATGGAGTCATAGCTCAGTTGGTAGAGCGCCTCATTTACACTGAGGAGGTCTGAGGTTCGAGCCCTCATGACTCCACTCAATTTCAATCGACGCATTGAGTCGGATGATGCCTGCTCGCTTCGCTCGCAGGCTTCGTTATCTTTACCGCTCGGCCTTCGCCGAAGCTCTGAAACTGTCGGCCGAACTTCCGCCGCAGCGGAACAAAAAACGCAAAAATTTTCAAAGAACTTTTCAAAAATTTCTATCTCTTTCTTCTTACCTGTCTCAATGCACTTCCGGCGACTGATTTTTCTTTCTTCCTCGACAGATCTTTCTTTAGTAATTTCGATGCTAATTTGCCAACTCTTTTACTTGTAATTGCCATTGTATTTTAACCTCCTTTCAGAACCGTTATGCATCATGAGAGAATCCGAACGAACGGCTAATCATTGACTTATTCTAA
>CAYQAW010000003.1:0-115805 GCA_964415615.1 uncultured Gammaproteobacteria bacterium
GGATTTAGCTGGAAAAGATTTTTCATTACTTTGGGGTTAAGTGTGGTGGTGTGGTTGGTAAGTGGTCTAATCCAGGCCTTGATCGGATTCTCAGATTACTTTACAATTTTTCATAAATGTAGCCTAACTGGTTATCCTATTGCATTATGTATTTCTAGTAATAATCAAATTAAAGTAATTCTGGTATCGATTATAAACGTAGTTATTTGGTTTTGGGTATTACATTTTGTGTGGAAATGGTTTGATAAACGTGGCAGCTAGTCCCAAAGATACTATTGTAATTATTCCTCCTGAAACCATGAGTAATCCTCCTAACATTTGAGTTGCAGGATTTACTGATGTTTTTTCAATTGCTTTTTCAACAATTGATTCTTTCTGTTCACCCAAAATATTACTGACATTACTGATTCCTAAAACATCTGACACAGAGAAGATAGAATCCTGAGATTGTTTAGTTTCAACCGAAGCTATAGAAGAAATAATATCAATGGTGGAAGTGTTAGCAGATGAATTCACCTCGTTACTCCCTTGGAGTACGTCTGGGGAGTCAAAGCCCACCCCCGAGGTGTTTGCGGAAACTGGGGCAAAAGAAGGTGTTGCTGGAACAGCTATTTCTATAACAATACTCTGAGGGATCTCTTCATTGCCTGATTGATCTATGGCTTTAACTTGAATAGTAGTTTCACCAGGAGTAGAAATAGTAAATGGGTCAGTGTAAGCTTGTACTGTTTGACCATTATCCAAGCTATATTCTATATGTAATATTCCAGTTTCTGAATCGTTTCCAGTAAGAGTTATAGTAATTGGATCACTATAACTTCCAGAAGAATCTTTGGCGCCAGTAATTTGTATAGAAGTTGTGGGCGGAGTTTGATCTAAAACAGCATTTCCAGAAACCTCGCTAGTTGGGTTAATAATTGTATTAGTTTGTTGGGTGGAATCTGGATAAAAAGTTAGAGATGGAGAGGTTTCAGCCGTGGGATCCAGATCAAATTCAATTTTCCCTTTATCACTGATTGCAATGTCTTTGTATATAACTATTTTGGAAATTTTATCTTGCGTATAAGTCCGCTTTTTAATATTAGTTGTTTTTGAATTGACTCTCGGATTATTACGGGTAGTTTTGACTTTAATTTTACTGGCCTTCTTTTTGACAAAAGCATGTTTTGTGTTACCAGAACCGCTGCAGGTTACATCCGAGATATTTTCTTCTATTTCTCCTTTGTTGTTTAATCCACAGTGGCGGTTTTGATCGTCATATAAATCTAACTCTCCATCATCTAAAGAAATCTGCTCGCCTTCAAGAAAGATTTTTTGATCTTTAACTTCTAAAGGTAAGGAATTATCATCATTTAATAGAGATCTGACAGTTTGCATGGCAGTACCATTGCTTGAAACTAAATCAGAATGTTTTTGCTGGACATAATAGATTTTAGTAGCGCCTGAGATATCTGAAGAATCATTTTTCAGCGATGCGCTATAAAGCGGGACAGTGTCATCACCATTAATGTATATTTCATCTGTTTTAGAAATTAAGTTAACAGGCCAGGTAATCCACCAGGTTTCATGAATTTGTCCCAAAGTAGGTTGAGCAGTGCCAACTATTTCATAAATTTTTGTGCCATTAGTTTGGTTGGATTTAGAATCAAGTGAATTGTGAAACTGTTCTCCCAGTCCAAAAACAGGCATATTATAGTTTAAATTAGATAAGAGGGATTTGGTTTGATCGTAATTAAGATCTCCAGTAACTTCATTGTTATCAATATCCCGATCATCTCGGAAAGGATAAGGATTATCAATAGAATTATCATAAAAATCATAGTATTTTATTGAGGGTATTAGCTGAAAAATACTTGGCATATTTTGTGCAACATCTTTTGTTTCGCTTGGCGGTATGCCAATTGTAAATAATCTGAAATCGTAGCCTAACCACGAACCATATTGTAACGTTTTAAGGCTGTCTACAGATCCTAAGTGGGGGACACCTAGTTCTATTAGTTTATTAACTTTAGTAGCCCTGCCAGAATCTGAGATATAGAATCTCCCTATCAGTCCTCCCATGGAATGGACTACTAAATTGACTTTAGACTGGCCAGAAGCTGTTTTGGCTTGCTCTATTAAAGTATCCAAACTATCTTTGCTTTCTCTAACATCTTTTCTCCAGTCATATGGAAAAACAAAGTAATTTGTGCCTTTGGTGTAGCCTATTCCTGTAAAAAATGAATCAATATCAGAATACCCAAAAGCAGTTAAATTTCCTGTTAAAGATATATCAGCTTCAGAAGTAACCCCATCTGTCTTTAATTTTAATACATCAAAATAATCATCATCTCCTAACGCTGCAGCCTTGTCTTGATTAACCCAGATTTTTTCATTTCCAGCATAAGCATGAGAATATGTTCCTCCATGTCCATCTTCTTTTGACCAGATAATATCCTGTGAAGCTTTCATTTCAGACCCACCTATCCCTGGGATAAAAATTACCGGCAGTCTTGGTGGAGGAGATGTATTAGTTAAAATAAAGTACAGATCACTTTTTGGCGAACCAAAAATAATGCAGCCGGAATTATTTGTCTGGCTATTCCAGATATAGGTTACAGGATTACAACGGCCAATGTTATTTGTATAATCAAAGATGTTGCCGTTGCCATATCTGACTCCTCCACCGGTAAAATAATCTAAGCCTGAACTGGCTCCATAAACAGCAGCTGCAAAGAGGATTATGCCTGAACCGGAATTTCCTATATTGGCATTGGTAATTAAAATTATATACCTGTGTCCTGGAATAAAATCATAGTTTCTACAGGAAAAATCTATGGTGACATTCTCTACTCCTGCAGGAGTATTAGTAGTGTTAAATGTTAATCCTGATAACGGGTCGTCAGAAGCACCACTGATGCATCCCCGGGCGACAATAGCATTGCCTGCATCTTTATCATAAATTCTTGTATTTGAAGCAGTGAAATTAAATTGGTTAAGATTAGATCTGGAAGTTGATACCCTGAAAGTAAAACTTTGAATTGAACCAGAAAGATTTGTTCCTAATTCCTGCATAACTTGCCAGGTATTTAACGAAGACTCAAACCCTTGAGTTTGTTCTGCAATAGATACAGCTTGAACAGAAGATATAAAAGCCACAGAATATCCTCCCAAAAGGGTAAAACCAGCAATAAAAATAACTGGCAGTTTACTATTCACTTTCTTACAAAAGAATTGTTGATCATGAAAAAGATACTTGCAATATACCTTTAAGGTGATTTAAAGTAACAAACAAATACAATAAAATGTTTACTAATCAAAAATTTTTAGGGATGCTTTTAATCCTTTTTATTTTTGGGACAGGAGTTTATTTAACAGTGTCAAAATTTAAACAGGATGTAAGTAATGCAACAGCTTCTCCTTCCCCTTCTGCTACACCTGAAGCTTTAAATTTTTTCAAACCTCCTGCGCCTCCAAGTGTTAGTGGGCAACCTCAGCCCTCAGAGCTACCTCTAGCTAGAAATAAAAAATTGTCTCAATTCCCAGGGATTTTAAAGCCTGAAATTTTACAAAATAAAAAAGCTATTATTCAAACTGCCAAAGGCAGAATTGAATTTGAAATTTATCCTGAGGCATCTGCTGCTGCTTCTAATTTTATATTGCTTTCAGCTAATGGTTTTTATGATAATTTAACTTTCCATAGGGTAGAACCAGGTTTTGTCATACAGGGAGGGGATCCTGTTGGGGATGGGACAGGAGGACCTGGGTATCAGTTTCCAGATGAGTCAGTCACCAGGGATTATAAAAAGGGAGTGGTAGCGATGGCTAATTCTGGTCCAAATACCAATGGCAGCCAGTTTTTTATCATGCTTGAAGATAATCTTGAGCTTCCTAAAAAATATACCATTTTCGGACAAGTTATCTCTGGTCAAGAAGTGGTCGATCAAATAGCAGTAGGGGATGTGATGCAAAAGGTAGTCATTCAAAATCTTCAATAGTGAGCCCTTCGACTTCGCTCAGGGTGTAACTACACAATATATTGTATATTGACACTTTATTATATCAACATGTTATGCTACAATAGTTTTCGTGAAATGCCCATTTTGTCAAAGTAGTTTATCAAAGGTGGTAGATAAAAGGACTGTTGAAGGCCGGGGAGAAATCAGGCGGAGACGTGAGTGTTTAAAATGCAGCAGGCGTTTTACCACATACGAAACCAGAGCTGAGATAGAAGTTATAGTTATCAAAAAGGATGGCAAAAAACAGCCTTTTGACAGAGAAAAAATGGAAAGGGGTTTGGTTAGAGCTTTGGAAAAAAGGCCAAGTATTGACAAGGTATCTTTGATGCTTGATAGAATAGAGGGCCGCATTCGGGCAAAGAGATTGCAGGAGGTTCCTTCCCATCAGTTAGGGAAGTGGATTTTGGCAGAACTTAAAAAAGCAGACCCAATTGCTTATTTAAGGTTTGCCAGTGTTTATAGAACTTTTTCTGATCCAAAAGATTTTAGGAAAGAGTTGGAAACATTATAATGAAAAAAGCACATACTACATTGCAGGTTGTTACTATGCCACAAAGTAATGGTCATAAAAAAACTAATCCCGATTTAATCGGGACTAATGGTTTAGACAAAAACAGTAGAACTTTCGAAACAAGATTTTTACCACGTTATAAAAAAATTCCTTCAATGCCAGAAGGTTTGCCAACACCGACTTTTTCTGAAAGTTCCAATAAAATTTTAAAGGAAAGATATCTTTTAAAGAGTGGAAATTTAGAAGTAGTGGAGAGTGTGACAGAAAGGTTTTGGCATATAGCTTTTGATATTGCCTCAGGTGATTTTGATTTCTCAGCATCCCCTAAGCAGGTTTTAGGTACAGCTGAAGATTTTTATTCTATGATGGTGCGTCAGGAATTTTTACCGAATTCCCCTACTATTATGAATGCTGGCAAGCAAAATGGTCTGCAATATTCTGCTTGTTTTGTTTTACCTGTAGGGGATTCTTTGCCTGAGATTTTTGACTCAATAAAATATGCAGCTTTGATTCACCAAACAGGCGGAGGAACAGGTTTTGCTTTTTCCAGACTCAGACCAGCAGGCAGCATTGTTAATACCACTGGTGGAGTAGCATCTGGTCCTGTTTCATTTTTAAGGGTGTTTAATGCAGCTACAGAATCTATCAAGCAGGGTGGAACAAGAAGAGGAGCAAATATGGGGATTTTAAGGGTAGATCATCCTGATATTTTGGAATTTATTAGATGTAAGGCAGAGCTGGATGATTTAAATAAGCCTGTTTTTGATGGTATTGCCCCACTGTTACCAGATGATGCAGCCAAAGACTATGTCAAAACCCTGCTTTTGGATAAACAAATGGCCAATTTTAATATCTCTGTAGCTGTGACTAATAAATTTATGGAAGCTCTGGAAAAAGGGGAAGAGTATGATTTAATTACTCCCCACTACGGAGAAGTAGTAGGTAAATTAAACGCCAAAGCAGTTTTTGATGAGATAGTTGAAAGGGCCTGGAAAACAGGTGATCCAGGGCTGATATTTATTGATAGAATTAATAACTCCCCTGCCAATCCTGTGCCATCCTTGGAAACTATTGAGTCTACAAATCCTTGTGTGACAGGAGATACATTGGTGGCAACAGAAGACGGCTGGAGGCGGGTTGATGAAATTAAAGTAGGAGAACGAATAGGTACAGTATTAGGTAGTGGATCAGTAGATAAAATAGAAGTCTATGAAGACAGCCCAGTTTATCGGGTCAAGTTTTCTGATGGCGCAGAAGTAAGAATAACAGCAGCACATCAGTTTCATGCAATTGTACACGAAGAGAGAACAAAAAATTCTGCTAATAAAAAATTTGCACCTATTTCGCTTGATCAGTTGAAAGTAGGAGATATGGTGAGAGTTGGACCTGCTCTTATGCCAGATAAACCTGTATTGGATTTACCAAATGGATGGAGCGAAAAAGAATATGGTTTTTTTATAGGGGTTTTACTGGGAGATGGTTGTATTACAGAAAAAACTATTAGAAGAAATGTAGTTAAAGTGGCTGTTAATACAAGTGAGAAGGAATGGACTGAAATAATTAGGAATATATTAATGAAAGCTGGATCAAAGATTGTTAATCTTGATGCAGGTAAGGGCCTTTCAGCTAATATGACAGTCCAAAATAGTGGCGACGCTGTGTTATTGGTCAAACAATCTTATCTTAAGCCAGCATATTCCTTCGAGAAAAGAATTCCTATTGAATATCAACAAACAAATAGAGAATTCTTAAGTGGTATTTTAGATGGGTTGTTTAGTACTGATGGTAATGTAAATTTAACAAGTACTCATCCTTTTTTAAGACTTAAAACTACCAGTAAACAGCTGGCTCAAGATATAAGAAGGATCTTGCTTTATTTTGGTATTCACGGAAGGATCGTAACTATAAAAAGAGTAGCTGAGGGTCATATAGGTGAAAGGGTTATTACTTCTAAACATCAACAATATGAGGTGGTAATTTCTGGTGCTAGTATGAAAACTTTTGCTCAAAATATTACTCTTTCTCATCCAGATAAACAAAAAAGATTGCGGGAAGCTCAGCTGCAATTTGCTTTAACAGGTAATACTTGGCTTACCCAAATTATTTCTATAGAACCAGAGGATAGGGAAAAAGTTTATGACTTACATGAACCAATTTCAGATACCTGGAATACAGAGGGTATTGTTTCTCGTGGATGTGGAGAACAGCCTTTGGCACCTTGGGATGCTTGTAATTTGGGCTCTATAAACTTAGGTAAATTTGTAAAAGTTGATGGATCAGATTTAGATTGGGAGCGTTTAGGTAAAGTTACTCAGTCAGCAGTCCATTTTTTAGATAATGTAGTTCAAACAAATCCTTTTACCTTAAGACAAATCTATGATGAAGTGCACAAGAACAGAAGGATAGGTTTGGGGGTAATGGGTTTTGCTGACATGCTTTTTAAATTAAAAGTTCCCTACAATAGTAATGAAGCTTTGGAGCTGGCTGAAAAAGTGATGAAGTTTGTAAATGTAGAGGGTCATCAGCAATCAGAAGAGCTGGCTGTCCAAAGAGGTCCTTTCCCAAATTGGGCTCACTCGATCTATGCTGACAAGAAACCAATCAGGAATTCTACAATTACCACCATTGCTCCAACTGGTACTATTTCTATAATTGGTGATTGTTCCTCGGGAATTGAACCTGTATTTGCTCTGGCTTATATCCACAGAGCCAAAGCTGCAGGAGACCAGTATAGAACCTTGACTATTGCTAATCAAACATTTACTGAACTGGCCAAAAGAGAAGGTTTTCATAGTGATGATTTAGCAGCCAAAGTTTTAGAGCATGGATCAGTCATGGGGATAGATGCAGTACCCCAGGAGTGGCAGAAAGTTTTTGTGACAGCTCCAGAAATTGATCCAGTTTGGCATGTTAGTATGCAGGCAGCTTTTCAAAAATATACAGACAATGGTGTTTCTAAAACTATTAATTTACCAAACTCTGCCACCCGTGATGATGTGCAAACTGCTTATATGATGGCTTGGCAAACAGGGTGTAATGGAATAACTATTTATAGGGATGGTTCCAAAAGCACTCAAGTTTTAAATGTTTCTTCCAGCTTGCAAAGTAAAAAAGAAGATTCAACTGCTCCTGTGGCTGAAAGACCAATGATACTCCGGGGCAGGACTTATAAAGTTTCTACTCCTGTGGGAGAAGCTTTTATTACTATCAATAGAGATGAAAATGACCAGCCATTTGAGGTATTTGTCACTGTGGGAAGGGCTGGAATGCATACTATGGCAGATGCAGAGGCTATGGGAAGATTGGTGTCTTTGTCTTTGCGTTTGGCAAGAGGGACAAAAGAGACAGATCCAAAAGCAGTAGCAGCAAAAATTGTTGGACAGCTCAAAGGAATTGGGGGAGCATCTTCAGTAGGATTTGGAAAAAACAGAGTGATGAGTTTGGCAGATGCGATAGCCAAAGTTTTGGCAGAGGATTTGGCTATGTCCCCACAAACTGGCAATTTAGAAACAATTCCACTTAATTTGACAGTGGATGAAGAACTACAAACTACAAACTACAAACTACAACCCAATACTAATGCTGATCTTTGCCCAGAATGTGGCAGTGCCTCATTTGTAATGGAAGAAGGTTGCAAAAAATGCCACTCCTGTGGCTACTCCATGTGTTGATATAATTTGATATAATTTTTACAAATGATCGAACTGGAAAAAGGAACAGCCTTAATTATTAGAGAAGCAGAAGCTATTTTACAAACCCAAACTTCTTTTCAGGGGGCAGAAATTCCTCCAGTTCCACCAACTGCAATAGGAGCTGGTGAGATGCAGCCAGAACCAGAAGTTACAGAAGCACAGCTCTTTTGGGCTATACATCATGAAGTTGAACGAGAACTATTTAATCCTACTGCTGGCAAATGGTTATTAAGAGATCTAGACAGATGTATGGAAAGTGATGTGATGTTTGAAGTTGAGCCTCCAAGGCAACCATCATTTAGGGAGAGACTTGGAGATTTTTATCATGCTTTAAGACAAGATAGACCTGTTGATAGATTTGTAGCCAAAGCAAAAGCGCTAGGTTTAATTAATGCACCCAAACCACTGACTATAAGAGAATATATTGGGGCGCTTCTTCCAGTTATGGATTAATCTTTTTCCAGAGCAGATGTCAAATTAAATTTTTATTGTCTTTGTGCTCAAGTAACAGCGATAATCCGCAGGTGTCAATACCAATCCACCCCAAGGGTGGACATATCAACCTTCAATATCCAATAGCTGATGTTTGATAATTTCCAGTTGCTGAGCATAATCAACCTGGTCTAGAACGAACTTTTCATAACCTTTTGGGGATTTGAAAAAACTCAAGATATCTTTTTTATTGCAAATACCGTTTGTATCTTCAATATATTCTTTATAAGAAGACCAGCTATACAGATTAAGATCTTTTACTAAAAAAGAAGCAATCGGATTTAAGTGGATATAGCGGGAAATATGGATGAGTTGTTCGTCAGATTTTATCAGCACTGCTTTGAATTCTCCTTGCAGTAAAGGTCCTATCCTATTATATTTGGTGTTGAAATATTTAGTGTAACTATTGCTGATTTTGCTGATAAATTCTGTAATTCCACCAGCTTTTAATTGTTTTATCAGGAAATGAAAATGATTTGGCATGAGGCAGTAGCAAATAATGTCCACTACTTTTTTATTGGTATCTGGTTTGAAAATAGAACCCATGAGAAATCTGGATAATTTGGGTTTGGGTCCCAATAGCTGATAGTATCTGATTGTTTTGATTAGTCTGGAATAATCCCACTTCTTTTCAAAGATATCTCTTTTTTCTACACCCCTATTATAAATATGGTAAAACTGTCCATTTACAAATGGAAAAATTCTGGAAGGCATTTGATCCTAGCATAGGTCAAATATCCGCAGGTGTCAATACCAATCCACCCCAAGGGTGGACATAGCCGAAATAGTCTGATTTGCTAGAATACGCTGGTGGATAAAGAAAAAGGGTTGGTGATTTTATATACTGGTGAAGGAAAGGGGAAAACTACTGCTGCTTTGGGTTTGGTTTTAAGGGCTGTTGGTTATAAAAGGAAATGTTTGGTTATCCAATTTGGCAAAATGTGGTTTACTGGTGAGCTTGCTGGTGTTAAAAAACTTTCCCCTTATGTTAAATTTATCCAAGGAGGCAAGGGATTTGTTAAGATTTTGGGAGATAAACTGCCTTTATCTGAACATAAAAAAGCAGCTTTAAAAACATTTGAGTTATTATATAATGAAGTTACTTCTGATAAATGGGATGTGGTGGTGGCTGATGAGATAGTAGGGGCTGCATATTCAGGCTTACTATCTCTTACTAAGCTCTTACAACTTATTAAACATAAACCTATTAGATTAGATCTAGTATTAACAGGACACAATGCCTCTGAAAAGTTAATTGAAAAAGCAGACTTGGTAACGCAGATGCAAGAAATAAAGCATCCCTTTCAGAAAGGAATTTTAGCCAAAAAGGGTATTGACTTTTAGCACTCAGGATGATAATCTGCTAATAAGGAATTATGGCTGATTTTATTAAACCTATCATAAATGAACCTCTACAACTTAAACCAACTATGCCAGTTGGGCCTTTGCGTGACACAGTGATTTTTCCAGGCAACTCAGTACCTATTATTTCAGGCAGACCAAAATCCAAAGCAGCTCTAGATATTGCCTGGAACTCAGACAAACTGATAGTTTTTGTAACCCAAAAAAATTCCAGAATTGAAGATCCTGTAGAAAAAGATCTTTATAAAGTTGGAACAGTTTGTTTAATAAGAAGAGTGGTTAAAAACCCTGAAGGAGAATATACCCTGCAGGCAGAGGGAATTGCCAGAGTATTTTTGAAAAACTTTGTTAAAGTAGACCCTTTCCTTGAGGCAGAAATAGAAGAGATTCCAGAGCTTTATGAAAAAAGCGAACAAACAGAAGCTTTAGTCAGAACTGTCAGGGAACAGGTTAAAAGATATTTAGAACTTGGTGGTAATCCTTTCTTTGATCAAAGCAATATTGCCAATTGGTCCTTGTTTACTTATAGCGATGATCCAAACCAGCTGGTTAACTCCATTACCCAAGCAATTGATTTTAAAACCATAGATAAACAACAAATTTTAGAAATGGTTTCTGCTGCTGAAAGGCTGCAAAGACTGTCTGAGCTTTTGGCAAAAGAGATCAGGATTCTAGAAATTTCCCAAAAAATTTCCTCACAAACTCAGGAAAGAGTTTCCAAAATGACCAAAGAGGCAATTTTAAGGGAGCAGATGAAGAGTATTGAAGAAGAACTGGGTGGTTCAGATACAGAACATCAAGAAATTAAAGAATTTGAGCTGAAAATTAAAAAAGCAGGCATGCCAAAAGAGGTTTTGGAACGGACCAGAAAAGAGCTGGCAAGACTTGCCAAGATGTCTTCTTATAATCCAGAGGCAGGTTATATCAGGAATTATTTGGAGTGGTTAACAGACCTTCCTTGGAAATTAGAAAGAAGGGGTAAAATTGATTTGAAAAAGGCAGAAGGAATTTTGGATGAAGATCATTATGGTTTAAAAAAGGTAAAAGAAAGAATCCTGGAATATTTAGCTGTTTATAAGCTGGCAGGTAAGATGAAAGGACCTATTTTATGTTTTGTAGGACCTCCAGGGACTGGTAAGACCTCAATTGGTAAATCTATTGCCAGAGCTTTGGGTAGAAAATTTGTCAAAGTTTCTTTGGGAGGTATCAGAGATGAGGCAGAAATAAGAGGACACAGAAGAACTTATGTAGGCTCTATGCCAGGTAGAATTATTCAAGGGATCAAACAGGCAAATACCACGAATCCTGTTTTTATGCTGGATGAGATTGATAAGATTGGATCAGATTATAGAGGCGATCCTTCTGCAGCGTTGCTTGAGGCTTTAGATCCAGAGCAAAACGAAGGATTCTCTGATCATTATTTGGAAGTGCCTTTTGATCTTTCCAATGTGATGTTTATTACCACAGCCAATATTTTAGATACTATCCCATCAGCCTTACGAGACAGGCTGGAGATTATTAGATATCCAGGGTATACAGAAGACGAGAAATTTGAAATTGCCAAGAAATTCTTAATTCCTAAACAGATAGAAAACCATGGTTTGAAAAAGGATCAAATAGAATTTGAAGACAGTGGCATACGTTCTATTATTACAGAATATACCAGGGAAGCAGGGGTGAGGAGTTTAGAAAGAGAAATCTCAGCTGTGATGAGAAAAGTAGCCAGAAAAATTGCAGAAGGAAATGGAGAAGTAGAAAAATCTGTTATTGCACCTGCTGATGTTCACAAATTTTTAGGCCCTATTAAATTCTTGCCAATTTTAGCTGAAAAGGAAGATGAAGTGGGCATGGTAACTGGTTTGTCTGTAACTGAGGCTGGAGGGGAAGTATTGTTTATTGAGGTTACCCTGATGCCTGGAAAAGGTAATTTGCTTTTGACAGGACAATTAGGGGATGTAATGAAAGAATCAGGCCAGGCAGCTATGTCTTATGTGCGGTCTCATTGGTTGGATTTAGGGCTTCCTGAGGGTTTTTTCCAAAAAGTAGATGTACATGTTCATGTGCCAGAAGGAGCAATTCCTAAAGATGGGCCCTCAGCAGGCATAGCATTAACCACCGCTATTGTCTCTGCTTTTACTAAGATCTCAGTCCATAAAGAAGTAGCAATGACAGGTGAGGTAACATTGCGAGGAAGAGTATTAGAAATTGGTGGACTTAAAGAAAAAGTTTTAGCTGCACACAGGGCTGGAGTAAAAATGGTAGTTGCTCCAGCAGATAATGAAAAAGATATGGAAGATATTCCAGATTATGTCCAAAAAGATCTAAAGTTCGTATTCGTCAAACATATGGATGATGTATTAAAAGTAGCTTTAATCAGACCTCCTCAACCAGCCTCTAGAAAAAGAGTCCCAGTTCTTCCCCCAGCCTACATGGCATAAACTATTGACTTATAGGTATTCCTAGTGTAAATTCTATATAGTGCTGCCTCAAAATTTTCATGGATTTTATATTGAATAATAATGCAAATTTAATTATCTGGGCTGCAGTGGCTGCTGCTCTTTCCTATGGTTTCTGGCTGGTTTTTGATATCTTAAGAAAAGATGCTGGTGATGCAAAAATGCAGGAGATTGCCTCAGCTATCCAAGTTGGGGCTGCTGCATATTTGCAAAGACAATATAAAGTTGTGGCAATTGTTGCCGTAGTTTTAGCAGCCTTGATTTATTATGTGTTAGGTCAAAATACAGCTGTTGGATTTTTGGTAGGAGCTGCCTTATCTGGTTTGGCTGGGTTTATTGGTATGAGCGTAGCTGTGAGAGCTAATGTGAGAGTAGCCCAAGAAGCTAAAAAGGGTTTATCAGAAGCTTTTATTCTGGCCTACAAAGGTGGAGCAGTCACAGGATTTTTAGTAGTAGGTTTGGCTTTAGCTGCAGTTTACGGTTTTTTCCAATATACAAGTGGTGATCTAAAATCTTTGATAGGTTTGGGGTTTGGAGGATCTTTGATTTCTGTTTTTGCAAGACTTGGAGGAGGAATTTTTACTAAGGGGGCAGATGTAGGAGCAGATTTGGTAGGTAAAATTGAGGCAGGAATTCCTGAGGATGATCCAAGAAATCCAGCTGTTATTGCTGATAATGTTGGTGATAATGTTGGTGATGATGCAGGTATGGCAGCAGATATTTTTGAAACCTATATTGTGACAGCAATTGCTGCTATGATTTTAGGACAGCTTCTTTTTCCAGGATACGCAGTTGCAGTTATCTTTCCGCTCTTAATTCTGGCTATGGGGATTTTTGCTTCAGTGTTAGGATCATTTTTTGTAAAGCTCACAGGCAAAAATATTATGAAAGCTCTTTATAAAGGTATGATAGTAACTGCCATTCTTTGTGCAGTTTTATTTTATCCCATAACGTCTAGTCTAATGGGTGAGAATGGTTCTTTTTCAGTTTTGAATTTATATCTGGCTTCCCTTTTAGGAGTGGTGGTAACTGGAGGGATGGTTTTAATTACTGAATATTACACAGGTACCCAATATGCAGCTGTACAAAATTTGGCTTTAGCTTCTAAAACTGGTCATGCTACCAATATTATTGCAGGATTGGCTTTGTCTATGCGTTCAACTTTTTGGCCAATTATTTTAATTTCTGCAGCAGTGATGGTAAGTTTTCTTCTGGCTGGACTTTATGGTATAGCTTTGGCTGGGGTTACAATGCTTTCTTTAGCAGGTATTGTGGTGGCAATAGATGCTTTTGGACCAATTACTGATAATGCTGGGGGAATTGCTGAGATGGCAAGTCTCCCCTCAAGGGTTAGAGCTGTTACAGATCCTTTAGATGCTGTTGGCAATACTACTAAAGCTGTGACTAAAGGTTATGCTATAGGTTCAGCAGCTTTGGCAGCGATGGTTTTGTTTACCTCATATGCTCAGGAATTTTCTTTTCAAGGATCGGAGTTACAATTTTCTTTAACTGATCCAAAAGTTTTGATAGGGCTTTTTATAGGTGGCGCGCTTCCCTATCTGTTTGCTTCATTTGCTATGGAAGCTGTAGGTAAGGCAGGGGGAGCAGTGGTGGAAGAGGTAAGAAGACAATTTAAGACTATTAAGGGAATTATGGAAGGTACAGCCAAGCCAGATTATGCCAAATGTGTAGATATTGTGACTCAATCTGCACAAAAGCAGATGTTAGTGCCAGCTTTGATTCCAGTTTTATCTCCGGTGATTGTTGGATTTACTTTGGGACCAGTAGCTTTAGGAGGAATGTTGGTTGGGTCAATTGTGACAGGTATTTTTGTGGCAGTTTCTATGACTACAGGTGGAGCTGCTTGGGATAATGCTAAAAAATATATAGAATCAGGTAAATTTGGTGGTAAGGGATCTGAGGCTCATAAAGCAGCAGTTACAGGTGATACAGTAGGTGATCCTTACAAGGATACAGCAGGTCCTGCAATTAATCCGATGATCAAAGTTGTAAATATCGTTGCATTGCTTCTCGTTCCATTTTTAAGATAAATTCCTAATTGATTTAATTATTGAACTTGGATGGGAGCTGGGACAGGAGCAGGTTGGTTGCCAAAAAGAGCATTTTTAACCTCATTGATTACCTGGTCAGGAGTATAGGATGCTTTTATTAAATATGCTTGGGCTCCTAACTCAAATCCTTCCTTTATAACTGATTCCTGACCTAAATTGGTCAGCAATATAGTGATCATGGGAGAAGTTGGGTTTTGGGTTTTAAATTCTCTTAATAGTTGTAGGCCATTTATTCCTGGAAGCATGATATCCAATAGCAATAGATCAAAAACCTCATTTTTTAGCATTTCCAGTCCTGCTTGTCCATCTATTGCGCTTTTTACTAAAAAACCTGCCTTAGCAAGTTGTCTAGTGTATAACTCTCTGATAAAATCTTCGTCCTCAACTAATAAGATCTTTTTAGATGCTGAATCCATGTTCTCTATTGTATAGTAATTTACTAATAATTTAAAGCACCTGATTGTATAGCTTGACTAACAAATTTGTTTCTGTCTAAAATGCTAGAATTGTAAGTAACAATAGGTAAAGTAAAGAAAAAGTTGCTGCCTTTCCCTGTTTGTGACTGCACCCAGATTTTACCATGAAGTTTTTCTATAATTGATTTTGTAATATACAAACCTAGCCCTGTTCCTTTGTTTGATTTTTGTAATTGGTTGGAGACTCTAAAGAATTTATTAAAAAGATGAGGTATTGCTTCCTGAGGGATACCAACACCATTGTCAGAAATAACAGTTTCTACCTCTGTAGGAGAAGCTTTTATAAAAATCTCAACTTTACCACTAGGATTTGTATAATTTAAAGCATTGGATAAAAGATTAACGACAACTTCGCTAAGTCTCATAGGATCAGCTAGAACTTTAGGTAAGGATTGAGAAGGTGGGTTTAAAGTTACTACAATATTTTTTTGGGTGGCTTGGCTTCTTAGATCATCAATGGCTTTGGTAACTATTGGTAAATATTCAGTAGGCTCAGGAGAAACAGATAATTGCTCTTTTTCTATTTTGTTGACATTTAATAAATTAGTAATTAGGGTTTGAAGTTGCTGAGCAGCTGCAAAAGATTTGTCTAAAAGTGAGAGGCTTTCTTTAGGGAGTTTATCTTTACTTTCATCAAGAAATACCGAAAGATAGCCAATGATACTGGTAAGGGGCGTTTTTAGTTCATGCGAGGCCATAGATACAAAATCCAATTTCATTTGTTCCAGCTCTTCTTCTCTGGATAAATCATGGAGTATTAAAATACAATTTAAGTTAGTTTGGACAGTGCCAGCAACTTGTGCTGTTACTAGATTAACTTTTGTTTGCTTACCATTTTTACCTATAAGTTTAGCGCTTTGATTATAGTTTCCCTGACAATAAGTTTTAGATACGATTTCATCTTTATCAGAGAATAAACGAATATACTGGTCGATCGGCTTTGTTTGAATTTCAGTTGTCGTGTAACCAGTTAATTCCTGTGCAGCTTTATTTAAGAGGATGACATTTTTATTAAAATCCAGAGCAATAATACCATCTATTACAGAAGATAAAACTTCATCTAATTTATCTTTTTCTGCAATGGCAATTATCCGGTCATTTTCTATCTTTTGAAATGTCTTTGAAAGTTTGTCTGCCATGAGATTAAATGAGTTTCCTACTTCTTCAAATTCATCTCCAGATCTTAAGTCAATTCGGTGATTTAAATTCCCATCAGCAAAAATTTGGGTGCTTTTCACAAGAGCAGCTGAGGGTTTTAAAAACAGAAAAAGTAAAGCGATTGCTATAACTGCACAGAAGAAAGCTGCTAATAAATAAAGCATAGGTGAAAGAGGAATAAATAGTCCAAGCAGATAGGGAGAGAATATAGTCAAAATTACAACCAGGGCAATTTTTAGATGAAGTCTCATTACTTTTCAGCGTATCAGATAAAGTGATATGTGGTCAATCCCGATTTAATGCCGACTTTGTCGAGCATTCTCGATATAATCGGAATCGGGATCAAGGAATCTGATATAATTCTCCAGAGGACTTACAAAGATATGGCGCATTAGTCAAGCGGTTAAGACGCTGCCTTCTCATGGCAGAGGGAGGGGTTCGATTCCCCTATGCGCTACTTAGGATTTCCAGCCTTCTAAGGCATAGTAATCTCCATAGTTTTCCACACAAACAAAAGAAGTATTTTTGAGCATATTGGCAGCATGAGTAGCAGAGTTAATCCACATATTTACTACATTTTGGCCACTAGGCGCCCAAGCCAAATTTTCTATGACTAATCTATAACTTGGATATGGTAAAGTTTTACTTTGGACTCTGTTATAAAACCCATTATGATTGAATTCAGCTGATATTTCCTGAACTCTAATTTTGGCAAAATTACAAGTGTAGGGATCTGTTTTTACTGCAGCTAATCCGTGCGACTGACGGTAGTTGTTAATTTCAGCTATGAGATTTTGAGTATTGCTTGCATGAACTGGTTTGATAAATATTCCAAAAGACAGATTAAAAAAGAAGATTCCCACCAAACATAAGATAGGCAGACGGAGCATAAGAAAGGGGAGTGTAGACTATCAGAGGTAATTTGTCAAATCAATCCTAAAACAATCAAACCAGCTCCTGAAAGAAAAGAGAATATTCCCAGTAAAAGCCAGATAGTTTCGGTACCGGTTGCCGGTAACTCTGCAGATGCTCCTAAAACTTCACCTTGAGGAGTTGAAGTTGATGGTTCATTTGATGCAGTAGCAGATGCGCCAGCAACTGCCCCATCTGTATTCCCGTTTGTTGTATTGGATGTTGTAGTTGAGGTGGTACTGATTGTAGGAGTGGCTGTAGGGGTAGGTTCTGAGGTAGGTGATGGTAACGGTGTGGCTGTAGGGCTAGGAGTAGGTGCTGAGGTAGGTGATGGGCTTGGGGTAGGAGTTGGTGAGGAGTCAGGTACAGAATACAAAATATCTATATGGCTTAATCCTTGACAGGAAGGAGATTCTGATCCTATTCTTGTTACTGTTACTATTTGAGTATTAATACCACTTACTGTATAACATCCATTTTCGTAAGTTCCATCACCTAGTAGTCCACTATGTTGTGTTCCTCCAAACATGTTATTGCCAGAGTGAATACATACTCCGATAATGATGTTTCCTGATGGTGCAGTATATGTAAGCAAATTTTGATTGTTATCGGCTTTAGCATTAGGGTTATCGCATTCGGTAGGAGATCCATTGCCGGTTGCTAAAACACCATTGTTGGTAGAAAGTGGAATAATTACTAGACCCGCTATTGTAGCGATGACTAGCACTTTTTTTATACGAAGAATAAAGCTTCTAAATGTTTTTAATCTGTCCTGCATTTTATGTGTGTAACTTAGAGTATTATCTACTATGCTTTTAAGAAATAATTTAAAATTAAGTAAGAGTTTTGTAATATAATTTATTGAACTAAATGGCTTATTACCAAAAGTCTTTTCCAGGTAGTCCCTGGTGGCCAACAGGTCATTAGAGTTAATGACTGTTTTCTTTCTGAATTTTGCAGATATTTAACTTCTGAAGGGTCAATAATTTTTGTTTCAGTAACCAGATATTTATATTTTTGCCCCTGATAGGAAAGATAAATTTCATCACCAGAAGTTAATTTATTTATCAGATAAAAGACAGCATTATTATAGGAAGTAAAAGGACTGTTGGTAGAATGAGCAAAAAGAAAGATATTTCCTATATTTCCTGGTAAGGCACTACCTTTGGCTTGAGCAACACCTTGGCCTAGAGCAGCAAGATACTCTTCCTTGTTATAAGGATCAATATTTGAAAGAATCTTTGAACTTAGGTCTATTTTTGGGATTATTATTCTAAATTCCTGGATAGAAGAAGAATTTTGATTGATGGTAGGAGACTTTCTTACAGGATAAAAGATAGAGCCAAAGATTAGTAAGGAAATACAAGTAAAGGCAGAGCCACCTAAAATCAGTGTCCTTTTTTTGTTCATCACACAATTTTAAGTATCAAATAAATTATTTTTTGTTTCTTTTGTGTAAGAATTTTGTAATAAATACTATTTTTGTATTGAAATATCCCGTTATACCTGATATGATTTGCTTGAAATTTGTAAGAACTAGATTTAAGCTATGGTAAATAAAATACTTATTGTGGAAGATGATATGGGTCTTCAAAAATATTTAAAAGAACTTTTTTCGGATAATCAGTATTTAGTACAGATTGCCTCAGATGGTGTTATTGCCTTAAATTCAATAGCAAAATTGCCACCAGATTTAATCATTCTTGATTTAGGATTGCCAAATATGAGTGGCGAGTCAGTTTTGCTTGAGATAAGAAAAAAGTATCAGGATTTACCGGTAATAATTTTGACAGCCAGAGATAATATTTCAGATATTGTGCAAGGACTAAATATTGGGGCAGATGATTATATTACTAAGCCTTTTGTGGCTGATGAATTGTTGGCCAGGGTTAAAGCCAGACTGCGTATAGGAGGAGAAGCTGATACAAAACTTAGTATTGCTGATTTAGAGCTGGATGATAAAACTTTAGAGGTTAAAAGAGGTAATAAAAATATTCAGCTTACCCCTCAGGAATTTAAACTGCTTGAATATTTGATGCGTAATAAAGGTAGAATTTTAACGCGTGAAATGATTCTTAACAGAGTATGGTTATATTCTCAGGATATTGAGACAAGAGTAGTAGATGTTTATATGGGTTATTTAAGAAAGAAGATTGATCAGGGTTTTGAAAAAAAATTATTACGTTCAGTTAGAGGTTTTGGTTATATGATCAAGGAGTAAGGTAACTTACAGCAAATCAATTGACAATTGTTTATACTTCCATTAAAATCTTTGCAAACAAAACCATGAAAGATATATACCTTACAGCACAGGGACTATCTGATGCCAAAAGGGAGTTAGCCTTTTTAAAAAATACCAAGAGAAGTCAGATTGCAGAAATCATTCATCAAGCAAGAGAGTATGGAGACTTAGCCGAAAATTCAGAATATGATGCTGCCTTAGAAGAGCAGTCAATGACCGAAAGCCGTATTGCAGAGCTTGAAAATATCCTCAAAGACGCAAAAGTAATAGCAAGTCAGTCCCAACAAGATTTTGTGGTAATTGGTTCAACAGTTAAAATTGAGATGGATGATGGTATTGATGAATTTACAATTGTAGGCAGAGTAGAAGCAGATCCCGCTAAAAAAAGGATATCTAATGAATCACCTCTAGGAACTGCTCTTTTAGGAGCTAAAAAAGGAGAAGAAGTAGAAGTCGCAACGCCAATAGTTAGGTACAAATGCAAAGTATTAGAAATAAAATGAAACAAAATAGTCAGCCTTTAATAGAATTTAATCCAAAATTACCTAAACTTTCTAAAAACGAGAGCCAGGTTTTAAAACTCTTAGTTGAAGCTGGAAGATTAATTGTTCCTATCTATCTTGAACAAGAAAAACAGGTAGATTTAAAAATAGATAAAAAAGAAGTAGAGCAAGCAGTTAAAAAAGATCCAAATATTTTATCTCCCTATTCTGTAATTGAAAAGTTAGATGGAAAATTGGTAGCAATTCCTTATCATGTTAAATATGCAAAGTTTTTAAAACCCATTGCAGAAAAGTTAGAGCAAGCGGCCAAAATTGCTGAAAATAAAGAATTTGGTAGAGCTTTGAAAATACAAGCAAAAGCTTTGCTGGATGGTAGCTATGAGCAAGCAATAGCTGCTTGGCTTGGGATGAAACCGTATATTTTGGATATCTCAATCGGACCGCTTCATCATTACGATGATCAATTAATGCTTTCTAAAGCTTCATATCATGCTTGGGTAGGAATTATAGATAAAGAGGGTACTGATAGGCTCAATAATTATAAAATTATTACACTAAGTGCCAGAAGAAGGGTTTTAGTGCCTCGAGAAAGAATTGAGCTGGATTCAGATAAAATTAAAGCAAAAGTAATTGATGTAGTCATATACTCTGGCATTATGGCCAAAACAAAATTTGTAGGGCTCAATTTACCCATGGATGTCAATATCGTTGAAAAATATGGAGCCCAAGTTACCCTTTTCAATCAACCAAACGATTTAAGATTAAAGGAACAAATTTTGCCTTCTTTCCGTAAGTTATTTTCTAAAGAATACCAGAAAAGTTTTAGCCTGGAGGATCTAAGAAGAGGTTATTTGCGGACAACTGCTCTTCACGAGCTGGCTCATAGCTATCTTTACTATAAAGATTCTGCTGATAACCTACAGGATTTATTTCAAGTTATCTACGAACTGGCTGCCACTGTTTTAGGGCTTCGTTTAGCAGGTGTTTTGCTTCTAAAAGATAGAATTACTAATAAACAATTAGAATCAATGATTGTGGCATTTACCAGCAGAAGCTTTTTTCAAATGGAAAGAGGTACTAATGCCAGATTTATGAGTAATTATGCTTTGGGTGGAACAATATTTGTTAATTTTATGCTGGAAAGCGGGGCTTTAAAAAAGTCTAATAGTTTAATTACTATAAATTTCACCAAAATATTTGTTTCTCTTCATGAGTTATCTAATATCCTGGAAAGTTTGCTTTCTGATGGCACTAGAAAGGATGTAGAAGTGTTTATAAAAAAATACTCTAAAGGTTAATTTGAATTATTCTCCGATTACGTATATAATACAAACCTAAATTTATGACTACACATGGAGCAGAAAGAATAGAGAATACAGATGGTTCTTCAAAGGTAATAAGCTCTGATAAATTTCCTATAATTGCTACTCATGGCGATTATATTTATGAAAGGCATAGAGTAACAAGCGGTAATATGTGGAGATTAAGACGAAGAGCTTTACCTTTTGAAGAATTAATGTGTTATGGTCCATTTCGTACCCCTGCTGAAATTATTAATAATATTCAACCAGGTAAAGAGGTAGTGTTCGCAAGAACAAAGGGATTATTGGTTCTCGGCAGACAAATTATTCCTTCCAAAGATGTTGGGGTTGTTACCCAGCAAGTAAAGGAAGTTGTGATAGATGGACAGCCAATTACAGTTTTATCTATAGGAGTGAAAGCAATTGACCGTCAATATCGAAGAAGAGGCATAAGTAAACAATTTGCCATAGATGCGATTGTAAAGTACCGTCCTGATGTTGTTACAGGTCAAACTAGAAATGAATACGTGACTGATACATATGAGGCAACAGGGTTTGTTCTGGAGAATTCTCCACTTGATAGACCTTATAATGAAAAAGACAGAAAAGTGCTCCAAGGAGCGCTTAGCAAAAAAGTTCTGGCCCGAGTAGATTTAGAAACTGGATTGTTGCATGAAGGTGCTTATCCTTCGGCAGAAGAGAGTCAATTTTCTCAAAATATAAAATTGCGGGCACTAGGAGTGGATCCGAAGAAAGGTAATGGAGTGAGGTACCTTGCGTGGTTGAATCAAGAGACTGTTGCGACTGCAATTGCAAAAGATAGGCTAGCTTTAGCTGGATCAAGACCATTGCTAGAAGCAATTGCTGAGAGATTATCAGATGCTACAAGAGTACTGCATTTTCCTAGGTAAGATACACTTTTAAAAACTTCCAGCTTCAGTTATACTTTAGGCATGGCTTTGGAAAATCTTCAGAAAGAAAGACTTAAGAAATTAGCAAATATTAAAAGACTTGGGATTGATCCTTATCCTGCAAAAAGTAATAGAAAACATACAGTTTCTATTGCTAGGAAAATGATGGGGAAAAAGGTAATAGTTGCTGGTAGGATTAGGTCACTGCGTCCTCATGGTAAAATCACCTTTGCAGATTTAGAAGATGCTTCTGGTAAAATCCAGCTTTTCTTTTCTCAAGTAGAACTTAATGGGGAAAAGTATGAATTTTTAACAAACTTTGATCTTGGTGATTTTATAGAAACTTCAGGTGAAATTTTTAAAACTCAGGCAGGAGAAATAACTGTGAGGGTTTCAGATTTTAAATTGCTTTCAAAAAGCTTAAGACCACTTCCTTCTGTCTGGTATGGACTGAAAGATGTAGAGGAAAGATACAGGAAAAGATATTTAGATTTATTAATGAATCAGGATATAAGACAAGTATTTACAAATAGGACAAAAATTATTTCTGCAGTAAGGGAGTTTTTTGACCAGAAAGATTTCTTAGAGGTTGAAACACCGACTCTACAAGAAATTTATGGTGGTGCAAATGCCAGACCTTTCAAAACCCGCCATAATGCTTTAGGTTATGAATTTTTCCTTAAAATATCTGATGAGCTCTATTTAAAAAGATTAATAATAGGTGGTTTTGAGAAAGTGTACGAGATTGATAAGGATTTCCGAAATGAAGGAATTGATCGATCTCATAACCCGGAATTTACTATGCTTGAATGTTATTGGGCATATGCAGATTATAACGATATGATGAAATTGACAGAAGATCTTTATAAAGAGATTGCTTTAAAAGTATTAGGCAAAACTAAGATCACTTTTGGAGAACACCGCATTGATTTAAAAACTCCCTGGAAACGGATGACTATGAAAGAGGCAATAAAAAAATATGTGGGGGTAGATGTAGATAAATTGACAGATGAGCAAATAAGATCTTTGCTTAAAAAACACAATTTAGTGGCGGAAAATAAGCCAACCTTAACTGGTGTGGCAGAGGGGTTCAGTAGAGGGATTGCAATTGCCACACTTTTTGAGTTGGTTGAACCAAATCTTATTCAGCCTATTTTTATTTATGATTTTCCCAAAGAGACAACAGCGTTATGTAAACAAAAAACTGATCAGCCGGATTTAATTGAAAGATTTGAGCCGTATATAGCTGGATTTGAAATAGGCAATGCTTACAGTGAGTTAAATAATCCAATAATTCAGAAAGAATTTTTTGATGAGCAGGCTAAAGCTGCCAAATCAGGTGATGAAGAAGCCCACCCTATGGATAAAGCCTATCTTGAAGCGATGGAATACGGCATGCCTCCAATAGGAGGTTTGGGTTTGGGGATTGATAGAATGGTGATGCTTTTAACTAATAATTTAAGTATTGCTGATGTAATTTTATTCCCAACACTGCGTCCAGAAAGTAAAGAATGAATATTGCAAATTTAAAGAAAATATTAAAAGTTTTTTTGACCTTACAGTGGGCTAAAGAATTACCAAGGCAAGGATTTATTGCTATGGGTTTTAAAAGGAATGAAGCAGACTCAGTTGCTGCCCACAGTTTTTCAACTGGAATTCTTGCCTATTTTTTAGCAAAGCAATTACAAAAAGAAGGAGTAAAAATAGATGCTGAAAAGGTTCTAAAAATGGGACTTTTTCATGATGTGGGAGAGACAATTGTGGGAGATGTGGGAACTTTTGTCAAAGGTATGGCAGGAGGGGTTTTTAAAAATATAGAAGAAGAAGGAGTAAAAGCTTTAGTAGAAGGTTTAGACTTTGGGAAAGAAACAATAGAGCTGGTGGAAGAATATAATCAAAGAAAGACTATTGAGGCAAGAGTGGTCAAAGCTGCAGATAATTTGGATGCTCTGGCTCAAGCAAAAG
Organism: uncultured Gammaproteobacteria bacterium; assembly: GCA_964415615.1. Taxonomy (GTDB): domain Bacteria; phylum Patescibacteriota; class Microgenomatia; order Daviesbacterales; family UBA10151; genus UBA10151. The sequence goes on from CAYQAW010000003.1 coordinate 24,052, forward strand.
GTGTACCTGGAGCCCAAGATGCGTTAAAATATTTTAAACAGGTTTATCATATAACTAAATTTGATTGGCATAAAAAGGCAGTTGATTTGATATTATCTGGTAGTATTGAACCAGCCAGGGATTGGCAAAAAATTTAACATGCTAGATATAAATTATATTAAAGAACATTTAGATCAAGTGAAAAAATCTATTGAGGATAGAAAAGCTAGTATTGATTTAGATAAACTGCTTAAATTAGATACAGAAAGAAGAGAGTTAATTACTAAAGTAGATGAACTTCGTGCCAAAAGAAACGAAGCAGCCAGAGCTAGGGATAAGGAAGAAGGGGAAAGGGTAAAGTCAGAACTAAAGAATTTAGAGAAAAATTTAAATACAATTGAAGATGAGTGGCAAAGTTTAATGCTGCAAATGCCAAATGTTTTGCTTGATGAGGTACCAATAGGGGATGCAACAGCAAATAAAATTATCAGAAAAGTGGGGGAGCCATCAAAGTTTTCTTTTAAACCCAAAGATCATATAGAGTTGGGCAAACTTTTAAATATTGTTGATTTTGATAGAGGGGTAAAAGTAGGTGGATTTAGAGGATATTATTTAAAAAACGAAGGTGCCAAGTTGCATTGGGCAGTTTTACAATTTGCCTTAGATCATTTAGTACAAAAGGGATTTGCGCCAATAGTTCCACCGGTGATTAATAGAAGATTTGCCTTGATTGGTGGAGGGCAGTTTCCCTGGGGAGAAGAAGATACTTACAAAGTTAGTGATGAAGATTTCTTGGTTGGAACTGCAGAAATACCCCTGATGGCAATGCATACTGATGAAGTATTTGATTTAAAAGATTTACCAAAAAAATATGTAGGAATGTCAGCATGTTTTAGGACAGAAATAGGCTCTTATGGTAAAGATACAAAAGGGCTTTATAGAGTGCATGAATTTTACAAAGTAGAACAGGTAGTATTATGTGAGGCTGACGAGCAACAGTCCTTAGGTTTTTTTGAAGAATTGCAAGATAATAGTGAAGAGATTTTGCAAGAGTTGGGACTTTCTTACCAGGTAGTGGTTTTATCCTCAGAAGATATGGGCAAAAAAGCTGCCTTAACTTATGATATAGAAACCTGGATGTCAGGAAGAGAAAATTATGGTGAAACTCATTCAAACTCAATAGTTTTGGACTTCCAAACCAGAAGACTTAAGATTAAATACAAAGATGCCAAGGGGAATGTAAAATATTGTCATGCTTTGAATAATACTGCTATAGCCTCACCCAGAATTCTAATTGCTATTTTGGAGAATTTTCAGCAAGAAGATGGTTCTATAAAAATTCCTGAAGTTTTACAAAAATACACTGGCTTTTCTGAAATTAAACCTAAGTAATTATGACAACAATTCAAGATCTGGAAATAGAAATTCAAAAAATTAAAGATAGAAATATCAGAGTGGAAGCAAATAAAGCTTGGGAGACGAGTTGGACAAGAAAATTTATTATTTCAGTATTAACTTATTTAGTAATTTCAATTTTTTTCTTGTTTGCAAAAATCTCAAATCCTTTTGTTAATGCTATAGTTCCAGCTCTAGCTTTCCTTTTATCAACTGCTTCCCTCTCATTTTTCAAAGATTTATGGATGAGGCGCTACAATAAGTAGACAAAATTATCTTGTTGGTTGTCCTTGTCTGAGTAACTCTGCTGCAGAGGTAGCAGCTGGTGAAGCATTAGCGCTTCCACCTAATGCCCCAAAATTTGCAGAACCACTGGCAACAGGTTGTTCTGTGGGTTTAGGAGGAGTAGCAATTGGTGCAGGAGGTTTGATTTGAGCAGCTTGTGGTGCTGTAGTGGCTGGAATACTGGTGGTTTCTTGAGCAGGCTGGCCAATTCCTAGTATAAAATAAGCAGAGGCCCCTAACACCAGAACTAGCAGTCCAATTCCCAATCCAACTATTAGTTTTGGAATACCCTTATGATCTTGGGTAGGTAAGGTTGGAACATCAGGAGTTGGTGTTGGAGCAGATGTAACAACTAGATTTTCAGTAACAGACTGAGCGGATTGTTGTTGAGAAGAATCACTATTGCTTATCAAATGAGAAAGGTCTGTAGGAATAGACTCGGTTGGCGCAGGGCTTGTATTTACTCCCATCCAGCTAGGTTGTACAGGTGGGGTGGGTGGTTGAGTTGGTGATCCCCAGGGATTATCTAAAGGTGAAAGAGATGAGGTTGGCTCAGGCGGAGGTGTAACTGATTCTGAGGCTGGTGTTGCAGGAGGTGTAAATGTTGGTGTTGGTTCTGGTTGAGGTGGAGTTTGAACTGGAGGAGTCCAGGAAGATACTGCGGGTTGAGAAGGGGTAGGCAATGTAGGTGAAGAGATATCTGGTGTTGGTGTTGCTTGTGGAGTGGGCCAAGTTGGAGTTGTAGATGTGGCAGGAGGAGTCCATGAGGGGTTTGGTTCAGGTGGGGTTGCTGCAGGAGTAGGTGCCCATGTATTAGATGCTGGAGTTTGGACTGGAGGGGTCCAGGTTGGTGTTGGATCCTGAGGTGCAGTAGGCCAGACAGGAGCGGGCGAAGGTTGAGGAGGAGTCCCAAAAGGTAAAGGTGCATTAGGGTTGGTATTGGGAACATTAGGATTATTCTGATTATCCATGGGCAGTTTTTGACACTTTTAGTGTAATAAAGCAGGGCTAAATTGTCAATGATTAATAAGCCTAGCTTAGGGTATAATACAAATTATGCTAGACTTTTTTGGAAAATTACTGGATTCAAATGAGAGAGAAATAAATAAACTGAAGCCTATTGTTGTGGCTATAGGTGGCCTTGAAAAAAAGTTTTTGAAACTTACTGATAAACAACTTAAAGGTAAGCTTGCTGAGTTTAGATTGGCACATGAACGTGGTAAAAGTTTAGACGAGCTCTTGCCAGAGGTTTTTGCTGCAGTAAGGGAAGCTGCTAAAAGGACGATCAAGCAGCGCCATTTTGATGTGCAAATGATGGCAGCTATTACTTTGCATCAGGGTAAGATTGCTGAGCAAAAAACAGGAGAAGGAAAAACTCTATCAGCCACTCCAGCATTATTTTTGAATGCAGTATCTGGTAAAGGTGTTCATCTGGTGACAGTTAATGATTATTTGGCCCAAAGGGATTGTGGATGGATGGGTCCGGTTTTTGATGCTTTGGGGGCAACTGTTGCAACTATAATACATGATACAGCTTTTATTTATGACCCAAAATATAAAGATATCTCTCATGATGACAAGCGTTTACAACATTTGCGCCCAGTTTCCCGGAAAGAAGCTTATGAGGCAGATATTACCTACGGAACAAATAATGAATTTGGTTTTGATTATTTGCGGGATAATATGGTGTTTAGACTAACAGACCAATCACAAAGAGGTCATTTTTTTGCAGTAGTTGATGAGGTTGACTCCATATTAATTGATGAAGCAAGAACTCCTCTTATTATTTCCCAGCCAGCCCAAGAAGCCACAGAAAAATATTATGAATTTGCCAAAATAATAGATTCGCTCTCGTCTTCTGATTATGTAGTTGACGAAAAGCAAAAAACAGCCCATTTGACTGAACATGGCACTTTAAAAATTGAAAAACTGCTGGGAGTGGATAATCTTTATGAGAAGGATTTTTCTACACTGCATCATCTAGAGGAATCTTTAAAGGCAAAAACATTGTTCCAAAAAGACAAAGATTATGTGGTAAAGGATGGGGAAGTAATCATTGTTGATGAGTTTACAGGAAGGTTGATGTTGGGAAGAAGATATTCAGAAGGTTTGCATCAGGCAATTGAGGCCAAGGAAGGTGTGGCAATTCAGCAAGAATCACAGACTTTGGCAACTATCTCTTTTCAAAATTATTTTAGGATGTATCAAAAATTGGCAGGAATGACTGGAACTGCATCCACTGAAGCAGAGGAGTTTAACAAGATTTACAAACTGGAAGTGATAATAATTCCTACAAATAATCCAATGGTAAGAGCAGATCATCCGGATACAATTTATAAAACCCAAGCTGCTAAATATAGCGCTGTAGCAAATATGGTAGAGGAGCTGTATAAAAAAGGACAACCAGTGCTGGTTGGAACAACTGCTATTGATAAAAATGAATTTTTATCAGAACTCTTAAAAAGAAAAGGAATATCACATGCGTTACTCAATGCCAAGAATCATGAGAAAGAAGCAGAGATTATTTCTCATGCCGGAGAAAAAGGAGCAGTAACCGTGGCTACTAATATGGCTGGCAGAGGGGTAGATATTATTTTAGATAAAGGAGCTGCAAACTTGGGAGGGTTATATGTTATAGGAACTGAAAGACACGAATCAAGAAGAATTGATAATCAGCTGCGGGGTCGGTCTGGCCGTCAGGGAGATGCTGGGGAAACCAGGTTTTTTGTCTCTTTGGAAGATGATTTGATGAGAATTTTTGGTGGGGAACAAGTTTCTAAAGTGATGAATTTTCTGAAAATGCCAGAAGACGTGCCAATCGAGCATGGTTTAATTTCCAAAGCAATTGAAGGGGCTCAGAAAAAAGTAGAAGGCCATAATTTTGATATCAGAAAGCACACTGTTGAATATGATGACGTGATGAATCAGCAAAGGCAGATTATTTATGAAGTAAGGAAAAAGGTTTTAGAGAGAGGTTCCAATGGAACGTCGAAAGCAGATAGAAAAGATACTTCTTTAAAAGAAGAAATACTGGAAAAAATTGAAAGAGAAATTAGCAGTATTGTCACAATTTGCTGCGAAGAAGGGATAAATGCTAAAAAAATAATCGAAGAATTTAGTGCCATAATCCCAATCGATGAAAATAGTCAAAAGGAGATGGAAAAAAAGATTGAAGCTTTCTCTAGTCAGGATGAAATCATTACGTTTTTAAGCGAATTATCCCAAAATTTCTATGATCAAAGGGAAAAACAGGTAGGAGAGGAGATAGCAAGACAAATGGAAGTCTTTGTATATCTTAATACCATAGATACCTTATGGATTGAACATTTAGATACGATGGATGATTTGCGTTCCGGAATAGGACTACGGGGTTATGCCCAAAGAGATCCTTTAATTGAATATAAAAGGGAAGGTTTTGATTTATTTGAAAAACTGATGGTAGAGATAGATTATGAAATCGTCCACAGGATTTACAAAGTAGCTGTACAAAATCAAGCTCCTAGGATTGAACAACAGCCAGTTGTAGTAGAAGAAAAACATCCTGAAATTGAGATAGGCGTGGCAACTGAAAAAAAAGAAATAAAAGCAGGTAAAGCAGATGAAGGCGGGGTAACTAAAGTTACTATAGAAAGAGATGGAATAGTTACCGAGCAAGTTTACGGAGCGAGTGGAGAGCTAAATAAAGTTCATGGAAAATTAGGCAGAAATGATCCATGCTGGTGTGGTAGCGGCAGGAAGTACAAACGCTGCCATTATCCTAATTAAATGGAGCTGACTAAAGAATATATCCATTCGTTACTTCCCAAGAGATCAACTGATGCAAATAAGGGGACATTTGGGAAGGTTTTAGTTTTTGCCGGGTCAGAGAATTTTCCAGGGGCTGCATATCTTTGTTGTGCTGCTGCATATAGAGTTGGGGCAGGATTGGTGAGTTTGGTAACGCAGCAGACAGTTAAGATAATAGTTTCAAGACAATTACCTGAGGTTACTTTTTTATCGCGCGATGAAGCTCTCAGTAAAATAAATGAGTATAGTGTTTCACTAATTGGTCCAGGCTTAGGGCAAAGCAGTCAGGTAATAGAATATATACAGATCAAAACAGTCATTGATGGTGATGGGCTAAATATTTTATCTAAGCAAGACAAGTGGTGGGAGAAGATAAATACTGAAGTTGTGATAACCCCTCATCCAGGAGAGATGTCCAGACTGACAGGTCTTTCTATCGATGAGATTCAGAAAGATCGAGTTAACATAGCCCGGGATTTTGCTAGAAAATGGAACCAAGTGATAGTTTTGAAAGGGGCAAATACCGTGATTGCTTCGCCAGAAGAAAAGATAGTTACTGCTCCGTTTGTAAATCCTTTACTTGCAACAGCTGGTACAGGAGATGTGCTAGCTGGTATTATTGCTGGGCTAATTGCTCAAGGACTCAATCTTTATGATGCTGTCTGCGTTGGAGTATATATTCATGGGATGGCTGGTAAGATGTTAAAGAAAAAAATTGGTAACGCAGGTGCCTTAGCTAGTGATCTCCTACCGCTTTTACCTATCATTATTAAAAATTATCATTAAAATGTTGACAATTATATTAAATATTGCTATTTTTATCCAAGCAATATGCAGGATAATAATCTTCTTTTAAAAAACTTTCTGGAAATCTCCTATGAGCAGCTGGAAGAGATGAATCTGAAGGCTAAAGAAAAACAGCAAACAGAAGACCCAAAGCAGTTGGAAGCAGAATATCGTCTGTATTTGCAAAAAGAAAAAAGAATTAAAGCTATAACGCTTTGCTTTACAGACATAGAAGGCAGATTCCATATGTTAGATTATGACAAAAAATATTTACTGGATTCTGCCTTAAATTTAACTTTTGACGGGTCTTCTATTAAAGGTTTTACAGCTTTACATGAATCAGATTTAAGATTGGAAGTTGATTGGGGTAGTATTGTTTATCTTCCATCAGATGTATTCGGTGGCGGAAAAGTAGTCATGTTTGCGTCAGTTTTAAATAGAGACAGATCTTTTTATGCATCAGATTTTAGAGGACAATTGAAATTGTATACTCAAAAACTTTTACAAAAAGAAGGCATTAAAGCTCACAGCGCTACAGAAATAGAAGGGTTTTTGGTAGAGGGAATTGGTGCAGAACAAAATTATGACGAAGATATAGGTTTTAAGTTAATTTCTACAGGCGGATATTATCATTCTTTGCCGTTGGATAGATTGAGAAGGTTTATTGATGCAGCAGCAGAAGCCCAAAGAGCATTGGGTTTTGGTAATGAAAAAGATCACCCTGAAGTTGCACCATCTCAATTTGAGTTAAACTTTGGTTATACAGAGACGGTAAGAGCTTGTGATCAAATACAGCTTTATAAATTAGTTTGCAGGCAAGTTGCCAATAATATGGGTATGACAGCAACTTTTCTGCCAAAACCAATAGCCAATATTAATGGTTCAGGTATGCATACCAACTTTTCTTTAGCCAAAAATGGCAATAATATTTTTTATCAGAAAGATGGACGGGATAGTCTGTCGGATCCTGCTTGGGATTTTCTCTATAAAATATTAAATCATGCTCCGGAAGTCTGTTTAATACTAAATTCTTCAGTAAATGCCTACAGAAGATTAGATCCCCATTTTGAAGCTCCGAATCAGATTAAAGTTTCTTCGGTTGATAGAGGTTCCATGATTAGAATTCCTGCAGGAAATGAGAAAACAGCCAGGATTGAAATTAGATCTGTAGCACCTGATGCAAATCCTTATCTGGCTCTTTACACAGTTCTAAGAACTGGGTTGGAAGGTAAGAAATTAAGCCGTTCTAAAGACAAGAGAGACAGGCTAAGATTTTTACCAGGAAATTTATATGATGCGATTAGGCTATTTAAAACAAGTGATTTTATGGGAAAAATTCTGGGTGAAGAAAATAAACAAAAATATATATCCTTTAAAGAAGCAATTGCAGATAGAAGTCCTAAGGAGTTGGGAAGTAAAGTCAAGACATCTGAAATTATTTATCACCATGAAGTTACCAATCAAGTACTGTGGAATAATTTTTGAGCGTAGCGAAAAAATATACTTTTACCCTTGGCAAAAGACTGTTTTTTCTTCAAAAAATAGTCCTACGGTTTATTTTTGAACCAGAATACCCCGTCAGCCCTTCGGGTCTGAGCCTCAGGGTCGAAGACTTGCTGCGGGGATGAATGGTTCGAAAAGAACTTGTCCCGTTTGCGGGATACCCCGCTGCTTGCAGCGGGGAGGGGTTCATTTTTAATCTGTATAACCAAGCATAGGGTCTGTTAAATTAGTGTTAGGTGTTTGGCAGCTTTTTTGTATGCTTTCCTTTGATGGTATATTAACTGGAGGGGTGACTGCAATATGACCAAATTTTTGTTTAGTTTTATCTGGAGAGAATTCCTCTGGAATAAATATATTGTATACAGGTACTTCCAGAGATGGATGAATTAAATGTATATTGTTGATATAAAATAGATACCTAAATCCGGTGTTTTCTCCAAGAGTAGTAATGTAGCTTATTCCTGCACAAGGATACCCTTTTTCTTTCATATCTTTATTAATGTAAGCTACCAGTGCTTTTTTTTCTAAATAGCCTTTATTGTAATAACTTTGGTTTATCATAAAATAACCATTTTTGATCACAATAAGTCCCAGTGCTGATATTATTAATAATTTTCCTGCTTTAGAATGGTTATATACTAGATAAAATAGTAAGGAAACAATAATCAAAAATATGAGACTTATATTTGCAAAATAATATTCTGAAATAGGAGAGGAAGATAAAGAAAAGAAAGCAATGACTCCTGCAACCCAAAGATAGAGAGTAATTAATTCTTTTGAAGATAAGATTTTTTTCTTAGTTAAAATAAGCGCGGATGAAAGTATTAATAGTATAAAGACAAAATTACTGGTTAACTTAAATGATTGTGGCATAAAAAATAAATTATTAATATTTTTAGTAATCATTTCCGTTACTAATTGAAGTTTATAAAAACCAGTTGGGACACCGCTCTTTGTAGTAAAGTTATGAATTAAACTAAAAGTTTGTTGAAAATTATGTCTTGCCTCAAAAATAAATAGAGGAAGTGAGGTAACGAAAAACGCTGTTAGAAAAATAAAAAATTGTTTTTTGGTAGGTAATTTTTTTGCAGAAAATATGACAGCCGGTACTGCAATGAGGGTTGGTATGAGAGCAATGTGAACATGCCAGATTAAGCCGATTAATATTCCCAAAATAGGGAGTACTCTTAAATTGCCTCGGGCAAATTGTAAAACTGTATAAAAATACCAAATAACCCAAAGATTTGTCGTTATAGTAGGCACTACCCATCGATCAGCGTTTACAGTCGAAAGTAAAATTGCGTAAAGACAAGTGGCTATCAGTCCAACTTGAGCGTTGAATAATTTCGACAATACAAAATATAAACTCAACATTGTTGAAAAGCTAATTATTATTGCCAGAAATATTGCTCCAACAGGATCCATTTGAGTTAATAGGAAAAAAGGAATCAATAGATAATAAAATAAAGGACCGATGAAAATACCTGGAGCAGAAGTTAGTTGGCCAATCAAACGGAAGTGGTGATTTACAACAATATCTTTGACAATCCAAGAATACAAGTCTGCGTCGTGGGCAAATTCAAATCTTTCAACAACTTGGTAAGTGCGGAAGAATAATCCGATTAGTAAAATCAGAACCAGAATTAAAAAGTGCAATTTACGCATCTAAATGATAGTATCAGTTGAGCTATGTTAGTTCAAGCAATTAAAACCAGAAAATTTTTGCCACCCAAGGATGATTTATGGGACCTTTTATCTGCAATAAAAACTCTAAAAGAAAATTCTATAGTGGCAGTGACTGCTAAGGTAGTATCAATCGGAGAAGGTAGATGTATTTCTTCTTTAAAAACTACCAAAGATGAACTTGCCATGAAAGAAGCTGATAAATATATTCCCAGAGAATTATCCCCTGGGGGACATATCTTGCATACAATTAGAAATAATATGCTGGTTGCTTCATCTGGTGTTGATGAAAGCAATGGAGCTCACTTTTTTGTTTTGTGGCCAAAAGATCCTCAAGAGTCAGCTAAAAAAATTTGGGACTTTCTAAGAAAAAAATTTGAAATTCAAAATTTAGGAGTAATCATAACTGATTCTAGACTAATTCCATTAAGACGTGGAGTTGTGGGAATTGCCATAGGGTTTTACGGATTTAAACCGTTGAGGGATTATAGAGGAAAAAAGGATATTTTTGGAAGAGTTTTTGAAATGGAAACATCAGATATTCCTGATTCGCTGGCTTCAGCAGCAGTTTTAGAAATGGGGGAAGGAGCAGAACAGCAGCCAATTGCTGTGATTACTGGTGTTGCTTATATAGAATTTAGTTCTAATAATTTAAGTGAAGATCTTAATATTTCTGAGAAAGAAGATATGTTTTATCCACTACTGTCTTCAGTTAAATGGCTTAAGGGTGGGAGCGGTAAAAATCAATAGTTTTCCGTAAACCTTCGTCCAAATCTACTTCTGCTTTCCAGCCTAATTCTTTTTTAATTTTCTCGGCTGATGCTACCAAAGAAGGTACATCTCCTTTTCTTTCACCCTTGTCATCTATAGGAACTTCGTATCCAACAATTTGGAAAATTTTCTTGACTACATCAATTACTTTTATACCTGTCTGTGTTCCTACATTATATATATGTAAACCCGTAAGAGGTAATGAAAGAGCATGGGCCTGAGCCAAATCATCAATGTAAATGAAATCTCTGATTTGTTCCCCTCTCCAATAAAGAGGAATAGGCTTTTTTTCCAGAGTTGCTTTTATCAGGTTTGGTATAGCATGAGTTTCCGGATTATGTTCTTCGCCTGGACCATATGGATTAAAATAACGCAGAATAGTTACATCAAAACCAAATAAGTTATGGTAGAGTTTACAAAATTGCTCCATGGTGACTTTGGTTATTCCGTAGGGATTTTCTTGTTCACCCAGTTGATCTGCTTCTGTAAGAGGTAACTTATTTGGGATACCATACACACAAGCACTTGAAGAAAAAATCATTTTTTTGATTCCAGTAACTTGCATTGCCTCTAAAAGTTTGACTGTTCCTACTATATTATTTTCTGTAAACTCCACAGGTTTTTTGACTGACTCACCTACTTCTATAAAAGAAGCCATATGTATGACAGCATCATGTCCAGGTAAAATTTCTTCCAGTTGTTTTTGATTACCTAAACTAATTTGGTGAAAGATTGATCTTGGGTCTAGTGAATTTTGATGGCCTTTTGATAGATCATCAACAACAGAGACTTGATGACCTTGATCTAAAAGCAGTCTTTGAACATGGCTGCCTATAAAACCAGCTCCACCAGTGAGTAATACCTTCATGCAATTCATTTTAACATATATGTAGGATATAATCGGAACATGTTTAATAAAAGAAATCTCATTGTTCTATTGACTCTTATATTAATCTTTGTGTTTGGTTTTTGGTTAAGATATAGAAATATTGCTGATTACAACTTAATCTTTGATTATGATCAAATTGAAGATCAGTTCTATACATACAGCCTAGTTGTAGATAGAAATTTGTTAATTATTGGACGAGCAATATATGGTGACCCCCATCTTCATCATGGAGTATTTTATTACTACTATAATTTTATCCCTTTTTTACTCTCCTCGGGAAATTTCATGGTCAGCACTTATTGGAATATTTTTTTTAATGCAACAACGGCTATTATTCTTTTTATTTTTGCTAGATTAATGTTTAAGAAAAACTTACCAGGTTTTATAGCTGCAGTAATTGCTGCTTCATCGTTTGAGTTTATCAAATTTTCAAATTGGTTGACAATCGATACGGTAGCAATTTTTTTAGTCCCCCTTTTTTTTCTTGGTTTATGGAGCTATTTTCAAGACAGAAAATGGGGTTTGATATTGTCTCTGATAAGTTTAGGATTGGCTATTCAAACTGATTTATCTTTTTTATATTTGATACCGATTATTTTAATCTATTGGTTTATTTTTAGACCAAGGATTCCTTCCTTTCAATTAGCTCTTTTTTCAGTTCTGGCTTTTACCGCTGTAACTTTTACTTTAATACTTACAGAAATAAAGTTAAATTTTGCCGGAGTAAAAACATTAATTAATTTTTCTAATGTTTTTGAAGAAGCGCATCTAACTTATATAGAAAGAGTAAATTTTTTCTTTAAGGACTTTATCAAAGATTTTACAAATAATCTATTTCCACAAAAACCAGAACTCGGCATCTTTTTGACAGGAAGCATTATTTTAGTTATCCTTTACTACTTGTTTTCTAAAAAAACTACAAAATTAGAAAGACAAAGCATTTATTTCTTGCTATTGTATTTGTTCGCCCCGGCCATTACTTTGCTGACTGGATATCATAATAAACCATGGTTTTTAATCGGTTTACCGCCCGCTATAGCTTTGATTATCGGATATGCTATTTCAAAATTTAACCTACTTATAGTAATACCAATAGTATTTTTAATAATGGGGAATAGCGTCAGTATGATATTACAGAGACCTAATGAGTCGTATAAACTATTTGATAATATTTATGATTCAACATCTTATCTAAAATATCAATTACAAGTTGTTGATTATACCTATAAGGAGTCTCAAGGTCGCCCATTTTCTATAAATGCAGTGACCTACCCACTTTATTATAATGGCTTATGGGCGTATCTTTATTACTGGTACGGTAAAGGGAAATATAAATATTTACCCGACTGGTTGGGTGGGGATCAATTGCATCCTTACAATTTATTAACAAAATCGCAGGAAGATGAGCAAATCTTTTATATGATTATTAGTGATACTTCAAGAATACCAGATGTGTATAAAAATCAAGGAAAAGTCTGGGCTGTGGAACACGGAAGATTAATCGAAGAAAAAAAATTTAATGGATTTACAATATTAAAAATGGAAAGAAAAAATGAATCAATCTGATCAGTTAAGAAACCATAAGTTATATAGAATTTGGAGTCAAGTTCCAGTTACCTATTATCAACAAGGGACAAAGAATAATTTTCTGCAAAGATTATGGCATACTCATAAAATTAAATTTGCCAAACAAGTAATAAAGAAAATTCAATTTCAAAATTGTTTAGATGTAGGCTGTGCTAGTGGGTTTATGGTTTCAGAAATTTCCAAAACATTTCCCCATGCAAAATATTTTGGCATTGATATTTATGATAAAGCAATTGAATATGCAAGGAAAATGTATCCTAATATTAATTTTGAGAACGCCTCGGCTTCGAAGATACCTTTTAGAAGTAATTACTTTGATTTGATCTTATTCTATGAAACTATTGAACATGTTGAAAATCCAGTACAATGCTTGTTAGAGATTAAAAGAATACTAAAAAAAGACGGGACTTTAATTTTAACTATGGATTCGGGGAGTTTTCTTTTTAGAATAGTTTGGTTTATTTGGGAGAATAGTAAAGGTAAAGTTTGGAAGAAAGCGCATCTGCATCCCTTTCATCATAAAGAGCTGGAAGAAATTATTATGGAATCCGGTTTTAAGATAAAAAGCAAAACCTTATCTTTTCTTGGGATGGAAGTAACATTTGTATTAAATAAGAACTAGTATATGTTAAAAATTGTAATATTGCTAATATTTTTTTCTTTCTTTTTGAGGATACTTTTTATTTATCAAGGATCAGTTTCATTTCATTATGATATGGCGAGGGATGCTTTTGCAGCGCAGCAGATTTGGAAAGAAGGACACTTAAAGATATTAGGACCGCCTACTTCAACTCCTGGTCTTTTTCACGGTGTTTTATATTATTATTTGATTGCTCCTTTTTATCTATTGGGTCAGGGAGATCCTAGGGTGGTAGCAATTTTTCTCTCCTTTCTTAATTCCCTTACTGTTATTCCAGTCATGCTTTTGGCAAAAGACTTATTGAAAAGTAAAAAATGGGCTATTTTGGGAGGTTTTCTTTTTGCTGTATCATTTGAGTCAACACAATACGGGTCTTGGATTTCTAATCCAGCTCCAGCCCTGCTGACTGTTGCGTTATTTTTTCTGTGTTTAAGGAGTTGGCAAAAAGGAAATAAATCAGGATTATATTTAGCAGTATTATCAGCAGCGCTGTCTGCCCAATTTCAGTTTTTCTTAATATATTTATTTCTTTTGATTCCTTTGTTTGGAATTATTTTTGGACTTAAAGTTTCTTCTAAATCAGTTGTAATATCTTTTCTGATTACTGTATTTGGCATGGTAAATTTTTTTCTTGCTGCAATAAAATTCAATTCTGTTAAAAATATTTTTTTAGGCTTTCTAAATATTGGATCTGCAGGTCAAATTGATTTTAGGCCTCAATTTACAGATCTGTTTTTTAATTATATTAATAGATTTACAGAACTGTTTATTAATAATTTTTTTCCAACAAACGTTTTTTTAGGAGGAATTTTAGCAATTATTGTTTTGTATATAATCAAACGGGAGCATTTGTTGCTTTTCTTTCTTTTTTCAAATTTGCCAATATTTATATTTGGAGGGCATACTAATACCTATGTAAATATCGGGCTTGTGGTTCCAGTAATCTTGTCAGTGCTGCTGTTATTACAGAATACTTGGAAAGTAAGTAAAGGATTAGTTGTGGTATTTCTTTTTTTAAGCCTAGTTTCTAACATGATAACGATTTTGAAATATAATCCAGATGGACAAATCATTTTAGTGATACCTAACGATATGATTTTGAAGAATGAGTTAGCATTAATAGATCAAACTTATCAAATTGCTTCTGGTAAACCATTTTCGATAAGCACATTAACACTTCCTTTATGGACCAATACCACTTGGGCGTATTTATACTCCTGGTATGGGATGCAAAAATATGGATATGTACCAGCATTCTATGGGCACAACCAGATTGGTTTATTAGGGGTAGACTCATTGCAAAAGATAGATAAACCTCTAGAGAAAACTTTCTTTATAATAGAACCAGCAGATGGTATACCCTCTTCGTTTTATAATGAAGAATTAGATACAGAAAATAGTAAAACTAAATTAACTTCTGAAATAAGCTTTGGTTCTTTAAAACTTCAGGTGCGCGTTCCAAAAGCAAATGAGTAAAGTTTCAGTTTTGATTATTATAATTTTACTTATTGGTATTTTATATAGGTTGATCCTTACAGCAGATGGAAATTTTCTATTTAATATGGATAATGCCCGGGATATGGTGGATGTGAGAGGAATGGTTGAACTGAAAAAGCCCAGGTTAATTGGTCCTACATCAGCAATTGAAGGGTTGTTTAATGGTCCAGCCTGGTATTATTTATTAAGTTTGCCATTTATTGTTTCCGATGGAGATCCATATGCCTCAATTATTCTTGAGATTGGACTTTGGGCAATAGGTGGATTTTTTCTTCTTAAATTAGTCAGCAAGTGGGGAAGTTGGTTGGTTTTACCAATAGGTTTTATTTGGGTTGTTTCAGATTATATTGTTTTGGCAACCCGCTATGCTTTTAATCCTAATCCGGTAATTTTTCTTACACCCTTATTTCTATACCTACTGGTTGAATATTTAAAACAAGGGAAAGTAACCTATGGAATCCTTACGTGGTTTTTAGCAGGTTTATTTTTTAATTTCGAAATGAATTTTGGTATTTTTACACCGATAATAATATTTGCAAGCATCATCTTTACAAAAAACATTAAATTATTAAAACAGAAAGTATTTTGGTTAGGTATTGCTACTTTTATTATAACTTTACTCCCCCAAGTTATTTTTGACTTAAAACACGATTTTATTATGAGCAGGGCTATTTTAAGACACCTTTCAGAAAACTCCAGCGGTTCATTCAATTTTCTAATGCGTTTTCAAAATATCTCTGCAAGTTTTTATAATACATTCTCAGCAACTTTAATGAATCATAAATTATTCACAACAATCATTTTAGTGTTTTTTGCACCAATGATTGTTAAATTTTGGAGAGAGCAAAAAAAGGATAGTTTAGTAACTGTGAGCCTTGTTTTTATTGTTGTTCCTTTTTTAGGATATTTAATGTTGCCGGTTACTGTTAATCCCTGGCATCTGGGTGCAGAGATGACTGCCTTGTTAATATTAACAGCTTATTTATTAAAAAATCTATTAGATGGAAATCTGTTTAATAAAATTGCTTCTCTTATGCTTTCGGTTTCAATTGTTTGGTTTATTATTTTAAATATTAGTAATTTTTTCATAAAAGAATGGAGGAAACCTAATTTGGATCCTTCGCTATATAAAAATGAAATTGCTGCTATAGATTATGTTTACCAAAAGGCAGGGGGGCAGAATTTTAAAGTATATACTTATCTGCCTTCAGTCTATGATTACCCCTATCAATATTTAATCTGGTGGTATGGAAATAAAAAATATGGATACATTCCAGGAGAATATGCTTATGCGCCAAACAAACCGCAATATATTCCCAGTCAGGATAAGTTTCAAGGAAGAAAAGATAATCTTTCAGGACTAGTCTTTTTAATAAAAGAACCTGATAGAAATGATACCCGTTCTGGTTGGGAAGGAGATTTTGTTAAATTAAAAGGATTAGATCGTCAAATGGTAGGACCTTTGGAAATAGAAATAAGGCGGGAATAAGAGCCTTCTTTTGTAATATTTATTTTTATTGTATGTTTAGGTAGTATATTCTCAATTTTTTCTCCCCATTCAATTAAGACAATATTATTTTTATCTGAAAGTATCTCTTCAAGTCCTAAATGACTAAAATTTTCCGATCTGTATAAATCAATATGACAAAAAACTTTTGATGTATCAGGAATTTTGTGCTGTCTGACTAATACAAAAGTAGGGGAAATAATTTTCTCTTTAATCCCTAATCCTTTGGCAAACCCCTGGGTAAAAATTGTTTTACCTGCTCCCAAGTTCCCAGTCAGCGCAAAGATATTACTTTGACTAACTTTAGCAAGTTTTGCGGCAATTGCTTTTGTTTCATCTTCTGAATGGGATATGTATTTTTGCATTTTTTATAAGATAAATATACCCTAATGCACCAATTCCAGCAAATATGAAAATTAGCCCTACCCAAACAAGTGGATTTATCTGTTTTTCGTTTTTTATTTCAATCTTGCCAGATAGTGTTGCAGATGCTATGGCTGCAGCAACTGAGGCAATGCGGTAAGGATATTTAGATGTTTGTTTTGGTTTTGGTGTAGGAGTTTTAGTAACAGTTGGTATTGGAGAAGCTGAAGAATTGTTATTTGAAGTGGGTTGTGGAGTAGGCTGATCGTTGGAACCATCACTGTTTACATCATTAATTTTTATTGTAACTTCATTGCTCCAGGTAAGATTTCCTCCGTCTTGATCATAGCTTCCAACCTTGAATATATAATCCCCACTACCTGTGTATCCTGAATCATCAATATCTGGTTTAACTTCAAAATTAAAACTATTTGTACATAGATATTGGTTGGTGGAACTGCTGCCATTTTTTATCCAATTTCCAGAGACTAAGGTAAGTCCAAAATAATTAGAGCTAGCTGCTTTTTTAAAAGCCCCTTTACAAAAGTAAGCTGTACTAGATGTTATGTTAACTGAAACAATAAATGATTGGTCAGAATTTATTTGAGAAGGGATGTTTGTAATGGTAAAAGATGAAGAGGAAGCGGGTGCGAGGGATGGAGATTGTGTAATAGTGGGAATTGGTGTTGGAATAGCTATAGGTAAGGGGGTTGAGGTGTTATTTGATGTTCCTTTGGTAGGCGAGGAAATAATAATCCAATTTCCCGAAACATCTGGGTTTCTTCCAGCGGATTGTCCGTTGCCTGGTGTCGAAATACCTCCAAAGTTACCGTATTTTACTTGATCGATAGATGTATTAGGATACAATTTTGAAGTAAGAGTTATGATGTCACCGTCTTTGTTGAGGAGATTGTACCAATCTATTGTACAAAAATGACCATTACAAATCGCACCAGATAAATCCTTTTTGTGATTATCAGCATCAATTAGTTGATACAATGAAATATCCATACCTTCATTATAAATTTCTACCCAATCAGAGTTGGAAGATGAACTGCCTCCCGCTGCATAAAATTCGTTAAGCTTAATGGTTGCTGCAAAAGCAGTTTTAGCATAAAAGATGAAAACAACAATAATAAAGATTATTATTTTATTCACTTAAACTTATAATAGTTCTTATACTTAAGATAAATCAACATATCTAATCTAAATATCTAATATCCATTTTTTAGCTATTGCCAGATTATGGATAATGTGGTTTATTATCTAGTGTATAGATTATGTATAAAGAAGAATACCCGGATACAAAAGAGATTATTTATCTGTTAGGGATGGGTGTTATTTTAACAGCAACTATTTTTATGCCTGGCTTGGGATATGCAGCAAAAATGATTAATCAGGCAAAGAGCAATCATAAATGGAAGGAAACACAACGGGAGTGGAAGAAATTTAATCCTCATATTTTGAAAAGAAATTTAAAACGTTTAAAAGAACAGAAAGTTGTGGAGATTATTCAAAAGAACGGTGAAGATGTCATTAAACTGACCCAAAAAGGACATACAAAATACATAAAGTTCAAATTAGAGAAGCTCTCCTTAAAGAGTAAAAGCTGGGATGGTAAGTGGCGGATTGTAATATATGATATTGCCAGAGTTAAAAAAAATCAGGTTAGTTCCTTCAGGAATATTCTGAAATATATAAATTTCTTCCAATTGCAAAAAAGCGTTTATTTGACTCCATATCCTTGTGATGAAGAGATTCTTTACCTAAGGGAGTATTTTGGAATAGGCAATGAAGTTTTGTTAATAAGAGCTGATAAGATTGAAAATGAAGGATTTTACAAACAATATTTTGGATTATGATTATATCCCTTTTTTAGCTATTGCCAAGATTTGGATAAAATAATTTCACACTAATTTAAAGAATACAAAGAATACTAGGGGATATGCCAGTACAGAGTTACATAATCACTATTGTCATGATCTAACACTACACCTCTTCCTACAGTACCAGTTAAATAACAAGCGTTTGAATCTGAGAATTCATATGCAACTCCATCAGCTGCTGCCCTTATTGGAGCCCCAGCGTATTCTGCAATGTCTAGTCCGGAATGTCTTCCTAAAAAGTATATCTCACCAAACTTGGTACTAATTTGTCCTACTCTACAAGATGAACCGCATTCACTGCCATCATAACTTGCCAAAGGTTTTTCAAATTGTCCAGAATCTATAAAAGGTTTTGGATCAATTTTATTGTCACGACCAACAACAGTATTATTTTCTACTCTGGCATTATTCATTACCTCAAAGTGTAGATGTGGGCCTGTTGAACAGCCTGAATTTCCAACAACAGCAATAACTTCACCTCTTTTGACGGGTCCTTTTTTCACACCGGCACTACCAAGAGCACGCCTTATTGAGTCTGTATCTGCTTTGAGTTGAGCGATTAAGGATTGAAAACGGGCCTCGTCATTTTTAGTAATTTTTAACAGATCTTCTTTGTCTGTTTTTTGTTGAACAAGTTGCACTTTATAGCTTTCCAAGTCTTTATTTAATTTCTCTGCTTCTGTTTGTCTGGTTTGTTTGTCTTGTTTTTGGTCATTATAGGCAAGCTTTGTTGCTTGTAGTTCATATAATTTTTTTTTGTCATAGGCTTGGGCAGTTTGAATATATTTGAGTTTTTCTATCAGGTCTGCAAAGCCATGAGAGGTAAATAGCAAATCAATTGTAGAGATGGAGTTACTATATTTATAGGTTTGTACGATTCTTTTAAGAAGAATTTCTGATAAAGTATCAAGAGTTGTGCCAATTCTATTAATTCTTGTTGCAAGGTCGGAAATTTCTCTTTCCAGTTTTTCAATTTTTAGATTTGTTTCTTCAATCTTTAGTACGGTAATTTTAGTTTGACCATCAATAAGGTTCAGTTGAGATTTTAAAGTTCTCTCTTGGTTTCTTACATCAGCAAGTTGACCTTCTAATCTTTGAATCTCTGCCTGTTTGTCTTGAAGCTGCTTGCTTAGTTCGTCAGTGGAATCTGCGTATGCAGGATAGAGAAGAATAAAAGCTGTAAAACTAAATGCAAGAAGAAATAATAATAGTAACTTTTTCATCACGGTTCATTGTATTTTCAAGTAACGTCTGACTGCCGCAATTGATCCTAAGCCTCCTACAAAACAAGCTAAAGATAAACTTCCTCCAAGTAATGTAAGCATAAATAGAGGATTTACTGGTAGCAATTTAACCTCTCCCAAGTATCCCTGCAAAAAGGGAGCAAAATACCAAAGTACGGCGTAACTCATAACCCAAGCTAGCAGAGTTCCTGCTACACCATAAAATATTCCTTCTAAAATAAATGGACTTCTAATAAAAGAAGAAGATGCTCCCAAGAGTCTCATAATCTCTATCTCATTCCTTTTAAGACGTATTTTAAAACCAATAATCATCACTATTACAAGTGTTGCAAAAATCATCAAAAATCCAACAGTTGCTCCTCCCACCACTCTGATAATTCCTGTTACTTGTGTTAAAGTTTGCACAACATCTTCAGGTACTATTACATCAGATATAACAGGTTCTTTTTTTAGAATTTCTGCAATGCCCTGCAGATCTTGTGGGGTTTGGGTAGATATTTCCAAGCTGGCAGGCAGGATATTAGCAGTAACCAGTTCCAATAAGGCTGGATCGCTCTTATTTTTTTCTCTATAAATTTGCAGAGCATCATCTTTGGAAACAAATTTTGTGTTGGTAACTCTGGTTTCCTGTTGGAGAGCATTTTCTATAGCAGATACATCCTGGTCAGTGGTGCCTTCTTTGAAAAAGGCTATTACCTGAGGTTTGCTTTCAAAATAACGCAGGGCAGTTTGTGATCCGGCAGCCAAAATAATAAATGTCATCAGAGCTAAAAATGTTAAAAACATCACCATTGAGGCAGCTAAGGCCTGAAATGGGGTGCGTCTGATATTTCTTTTTGCAAACGAGACCGCTCTACTCATATTTTCCTTCCTTTGTATCTTTGGTAATCTTTCCGGATTTGATAATAACGACTCTTCTTTTTAAGGTATTGACGATTTCTTGATTATGGGTGGCCATTAGAATTGTTGTGCCCCAGGAGTTGATTTCATTTAAAAGTTGGATTACTCCCCATGCAGTTTTAGGGTCCAGATCTCCGGTTGGCTCATCTGCCAAAACTACATCTGGTTTACCTACGATTGCTCTGGCTATGGCAGTTCTTTGAGCCTCTCCGCCAGAGAGTTGTCTGGGAAAAAGATTCCGTTTATCCCAAATTTCTACCAGTTTTAAGGTGTGTTCAACACTTTTTAATATTTCTTCATCAGTTTTGTTTTGTACTTCTAAAGTTAAAGCAATATTCTCAAAAACAGTTCTGTCATCCAGTAATTTAAAATCCTGAAAAACTACACCAACTTTTCTTCTGAAAAGTGGTATGTCAGCAGTTTTGATTTTGGTAATATCAACTCCTCCTACCATAATTTTACCGCTGGTGGGTAAAATTTCCCTGGTCAGAATTCTAAGCAAAGTAGATTTACCAGCTCCGGATGGTCCTACAATAAAAACAAACTCGCCTTGTTTGACTTCAAGATTAATATCATCTAAAGCAAAGGTGGAACCAAACTTCTTTGATACAGAGTTAAATATGATCATAGCAGGATAAAAGGACTTAACGGTTATTCTGTTTCTACTTTACCAACATCCATGAGCCACCCTTCTTTTAAGGCTTTTTGGGTTTCACCAAAAACCTTAACTTTTTTGCCTTCATATTGAGATAAATCAACAACAGAGGAAGTTAAAGCCACAGGAACAGCACCGTCTCGAATAAGAACATGTGTACCTTCAGTATATTCTGAAGGATCATCTGGTTGAGGTTTGGCTTTCATAGTGCCTTCGGCAAAATCTTTGAAGGTATGGATATCTTGTTGGGCGCTTTTCGCAGTTCCTACAGCAAGAGGTGAGAATTTTGCGCTATTACTTTTGGTTGAAAGGATATATCCTGTTAGGGTTCCTAGAACTAGGGCAGCTATAATTACTCCCAGCAAAAGGCGTTTAGGATTATCAACACTCATTAATGGTTTGGTAATTTTTTCTTCCAGTTTTGCTTGTAGTGTTGCCATATTTATATATTAACCATAAGTTAGGGTATTTGTCTACCCTTCGTTTTTGATTGTCCGCAGTTCTGCTTCAATAAATTGGGTTATTTCTCCATCTAAAACAGCATCAGTATTGGAGGTTTCTACATTTGTTCTCAAATCCTTAACCATGTGATAAGGGTGCAAAACATAAGATCTAATTTGGGTTCCCCAGGAAGCTTGAGTATTGCTACTTTTAAATTCCTCTTGTTGTTGTTTACCCTGAGTTTGTCGAAGGGCCCAAAGTTTCGCCAAAAGCAGCTTCATAGCATTTTCCCTGTTTTGCAGTTGTGATCTTTCTGTTTGAGCAGTCACAGTAATACCAGTTGGAAGATGTTTTACCCTGACTGCTGTTGAGACTTTATTTACATTTTGTCCTCCTGCTCCTCCTGCTCTAAAAGCTTCAAATTCTATATCAGCTTCATTGATTTCAACTTCTTCAGGGTTTATTACTGGTAAAACTTCAACTAAAGCAAAAGAGGTTTGTCTTAAATTGTCAGCATTAAAAGGGGATTGTCTGACTAACCTATGAGTTCCAGCTTCACCTTTTAGATAACCAAAGCTAAAATCAGCATGTATTATCATAGAAACTGTTTTGATCCCTGCTTCTTCCCCTGGGTTTTCATCAGTAACTTCATATTTCCAAGCCTGCCTGTCAAAATATCTTTGATACATTCTTACAAGCATTGCAGCCCAATCCATAGCTTCAACCCCTCCTGCTCCTGAGTGAACAGATAAAATAGCTTCTGACCCGTCATGAGGGTTTGATAAAAATAGTTTCAGCTCTAATTTATCTAATATTTCTGAAATTTCTTTTACTTCTTTTTTCAGGTCTTCCTGCATAGAAGGTTCCTCTGAAATTTCCAAAGCATTATTAATTCTGTTTTCTAACTCTTCCAAAGTTTTTAGTGTTTTCTGTTTTGCACTAAGCTTCCGACTGATGACTGAAGACTCCTTGGGACTGCTCCAAAAACCCTCCTTCATAGTCTGGGCTTCCAGTTCCCGAATTTCTGTTTTCAGCTTATCTTGATCAAGAGACTCAGAAATCTGAGTAAACATTTCTTTTAATTTTTTTAATTCATTCTGAATTTCTTCCATGCAGAAATTATATCCTATTTGTCATTGTGAAGTCATGAAGTGGCTGTGGCAATTTATATTTCGAAAACACATTCCCACATTTCAAGTGGGAAGCTAATCTGAAATGGATAAAAATCCACCCCCTTGACTTCGGGTTAAATTTGGAATAATCTGTTTACGTATGCAAAATACTTTAGCATTTTTTGAAGGCAGAAAAATCCGGAGGCATTGGGACCAAAAACAAGAAAAGTGGTATTTTTCAGTAGTGGACGTAGTTTCAGTTTTAACAGAAAGTAGTGACTCGGGAGATTATTGGTATAAGATGAAAATTCGAGTAAAGAGTGATGATGGGCTTGAGTTATCGACAATTTGTCGACAACTGAAATTAGAATCTTCAGACGGTAAAAAATATTCTACGGATTGTGCTGATACTGAAAGCCTTTTTCGCATTGTCCAGTCAATCCCTTCTTCCAAAGCAGAGCCTCTGAAGCTCTGGTTGGCTAAGGTTGGATATGAAAGAATTCAGGAAACTGTGGATCCTGAAAAATCTGTTAATAGAGGACGGATAAATTAGGAAAGAATGAGTAGAAGCAGAAAATGGATTCAACAAAGAATGATGGGGCAGGAAATCCGCAATAAACTGACTGATTACTGGAAAAATCATGAAGTTAAAGAGCAAGATGAATTTGCAATTTTGACAAATATTATTCACCAGGAGTGGAGCGATTTAACAGTAAAAGAACACAAAAAAATAAAGAAATTAAAAACTGAAAATTTACGTGATCATATGACTGATGCAGAACTGGTTTTCACAGCAAAATAGCACAAAAAGATTAAAATAACTGTTACCGATCCGTAACGGTGACGATTGCGGTGATTATGATAAAATTTGTATATGATTTTGCATATTGATACCAAGGATCAGAAAACAGTTATAGTCTCTCTGAAAGAAGAAGGGAAAGTGAAAAAAAGTTTAACTGAAGAAAATGAGTATGGTTCACAAGTACTCTTGCCTTTAGTTATGGAACTACTGCAACCCCTTGAAGGTATAGAAGTTGAAACTGGTCCTGGATCCTTTACTGGAATCAGAGTTGGTGTTTCTGTGGCAAATGCTTTAGGTTTTTCCTTAGGGATTCCTGTTAATGGTAAAAAAATCGAGACAGAGTTGGTATACTAGAAGAATGGCTTGGCAAAATTGGTTTATTCCTCATAAAGATACTCATAAAAAAGCTCATCTAATTTCTTGGGAAGGATTGGCTATCTACATCCTTATTTTTATTTTACTTCAGGTTAGTTTTTCAATAATAAGCTATTCCAAACCTGGAGTTTTGGGGATTACTTCAAGCATTGATCAGAAAACTCTGATTGAGCTTACAAATTCTGAAAGGCAAAAAATGGGTCTTTCTGCAGTTTCTGAAAATGAAGCTTTAGATAAAGCAGCAGCCCTGAAAGCTCAAAATATGTTTGCCGAAAATTATTGGGCTCATTTTGCCCCTTCTGGTAAAACTCCCTGGGATTTTATTCTAAGTACAGGTTATAAATTTACTTTTGCTGGAGAAAATCTGGCAAAAAATTTCTATTCCTCTGATGAGGTAGTTAAAGCCTGGATGGCCTCCCCTACTCACAGGGATAATTTATTAAATCCTAAGTATAAAGATATAGGGATAGCTGTAGTAGAGGGAGTGTTAAATGGACAAAAAACAACTTTGGTGGTACAGGAATTTGGTACTACTCAAAATTTGGCTGCAAAACCTGCAGTTGAGGTCCAAGGAAAACAAATAGCAGTACCACAGCAAGATATGGTTAACCCTCCGCAGCTGGTGGAAGGCGCATCGCAGGTTAAAGTAGACAATAAAACATTGTTCGATCCATATATAGTATCCAAAGTGGTTGGTTTATCAATAATTGCCTTGATTACAATATTACTGAGTTTTGATATTTGGGTGTTAAAAAAAAGAGGTGTACTGAGATTATCTTCTCATCATATTGCCCATATGGCCTTACTTTCTCTGGCAGCTGGTAGTATATTTATGTTAGGTCCAGGAACCATATTATGATAATAAAGATTTTAATTATTGGTGCATTAATTTATTTGGTTTGGGCTCTGTTACATCATAAACGCGATAAAAGTTTGACTTTACCTATTTTATTGGAGTATCTTTTAACTGCTGCCCTGGCGTTGATACTTATATCAGGAGTAATATATTAAAAAATGAAAGGCATAATACTAGCAGGGGGACTGGGGACACGTCTTTATCCCCTAACCAAAGTTACAAATAAACATCTTTTACCGGTTTATAACAAACCGATGATTTTCTATCCAATAGAAACACTAGTTAAAGCTGGTATTACAGAAGTTATGGTAGTAACAGGTGGACCCCATTGTGGCCACTTTATGTCAATTCTAAAAAACGGTCATGAGCTGGGTATTAAACATTTGGAATATGCTTATCAGGAAAATGAGGGTGGCATTGCTGGCGCATTATCCTTAGCCAGGGAATTTGCTGAGAATGATAATGTAACAGTAATTTTAGGAGATAATACCTCTGATGCAGATATCTCCCAAGAAGTTAGGGATTTTAAGGAAGGAGCATTAATTTTCCTTAAAGAGGTGTCTGATCCGGAGCGTTTTGGTATTGCCACATTTGAACCAGCAAATCAATCAAAAATCATTAAGATTACTGAAAAGCCCCAAAATCCTGATTCTAAATGGGCAGTGACAGGAGTATATATCTATGATAACCAGGTTTTCGATTTTATTGATCAAATTAAACCTTCAGCAAGAGGGGAGTTGGAAATTACAGATGTTAATAATAAATATGTGGAGAAGGGACAGCTTGCTTGGAGTGAGCTAAAAGGTTATTGGTGGGATGCTGGCACTTTTGATACACTTTTGGAGGCCAATAACTACTGGGCAAAACAGAGCAAAGGGCAAGATAAGTAAATGAGGATTTTAGTGACAGGTGGAGCTGGATTTATTGGTTCAAACTTCATTCACTACTGGGTAAAATTTCATCCTGAAGATCAGATTATCAATCTTGACGCGCTAACTTATGCTGGACATTTGGAAAGCCTGAAGGATTTAGAAGACAATCCAAATTATAAATTTATTAAAGGTGATATCACAAACTCAGAAGATGTTAGGAAAGCAATGGAGGGAACTGATTGTGTTATCCATTTTGCAGCTGAATCTCATGTGGACCGTTCAATTGTTGATCCTTTGCAATTTGTTAAAACTAATGTTTTAGGGACAGCAGTTCTTTTAAATGCAGCTATGGAGGCAAAAATTAAAAGATTTCATCATGTTTCATCGGATGAAGTATATGGGCAGTTAAAGATAGATGATGAGCCATTTACAGAAGATACGCCTTATCAGCCACGGACTCCCTACTCTGCCTCAAAAGCAGGGTCAGATCATTTAGTCAGAGCATATTTTGAGACTTATGGTTTGCCTATTACAATTACCAATTGTGCTAATAACTATGGTCCGTTTCATGATCCCGAAAAGTTAATCCCCAGATTTATTACAAATCTATTAGAAGGTAAAAAAGTTCCTTTAATGGGGAATGGAGAAAATATTAGGGAATGGTTGCATGCTGAAGATCATGCAGAAGCCATAGATTTTGTTTTGCAAAAAGGTGTAATTGGAGAAACTTATTTGATAGAGGGGGAAGAAAAATCCAATATGGAAATTACTCAGATGTTACTGCAA
Organism: uncultured Gammaproteobacteria bacterium; assembly: GCA_964415615.1. Lineage (GTDB taxonomy): Bacteria > Patescibacteriota > Microgenomatia > Daviesbacterales > UBA10151 > UBA10151. The sequence goes on from CAYQAW010000003.1 coordinate 50,652, forward strand.
ATTCTAAATATGGATGAGTCAATGATTGATTTTGTAGGCCATAGATTAGGGCATGATTTCCGTTATGCTATAAGTGGAAAAAAGCTTAAAGCTTTAGGTTGGATCAGAAAACACAGCTTAAAGGAAGATTTACCAAAAATTGTGGAGTGGTATAAACAAAACGGGTGGTGGTGGAAACCTTTACAAGAGGGGAGACCAAATATAGACAGAGTAGCCCAAAAATCATATGGAAAATAATAATTATATAAAAACTACTTCTATCTCTGGACTTCTAATTTTAGAAAGACCAATATTTTCAGATGAACGTGGTTTTTTTAGAGAATTGTTCCATAAAGATGAATTGGAAAAAACTGCTGGTTTAAAATTTGATGGAGTACAGATGAATCACTCTCATTCTGTACCCGGGGTTATAAGGGGGATACATGCAGAGAAGTGGAATAAAATTATTTATCCGGTTTGCGGAGAAGTTTTTATAGCAATTGTTGATATCAGGCCAGATTCCCTAACTTTTGGCAAAGTAGAGACTTTTAATGTAAATGATAATAATAGGATTGGGCTTTTTATTCCGAATGGGCTGGCTAACTCGCTGTGTGTAACAGGAGAAAAGCCGGCGGATTATATTTATTTAGTAGATACTTACTATGATGGTTCAGATACCAGAGCTATTGCCTGGGATGATCCTGATTTAAATATCAGCTGGCCTGCTCCAAATCCAATTATTTCCCAAAGAGACAGCAATAATCCTAAATTAAGGGAATTGTTTCCGGAGAAGTTTAAGTAATGAAGAGAATATTGGTATTTGGTGGCAGCGGTTTAGTGGGTTCTAATTTTATTAATTTATATTCAAAAAACTTTGAAATTAGTGCTCCGGATGCTTCCTCAGTAGACATATTAAATAAGGATCAAGTTGCAAAAGTAACTCAAGAATTTAATCCAGATGTGGTTGTAAATTTTGCCGCATATACCCAAGTTGAAAAAGCTGAAAGCCAAAAAGACGATAAGAATGGAATCTGCTATTTATTAAACGCGATTGGCGCAAAAAATGTTGCAGAAGTTGTTAAGGAATTTGATAAAAAATTAATTCATATTTCCACAGACTATGTTTTTGATGGGACAAAAGAGGAGGGTTCCTATACAGAAAATGACAAACCTAATCCAATTAATTGGTACGGACAAACTAAATATTTTGGGGAGCAGTTTGTTTTAGAAAGTGGTTGTAAATTTACTATAGTTAGAATTAGTATGCCTTTTAGCCCATTTTATGAGTTAAAGAAAGATGTGGCTAGATTTTTTCTTGATCAATTAAGAAATGGTAATCAAATTAGGGCAATTGAAGATCAAAGAATAACACCAACCTTAGTTTCAGATATTGCTGTGGCTTTAAAGACGATAATTGAATCAGATGTTACTGGACTTTATCATGTCAGTAGTACAGATAATGTGACACCATTGGAATTTGCTAAAACTATTGCTGAAGTTTTTAAATTAAACTATTCACTCATAAATCCAATTAGTTTTGATGAATATAATAAAACCAAGACGGTAAAGATGTTGAAATTTTCCTGGCTAAATCCTGCAAAATTTGAGCAAGAATTTGGAGAAGGAATATTACATACAGTTGAAGAAGGTATAGCTTTTTTAAAAAAAGCTGTTGACCCCGATTAAATCGGGGTTGACTCAAAGACTAGAGATCAGATATAGTAGACAAAATATGGCACAAAGCAAAAAAGCTTTTATAACTGGTATTACTGGACAGGATGGTTCATACCTTAGTGAACTTCTTTTGGATAAGGGATATGAAGTTGCGGGATTAGTCCGAAGAAATGCAGGTTTAGATTTTGGTAATATTAACGAGCTTAAAGATGAGATAAAAATTTATTATGGGGATTTACATTCACCAGAATCTATTGCTTTAGCTCTTTTGGATTTTAAACCAGATGAAATTTACAACCTGGCTTCTTTATCTTCACCATTAGGATCATTTAGTGATAAGTTAGGAGCAATTACTGTAACAGGAATGGGAGCGCTACATGTTTTTGAGAGAGCCAAACAGATTGTACCTGATGCAAGAATTTATCAAGCATCAACATCAGAAATGTTTGGTGCCCCTAAACAAGTTCCTCAAAATGAAGAAACTTGTTTGGCTCCAGCAAATCCTTATGCAGCAGCTAAAGAATTTGCACATAGAATGGCTATGATAGCCAGAAATGATAGCAAACAGCCCCAATTTATTTCCTGCGGAATTCTTTTTAATCATGAAAGCCCCAGACGTGGTTTGAATTTTGTCACCAGAAAAATTACTGCTGCTGTTGCTTGTATTAAAAACGGCAGGAAAGAGGGAATACCTTTGAACGAGATAGGTGAACCGATCGTCAAAAATGGAAAACTGAAATTAGGGGATCTTGAGGCAAAGAGGGATTGGGGATATGCCCCGGATTATGTTGAACTGATGTGGATTATATTACAGCACGAAAAGGCAGATGATTTTGTAGCTGCCACAGGAGAGGTTCATACTGTTGAGGAGTTTGCGAAGGAGGCCTTTGAGGTAGTAGGTTTGGACTTCAAAGATTATGTAGAAACTGATTTACACTTTGTCCCTCCAGTTCAAACTGGACCTCTTTGTGGAGATGCTGCAAAAGCCAAGAAAATTTTGGGCTGGGAGCCAAAGACAAAATTTAAGGACTTGGTAAAAATTATGGTTCATGCCGACCTTGCTAAGTTCTCCTGATGAAAAAGATTGTCAGTGTTGTTCTCCCCACTTATAACGAAAAAGCCAATATAGAAGGTACTGTCAAGAAAGTTTTAGAACAGGAAAAATATCTTCCAGGTTATGAAATGAATATCATCATAGCAGATGATGTTAGATCTTCTGACGGGACAGAACAAATATCTAAAGAATTAGTCAAAAAAAATAAAAAAGTACATTTTATAAAAGTTGAACCTGGCTTAGGAGTTGGACTGATCAAAGGTCATCAATACGCTTGTACTCATTTGCATCCAGATATTTTGGCTCAAATTGATGCAGATGGTCAGGTAGAGGCAGATGTGTTAGTCAGACTTGTTAAAACGATTGAACAAGGATATACCCTGGCAATAGGCTCAAGATTTATTAGTGGGGGTAAAAATAAATTATCTTTAATGAGGAAATTATTCAGTTATGGAGCTTCGCTGTTTTGCAGGTTGTTGGTAGGACCTTGGGATATTGCCGAAGTAACTAATTCTGCCAGGGCATTTACGCCTGCTCTTTTTCAAAAAATAAATTTAGAAAGACTACCTTGGAGAGAAAGAACTTTTATTATCCAACCAGCTTTTTTACATGAAGCAATTTTGGCGGGTGCAAAATATAAAGAAGTACCATTAGTTTTTAAAAACCGTTTGGAGGGATATTCTAAGAATAAAGTTTTCAACTACACATATGATGTTATTGCCTATGGGTTGGATGTTAGGCTGCATTCGCTGGGGTTAAACATACCTTTTTATAGATTATTAAAAAGAGCTAAAACTCTGGTTAAGTTTTCTTTAGTTGGAGTTATCGGAACAATAATAGACTTTTTTTTCTATAAAATTTTTATTAATCATTTTGGTATGCCTCCAGCAACATCAAAGGGGTTTTCTACAGAGATAGCAATTATCAATAATTTTATTTTGAATAATTACTGGACATTCAGATACAGGAAAACAAAAACAAACATTTGGCAAAAACTTGGGATATTTAATTTGGTAAGTTTGGGAGGACTCGTAATAGGTGTTTTGATAGTTAAATTTTTGCACATAGCTTATGGAGATGGATTTGTGAATTTATTCGGTCGTTCTATTGCCTATAATAATTTTTACTTTTTCGCCACTATCCCTCCAGTTATGCTTTGGAATTTTACCGTTAATCATTTTATTACTTGGAGACACGAGAAGGATTAATTAAATGGTAATAGGTTAGGAATTGGGGCGACATTAGCAAGTAGAAAATTTTGAGCATATAAATATATTGCCAAAAGTAATATTGGTAGTATTATTTTAAATTCACGGCTGGTTAAGACTTTTTCAAATGCTATCAAAATAAATGGGGCAACAGGTAGCAGGTAACGGCTAATATCCCGATGGGCAACTAAAGAAGCAGCAGCCAGATAAGTTAATACAAAAAATGCCAAAGGATATAATTTTTGTTTTAGAAGCATAATTCCTCCCAAAAATCCTAATATAAATATATAGATAATATCTTCTAGCCAAATGTCTCCTACCCAAAACTGATGTTTGTTAAAAACCTGAAAAGGGGGAAATGCTAAATGGATATTATCCCCGCTATGAAAATAAGCCCAGAAATCCCCGAATGTTTGACTATATAAATAAAAAACTCCTAAGAGACCTAAAGGTATCAAAAATAATGGTAAATATTTATGAAATGTTCTTAGAAAATGAAATTTATACAGCCAAATAAGATAAAACAACAGTGCAATAAAAAGTAGAATACCGGGGGGTCTTGTAATTTGTGCAAGTAATCCCCATATTCCTGTCAGCAGCAAATCTGATATTTTTCCTGACTGCTCAAATTTCATAAAGAAATAAATAGCAGCAATGATGAAAAAAATAAACAGAGGTTCTGAGGCTCCAACGCTGTGTACTACTGTCCATCTTGCTGGAAGGATTAAGAATATAAAACTTAAAAATAATGGATGGGCACTAAGTTTGAAATCCTTTACTAGCAAATAGAAGGCCCATGCAGCAAGTGTTGTAGAGAAGATTGAGACAAGAAGCATCGATTTTAAATATCCAACAATTGGAGCAAAAATTGAGATCAAGATAGCATATCCGGGAAAATGAGAAGCAAAATAATTGGCAGGCAATGATTGACTCAAAGCTGCAATAGCGCTTGGATTATACAAAGTTTTGGCTATAATGACGTATTCTAATCCGTCAAAATTTCTATAAATAGTTGAAAATCCTTCTTTGAAAGATAAGCCCCAAAAATTTGGCTGGACTAAAATATGAGGTAGCCATACGATGAAGGTAATAGTTAAAACCAAGATGGTTAAAATACTTAAATCTTTGAATTTATTGTTCACTAGTTTATTATATACTTAAACTTTAAATGATTAACAACCTATCAGTTTTTTTCCCATGTATTAATGAAGAAGGAAATATTGAAAATACTGTTTCCAAAGCTGAAGAAGTACTAGAAAAACTTAAACTTAAATATGAAATTATTATTGTTGATGACGGGTCAACAGATAATACTGCTAAGATAGCAGATAGATTATCTGAGAAAAACCAAAATGTGCGGGTGATACATCATCAGAAGAATCTAGGGTACGGAGAAGCACTAAAATCTGGATTTTATAATGCCCGATATGAAACTATTGTTTATACAGACGGAGATGGTCAATTTGATTTCTCAGAAGTTACGAGGTTTTTAGAAAAAATTATAGATCATGATTTAGTTATTGGCTACAGGATAAAGAGGAAAGATTCTATTTTAAGGAGACTGTTTGGTAAAGGATGGAGAATGACTTTATTTTTCTTTTTTGGCTTAAGACTTAAAGATGTAGATTGTGGTTTTAAGATGGTTCGTAAAAAAGTATTGGAAAAGATCCCGCATTTGCAGTCTCAAAGAGGAGCAATGATAAATGCTGAGCTGGTAATTAAAGCTAAAAAATATGGTTTCAAAGAAGGTCAAGTAGGAGTCAACCATTATCAAAGATTATCAGGTAAACCAACTGGAGCCAATATCAGTGTAATTATTAAATCTTATTTAGATCTTATTAAGCTGTGGTGGAAATTAAAGGATGAAAAATTATTATTTATTGTTTTAGTTTTTATTCTATCCTTAGCATCTTTTTTGCGGTTTTACAAAATCCCGGAGTATATGACTTTTTTGGGTGATGAGGGACGCGATGCGATTATTATTAAAAATATATTAGTAAATCACCACATTCCTTTAATTGGTCCGCCTACTTCGGTGGGTAATATTTATCTTGGTCCCTTGTATTACTATATGATGGCTGTTTCAATGGGGGTTTTCTGGTTAAACCCTGTAGCAGCAGCTGGGATGAATGCCATATTTGGGATTGCCACAATAATTATGATTTATCATCTTGGGAAACAATGGTTTGGAAAACATGCAGGTTTGCTGGCAGCTTATTTGTATGCTATATCACCTGTTACTATTACTGCCTCCAGGTCTTCCTGGAATCCTAATCCAGCCCCCTTTTTTGCGCTAGTTAGTGTATTTAGCTTATATAAGCTGCATCGGACAGGTAATTTTTTATATCTTATTCTGACTGGTTTAGCAGTAGGAGCAGCTTTGCAGATGCACTATTTGGCAGCTATCTTAATACCTATTATGGTCATACTTTGGTTTTATGAAATAGTTTTCAGGAAGTCTAATAAATTGCAAGTAAGAAAAATGTTTAGTGGAACTTTGCTGGGGATAATCTCTTTTATATTTGTTATGTCACCGCTTGTTTGGTTTGACTTAAGGCATAACTTTTTAAATTACAGGGCGGTAACAGAGTTATTAAGTGAAGGCAGTTCTGTCAAAAGTGATATTTTTGCAAATTTTGCAAGAATGCCTGCTCTGTTTTCATATAATTTGATAGGCAGGTATATTACAGCAGAAAATATTTTTTTGATAATAATTATATCTTTGGTGGTTTTGCTTGGAATTATATACAAATTTTCATGGCCCAAATTGGCTTTAGGAGTTTGGTTGATAGTTGGACTGCTTGGTTTGACCTTTTATCAGCAGAGTATATATGATCATTATTTAGGATTTTTAAATCCTGCGCCATTTTTACTTTTAGGATCAATGATGTTTTTTGTCTCTGCTGTGCCGAATAAAATAAAGTGGTTAATAAATAGTACAATAGTAATATTATTAATCATTTTGACTTTTGTGAACCTGCAAAGGAATCCGCTTATGCATTCTCCAAATAATCAGCTACAAAGAACACAGAAAATTGCTAAATTTATTATTAATCAGTCAGAAAGTAAACCTTTCAATTTTGCTTTACTTGCTGCAAGAAATTATGATTCAGCATATCAATTTTACTTAGATTTATACGGACATAAACCTTTACAAGTACCATTTGATATTACAGATCAATTATTTGTTGTTTGTGAGGATGAGATTTGCCAGCCAATTAATAATCCAAAATACGAGATTGCTGGCTTTGGTTGGGCTAAAATAATAAGTGAGCAAGAAATTTGGGGAGTAAAGGTTTTTAAGTTAGTTCATAATCCATCAGGTAAACCATGAAAAAGATATCTATTATTATTCCTGCATATAATGAAGAGAAGAATCTGAAACGGGGGGTACTTCCGGAAGTTGGAAATTATTTAGAACAATTAAAAATTGATTATGAAGTAATTATTGTAGATGATGGATCTTCAGATGCCTCAGTTGAGATAATAAAAAAATATATTTCCAAAAACAAAAATTTTAGATTAATTCAAAATAAACATGGTGGAAAAGCTATAGCTGTGACGACTGGAATGATGGCAGGCGGGGGAGAAATTATTCTGTTTACTGATATGGATCAGGCAACACCTATCAGTCAAGTTGAAAAATTTATGCCAAAGTTCGAGGAAGGATATGAGATAGTAATTGGTTCAAGGCATGGTAGGCAAGGAGCGCCTGCTGTTAGAAAATTATCAGCCTGGGGGTTTTCTGTACTTCGGGGATTAATTTTGGGATTACCCTTTAAAGACACACAATGTGGTTTTAAAGCGTTTAGTAAGGCTTCTGTTGATAAAATTATTCCTAAAATAAAAAATGAATGGGGAATATTGCATTTTAGCGGAGGGGCAGTTAACGCCGGATTCGATGTGGAGCTTTTATATTTGGCTAAAAAATACGGTTTCAAAATTGCTGAGGTAGGGGTGGAGTGGAAATATGTAGATACTGAGAGAGTGCAAGTTATCAAAGATGCACTTGCTGCAGTCTACGACATGTTTAGAATCAGATGGAATGATTTAAAAGGGAAATACTAAGCTATGAATAATTCCGTTTTCACTTCAGTAATAGATGTAGTATATGAGGCAGGATAAAGACTAAAGAAGCACCTTCTAGCAGAGGAAAAAATTACTGGACAAAGTATATACGATCGTGATAACTTTGGTTATATGTACAGGAAAAAAAGTCTGACAAATTTGGTTCTTTTAGCCTTAGAAAAATCTGTTGATGGGTATGTTAGACTTGAAGATTTTCTATATAATCCGGGATTTTATTCTTATGGTGATGGTTGGAATTATCCAATAAAAAAATCAGGACTAGCCAGAGTTTTAAAACGTTTAAGAGAAAATGGTTTAGTGGAGCTATTAGATGATCAGGAATTAATTCTAAGATTAACTGATAAAGGTAAGGAAAAAGCAGTTTTAGCTAATTTATTGATAGAAGAAAATAAATGGGATGGGAAATACAGAATTGTCATATTTGATGTTCCGGAAAAAAGAAGAATAGCAAGAGACCTATTAAGGGCCAGATTAAAAAGCTGGGGATTTGTATCTTGGCAACGTAGTGTTTGGGCAAGTAAGAAGAATTGTACAAAGTCTTTGAGGGATTTTGTCAAGCAAGTAGGGATTAAAGATTGGGTTATTGTAATCGAATCTGATAATGTAGATTAGTATGACCAAACTATACACGATCGTTGCTGGTTTGGTACTGATGGACAATTGGGGTAGTTAAGTTGGTATAATAGTATGGTGGATTTTTTAGTTAGACATAGAAAAAAAATACTCATCTTTACTGTTTTAGTAGCTGCATACTTTATTTTAAGGTTGCCTAATTTAACCTTGCAGCCTATTTTTGCCGATGAAGCTATTTATATCAGGTGGGCGCAGGTAATGAGAGCTGAATCAACTCTCAGATTCTTACCTTTGTCTGACGGGAAGACCCCGCTTTTTATGTGGGCAATGATACCTTTGTTGAAATTCATCCATGATCCCCTTTTAGCAGGCAGATTTTTATCTGTAATAGCTGGTTTTTTTACCCTTTTAGGGGTATTTTTTTTGTCGAAGAGAGTTTTTAATATACGTACCGCTTTTTGGGCAAGTTTACTCTACGTAATTGTTCCTTATACAGTATTCTTTGACAGGATGGCTCTGGTCGATTCCATGCTGGCTGCTTTTACTATCTGGATAGTCTATTTTGCCATAGTTTTGGTAAGTAATTTACGTTTGGATATCTCGATGATTTTAGGATATTTACTGGGAGGAGCAATTTTGACAAAAACTCCCGGTATGATAAATCTTTTTTTACTTCCATTTGCAATTGTTGCTTTTAACAGAAAGAAGGTAGGTAAGCATACTTTGTTAAATCTATTGATTGTATGGGTAGTTGCAATAATAATAGCTTTGGCTATGTATAATATCTTAAGACTGGGACCAAATTTTCACTTGCTTTCTTCCAGGAATTCAGATTATATTTTCTCTCCACTGGAGCTTGCAGGCAGACCCTTAGATCCATTTATTCCGCATTTCCATGATATTGCCGACTGGTTTCCAAAATTACTCACATGGCCTATTTTGCTCTGTATTGTAATGGGAATAGGCTATTTACTATATGGGCTTTGGCAGCAGTCTTTTCAAGGAGCACTGCTTTATGGGGTAGTAGTTTTAATATGGGCGTTTATCCCGCTACTTTTGAATATGGCTTTTTTGAGAACTTTTACAGCCCGTTATCTTTTAACTTCTATCCCCTTACTCTTAATATTAGCTGGATTTGGAGTAACTAAATTGCTACCAAGGCTGGCATATATCAAACGGCTTCCTATAATTTTAATGCTGATAGTGTTGTTGCCTCTCCCTTTATATTTTGATTATTTTTTGTTGACTTCACCAGGTGATGCTCCTTTGCCAAAAGAAGAAAGAAAAGGTTATTTTGAAGATTGGACTGCTGGTTATGGATTTTCAGATATTGCCAAATTTTTAATAGAGAAAAGCCAAAACCATAAAGTTGTTTTGGGAACAGCTGGGTTTTTTGGGACTTTACCTGATGGCATACAAATTTATCTGGATAAATCGAAAATTTCAATTGTAGGCAGTGGTGCTACGATCTCAGCACAAATCAGAAATGCTGCTAAAGATAACAAAACCTATTTTATTGGTAATAAAAGAGATTTGGAAGGAAGTATAAATAATGTAGTGTTAGTTAAAGAATACCTCAAACAGAAGCCTTTAGATAACTCTCCGCAGGATGCTACAGTTTTATATCAAGTCTTGCCATAACATGAGATTTTCAAATAAAAACCTCTTTATCCCTATAGTTTTAATTTTGATAACTTTGCCCACATTACTACCCTACTTTAATAATAGATTTTTTTATACTCAAGATTATATTTTTATAGCAAGATTGCAACAAATGAGTACTGCCTTATTTTCAGGTCAGTTTCCAGTCAGGTGGGCGCCAGACTTAAGGTATGGTGAACCTATTTTTAATTTTTACGCGCCATTACCTTATTATGTTGGTGCTGTAATTCATTTGTTAGGTTTGAATTTTATCTGGGTAGCTAAAATTCTTTTTATACTTTCGGCTTTATTTTCTGCCATTACTATGTACATTTTGGCAAATAAGTTATTTGGTCAGAAAGCAGGTGTTTTGGCAGCTATTCTATACACGTATGCGCCTTACAAAGCAGTTGATATGTATGTGCGTGGATCTCTTTCTGAGACTTGGGCTTTTATCTTTTTTCCTTTAATTTTTTATTGTTCATTAATTTTGGTGCAGCAGGCAAATTTTAAAAACTTAAGTTTATTAGCTCTGTCTTTGGCAGGATTATTTTTAACACATAATGTTACTACGCTAATGTTCTTGCCTTTTCTTGTACTTTGGTGGATTTATTTAATGCTAAAAGAGAAAAAGTGGCTAAGTGTTGTTCATTTGTTTCTAGCATCAGTCTTAGGATTTAGTTTAGCTGCCTCTTTTTTATTACCTGCTCTTTTTGAGAATGATTTAATTCAAACAAAATATTTAACAGTAGGTTATTTTAATTTTAGGGCCCACTTTGTAGCCTACAAGCAATTCTTTTCTTTATTTTGGGGGTATGGTTCTTCTTTATGGGGGCCAGATGATGGTTTGTCTTTTCAGGTAGGCTTGGTAAACTCTGCAATTTTAATTGTAACCGCTATTTTGGTTATTGTTAAAAGAAAAGAGAAAAAATACTTAGGTTTATTTATACTATTGGGAATAAGTTTATTGTTCTCTTTGTTTCTACAGCATAATAAATCAGCTTTTATTTGGGAAGCGATACCTCTGATGGCTTTTATTCAATTTCCTTGGCGGTTTTTGGGGATATCTATTTTTTTAATTTCTTTGATGGGTGGTGTTATGGTGTTTTATCTTAAAAATAGATTGCAGTTTGTATACTTTATTTTAATAATTGCTGCTATCTTTTCAACTGTAAGCTACTTTAGACCAAAGGAATATACTGATGATAGTTTTTTTGATAAATTTTTACAACCTGCGATAATGCACAAGGGCGCTGACCTAACCAAGGATTATTTGCCAATTTGGGTTAAAACTGTTGATGATGAAAGATTTGATATACCCCGGGCAGAAAAAGGAGAAATTAAGATTGATAATTTACAACAAAAATCTGCAGTGGTTGATTTCACTGTTAATGCTATTTCGGATAGTACAATTGAGTTGCCTATTACCTATTTTCCAGGTTGGGAAGTAAGAGCCAATAATACAGTTACAACTCAAAGTCTGCCTTCAAACAGAGGGCTTATTAGATTTGAACTTACCAAAGGAAATTATCAAATGAAAGTTGAATTTACAGACACACCTATTAGAAAAATAGGCAATGTTATTTCTTTATGTTCTATTATTCTGACTATTGCATTACTTATTTATGAAAAGAGAGGAAGATTAAAATGGGTAAGATCGTAAGTTATATATATCAACATAAAGAATTTATCATTGGACTGTTGTTAACAGTGAGTTTGTTCTGGCCCCTTGTTGCGGCACCATTCTTTACCCATCATGATGATGTCCAAGTTATTAGACTTTACGAAATGGACAAATGTATCAAAGATCATCAAATTCCTTGCCGTTGGGTACCTGATTTGGGAGGATTGTATGGATACCCAATTTTTAACTACTATGCACCGTTACCTTATTATTTCGGCGAATTAATTTATTTATTAACTCACAGTCTGATAATTTCTGTAAAAGTTATGTTTGCGGTCAGTTTCTTAGGGAGCTATATTTTTATGTACCTTTTAGCATCAAAAATTTGGGGTAAATTGGGTGGGAGTTTATCTGCCATTTTTTATATCTTTGCGCCATATCATGCACTGGATTTTTATGTCAGGGGAGCAATGGGGGAGATGTGGGCATTGATGTTTTTTCCAGTAATCTGCTGGGTGGCGGTCAAGCTTGAAGCGCAAACCAGGCTTATCAATTTGTTTCTTTTGGGGGTTGCTCTTGCATTACTTATAACTTCTCATAATCTCTCAATGATGATTTTTTTACCGGTTATCTTGGGTTGGATTTTCTTATTATTTTGGAAACGTAAAAACTACTTATTTTTATGGTTTAGTATTTTTGCTATCTTAATGGGATTAGCATTATCTGCTTTTTATCTTTTGCCCATGCTTGTAGAAAAGGATTTAGTGCATGTTGATAGTACGATTTCTGGATATTTTGGTTATACAGAACACTTTAAAGGTTTTAGTAAGCTATTTTTGGATAGATCATGGGGGTGGGGCGCATCTGTTAGAGAAGTGCCTGGTGGAGAAAAGGACGGGATTTCTTTTCAGATAGGATGGGTACATCTTTTGGGGTGGTTTTTTGCCCTAATTGCTGCCAAAGTTTTGTGGAAGAAAAATAAGTGGTTCAGTTTAGTAATCGCGTTTTGTTCTGTGGTCATTTTGCTCTCGGTGTTTATGATTCATCCCAGATCAGAATTTGTATGGAGGATTGTTGATCCGTTGAAGTATTTACAGTTTCCATGGCGATTTTTGCTTCTTATAATATTTTGTATATCGCTAATCTCAGGCAGTTTCTCCTTGTTAGATTTCAAAAAGAAGAATCTACTGTGGGTATTGCTAGTTGTTTTAGCAGTTGGTTTAAACTTTTCTTATTTCCGTCCGGAAAAATTTATTCAGACAACCGATGAAAAACTCTTGAGTGGTCAAGATTGGGATAAACAAATCAAACGGTCAATTTTTGATTATTTGCCTATATATGCAAAAGAGCCACCTGCGGAACTGGCAAAAGAAAGATATCAATTTTTAACCGGTGATAGTCAAGTCTACAATTTTAAGGAAGGAACAAATTGGATTACCTTTGACGTAGAGACTCGTTCACACACGATTATCCGTTTGTCTCAATACTACTTTCCTGATTGGAAAATATTCGTTGATGGCAGGGAAACGATAGTGGAATATAAAAACAACAGTTTGGGACTGATGACTTTTATTCTAGGAAAAGGCAATCATTCAATCTCGGCTAGACTTTATGATACACCGATAAGAACTATTGCTAATTTAATATCTTTAACTAGTTTTATGGCTATTATGGTTATATTTTTAATATCTATTGGAAGAGTTAGAAGATGGCTTACATATTATAGAAACAGAATGAATTAAACTAAAATTATGGATGAAAGTGTTGAGCAAATTGATCCAACAGAAGAACTAACAACAGAGGTTGTTAAAAAGCGGGCCGCTAAAGGCGCTGCCGTACTGACTGTAAGGACCATATTTATACAGGCAATTTCCTTTTTTGCCAATATCGCTCTGACTATCTTCCTGGGGCCAGCAGAATATGGAGTATTTTTTTTAGTATCAGCAGTGATAAATTTCTTGGCATATTTTAGTGATATTGGTTTTGCTGCAGCTTTAATTCAAAGAAAAGAAAAATTAACAGAGAAAGATTTAAGGACTATTTTTACAGCTCAAAATTGCCTAATTATTTTACTGATATTGATAATTTTTCTGTCAACACCGCTTATCAGAAGCTTTTATCATTTTAACCAAGCAGGTGTTTATTTGCTCTGGGCTTTGGCTTTCTCGCTTTTTACCTCCTCTTTAAAAACTATTCCTTCGGTTTTACTGGAACGGAAACTGGAATTTAATAAATTGATAATACCGCAAATCGTTGAAACTATTGTGTTTAATCTGACGGTAGTGTATCTTGCCTGGAAAGGTTTTGGTGTTACCAGTTTTACCATTGGTGTGTTGGTAAGAAGTGTCAGTGGGTTAATTACAGCTTATATTGTACAGCCATGGCTGCCCAAGTTCTCATTTTCTAAAGACTCTTTTAAATCCATTCTAAAGTTTGGTATTCCTTACCAAATGAATATTTTTTTGGCTATGGTTAAAGATGATGGTATGACACTTTTTCTGGGTAGTATCATTGGTGCTTCAGGAGTAGGGCTATTAGGTTGGGCGCAAAAATGGGCTTATGCACCATTGCGGTTTTTTATGGACCAGGTTATAAAAGTGACTTTTCCGGCATTTTCCAGGTTACAGGGAAATAAAAAAGATTTATCAGATATAGTGAATAAATCGATCTTTTTTATCTGTTTGCTAGTTTTTCCATCGCTTGTGATGTTGGTTTTAGTGGCGCCAATTTTAGTGCAACTTATTCCTAAGTATATTAAATGGAATCCTGCATTGTTTGCGTTGTCTATTTTGACCATTACTTCTGCTTTGGCAGCAGTAACTACCCCGTTGACCAACACCTTAAATGCGATAGGTAAAATATCGGTTACTTTTAAATTGATGATTATGTGGACTGTTCTAACCTGGATTTTTGTTCCTTTACTTGCTTACGTTTACGGAGTAAATGGAGCAGCGGTTGGGTTTACCTTAGTGGGACTTAGTTCTTTTGTAGCCATTTATTTGGTGTCAAAATATGTTGAGATGGATTATTTTAAAAGTGTGGGAAAACCGCTACTTTCAGCATTGATGATGGGAATTTGTATATCTATTATTAGAAATATTTTTACTGTATCCTGGCAACAAGTAATTATTATGGTTGCAGTAGGAGTTATTTCTTATGTTGTATTGATGTTGTTACTAGAACCAAAGCTAGTTTCTTTAGTTCAAAATCAGTTCAGGAAAAGACAATGAGAAGATTATTGTTTTTAGTTTTGTTTTTATTCTCCGTAATTTTCACACCTAATATTTTTGCGCAAAGTAATTCCTTTGTGACGGTAGTAAATCCTGTTAGGGGAACTGATTTCTGGGATCTAAAAGGTCAAAATCCAGAAACTGCTGTACTGGGCCAAATTGCAATTCTAGATAAATTTAATCTACCTGCTACTTGGCTACTGCGTTTTGATGTTCTTTCAGAGAAAGATATTGTTGATAAGTTGCAGGGTAGAACTTTGGACGAAAGAGGTTTGTTTTTAGAAATTACTCCAACCTGGACGAGTCATGCAAAAGTTAATTACCACCAATCAGGCAGCTGGCATGCAGCTGGCAGCGCTTTTTTAACTGGTTATGAAAGAGGAGAGCGTGAACAATTGATTGATACAGCTTTCGAGAAATTCAAAAGTGTTTTTGGATATTATCCGGTTTCAGTTGGTGCTTGGTGGATTGATAGTTATTCTTTGGGGTATATGCAGAAAAAATATGGAACAGTTGCTGCTTTAATTGTTGCTGATCAGTACTCAACTGATAATTATCAGATTTGGGGACAATATTTTGGGACTCCCTTCTATCCTGCTAAAAATAATGCCCTGCATCCTGCTCAAAATTTAGAAAATAAGCTGGATGTTGTGATAACACAATGGGCTCTGAGAGATCCGGTAAATAGCTATGGAAATGGAGTTTCAGAAAGCACATTTTCTTTGCAGGCAAATGATTACATAGATTTTCATGATTTAGATATCAAATATTTTTCCAGATTGATTGATATTTATACAAAACAGCAGTTTAATCAATTTAATTTAGCAGTAGTTGGTCTGGAAAATTCTTATTCCTGGAATAAATATGCAGAAGAGTACGAAAATCAAATAAAAGTTTTGAGCGAAAAGAGAAATGCCGGACAGTTTTCAGTTGTCCTTATGAAAGATTTTGCCAGTTGGTATAAATCATCTTTTCCCAAGTTTTCCCCGACGCAGCTGATAGTGACAGATGACCCATTGGGAACTTTCAAAAAAGCAGTTTGGTATATGGACCCTTATTTCCGGGTTGGATGGTTTGTTAATTCTGAAGGCAGTATATTTAGGGATATAAGGCAATATATAGATGGTGAGGAAGAGCTTTGTTTCAAAAACCGCTGTGATAGTGTAAATTTTGCAACAAGCGCAACTAGAGTATTGGATGATGTGAGTTTTGGGCAGCGCTGGGTTGTTGATCAGGGACAGATCAGTAATTTTAAAGTAATAAGAAATAGTGAAAAATTTGTAATAAGTTACAACAATGAGGCGGGAAATTTAAGGCAAATAGGTTTACTGTCTCGTGATATTAGTATTGATGAAAAGACTTTTTCAATTGATAGCGCTATTTTGAATGTGACTACAAGAGAGAGTTTGGTAATCAAAAGCGCAGCAGCCTCTGGCAGTTTTCTAAAATGGTCACTAGTTTCTGTAGTAGTGAAGCTCGGTGGATTTTTTATCTTCTTGCTTCTAGGTGTTATTATCCCAGGGTTTATATTAACTAATAAAGTTTTTAAAGATAAACCAATTTTTTTGAGATTATTTATTTCTTGCACAGTCGGTTTTGTAACGTTAACCTTGCTTTTTTATATAGCCAGCCTATTACATCTTAGGCCTTTGATTTTTGGGTATATTTTATTAGGTTTTATTATCTTCATACGCTTAAAGTTATATAACTTATTGATAGATTTATCTAAAGTTCAGAAATTCTCCAACGTAATTGTAGTTTTAATAATTTTGGCTGGAACTGTTTTTCAAGTCATTCCTACCTTTAAAAGTGGTCTAAATTTTTCTTATGGTATGGGTTTATGGGGCCCAAATACTCATGATGGGATTTGGCATATGGCGCTGGTAAACCAATTGATTAAATCAGTGCCTCCTGAGAACCCAGTTTATGCTGGTGTTATACTGAAAAATTATCATTTCTTTTATGATCTTTTGATTGCTGCTACAAATTATCTTTCTACAGTTCCTGTTGCTGATTTGATATTTAGGTTTTATCCAATCTTTTTCTCTTTAATGCTTGGTGTAGGATCTTATTATCTGGCTTTAAAACTTTTTAGAAGCAAAATAGCGGGTTTATTTAGCCTATATTTGATTTATTCCGCAGGAAGTTTTGGCTGGATAGTAGAATTTCTGCGTGAGAGACATATTGGTGGGGAATCAGCATTTTGGGCAAACCAGTCAGTTTCTTTTAATTTAAACCCTCCATTTGCTATATCTTTAGTGATTATTATTGCCTTATTTCATATTCTTTTTCATCTATCTTTCTCTTTCAGATTGAGAAATATCTTTTTAGTTATTCTTTTGGCAGGATCTTTGATTGGCTTTAAATCATATGGCGCTATTTTAATTTTGGTATCATTACTTCTTGTAGGTTCATTCAAAAAACAATTGTATTTCCTTATAATTTTTAGCGGGGCAGCACTAATTTCCCTATTGATTTTCCTGCCTAATTTTGATTTGACCTCCAATTTATTAATTTTTGCCCCTTTTTGGTTTATTCACTCCATGATAGATTCGCCGGACCGGGTGGGATGGGTAAGATTATCTCTGGCTAGAGAAGCAGGAATTACAACACATAACTGGTTTAAATTTATTTTGGCAGAAGCCTTGAGTTTGGCAATATTTATTGCCGGTAACTTAGGTCTACGGGTTATAAGTTTAATATCGCTTATTAAAATAAAAACTATCATCAAAGATGAGAAAATTCTGTTTATTTTTATCTTTGCTCTTCTATCTTTTATGATTCCAATTTTGTTTATTCAATCTGGTAATCCTTGGAATACGATCCAATTTTCTTATTATGGTCTTTATGTTGCTGCCCTGGTAAGTGGTGTGGTACTATTTAAACTTACAAAGTTACCCAAATATATTGCTGTTTTGGTAATTTTTATCATTCTTATTTTAGCGCCAATTAATTCGGCGGTAACAGCAAATAGTTACTTAAGCAAGAATCCCCATGCATTTATTTCTGCTGGAGAACTTCAGGGCTTACAATTTTTAGCTAATCAGACAGATGGAGTAGTGCTGACCTTCCCCTATGATAGTAGATTGAAACAAAGATTTGCTGAACCCTGGCCGGTTTATGCCTATGATAGTACTGCATACATTGCAGCACTTTCTAAAAAAAGCGTCTATATAGAGGATGAACCGCAAAATCAAATTTTACTTACTGATTACAAAAAAAGACTTGTAGCATCAAAGGATTTTTTCTTGAAACCTGTCTCAGAAGAAATGAAATTTCTCTTAGATAATAACATAAAGTATGTTTACCTGCCTAAAATATTTAATGTAAGACTGGATGAAAGTACAAAACTCATTAAAAATATTTTTGAAAATGAAGAAGTAGTAATTTATAGTCACTAATGATAAATATTTTTTTACAAATTCCTCTGGGGATAATTTTTTTAATTCTAGCTTTATTTTGCTTCACTTTCTCTGGTTTTCTAATATTGCGGAAATTTCTTAATGATTTAGATGACTTGGAAAAGTTTACCCTTTCCTCGGTCTTTGGTTTGGTAATATTTACACTGTCTGCTTATGTTTTAGCTGCATTACATCTTAGATTTTTGATGTGGGTCTTTCCAGTTGCAGGATTATGGACACTCGTAAAATATAAAAAAGAACTTACTTTTAAACTGAAAATTACTCATAAAATTATTTTTCTTTTAGTGTTTGTTATAGGGGTAATTGGTATGGTTGCAGTAAATGCACCATCCGGTTTTTTTTATAAGGATGGGATTTATTTTTACAGTTCTCATGGACATGATGGGGTTTGGCATCTTGCTTTGATGGAAAGTTTGAAAACTTCCAACTTTCCTTTTCAAAACCCTGAACTGGCTGGATCAAAATTGCAAAATTATCATTTTTTTGTTGATCTCTTAATGTCTGAGTTTTCTAGGGTTTTTAATTTTTCTTCTTTGGATATCTACTTTAGATTTATGCCAATTGTATTTGCTACTCTTTTAGGATTTGGAAGTTTTATATTTGTGAGATGTTGGAGTAAATCTGAGATTGCAGGGATCTGGGCTATGATACTAACTTACTTTGCAGGTAGCTTTGGATACCTGTTATATATTCCAACACACAAGAGTTTAGGGGGGGAATCAATATTTTGGGTATCACAAACTCAATCGGTTTTAGGGAATCCTCCACATGTCGCAGCCTTCATTATTGTAACGGCATTCCTGTTTTGTCTTCTAAAATATTTAACAGGCAGAAAATTTGTATATTTTATACTTTGTGCAATTTTGGGTGGGTCAGTTATTGAATTTAAGGTTTATGCCGGAGTGTTAATTTTGGGAGGGCTTTTGGTAGCAGGAATTTATGACTTACTGATTAAAAAAGTATTTAAGACTATGTTGCTCTTTTTGGTAACACTGATTATTGCATTGATGATTTATTTACCAAACAGTCAAAATTCACAGGATTTTCTGGTTTGGCAGCCGTGGTGGTTTATCAGGACAATGGTAGTGGCTACGGATAGACTCAATTGGTTGGATTTGGAATTGAGGAGACAAACATACATAGCGGAGTTAAACTGGAAACGTGTTATACAAGTTGAGACAACAGCATTTTTAATTTTTCTGTTTGGAAATTTAGGGATGAGGTTTTTAGGGTTTTGGACTTTAATCAGAAAGATTAAGGATTACCGGCAAACTTTTAACATATTTTTTGTTTTTATTACTATGGCTTCTTTTTTGATTCCGGTGTTTTTTCTGCAGAAAGGGGTGGCTTGGAATACGATCCAATTTAACCAATACTTCTTATTATTATTTGGGTTTCTGGCAGCCATCTCAGTAGTGGAGCTTTTATCTTTTGTAAAGAATAATTCCTTGAAGGTTATAATTTCATTTGTTGTGATTGCGCTAGCAATACCTACCCAATTAGGACTCCTTTGGCAATTTTATTCAAATTATCCGCTTTCAAAAATTTCCAATGAAGAGATTGAAGCATTAAATTTCCTGAAAAATGAAGGTAATTCTGGCGCTATTGTTTTAACCGCCCCGTTTAATAAATATGAAAGAGATAAATACAACAAGCCACCAATACCGATATATGCCTGGTATGATACAGGTTATGTACCGGCTTTCTCCCGGAAACTTACTTTAATTTCAGATGAGGAGCAGGTTAATATAATGGGGTATGATGTTTCTAAGTTGCTACAGGAAAGAAAAGAAGCTTTTGAAAGTAAGGATTTCCATGATATGAATGCATTTTTAAAAAAATATAATGTTAGTTATATATATCTTGTGTGGAATCAACAAATAGCTACAAGCAGCAGCTATTTAAATGCCGATCTAGTTTTTCAAAATAAAGACGCAAAGGTATTTAAGATAAGAAAATGAAAAAGATAGCAGCAATATTATTTGTAGGTTTTCTGTTAAGGGCTTTTCTAATCACCAGCAGTCCGCCTTCGCTGTATGGAGATGAATTGACTATTACGCTGGATGCTTATTCCTTGCTAAAAACGGGGTACGACCAGCTGGGAAACTTTCTACCGCTGACTTTTCCTATGGGGGCTGGCAGGCCCGCAGGATACGTCTACGCATCTATCCCATTTATAGCAACACTAGGACCTACTGCTTTAGGGGTAAGAGCGCTATCAATACTTTCTGGATTAGGAATAATACTCTTGATTTATTTTATTGGTAAAAAACTTTTGTCAGAAAAAGTTGGTTTAATAGCTGCAGGGATTACTGCTGTTTCTCCTTGGGATATTTCTTTAAGCAGGGGAGGATTTGAAGCTCATTTTGCGCTGTTCCTGGCATTATTAGGAATATACCTGTTTTTACTGGCAAAACAAAAGCCAACATTATATATTTTTTCCGCTTTGAGTTTTGGATTAACTCTCCATACGTATCCTACTTACAAAGTAAGCTTGTTACTTTTTTTGCCACTACTTTTTTGGTTTGAAAGAGGTTTAAAGGAAATTGTCAAAATAAAATATTTTTTGGTGGGGATAAGCATATTTATAAGTTTAGGGATTCTGGCGTTAAGCCAGACTTTTCTTGGTGGTTCTGAAAAAAGATTCTCAGATATAAATATTTTCTCACAAGGGGAATTAAAGAGTAAGATTGAACAAAAAATAATTATAGAAAGACAGATTACCAGTTTACCTAATACTATATCCAAATATTTTCACAACAAATCTCTCGAATATTCGAAAATCTTTATTGAAAACTATCTGCAGAATTTTTCTGTGGATTTTTTAGTTCTACATGGTGATAGAAATCCTAGGCATAATATGGCAACTATGGGGGAACTTTATTTTGTAGAAATAATCCTGATTCTTGTTGGATTTTTTAATTTTTGGCAAAGGCAGAAAAAAATAATTATTTTTCTGCTACTTTGGATTATTTTAGCGCCGATTCCAACTGCTATTGTAGATCTGCCACATGCTTTAAGGAGTTCTTTTATGCTTCCTCCGCTGATTATTCTAGCTGCATTAGGATTGTTAACTGTTTTAAATTACAAAAATAAAATAATTTTATCTTTAGTATTTTTTCTTTTTGCCATTCAATTTGGATTTTTTATACAGAAATTATATTTTCTATCTCCGAATGAGTATAGTAACTTTTGGTCCTATCCGGCGAAATTAGCTTCGGAGATGGGAATTGACAATAAAGATAAGTATGATTATATTTTGCTTTCAGATAGGATTGATAACATTGAGTTTGCTTATCCTGTTTATGCAAAAATTGATCCTTTGCAAATTATTTCCCAAAATGAGACTAAAAGTGAATTGAACACGTATAAGTTTAAAAAATATGGAAATATCTATATAGGTAATATTCCTGGTGTAAGTATCCAGGAATTTATGACAACCTTAAGTGGTTCTGCTCTGTATATTGGACCCCCTGATGTATCTAAACACCTTCAAAATTATGAAATGATTAACGGGATCAACGGTTTTAGTGCTTTAGTCTTAAAAAAGAACGGAATATAATAAAATCTAGGATTAAAATTAATGCTTAAGATATTATCACAGTTAAATTTAACTCGGTTATTCATATTGGCTATTCTAATTAGACTTCTCATAATGCCTTTTTACTTTCATCCGGATATTAAAACCTATAACTGGCAAGCATCTTTTTTAAAAAATGGCACGTTCAATATTTATACTTTTCTGGTAAACAACAAACAGTCACTTCCTCTTAAAGAGGAATTTGTTTATTTTCCTTTAACATACTTTTTCTTGGGGACTTATCAAATTCTTATGACTCCTTTATTAGGACCTAATTTTGATACCTGGGTTTCAGATGCTTCAGCGCAAGCAGTAGATAGGATAGGAGTTTTCCGTTATTTATTTGTGCTGAAGTTTCCTTATTTAATTTTAGATCTGGCTATTCCTTTTTTACTGATTCGTTTTTTTGAAGACATTCAAAAAAAAAGAGCTGTTTTTATCCTGTGGTTATTTAACCCGATATCAATTGCTGTAATCTATTTTTTCTCAAATATAGATATTATTCCTGTTACTCTTTCCCTGGTGAGCATATTGTTATTTAGAAATAAGAAAATCTTATTGAGTGGCTTAATTTTAGGAATTGCCGCGGGTTTTAAGGCTTACCCATTGATTTTGCTACCATTTTTGCTGCTGTTTACAAATAAATTTAAGTCCGTAGTTCAGATGTTAATCATGTCAATAGGAACATTAATTTTAATTATAGCTCCTTTTTGGTCAAATGCTTTTTTTAATTCAGCTTTAGTATCAGGATTGACAACCAGGATTGCTTTTCCCAGTATAAGTTTGGGATTTGGTGAAAGTTTGATGGTGGCGCTAGTAGGATTAACAGCTTTATTTATGGCAGGTTTAACGGAGGAAAATATGAAAATAGATAAAATATGGCTTTATATCTTATTGATTTTGCTGACTCTTTTTTCCGGTATTCATTACCATATTCAGTGGTTGCTGTGGATAATGCCTTTTCTGGTTATTTTATACGTTTTTCAAAAAAGCCTGGGTAAAATTGGTTTTGTGTGGTTGGCTTTAGCATTCATAATCCCAGTACTTTATGATGATAAATCGATGAGTATATCTCTGCTTTCCGCAATAAGTCCGTTTTATAACTTGCTTCCTACACCCTTTTTGATCCTGCAGCGGATCTATGACCCATTTCTCTTGCAGGGAATTATTCATAGTTTGATGTTTGGTATTAGTTTAGTAATGATTTTAAGAAGTTTTAAGTATTTAAAATATGAATAAACTAGTAATTTTATCCCTCAGTTTTGTTTTATTGATGGTTTTAATTCTCCCTTTGAGTTTAACTTTACTGATTAAAATAATTCCAGGGGGTATTCAGCCCTCTTTAGGTAATACGGAAAAGATATATGGAGTTATTAGTTTATCGCAAGCATTTATTTCTCCTAAAGATAATCTTACAGGGATTGGTGTTAGTATAAAGAACCCAAATTTTGCAAATAAAAAAAAGACAACAGTCAGTATATATGATGATGGAAATAGACTTATTAGAACAATTATTCTAAATGGTCAAAATATTGCGGACGGGAAATTTGTAAAAATTTTATTTGATCCAATTAAAGATTCTAGAAACAAAAAATTCGTTTGGCTTGTTTCCTCTCCTGAATCTAATTTCGATGATGCATTACAAATTTTTTTAACTGATAACCGACCCCAATGGAGTTTAGACCTCCAGGTTAATAATAAAACATCAGAACAGGTTTTATCTTATGTTACTTTGCACAGACCATCAAATTCAACAGAAGTTTTAGTTGAAGTAATGAGTGGATGGGTAGAAAAGATTAAAGGAGATAACATTTTCTTCCTAATGTATTTTATAGTAATTTTAAGTTTAGCAAGTGTGTTATATTTTCCAAATCTGTACAAAATTATTAGAAAAAATAAGCTTTAGGGATGTTGTATTTAAATTTACAATGGGTTTTTGGAGATTTGGAAAATAGAGGTAATTGGCATTTGTTTCCTTAATAAGATCTTCAAAAAGTTTTGGATCATCTACAGAAAAAAGTCGTCCTGCAAGTTCCTTCCGTTTAAAATATTCGTATCCGGTATTGGCAACTTGTTCCTCATCTGCTAAATAAATGCTTCTTTCGCCGAAAGCCCCGACATAAACGGAGTCAGACCAGCCCCAGATTGGAGGAGTTGATTCGTTTAACACTAAATATTTATTGAAAAGAGGGGTTAAAATTATAGAACTGGGAGGGGTGTTATTTTTCAGAAATATCAATGCTTGTTGCTCGTTAGGGTTAATTTTGGCAAAGGCGCTCCTGTGATAAAAGTTTGTTAGTAATCCGATCTGAGTCGGAACCGCCAGTAAAATTATCAATACACAGAAAATAATTTTTATTAGTTTTGATTTTATTTTTTGACTTAGATTAAATATGGCTTCTGCTGCAAAAAAACCGAGGATTAATAAATAATATTGGAAAAATTGGCTGGTACCTGCAGTGTCACCTTTTTGAATAAAAAGCATTGGAAAGAGAAAAGAACTTAAAGTAACAGATAACAAAATTTGGTTTAGATAATTACTAAAAAAGCTTTTCAAATATTTAGACAAAACAACAAAGCCTAGAAACCTCATTCCTAAATTTCCGAAGAAAAATATCAAAAAAGCTTGTAATTCAAGCTGGATGACTCTTTTCCAGTTTGATTCTGCTATATATGTCTGTCGTCTAAGTTCCCATTCAATTTTATCAAGCCTATCAGGGGCTACAACTAATGTTCTAATATACCACCAGGGTTCAAAAATAAGCAGTGATGGTGATTTGGTCGTATTTGGGAAGAAAAGTACAAATGATGCAGCAGTACTAAGGATAAAAAGGAAAAAAAGTTCAAATTTTTTTTCTTTAATAATCTGCCAAAGTCCGCATACAGCTAGACTTCCTAAGAGAGTGATTCCGGCGTAGACTTTAAAAGACATCAATGTACCACCAAGGAGAACTAAAGAAAAAAAGAGATATTTGTTTCTTCTTTCCAGATAAATACTGAAGAGATAAAAAAAGGCCAAAAGTAGAATCAGGGCGCTGATTTGAGGTGGATTACCAATGGTGCTTTGCGGTTGAGATGACCAGAAAATACTTTCCCCTCCGATTGTTTGGTTTTTTAAGAAGGTAAGAATATATCCAAAACTTCCTGCAAAATCTGCGAAAATAAATGACCAAAATCCTCCCCAAAATGACCCGGTTAACTTTTTGCCTAATAGATATGCAAGGCTTCCAAAAGAAACTGCATAAAAAAACGGTAAGAAACGGAAATAAAGATCTAAGAAAGATAATTTAAAGAGATAATGAAAGTACATTGGTGCTAAATCAGAAAAGAAATGGTAATTAACCAGTCTTTCTTCGGCAAAGGCTGGGTTTTGTATTGGCCATCCCTTTTCCATTTGACTCATTAAGGCAATATGCCAAGATGCATCATGTGCGTGAGAAGACCAGAAAAGTATATCACCGTTAATTTTTATACCACTTGGTGCGATAATCAAAAGTTGCATAATAATTCCAGTAATAAAAATTGGAGCAAAAAGAGTAAGTAGTTTTTTGGGAAGCAGATTAATTTTTGTTTGATAGAATTGAGGTATTTTAAAAGATATAAAAATAATGACTAGATAAAAAGGAAGCACCAAAAATTTTAAATTTAAGACCAGGAAGATATATCCCAAAAGAGTAAATGTTACCCAGCCCAGAATTGTCCCTAGAATGATTTTTTCCCAAAAAGATAATTTAATTTGCGATTTTTCCAGCAAAGCAGCTCCGGGAACTGTAAAGAATACTAGAGAAAGAAATAAAAAATATATGAGCTGGATAATCATTACAACTTGATGCATAATCATATTATGCATCAAAAGGGCATAAGAAGAATAGGTTTCTTAATAATCATATTTATTCTCCTATTATATATTTTAAAGCAATCTTTTTATTTAAGAAGCATAGGCTATGATCAGATTCCTGAAACATTTGTAATATTAGATGAGCGCACAAATGTTTGGCATGGTTTGAGTATTAGACAGACTGGCGTACCCTCTGCATGGTCAAATCTTAATGTTTATATGAAAGGATTTGGTGGAGAAGTTGATGGATTGAATGTAAAAATAGATGGTAAAAAATCCAACCTTATTAATTTTTCCAGTTTCCCAAAGCCTGGAGTTGCGATTACTGAATATGATTTTGGGAGGGGTTTAAGACATATTAGATTTGTCCAACCTTATTTAGATCATCCTCCGGTAGGGGCTCTAATTCTCTCAAGCCTTGTTAGTCAGAATGTAAAAACATTCTCCGGTCTTCTACCTGCTGATTTCCGGAGAACGAGTCTTTGGTTAGGTGTTGCAACAGGAGTATTGATTTTTCTTCTAGGATGGCAGATTTCTAGCAATCCTTTTATCGGTTTGTTAGCGACAGCAATTTACGGGAGCGTGCCAACCTACAGTCTTCTCAGTAGGTATGCCCTCTTGGAAAACGTTCTCAATCCTGTAATGCTCATAACGCTTAATCTATTGGTTTTTACCAAACCAATTATTGAAAAACATGTTGGACAAAAAGCAGCTTTAGTAAATGGGATATTAATAGCCGCAGGTATATTTAGTGGTCTGACGGCTTTAACGAAAATTATTGGTTGGTTTATGTTAGTGGTGGGGGTATTACTTTTATACTACTGGCGGATAGATAGGAAAAGAATTCTATTTTTTGCAATTCCTGCTACAGTGGTTGGATTACTATATTTTGTTTGGGGATTATATTTGGATCCCAAACTGTTTACTGATATGATTTTCTATCAAGGCATAGATAGAGGATTTGTAGGATCATTAAATTTTTTAACAACACTTGGAGGAATAAGTATAGCTAATTTTCCTTTTGATGGTTGGTGGATTGGAGGATTTTTGGCCCTTTTAATGCTTTCATATAAAAAAGAATATCCTCCGATAATTTTTCCATCGCTAGTATATTTAGTTATGACGCTATTGTTGGGAGGAGCTAACTACCCTTGGTATTATATGCCACTTATTCCACTGATGAGTATTGCTACTGCATTACTAATTTGGAGAATAGCTACCCAACCTAGTTTTCTTTTGATAATGGTTTTTTTCCTAGTCTATTTTTCCAGCAGTTTCTATTGGGGGTATGGAGTATTTCAAGCAGATAAATTATCAACTAATTATATGCAACCACATCAGATGTATCGTTTAATACTGATAGTTTTTCTTTCAGCAGGTCTGGGGTCTCTTTTTTACAACAGCTTTAGATTTAAAAGTCTTTATTTGAAAATTTGGTTTATTTTTATGTTAATAGTAGTTTATCAGTTATGGAAATGGAATGGTCAATCAATACTCTTTATACTATCCCATTGGGGCAGATTCCCGGCATTATATACACCAGGAACTTTTTAAAGAAAGCTTGATACTAGCGGGTGTTAGTATTAAGATTTAAGATGTGTCTTCCAAAATATCTGTTGTTATAAATACTTTAAATGAAGAAAGAAATATAGAACAAGCTATTAAATCCGCCAAATGGGCTGATGAGATTATAGTTTGTGATATGTACTCAGAGGATAAAACAGTTGAAATAGCAAAAAAAATGGGGGCAAAGGTATTTTCTCATAAGAAAGAGGAGGTTGTAGAAAAGGCCAGAAATTTTGCCTTATCAAAAGCTTCAGGCGATTGGGTGCTTGTAATTGATCCGGATGAAGAAATATCTTCCACGTTGGCGGAAAGATTACAACAGATTGCTAGAACTACAAAACAAATAGATTATGCCAGGCTGCCCCGAAAAAATTTAATCTTTGGAAATTTTCTAAAACACTCCGGCTGGTGGCCTGATTACAATATCAGGTTTTTTAAAAAAGGCTCGGCCAAATGGACAGATGCAATTCACAGGCCACCGAAAGTTTCTGGAATAGGTTTAGACCTTGATGCGGAAGAACAATATGCGATTATCCACCACAGTTATATAAGCATTGCGCAATTTTTGGAAAGGATGAATAGATATACTAGCATACAGGCAGAGGAATTAAATAAGGAAGGATACAAATTCAATTGGAAAGATCTTTTAGAAAAGCCACTCAGTGAATTTTTATCAAGATTTTTTGCTATGAAAGGATATAAAGACGGCTTACATGGTTTAGTATTAAGTCTTTTACAGGCTTTTTCTTTTCTGATTGTTTATTTAAAGGTTTGGGAGATGAATAAATTTATAAAGGAAGATATTAATTTAGAAGACATAAAAATAGAAAAAGATAAATCAGCAGAAAATATCAATTATTGGATTAAACATGCAAATGAAACAAATTTTTTTAGACGTTTTTTTAAATTAGGTAAGAATTAAATATGTTAAGCGTAATTATATTAACAAAAAACGAAGAAGATAAGATAAAAACATGTCTGGAATCTGTCAAATGGGCTGATGAAATCATAGTTGTGGATAGCGGATCCGATGATAAGACTTTAGAAATTGCTCAAGGATATACAAAAAAAATACTTAAATTTAAGGATTTAGATTTTGCTTCTTTAAGAAATAACGCGTCTAAAGAGGCAACAGGGGATTGGGTGCTGTATGTGGATGCTGATGAGAGGGTATTAGACAGTCTAAGAAGAGAAATAGAGGTTTTAATAACTCTTGATAATTGTTCAGCTTATGCCTTATCACGCAGAAACATTATTTTTGGTCAAGAAGTAAGTTTTGGCCCTTACAAAAAAGACTGGGTTATAAGACTTCTAAAAAGAGATGATTTTGAGGGCTGGGTTGGCAGAGTCCATGAGCAACCCAAATTTAAAGGTAAATTAGGATATAGTAAGAATTCTTTACTCCACCTCACTCACCGCAGTGTAGATCAAATAGTTTTAAAAAGCTTAGAATGGTCAAAGATTGATGCTAAGTTAAGGTTAGAGTCTAACCATCCAAATATGTCAGGTTGGCGTTTCTTGAGAATTTTTATAACAGAAGTTTTCAATCAGGGAATATTACGGAGAGGTTTTTTTAATGGAACAATAGGTGTGATGGATTCTTTGTTGCAAGCATTTAGTTTCTACATGACTTATGTGAGATTATGGGAAATGCAGCAATCCAGGCCATTGGATAAAATCTATGAAGATTTAGATCAGAAGCTGATTGAGGATAATTTTAAATATTCATGAGGATTGCAATTTATTCTCCATATTTAGATACGTTTGGTGGGGGAGAGAAGTATATGATGACAATTGCAGAAGTACTCTCTTTACAAGCAAATGTAGATGTATTTTTGGATAAACATTTATATAACCTAGGAGCAAATTATTTAAAGAGTGAATTATCACAAAGATTCAATTTAAATTTAAATTCAGTTAATTTTACTTCCGCTCCAGTAGGGAAGCATTCATCTATTTTTTATCGCCCACTTTTTCTTAAAAATTATGATGTGCTTTTTTATTTGACTGATGGAAGCATTTTTTTTCCGACAGCAAAGAAGAATATATTACATATTCAGTCTCCCCTGGTGGGTCAGCCTGCCAAAAGCGCCTGGGGTAAATTTAAATTAAATGGTTGGGATTTAATCATCTATAATTCCGAATTCACGAAACAATCCGCCAATAAAAATTGGCCGATTAAATCGGAAATAATTTATCCTCCTATTGATGTAGATAAGATTAAACCTTTAAATAAACATAAATATATACTTTCGGTTGGTCGTTTCTTTGGATATTTAGAGGATAAAAAACAAAAAGTTTTGATAAAGGCTTTTAAAGAGCTTTTTGAAAGTGGCCAGATTGAAGGATGGGGTTTGCATCTGGTGGGTGCAGCAGGAGATGGAGACAGGAATTATTTAGCAGATTTACATAACTTAGCAGAAGGTTTACCTATAAAATTTTATCCCAATTTAGAATATGATAATCTTATAAAATCATACGGAGAGTCAAGTATTTATTGGCACGCAGCTGGATTTGAGGAAACTAATCCTATCAAGATGGAGCATTTTGGAATATCCACAGTTGAAGCAATGGCAGGAGGATGTATACCGGTAGTAATAGGAAAAGGTGGACAAAGGGAGATTGTAGAAGATGGCAGATCAGGTTATTTGTGGGAAACTTTAGATGATTTAAAAAAAAGAACCTTAGAGTTAATAGCAGATGATAGTTTAAGAGATAAGATGAGTAAACAAGCAATTACCAGAGCTAAAAATTTTAGTAATGAAATATTTGAAAATAAAATTCTTGGAATAATAAAAAATAGATGAAAAAACTCTGGGTTGCTATAACTATAGGTGTAATACTGCGGGTATTTTTATCTTTAACTACATATCACTCTGATATGGAGGTTTTTGATTTAGGAGGGAGACTTATTGCATCCGGTAATATTTTAAATCTTTATGATTTTAGTTCCTCCTCAGCTGTTTTTAATTATCCACCTGCAATATATTTATACCACGGGCTCTTTCGATTTTTATTTGATGGGATATCCTCCCCGTTTCTGTTGAAACTTCCCTATTTTATTTTTGACTTAGTGATTGGTATTCTGCTTTTTAAATTATCAGAAAGAAAAGTTTTGGCATTTACCCTTTGGATGTTTAATCCAGTTAGTCTTTATGCTACATATATGATGGGCCAATTTGATATAATTCCTACTTGTTTTATCGTTTTATCCATCTATTTTGCTGTTAAGAACAGACTGGAATGGGCTGCTCTTTCTTTAGGATTTGGGATTGCTTTTAAAATATTTCCCGTATTTTTAGTTATTCCACTCATTATTTTTGGCAAAAATTATATGGATAAACTTAAATTGTTGATTCTTGCGGTATTGCCTTACATTTTGTCAATCATCCCATACATTTCTTCACATAGTTTTAGGGCGACTGCTTTATTTGCCAACCAAAGTTCGAAAAGTCTTTATGCAAATATTCCTGTATCTGGTGGGGAGTCTATCATTTTATTTCCGACATTTTTAATTCTTTTTTATCTTTTCATTTGGGGCAAGAAAGTGTTTGCTACAAAGATTGAGATATGGAAGTTATATGCGGTGCCCCTATTTTTATTCTTTATTTTTACTCATTATCATCCACAATGGTTAATTTGGCTTACTCCCCTGTTAATTTTGGATTTAGTTTTAACTCAGTCAAAAAATTTAATACCAGTTTTTCTGATTTTTATTAGTTGGTTTACTTCCTTATTCTTTTTTGATCCATCACTCACGTTGGGAATGTTTTCACCAATTGTGCCAGCGCTTCGGGATTTACCAAGTATCTGGACTCTATTTAATATAAACATAGATTATAATATTAGCAGAAGCATAATCCAAACTATTCTTGTTGGATCTTCCTTATATTTAATATATGAGCATTTTTCTAAAAAGAGTAATGGTTAAAAATGTAAATTTTAGAATAATAATTCCTCTACTTATTATTCTGTTATTTTTCTTACTTTTGTTTAGGTTTAGAATCACTCAAGCACCCCCTGGTATTAATGGTGATGAGGCTGCAATAGGCTATAATGCTGTATTGGTTGCCAGAACTGGTTATGACCAAAGCGGCAGGTTTTTGCCGATATTTGTGTCAGCTTTTGATCTTAGCGATTGGAAGCAACCAGTTACCTTTTATTCAACAGTCTTAGCTTTTAAAATATTCGGACCATCATTTTCTGTGCTTCGAGAAGTTAGTGTTATTTTTGTGGTGATAAGCGGGCTATTAATATTTTTACTTACTAGAGAAATTTCAAATATAAAAGCAGCTTTTGTAAGTTTGTTAGTCTTTATGACAATCCCTGCAGTTTTGATTCAATCCCATTTAGCTCTGGAAAATATTGCCCCAGTTCCATTTACAATACTTTGGCTTTGGATGCTAGCAAAATATCAAAAAAGTTTTTATTCAAAATATCTGTACCTTTCTGCTATGTTTTTAGGTATTGGTTTGTTTACATATCCTGGCATGAGACTGATTGTACCAGTTTATGTTACTTTAACAATGATTTTTATATATTATCTTAATCATAAAAAAAGCTTTAAAAATATTGCCTTAGAAACGGTAAAATTTCTTGTAGTAGTTATGGTATTTCCTATTTTTATGTATTCAATAAAAAACCAGTATCCTGGAGCTATTCTTGCCTATAATAGGCCCCGTAACGTTCAATCTTACCAGGAGTTTTTCTTGCCTTATATTTCTTCTTTTGATCCATCCTTCCTGTTTATTCAGGGTGATTCTACTCCTTATCATTCAACTGGCAGACAGGGAGTTTTTTTGCTGGCGACATTGCCAATTTTTACTCTTGGAATATTTAAAATTGCTCAAAAAAAAGACCCAATGCAAATTTTTATATTACTAACTTTCTTTCTGACGCCTCTACTTTATGGATTGGCAGCATCTTTTCATAGAGGGAGTAGGCTATTGGTTTTGTTGCCGCTGTACACAATTATTACCTGTCTAGGATTTTTCGTTCTCTTAAATATTAAAAATCACTGGGTAAGATTTGCGGCAGTTTTAATAGTAATGCTAATGGTAATTTTTAATTACGTGGATTTTGTCAGAGATTACTGGTATGAATATCCAAAGCGGGTTAAATCTGAGTTTGCAAAGCCTTATCAGTTAGTTTTCCAAAAAGCTTATAACCTAAGCAAAATAAAGAGTCTTAATCTATTTATCCAAAGTGATTTTCGTGATCAGAATAAGATCGCAGTTGATTTCTTTTCAAACTTATATTTTCCTGGTGGGTTAAAGCTTTGGGATAGCAGTAAATCAATTCCCGAAAAGAGTATTATTATTGTTCCAAACTTTACTCCTTCCCAAAAGAAAGATATTAGTCAGGAGATGGTAGGTGATGGGGATTTCGGTATTTTGATAAATACTGAAAAAAAGAAATGATGAAACTGTTTAGAAATAAGGAGTTATTGATTCTTCTGTTTGTAATTATTCTAAACCCATGGTGGTGGGTTGTTATTCAAAGGAATCTATTAGTTGGTATATTAGTTTTTAGTTTAAGCTTTGTAAATTTTATATATTTTTGGCAAATCGAATCCAAAAAACTCATTTTCTTGCTGATAATGTTAACAATGGCTGTATTTTTTATTGCAGCAAGAGAGGCTTTCGATGAAAGTATTTTTAGTAAATCTGCTCTTGATATACAACAGTATTATAAGAGACATGAATTTTATGCTAAGGAATTGGGTAAAATATATACAAATAGGATCTCTTTAGCCTATTTTAAGGATTTTAATTTACCAATTTACAAATTGCAGCACAACTTTTTTGCCAATTTAGATCCAAATTTATATTTTTTTAAGAGTCACCCCAGAGAAAGAATAGGTGTTGAAGAGTTTGAAAAATATTTACCTATTTTTTTACCTTTTTTCTTGGTAGGATTTCTGTACATTATCTGTAAGTCGCTTCCGAAGATCCTGATATATACAGTTATTATCTCACTCATTAGTTCTCTTATTTCTCCTAAATTTAACTTAGGACCAATATTGTTTTTTCCGATAATCAATTTCATGGTTACAATCGGAATTATTTTAAGCTCGAAGAGTTTTAGAAAGATAAATGAAACTTAACTGGAAACAAATAATTATTTTTATTTCTATTATAGTTATTAGTTCGGCTTTGAGATTTTATCAAATAGGTATTATTCCTCCTGGATTAATAATTGATGAAGCATCTGAGGGATATAATTCTTTTTCCATATTACATACTGGTAAAGATCGTTATGGACAAAGTTTCCCCATCCTTTTTAGATCCTTTGGATCATTCCAGGCTCCACTGTATACATATCTCTCGGTGATCCCAATCTATTATTGGGGGGATTCAATATTTTCTATTCATTTTATTTCTGCAGTTTCAGGAACGTTATTGGTAATTATTAGTTTTCTCTTACTGTCTCCTATTGCTGCTTTTTTAGTTGCAATTGCTCCATGGGCAGTATTTTTTTCCCGAATTGGAACGGAAGCAAATTTAGGTGTAACATTGTTTGCTTTAAGTTTTTTAATGTTTTATTTATCATTAAGAAGTTATCGATTCTTTCCTGTAGCGACATTTATTTTAGGTTTATCTACTCATGCTTATTATAGCGAACGAGTGGTCAGTGTACTTTTTTTAATTGGTTTTATATTGTTATTTAGGAAAACTCTTTTTTTAAAAAAGAAGTTTTTGATAGTAGGGTTAATATTTTTTGTGCTTACTCAAATTCCTCATCTATTAATTGTTAATTCCGGAGCATTTACCAGGAGACTTTCTCAAGTAGATTACTTTAATAATCAATTTTTTCAGGATAATAGCGCAGATCTTCGCTTTATCCCTTTTGGCAGACCTGTATTTATTATTAGAGAATTCTTAAGTCAGTATCAAGCTTATTTTTCTCCCAATAATCTATTTTTTAGCCCCGATCCTCAGGGAGCACGTTCGATGCCAGATATTTCTGTATTTTATAGTTGGATGATTATCCCGTTTTTCTTTGGGTTGCGGTCACTCTTGAAAAATCGTTTTTCACAGCTTAATAAAATGATTATATTACTGCTTATTTTAGCTCCAATTCCATCTAGTCTTACAAGGGATCCTTTCTCGACTATCAGGGGTCTTGTTTTTCTGTGGGCGGTGACTTTGGTTGTTAGCTTTGGCCTATATGAGATATGGTGTCTGTCTAAATATTTTAAAATTAAAGCTTTTGTTTTAACTGTGATAATTATTTTTTCTTTATTCCAGCTATATCTTTCCTACTTTATTCTTTTAAAATATGAACGTTCTGAGAATTATGGCTATGTCTATTTAAAGTTGTTAGAAATAACTGAACAAATGAAAGATAAAAAATTTGTTATTGATTCATCAAGAGATTTGGCAGTAGGGATTAGGTTTGCATATCTAAAAAAATACGATCCACGGTCCTTTCAAGAAATATTGGGTAATAAAATTAAAAATCAATATTATAGTAATTTTGAATTTGATGAACCTTATGTTTTGGATAATATTGAAGCAAGGCCAATTAGTTGGCGAGAAGATGCCTGCAAAAAGCAGATTCTAGTAGGGGATCTATTGGCAATCTCTGATGGTCAAGTAAAAGAGCATCAGTTAAGTTTTCTTTTTGATATTAAAGATATGGCAGGGGATGTATTTTTGAAAGCTTATGAAACAAATCCTGACACAAAATGTAATTTAAATATAAAAAATTTGTTGAATGAATAAAAATCATCTTATATTTTTGTTATTAATTATCTCTGCCACCTTTGTTATAAGGATTATAAATTTATCTTTTCCTTCTTTTACCTCAGGTGAGGCGAGGATAGCTTATAGAGGATATACGCTAGCAACTTATGGTAAGGATGAACTTGGGAGATCATTCCCGCTACTATTTAATTCCCTGGAAGATTACCAATTGCCTGTGGTTTCGTATCTTACTGCCAGTGGAGAATTCATATTCGGCAAATCGGAATTCGGAGCCAGAATACCTTTTATTATAATAGGGGTAGTGCTGGTTTTTCTTATATATCAAATTGCAAAGATTTTTAGTCCAGATCCTCTTTTTTGGTTTATTAGCGCTTCAGTTGCAGCATTTTCACCTCCTTTGATTTTTTTATCTAAAATACCAAATGAAACAATCGTACTCACATTTATTTTCACCCTGCTTTTTTATTTACTAGTCAGCAAGAGAAATTTACTGCTTATTATGCTGACTATGGTTATATCTGTTTTGATATCTAAACAAGCCTGGTTTATTTTGTTGCCTTTTACATTGTTTACATTATTTTTTTATCAAGAATCAACGGATAAAAAGAAAAGATTTACGCTGATTGTTTATTCTGCAATTATAGTTTTTTTGACATTTACGCTATTTTTAAATGTTCCTCAATCCAAACGGAGTCTTTCGGAAAATAATTTTTCAATTTTTTCCGATGTAACCATAAAAAATGGCATAGACAGATTAAGAGGACAAGGTCAGGAATCTGGTTGGCCTCAAGCAGCCAGTAGGATTGTTTTTAACAAGACGCATTTTTTAACAGCAGGTTTTTTACATTGGTTATCCAATATCAGTCCAGCTGTCTATTTTGGGCAATTTGATGGAAATGGAGAATGGAGTTATTCCTATTTAGGCGCTTGGCCTAAGATTTTAATCATACCTTTTATCTTTGGACTATTTTTCTTAATAAGAAGGGGTGAGCAAAAGAAAAGATTGTTGATAGTGTATTTCTTGCTTTTAACTTTTCCATCTTTATTGATCTATCCCAGCTTAAGCTTGGAACTGGTTGTATTAACACTACCTTTTATGGCTTTGGTAATAGCATTTGGATTCGGACAATTAAACAAAAAGATTACAATTTTAATATTTTTTTTGGTAATTATGGAACTGGCGATAAATATATTTAATCTAAACCCTGATTATAAAAACACTACTGCTTTACGGCCTTCATGGGTTAACAAACTGGTCGATAATGTTTTTGAAAAATCAAGCAATTTCAAAACAGCAATATCAGATGATATCACTTTAGATATTGTCTCCTATATTGAATGGTACACATCTGTTAATTCTCAGGCTGGATTTCAGCCGATTCCCTCCCCATATAAATTCCGTCAGTATCAGTTGGCTAATATTAAAATTATCGGTTCTGATGAAAAATTTACAACCTGCAGTGTAAATGAAAAAATGGAAGTATTTGTCAGTAAACGTGACATTAATAAGATAGATGAATTCAATATTCAAACAACCAAGGTTTATAAAGATAAAAATAATATGGAAAAAGCTTATTTGATACAAGGGGTTTGTATATGAGTATCAAATACTTGATTTTGGCAATAATAGTTTTGATAGGAATATTTTTACGCTTTTACCGGCTTGCTGATTTCCCGGTTCAATTAAATCATGATGAAGTATCACAATTATATGATGCAATCTCCATTACAGAAACAAAAAGGGATATTTATGGGAATTTTATGCCTTTGGCCTTTCCTTCAATTGGCGAATATAAAGTGGGGCATTATATTTATATAACTTCCGTTTTTTACAAAATATTTGGTAATCATGAAGTGACAATAAGGATTCCGGCAGCATTTTTCGGTAGTCTAACCGTTTTGGCGGTTTTTCTATTTACAAGAAAATTAACAGATAATTGGATACTTGCCTTACTAGGTGCTTTGATGGTAGCTGTTACACCTTCTGAAATATTTTATTCTAGAAAAAGTTTTGAAAACGTAATAGGAATTAGTTTAGATTTTCTTGGATTATATTGTTTATTAAAGGGTTTTGACTTAAAAAGAGATTATTTATGGAGCATTATTGGAATATTTATTTTAGTATTAGCTATGTACATTTATACTTCTCAAACTATTATAATACCTTTATTGTTTTTACTTTTTACAACTATATATAGAAAAAAAATAAAGATTAAGAGCAAAAAATTTATCACCCTTTCTGTTATATGGATATTGCTAATTATCCCACTTTTGTTTGTAACTATCACAAATTCAGGATTGAGGTTTAGAGCTGCCTCGGTATTTATCACTCAGGATGTTGGTTTAGGGAGATTAATAGGATTAACTGAAAATCCTGTTAAAGCTTTCCTTGATTATGGTTTTACTAGATATCTCAATCAGTTTAATCTAAAATATCTCTTTGCTAATGGTTTAGAGTTAACGAATCAGGGATTAATTGGTTCTGGTCCTCTCTTATTATGGCAGTTGCCCTTTTTTATTTTGGGAATTTTATTTCTTGTTAAAAACAAGGATCTAGATAATCCAAAGAAATTACTTTTGGGAATGCTTTTAGTAGCTATGATTCCATCTGCATTAACTTTTGAAGTATTTAGCCCTCATAGAGCAATGCTGGCGTTTTCTAGTATAAGTATTATCTCAGCTTTTGGAATATATTGGTTTTTAGAAAGAGTAAAAGGATTAATTATCTTTAGACTTAAGGTTTTAATTCTCGTCCTTATTTTTTTCGCACTTTCTTTAAATGTAATTTATTTTTTCTATATATATATGGTTAGTTATCCATATGAAAAGTCACAAAATCTACAATATCCGTTTAAGCAAGTTGCCCAGTTTGCCTGGTTGCAATACAATAATTATGATCAAATTATCTTTGATCCTAAATTTGGAGAGGCAGCGCCTGTTATAGGAGTAGGAGCGAACTATTATCTGGCATATTATGGGAATTATTCACCAAAAAATTTTCAAAAAAGATATCAAATAAATAACCAGGGATTATTTTTTGATAAATTTTCAATTAGAGAAGTTTTTTGGGCTAAAGATAAAGATTTAAGTAAGGTTTTAATTATTGGAAGTTCTTGGAGTTTACCGGTACAATCTATTAATAAAGATAAAATACTAAAGACATTTTATTTTTATGATGGTAAGCCTGCTTTTTATGCAATAGAATTATGAAAGACCCAAAAGTTATTATTGTTATGCCTGCATATAATGCATCAAAAACAGTGAAAGATACTTACGAAGAAATTCCCATTAAGTACAGAAATAATATTATTTTAGTAGATGATGGAAGTAAAGACGAAACAGTAGCGATTGCCAAGAACTTGGGTATAAACGTTTTTGCACATCCAAACAATTTAGGGTATGGAGGCAATCAGAAGACTTGTTATTGGGAAGCATTGAAAGAAAATCCGGATATCGTTGTAATGCTGCACCCTGATTATCAATACGATGCTAAATTAATAGAAGAGTTGATAAGGCCAATTTTAGACGGCCGTTATGATTTTATGTTTGGGTCCAGGATTCAAAGCAGACAATCTGCTTTGTCAGGAGGCATGCCTAAAATCAAATATTATGTGAACAGGATAGTTTGTATTTTGGAAAATATCTTGCTTGACGTTAATTTTTCTGAACATTTCTCAGGATTTCGGGCATATTCAGCTAAAGTCTTAAAAACAGTCCCTTTCCAGCGTTTTTCTAATGATTTTGTTTTCGACCAAGAGATAACTATTTCAGCTTTAAGCCATGGCTTTAAAATAGGAGAGATTCCCATTCCTACCAGATATCATGAAAAAGCATCCTCGATACAATTTTTAAAGGGCACTAAATTTATTTTGGATACTTTCTGGATTATTATAGTTTATAAACTATATAAAGCGGGCTTAATCAGAAGTAATATCTTTTCTAAATAGTTTTAAATTTTTCAAAAAAATAATTAGGATTACCAAAATTCCGATTATCGTCAGGATTTTTGATATTGCTATCAATAATGTTTCCTGATATTTCACTGCGATTTTATGTATACCTGGACTTACGATAAAGTTTATTCTTCCTTCTTTGTCGGCGGTAAATTTTGTTTGTCTGCTATCGATATAAAGATTCTGGCCAGGAAAAAAGAATTGACCGGCAGAAACAGTACTTTCCTTAGTCACGTTGAGGTTAAAAGATAAAAGATTAGTTGTTTGTTGCATTTTTGATGAAGATATATTTTCTCCCACAATTTCATCCCAAGGTTTATCTAATAGCTTTCCGTTTGCCTTTATAGGTAGGTATTCGTTATAAGTATTGGTAGTTTTCTCTGTCTCAATATTTAGATATGTTGAAATAGGAAAATTTGTATACTGATTTACATTGATGTGATTTCTGTTTGTATAAATTGTTACCAGAATTAACAAAATAAAGACAAGGGTTCGTAGACTTTTTTTAATATTGACTATTACAATACCAGCAGAAACTGATGCGATAAAAGCAGTAGGCAGCAATAATCTAAAAGGAAAATCTACTGTTGTAAATTTTATTAAAAGATTCCAAATGGGTTTTGAATAATCCAGCATAAGGAAGACATTGGTTGCAAAGATGATTAATATGCTGATACCTAAGTTTCGGTAAAATCTGGATAATTTTCTGGAAACAATTAATAACACAAGGATAATAATGGAAATCCATTGAGCAAAACCTAGCTGAAAGGAGCTCTCTCCGTTTTTTGCGTTATTTACTATCGGACCGTAACCCCATTTTGAATATATTAGTTGATTAAGGTTGATAAAGTTTCTTTTGTAAAGCTGCGAAAAACCGATTTCCTGGTGAACCCTGGTGAATTGGTTGTAGTAAACAGCAGGTATTAAATAAAAGGAGGAAAGCAGGATTGTAAGTATTAAACCGAAAGTAATATTTTTTAGGAAAATAACCTTTTTTGAAGAACTGATAAATCCCCAAAGGAAGAAGATTAAAATAATGGGAAATAGAAATACTAAATGCATAATATGTGATAGGATAATGCCTGAAAGACCTACTGATAATACTGCTATGCCTGTTCCCCCCCCTTTTTTTAGAAGATGAATACCTAAAAGAACTAATGGTAAAAAGGCAAACACAAAAGCAATTCCCATTGAAGCGCTGACAAAGATAATTAAAAAATGATAAGGCAGCCAAAGGTATAAAATGGCAGATAAAAGAGCAGACAATTTATTATTTAAAAGACTGTTTACAAAAAGATACATAGTAAGACCAGATATGATATAAGACAAAAAGAATAAGGCTTTCATAGTAGTTGGAATATCAAGGCCGGTTCTTAGGATTGCTGATCCTATAATCCAAGGTAGATGATAAGAAAATAGAAAAAGTGGATATCCGAAGTTGTTTGCCAGTTGTCCGATCCAATAAGGAGGAAATTGACCATCATTTATGCCTTGGGAGTAATAATAAAGTCTGACTACCTGATGCCAAATGTCGTGAGCGGTAAAAAGGCCTGGGTGTAGAAGCGCCTTCATCCCCATAAGAGAAAATATTAAAATAATAAAGAGGTAGAACATGCTCTGATCATAGCTTTTCTGGGCATAAATTGCTAACATTAATGCATTACTCTAAATGAAATACAAAGTTTATATTGCGCTTCTACTGGTGGTAATATTAGCATTCTTTCTGAGGTTCTACAAAGTTACGGAGGATCCACCTGCTTTGAATTGGGACGAGGTATCAATTGGATATAATGCCTATTCGATTTTGAAAACAGGTAAAGATGAGTGGAAAGAGTCTTTCCCCGTACATTTTAAGGCTTACGGTGAATATAAGTTACCTGTGCAGATTTATGCCAGTATTCCCGGCATTTATTTTTTTGGGCTCAATGAGCTGGGAGTAAGAATTACCCCTGTTGCATATGGAACACTAACCGTACTGGTGATGTTCTTTTTAGGAAGAGTGCTTTTTGCCAGTGAATTAACCGGTTTAGCTGCTGCATTTCTACTTGGTATTTCCCCCTGGTATATACAACTCACCAGAGCATCTTTTGAATCATCTCTGGCCACCCTTTTTGTAACTATCGGCATTTGGTTTTTAGTTAAAGGATTTAAGGATCAAAAGTGGTTTGTCTTATCAATGATTCCTTTTGCTTTCTCTGTTTTTACTTATAATTCTGCCAGAATTTTTACTCCCTTATTTTTAGTAGTGATAATGTTTTTATATAGAAAAAGCCTGATTAAATTTAGAAAAATCGCTGCTGTATCATTAATAGTTTTTACTATTTTAATGTTGCCATTGATTCCTTATTTATTCAGTGGTGAGAGAAGCGCCCGTTATAAATTGGTAAGCATTACCGATGACCCTGGGATAATTCCCAGGATAAATGAAAATAGGGGTCGTTCTAAATTGCCACAGCCTTTACCAAGACTTATTCACAATAAAGTTACCTACGTGGCATTTTATTTTACTAATAATTATCTTTCTCATTTTACTCCCCAATTCTTATTTCTTTCTGGCGCTCCACATAAGCAGCATCATGTTCAAGGTATGGGAGAGCTTTATTATTTTCAAGCTCCATTTTTGATACTAGGGTTAATCTCACTGTTTTACTATAAACATAAATTTAAAAATCTTTTATTGTCTTGGTTGTTTTTATCTTTTATTCCCGTTTCAGTAACTAATGATAGTATTCCTCATGCATTGAGGACAGCAATAGCTGCTCCTTTTTATCAATTAATTTGTGGTTTTGGTTTTTATCATTTATTAAATTGGTTAAAGAAAAAATCCAAATATCTAAAATTCTTATTAATAATTATTTCGATATTAATTATTTATTTTGAATTTAGCAGGTATCTATATAATTATTATGAAATTTATCCTAAAGTTTATTCCAGAGATTGGCAATATGGATATAAGGAAGCTGTAAATTATATCAATGAACATAAAAATGAATATGACGAGATTGTTTTTACCCGTCATTATGGGGAACCGCATATGTTTACTTTATTTTATCTCAATTATGATCCTGCAAAGTATCAGAATGATCCGAATTTAGTCAGGTTTGAAACTTATGATTGGGTAAGAGTTTTAAGATTTGATAGATTCTACTTTCCTGATTTGGGTGATAAGGGAACACAGTTTGCCGATATTGTCAGAGAGAACTCGGATAAAAAATTACTGTTTATTGGAAGAAGCGGAGATTTTCCAAAAGAGAATACAAGGCTTTTGTCAATAAAATTCCTAAACGGTGAAGACGCTTTTGATATCGTAGAAGTTAAATGAAGAAATATTTATTAGTATTAATTTGTCTTTTTTTTCTTATTACAAGATTATATAAAATTGGGGAAATTCCTTCTTCTGTTTATTGGGATGAGGCATCAATAGGGTACAATGCTTTTTCTGTTTTACAAACAGGAAAAGATGAGTGGGGAAAGTTTTTACCTATACATTTTAGGGCCTTTGGGGAATTCAAGTTACCTGTTTATATTTATGCAACACTTATTAGTGAGAAATTTTTTGGTTTAAATGCATTTGCAGTTAGATTGCCTGCAGTTCTGTTTTCTTTAGGGGTTGTAATATTGACTTATCTTCTATCAAAGAGATTATCAGGTATAACTTTGGGATTATTAAGTAGTTTTTTTGTTACTATTTCTCCTTGGTTTTTTATTTTCTCGAGAACAGGTTACGAGGCAACAGCAGGTTTAATGTTTTATATGCTGGGTATATATCTTTTCTTAGGATTAGGTAAAAAAAGTTGGTATCTGTTGTTTTCTATAGCAAGTTTTATCTTAAGTATTTATAGCTACAATAGTTTTAGAATTATTATTCCATTAACAACCATAATATTAATTATTTACGATATTAGGAATCTTAAAAGTATTTTTAAAAAAGGTATGCTACCGGTAATATTATCTGGAATTATTGTAATTTTTAGTATGATTCCTATCTATAAAGTATACAGATTTGATACAGGTGGCGCCAGATTACAGACTATTAAGGGGACTAGCGCTATGTTTATAACAAACTATTTTTCACACTTTAGTCCGGATTTTCTGTTTGCAGGTGACAAAAATTCAAGAAGTCAGATACCGGGTTTTGGCCAGATTTATTTTCCTGAGCTAGTTTTTTTGTTATTAGGGTTCCTATATATAATAGGAAGAAAATCAAAATTAACATTTTTATCCTTGGTCTTACTCTTATTATCTCCTATTCCAGCCAGTTTAACCCGAGAGTCTCCGCATGCTTTAAGAACTATATCAATTATCCCCTTTATTCATATAATTTCTGCCATGGGGATAATATACTTAAAACAATTTATAAGATTCAAATATTTTGAACTAGTTATCTTAGGCATATTTTTTGCCTTCTTTGTTAATTATCTCTTTAAGTTTTTAACTGTTTACCCTTTAATTTCTTCAACAGATTGGCAGTATGAATATAAAAAGATTTATGAAGATTTCGGTCAGGAATTTAATAAATATAACCGGATTTTAATTTCCGATAAATACGCCCAGCCGTATATTTTTGCCCTTTTTTACTTAAAATACGACCCACAAAAATTCCAGCAGGAAGTTATCAGAAACAATATTAATGATTGGGGATTTTCAACGGTTAGAAAATTTGGAAAATTTGAATTCGGAAAGTTTCCGCAACTTTATATCTTTGATAAATGAAAAGAATATACATATTACTGATTGTGATAGCTATTTT
This sequence comes from uncultured Gammaproteobacteria bacterium, assembly GCA_964415615.1. Lineage (GTDB taxonomy): Bacteria > Patescibacteriota > Microgenomatia > Daviesbacterales > UBA10151 > UBA10151. Next base: position 94,542 of record CAYQAW010000003.1, read on the forward strand.
AGCTGCAGGACTTAGGATTGATAGATTAGATAGCGTTCCGCCATCTCTTTCTTGGGATGAGACTGCAGTAGGGTTTAATGCTTATACGATTGCAAATAATCTCAGAGATGAATATGGTACTTTTTTACCCCTATTTTTTAAATCATTCGGAGAAGATAAACAACCGATACATATTTATATCACTGCACTTTCTGTGAAACTACTTGGTTTGTCAGAATTTAGCACCAGATTGCCGGCTGCTATTTTTGGTATCCTCAATGTTGTTTTGATTTTTTTCTTAGCAAGAGTATTATTTAAAAGTGATTTTATTGGTTTGTCTTCATCACTTTTTTTAGCAATTTCCCCGCAAAATATATTTTTCTCCAGATTCAATCATGAAGCTAATTTTGCTTTGTTTTTCTTTATGCTGGGATTGTTATTATTTTACCAGGGATTTAAGAAAAACAGAAGTTTTTCTCCCTTATCATTTTTTTTCTTTTTGTTGAGCATGGTATCTTACCATGCAGCTGAAATAATAGTTCCTCCGGTTTTATTATTATTATTTATTTTATATTTTAAAGATATTACTTGGGATAAAGCCAGTGTTTTATTATCCTCTTTTCTGCTGGGAGGATTTATTGCGCTTAGTATTTTTAATCCAAGATTATTAGGGATAGTTAGATATAATCAAACAATACAGGGTAAAAGTGATTTCGAAAAGACGATTCTCTTTAAAAGTACAAATAATTATTTCTTAGGAAGAATTAATTTGATTTTAGAACAATATTCAGGGCACTTTGATCCAAAATTTTTGTTTGAATCAGGAGATACTAATCCTCGGCTTTCTGCTCAGGGTTCAGGAGAATTTTATAAAGTAGATGCAATATTTTTAATTTTAGGATTAATATACTTGTTTCATAAAAAATCAAAAGAAAGTTTATTGGTGTTTTTTTGGGCTTTGCTTGGGCCATTACCATCTAGTTTATTTGCAGAGGCGCCGCATGCAGGCAGGGCTGCTTTTATGATGGGTAGCTGGCAGATAATAACCGCATTAGGATTCTATACATTAATTGATTTTTTTAAGAAGGCTTTTTTTAGAAGGATGGTTGGATTTATATGTTTAGTAGCGCTGGCAATCTCACTGAAGGTTTTCTTAAATTATTATTTTAACGAATTTCCGAAAAGATATGCGATTGATTGGCAATATGGCATGAAGCAGATTGTTGAGTATGTAAAAAACCACAAAGAGTACGATCAAGTTTATAATACCGCGATCAGGTCTCAGCCATACATTTTTTACTTATATTATTTAAATAAGCCGTTATCGGAATATTTAAATACAGTGATTTTTAACAATGCTCAGGATCGAAGCTCTAACAATGTATCTTATTTTGATAGGTATTCTTTTGGAGGATGGAATTCGGTTGTAAACGAGTCCAGCAAAGGGGTACTATATGTTCTGAGCCCCAGCGAGTATGATGGGCTAATTTACAGATCAAATTTTGATGTAAAAAAGGTAATATACTATCCAAATGGCACAAACGCTTTCTTTATTGTTGCTTTAAAATAATGCAAAAAATATCTGTGGTTTTAGCGGTTTTTAATGAAGAAGATAATTTAAAAAATTGTCTGAATTCTGTAAAAGATATAGCACATGAGATTGTTGTTGTTGATGGAGGGTCAACAGATAAAACTTTAGAAATTGCTAAATCATTTAATGCAAAAATTATTCAAACAAATAATCCACTTGTCTTTCATATTAATAAAAATAAAGCAATCGATGCAGCAAAAGGGGATTGGATATTACAACTGGATGCTGATGAAGTTGTAACCAATGAGTTGGTAAACGAAATTCGTGTAGCTGTTTCAAAAGAATCTGATATTAATGGATATTGGATCCCCCGCAAGAATTTTTTCCTGGGGAAGTATTTGACAAAAGGAGGACAATATCCAGATTTAACTTTAAGACTATATCGGAAGGGAAAGGGTAGGCTTCCTGCTAAAGATGTTCATGAGCAGGCAGAAGTGGAAGGAAAAGTGGGTTATCTAAAAAATGACCTTTTGCACTTAAGAGATAAAAGTTTTACAACGTATATGGAAAGATTTAACAGATATACGGAATTACTGGCATTTCAGCTTATAGAAGCCGGAGTAAACAGGAACATATTTTCATTAGTGGATTATTTATTTATGAAACCTACTTATTGGTTTCTAAAAATATTTATAAGGCACCGGGGATACGTTGATGGATTTCCGGGATTTATTTTCGCATTGTTTTCATCGCTTAGATTCTCAGTTGCATACATAAAGTTTTGGATTCACTATAGACGGTAGACTATTTTGCTAATCGCAAAAGAGACGGTAGACTATGATTTTAATCAAATTATGAAAATAGCAATAAATAACATACCTTTAAAAAGTGCGCATAACACTAGAGGCATAGGTTACTATACCAATCATTTACTTGATGTTCTCAGTAGAGATAGATCGCTGGATATTCAGGAATTTTCAAATCTTGATGAGGTCAAAAATGCTGATGTGATTCACTATCCCTGGTTTGATCTTTTTTTTCATACTTTGTCTATAACAAAACGCTTTCCTACAATTGTAACAATTCATGATGTAATTCCTCTAATTTTTTCTAGAAATTATCCGGTAGGGTTCAAAGGTAAAATGAATTTTATGCTGCAGAAAATAGCATTAAGTAACTGTAGACATATTATTACTGATTCAGTAGCTTCCAAAGCAGATATTGTAAGATTTTTAAAATTTAAAGAGAGTAAAATTACAGTTATTCCTTTAGCAGCAGATGAACGATTTAAGTTATTGAGAAGCAGCACAAAACTTCTTTACATAAAAAGACAGTATCATTTATCAGACAGATTCTTGCTTTATGTAGGAGATGCCAATTGGGTTAAAAATTTACCTTTTTTAATAGAAGGCTTTAAGCAATTGATACAATCTTCTGGATTTGAAGATGTAAAACTTGTTTTGATAGGTGGAGTTTTTCTAAAGGATGTAGAAAATATTGATCATCCTGAATTGAAAAGCTTAAAACTTACAAATAATCTTATAAAACAATATGGACTTGGAACTAGGATAATCAGACCAGGGCAAATTAAGGAGGATGAATTAGTAGTATTCTATAATTTGGCTACAGCATATGTTCAGCCTTCTTTTTATGAGGGATTCGGATTACCTATATTGCAAGCTTTTGCTTGTGGGACACCTGTAATTTCATCTGATAGAGGAAGTTTGCCTGAAATTGGAGGGAAAGCGGTGATATATTTTGATCCTACTAATCTTAAACAATTTATATCAGTTTCCCAAGAGATCTTAAAAAATAAATTACTTCAAGATAAATTATCAAAATTAGGTTTAGGACAAGCTGAAAGATTTTCATGGAAAAAAGTTGCAGAGGAGACAAAATCTGTTTATTTGAAAGCTCTCAGTAATGAATAAATATCTTAATTTTAATTCACCCGTTTTTAAAGTTTTATTGCTTTTTTTGACATGGCGGATAAGTTTAGTAATCATCGCCTTTTTTGCAATTAATTTTGTTCCACTGGGGCAAAGAGACCGTTTTTTAGGGGGTGGTGTTCTTAATTACCAAATGTCTCCTCAATTTTTCTCCTGGGCAAATTTTGATGGAGAACATTATCTATCCATTGCTATATTTGGCTATAAGCATTTAGAACAAGCTTTTTTTCCTGTTTACCCAATGTTTATGTCATTTTTGACAAAGCCTGACCAATTTAATTTGTTACCTTCTCTTATCAACTCTGCATTGGCTGGCTTAATCATTTCGAATGTCTCATTTGTACTAGCTCTGATATTTCTCTTCGAACTTATCAATATTGATTTTTCAAAAAAAATTGCTTATTTAACCATTATTTTAATTTTGATTTTTCCAACATCATTTTATTTTGGCGCAGTTTACAACGAGTCGTTATTTTTATTTCTAGCAGTTTTATCTTTTTATTGCGCTAGAAAAAATAATTGGTTGCTTGCGGGAATTTTTGGTGCAGCTGCCTCTGCTACGCGGGTTTTTGGAATTTTACTTTTGCCAGTACTGCTTATAGAAGCATGGGAACAAAAAATGAAGTTCTCAAAAATGTTTTGGATTTTCTTAATCCCTTTAGGCCTGGGGACATATATGTGGTATTTAAATGCTACCATTGGGGATCCTATTGCTTTTTATAGTTTCCAGAGATTGATAGGTGAGCAGCATCAGCCCGGTATTACATTACTTCCTCAAGTCTATTTTAGATATATAAAAATGCTGGCAACAACCAGTATACAGAATCCAATTTTTCAGACACTTGTGCTGGAGTTTGCAGTAGGGATAGTATTTTTTTTGCTTCCAATTTATGGTTATTTCAAAAAGATAAGACTTTCATATCTTTTTTTTGCTATGTTGGGATTTTTAATTCCTACTATTCAGGGGAGCTTTTCTTCATCCCCCCGTTATGTGATAATTCTATTTCCATCTTTTTTGGCAGCAGCAATATGGATTAACAGTTTACCTAAAACGATTAAAATAATTACACTTTTTTTATCTTGTTGCGGTCTGGTTTTCGAGACAGCGATGTTTTTAAGGGGGTATTGGATAGCATGATTAAAATTTTCAATTTGTTTTTCAAACTGCCTTCGGCAGAACAATTTTCAATTTTCAATTTTATCAAACATCCTTTATTTTCAGGCAGCATGATTTTGGTAATAGGTTCTAACTCAGTAAGTTTTTTAAATTATTTATACCATTTTGTTATGGGTAGGATGCTTGGACCAAGTAGTTATGGAGAATTAGTTGTGTTGATTTCAGTCATTGGATTTTTGGGAATAATTCCGGGTTCTTTAAGTATGGTAATTATTAAGTATATCTCTTCTGCAAAAAATCAGGACGAAATAGCAATCTTGACAAACTGGTTAAAAGACAGAAGTTTTAAAGTAGCCTTAGGGCTTTTCATCCTGATAGTTATAATCTCGCCATTTATTATTTCATTTTTACATATAAATCAGCTTTGGTATATGTTGTTGGTAGCTGCAACTTATTTTTTCTCCATCCCTTCATTGGTGAATAAATCTGTATTACAAGGGTTGTTAAAATTTAAAGAGATGATGTTTGCAGTGTTGGCAGAGAATCTTGCCAAACTGGTGTTGGCAGTTCTTTTAGTGTACGTAGGTTTTGCTATCGGCGGGGTGATGGTTAGTTTAGCGGTTGCTTCTGTTGTAGGTTGGTATATCAGCAAAATTTATCTTAAGGATTTTAAAAGGCAACGAAATCCCAATTTGCCGAATGTGCGCCCGATGCTTTTCTTCGCCATTCCTGTGATGATCCAATCATTCTCAGTAACTTCTTTAATTTCTTCTGATTTAATTTTAGTGAAACACTTTTTCTCTTCTCATGATGCTGGAATTTATAGTGCTATCTCAACTTTAGGGAAAATAATTTTTTTTGGAGCAGGTCCGATCGGAGCAGTAATATTTCCGATGGTGGCTGGTAGGCAATCAAAAGGTGAAGATTACAGGAGAGTGTTTATCTATAGTCTAGCTGCTACATTTTTTCTTGCTCTAGGGTTACTTATTGTCTATTGGCTATTTCCATCTTTAATCATTACTATGTTATATAATTCGTCTTACCTTGAAGGAAAAAACTTACTCTTTTGGTTTGGATTATCTATGAGTTTATTTACAATTTCATCACTTTTGATCAGTTATAGTTTGTCGTTAGGGAAAACTAAGGTAGTGATATTTCCTTTAGTTGCAGCATCTTTACAGATAATTGTAGTTTGGTTTTATCATTATAGTTTATTTTCAGTGATTAGTGTATCTATTTCAGTTATCGCTTTACTACTCATATCTCTCCTTATATACTTAAGTTTTGGGAAGGATTCTTTGTGGAAATAAAGCTCGTATCACTGATAGTTCCAGTTTATAGGCAAGAGAAAACAGTAGCTTCTGATCTAAAACGTATTAAGAATGTTTTAGATAAACTTCGGTATCCTGCTGAGCTAATCTGTGTTGTTGATGGTAAAGATGATAACACATTTATCAATGCTCAAAAATTTGCTAAAAGTAATCCTGATATTAAAGTAATTGGTTATGATACCAATAAAGGTAAAGGATATGCTGTGCGATACGGAATGTGCCAAAGCAAGGGCGATATAGTAGGTTTTATGGATGGGGGTATGGATATTAATCCAAATGGTTTAGCTATGTTATTGGAGCACTTTGAATGGTACGATGCAGATATAATAATTGGTTCTAAAAGGCATCCGGTTTCCAAGATTGATTATCCCTGGCAAAGAAAGATACTGTCCATGGGGTATCAACTATTAGTATTATTGCTATTTGGATTAAAAGTAAAGGATACACAGGTTGGTATGAAATTCTTTAAAAGAGAAGTACTAGAAAAAGTACTTCCCAGGCTTTTAGTGAAGCATTTTGCCTTTGATATAGAAATATTAGCTGTTGCTAATTATTTAGGCTTCAGTAGGATTTATGAGGCACCTATAGATATTAATCTTAGTTTTGGAGGGACCTCGACTCTCACAAATCAAAGATTCTTAAGGACTGTCTTTGCTATGCTTAAAGATACTCTGGCAGTATTTTATAGATTAAAAATTTTGAGATATTATTCAGATAAAAATCAGAGGAAATGGAGATTTGATCCAGAGTTAAATTTCAGGGTAAATGTTGGATGAAACTTTTACAAATCTTACTTATTGAGATTGCCTTTTTATTTTGGATATTACCGATAAACATTTTAGCACAGCCAACGAATCAATTTATCAGTGTAGTTAATCCAGTTAGAATTTCCCCTTATTCAACAAATCCTAGTGTTTCTTTAATAGTGCAGTATTCAGAAATTAAAAAAAGGAACTTAGCTGCCACCTGGCTTTTAACTTATGATGTAATTTCTGACTTTAAGATAGTAAGTGTAACGCGGGAAATGGATAAATCCCAGGAATTGGGGCTTTTTTTAGAAATTACACCAAAGATTGCATCAGCTGCGGGAGTGATTTATAACAAAACAGATTCCTGGCATAGAGCAAATTCTGTGTTTCTTTCGGGGTATTCCCAGGAGGATAGACGTGAATTAATAGATACAATTTTTGGAAAATTTAAAGATATTTATGGATATTATCCGGTTTCAGTTGGTGCCTGGTGGATTGATAGTTATTCACTGGAATATATGAAGAATAAATATAAAATTACTGCTTATCTAACTTGTGCTGACCAGTTTGCTACTGATGGTTATCATATTTGGGGACAATACTGGTCAACACCTTTTTATCCAAGCAAAATGCATGCAGGAATACCTGCCAGGACTATAGAGTCTAAGTTGGATGTTGTGACCACTCAGTGGGCAGCGAGGGATCCTTTAAATGGATATGGGGGAGGGCCTGCCAGTGGTTTTAGTACACAGGATTATCAGGAAATTAATTATTTTCAAAAACTTATTAATCTGTATGCAAATGCTAAAAATAATAAATTTGGACAGATAACAGTAGGTTTAGAAGGAGATTTTTCACCTCAAACATATGTTAGCCCTGGTTTTTTTGCCAGCCAACTTGATATGGTTAATGCTGAAAGTCAGAGTGGGTCTATAAAGGTAATAACTATGAAGGATTTTAGCGATTGGTATAGAAAAACTTTCCCACAGTTATCTCCGGCTCAAATTATAGAAGCGGATGATTTATTAGGTAAAAAGATAAAAAGTATTTGGTATCAATCACCGAATTTCAGAATTAATATTACATATGATTATGACACTAACGAGACAAGGATAAGGGATTTCAGGACATATCATGATAATTTCCAGGAGCCATATTATGTATCTCCAAATAAAGATTTGAAATTATCAATTAACACACCTTCGCAAATAGATTCTGCAAATAACCCTGATGAAGAATGGTTAGTTTTTTCTGATCTGCTCAAGGATATAAAGAGCGGAGATGAGATGATGACATTAAACTATAATAAACACAAGATTCAACTTACCAAAGAACAAATAGAAGTAATAGGAGATATTAAAAATATTCCTCATTTGCTTAATAAATCACCTTTAATTAATGTGGAAAAAACGGAAAATAAAATTAATTTAATGCCTAAAGCGAGCTTTAATTTTTCAGAACAAGGATTAATCTTTCGATCTTTAACTCAAAAAGCGTCATTCTTTTTAAGACAGCGGAAAGTGATAATTTTTGAAATATTTATAGTATTAATCTTTAGTAGTATGGTGTTAATTATTAGTAAGAGAAAAATATCAATGTTTTATAAGGGAATAATCATTGGAAGTATTGCACTATTAATTATTAGTGTATCTTACAAATGGTATCTTTTAAATAGTCAACTTTATTTTGTAAATCAGTCTGAACTGGATGCGTTAAACCGTTTAAAGTTGATGTCTGGAAAAAGGATTGTTGTTTTTGATAAAACTTGTCTTCAGTGTTCTTGGCATACGGTCAATATTCCAGCGATATTTGCCAATAAAAGGGATTATGTGAGAGAAGTAACAGGTAAAGATATTGTTTATAATGCTTCTATTTTTAATGCTAAAACCAGGCCAGAGGCAAAGAAGGAGCTGGATAAACTTAATGCGGATTATATTTATCTGGTTAGATTTGAAGATTATGTTGAGCTTGCTCCCTTTTCTCCAGGAGATTTGAACATTGAGGAAATTTATTCAAATGCAAATGCCCAAATATGGAAGGTGAAAAAAGGTTGAATATATTAATTCTTTCCTGGAGAGGACCTGGACATCCTCATGCAGGAGGAGCTGAGATTTCTACTCATGAACACGCTAAGGGTTGGGTGAATGCAGGCCACAAGGTTACTCTGTTTACTTCTTATTACGAGGGTGCCAAAAAGGAAGCAGAGATTGATGGGGTTAATATTATAAGGCGAGGACAGCAATTTTTTGGTGTTCATTGGAAAGCTTTTAAATGGTATATTTTTGCTTCCCACCAAGAATTTGATTTAGTTATCGATCAGTTTCACGGAATTCCCTTTTTTACCCCACTTTACGTAAAAACAAAAAAATTAGGGTTTATACATGAAGTAACAAAAGAAGTGTGGAGATTAAATCAATTCCCCGCCCCTTTCAATTTTTGTGTGAGCATAATAGGGATGATACTGGAACCGTTAGTGTTCAGATTATATCGGCAAGTACCCTTCATGACGGTATCTTGTTCTACTAAAAAAGATCTAGTTAATTGGGGTATCCCTAGTAATAATATTACAATTATTCCTAACGGAGTAAATAGGTTACCCTTTGAACAATTACCGCAAAAGGAAATTAAAAAGACCTTAATCTATTTAGGCGCCTTAGCAAAAGATAAAGGAATCGAAGACGCTCTTTGTGCTTTTTCTATATTAAGCAAAACTTCGAAAGATTGGCAGTTTTGGGTAATCGGAAAATCTAACACAGGATATTTAAAGGAATTAAAGAAACAAAGCGAAAGATTAAAAATTATGGAGCAGATAAGGTTTTGGGGATTTGTTAGCGAGCAGAAGAAATTTGAACTTTTGGCGAGAGCTCATATTTTAATTAATCCTTCTGTTCGTGAAGGCTGGGGACTAGTGGTAATTGAGGCAGCAAGAGCGGGGACGCCGACTGTAGCATATAATGTTCCCGGGCTTAAAGATTCAGTATTGGATGGTAAGACAGGGATGCTTTGTGCTTTATCACCTCGGGCTTTGTCTATAAAAATTGAAGAGCTATTGACAGATAATGCCAGATATTTAAGGATCTGTCAGAATGCAGCTGTCTGGAGTAGAAATTTTTCTTGGGGTAAAGCTACGAAATTGAGTTTGAAATTAATACGGAAAATAGCTGGTTGAATTTTTTTAAAAATATGATTAAACTCTTAAAACAATGAAGAAAAAAAATAAAGCATTAGTGACTGGAGCCGGAGGATTCATAGGACATCATTTGGTTTCATATTTGAAGAAAAAAGGTTATTGGGTGCGGGGCGTAGATCTTAAATATCCGGAGTATAAACCTACCGATGCGGATGAGTTTATAAGAATGGATTTAAGAGAGAAAAAAAATGCTTTTGGAGCAACAAAGGGGATGAATTATGTGTATGCTTTAGCAGCTGATATGGGTGGGATGGGTTTTATCTCCGCAAACCATGCTACAATCTTATACAATAATTCAACAATAAATCTTAATACAATTGAATCGGCAAAGATTAATGGGGTAAGCAGGTATTTTTATTCATCTTCAGCATGTGTTTATCCGGAATACAAGCAGACTAAAGCTAAGTTAAAACCCTTAAAAGAAGAAGATGCTTTTCCCGCACAGCCACAGGATGCTTACGGCTGGGAAAAATTAGTTAGCGAAATTCTTGCCAAATATTACCGCGAGGAATATGGTTTAGAGACACGAATTGCCCGTTTCCATAATATATTTGGTCCATTGGGAACTTGGGATGGAGGAAGAGAGAAAGCACCGGCAGCAATTTGTAGAAAGGTTGCTATAGCCAAGTTAAAAGGAAAAAATGCAATAGAAATCTGGGGAGATGGGAAACAAACAAGATCTTTTTGTTATATAGATGATTGTTTGGAAGGTATTTATAAATTGATGATGTCGGATTTTTCCGAACCCCTCAATATCGGCCAGGACAGGATGGTGACAATTAATCAGTTAGTAGATATGGTTACAAGGATAGCCGAAGTAAAGTTGAAGAGAAAGTATATCCCAGGCCCCCAAGGTGTAAGAGGCAGGAATTCTGATAACAGCAAGTTACGACAGGTATTGGATTGGGAACCTGAAATTGCTTTAGAGACAGGACTGACCAAGACATATCAATGGATAGAAGATCAGGTTAGAGCTAAAATCAACAGATAATGTTGCTGTTTTTGTTATATCTTACCCCTATTTTAGTAGTAGGCACTTTTGTTTTACAAAGAATAAGTTTAATTAAAAGGGTTGAATTACTTTTACCATTTGACAGCATTCTAGGTCTGACTATCTTGACCTTTTTTTAAATATTGTCGCATTTTTAATTCGAGGAGGGGTTGGAATTACGGTATCTTATATTTTGACGATTTTTTTCGGATTTATATTTTTCAAATTCATAAAATCATCTGATGAAAAAATTAATTTACCGCAAGGGAAGCAATTGTTTTACTGGTTACTGACTATTTTAATTTGGGGAGGGTTGATCTACTGGTTTTAGGAAAAAATACCAATCCCTAAATCGTCTGTAAATGCAAAAATAAATTAATTTGGAAAGGATTGAAAAATGAGATATATGTGTGGCAAATATTTAAAGAGAGCGGTATTTAGGTAAATTACTAAGGCAGACTTTGACAATTGCCTTACAGACATTTAAACCATCCTGAATTGCTCTGATACCTGAAACTCCACCGACTCGCTTTGTATAAGTGATCGGGAGTTGTATAAGATTCATGTTCATCTTGCATGCTTTGGTGACTGTTTCAGCTTCGTATTCAAAATGTCTTTCTTTAAGATCCAACGCCAGAAGAGCCTCTCTTTTAAATCCCTTAAAACCAGCCATAACATCCGTAATTCTGCGACCGCAAGCCAGAGAAGTTAATGCAGACATCACCCAGTTGCCGAAAAGATTACGTGAAGTTATAGACCCTTTTTGAATTTTACCTCCGCCAAATCTGGTGCCAATTACCACATCCGCGCCATTATTCAACGCCGTCACAAAAAGAGGAATTTCGTTAGGCTGAAATTGATGATCTGTATCAATCTGAATTATGTAATCACCCTTGGCAATCAGTCCTCCAGCCCAAAAATCAGCGCCCTTACCTCTTTTGAAAGGGAAACGAATAATTCTATCAACATTCAATTTTTTAGCAATCTCTATGGTTTTGTCTTTTGATGCGGCATCAACCACAATGATTTCTAAGGAAAAAAATTTCTTTAGTAGTTTACAATCTTTTATTGTTCTACTGATATTTCTCTCTTCATTATAAGAGGTGAGAATTATGCTGACCAGTTTTTTATTTTTCATCTGATCGAAATCCTGGACTAGAATATCTTAATAAAAAATAAATGTCAAATTTTTATTAAACTGACAGACATAGCGAACACTTTATAGTTTAAGATTGAGCTATGTCAGAAAAAGAAATAGTTAGATTACAAAGATGGAGATTAGGAGTGATCCGCCATGCCTTAGAAGTGAGCCATAATGTGGCCAAAACTTGTAGGTATTACGGCATTGGAAGAACTGCTTATTATGAATGGTACAAAAGATATCAGGAAGAAGGAGAGGAGGGATTAAGGGACAAGTCCAGAAGGCCATTACATAGTCCTCTAGCTACCAGCTCAGAAGTAGTGGCAAAGGTTGTTTATCTTAGACAAAATTATCATTTTGGAGCCTTCAGGATACAGATGTATCTCAAAAGATACCATGATATTACTCTTTCTAAGTCAGGAATTTGGAGAATATTAAAAAGGCTAAATATGAATTTACTTCCTACTAGTCAAAGATACAAAAAACACAAAGACAGATGGATTAGATATGAGAAGCCTCAACCTGGGCACAGGATACAAATTGATGTTAAATTTCTAGACATAATTCAGGGTAAGAGAGAAAGGTTTTATCAATATACAGCAATTGATGATTGTACCAGGCTGAGAGTACTGAAAATATATGAGAGAAACAATCAGCTTTCAGCAATCCAATTTATTGATTATGTTTTATCAAGATTACCCTTTCATGCTGAAGTAATTCAAACAGATAATGGTTCTGAGTTCCAAGGCCAATTTCACTATCATATTCTGGACAAAGGTATTAATCATGTCTATATTAGACCCAGGACACCAAGACTTAATGGAAAGGTTGAAAGGTCACACAGGATAGATGGAGAAGAATTTTATCGTATGATGGATGGTATAGTTATTGATGATGCAAAGCTATTTAATGAAAAACTCCAGGAATGGGAGAATTTCTATAATTTTGAAAGACCTCATTCAGCTTTAAATGGTCAAACACCTTATGAAAGATTTAGGGAAAAGGCTAAGTTAGAAAGTGTAACCTAGGTTTGTCAGTTCTACAATCTTGTGTGTAAGCATGTTAAGCGAAATTTAAAATGTTACATATAAACGAAGTCTGAATTGTTACACTCACTTCCTGAAAGATAAGGGGGTGAGAAAAAATTAATAAAGTTAGTTTAGAGTTAAAACAAGAGATCGTTAAAAGACTTCTGACTTTAACAAAGTGTTACCTATGTGGTTTGCTCACCTACAACACACTGTTGAAATAACGATTTAGGTATAGTAGCATCAATAATAAATATGGACTCGAATAGGACAAGCTCGTTGCTTCACAATAAAATTGCGATTTTTGGGGTTGGTAGGGTGGGACTTCCACTGGCTTTGGTTTTGGCAGATAAGGGGTTTCAAGTTACCGGAATTGATGTGGATTCTTATAAGATTAATCTTTTAAAACATAAGATAATGCCTTTTTTAGAAAAAAATGCGCAGTCGCTTTTAGATAAACACGGCGGTAAAAATTTCCAGGTTTTTTCCCAGGAGCACATTGATAGACTAATAACTGAAAATTCCGTTATTATTTTTACTTTGGGTACACCAATAGACGATACTTACACCCCTAATTTTTCCGACATTGAAAAATTAATCAGAAGGATCTCTCCAGTGCTTAAAGCAGGACATACTATAATATTAAGAAGTACGGTTTCTCCCGGAGCAACCGAACAGTTGGCCAGACAACTTGAAGAACAAACAAAACTGGTATTGGGTAAAAGCTTGTTTTTAGCATATTGTCCGGAAAGGATAGCAGAAGGAAAATCAGTAGAGGAGCTGGTACAGATTCCGCAAATAATTGGCACCTTTGAAGAAGCAAGCGCTAAAAAAGCTGCTGAAATTTTTGCTGCAATTGCCCCCGAAATTATATTTACAAAACCCAGATCAGCAGAACTGTCAAAGTTATTTTGCAATATGTACAGATACATAGATTTTGCAATCGGCAATGAGTTTATGATGATTGCTGAAAGTTATGGTTGTGATATTTATGAAGTTTTGAATCTTGTAAATAAAGACTATAAAAGGGGTAATTTAAAATCACCGGGTTTTACAGCCGGACCCTGTCTTGTAAAAGACGGCTTTTTCCTGATAGATAAAAGTCCCTATATGGAATTGGTAACAGCAGCATGGAGGCTAAATGAAAATATTCCGGGCTATCTTTTATCGCGGGTAAAAAATGAAATTAAAGATTTAAACAAAAAGAAAGTGGCAATTCTAGGCCTTGCTTTTAAGAAGAACATTGATGATATGCGCTATTCGCTTTCTCCAAAGTTACAAAGATACTTTTTAGCAGAGGGAGCGACAGTCTTTGTGCATGATCCACTGATTGATTCCCAGCCTTTAAAAGAGACTATTATTGATGCTGATGTATTAATTATTGGAATAAACCATGACACTTTTAAAGAAATAAACTTGAATTATTTAGAAAAATATATCTCATATGATTGTGTAATTGTAGACATTTGGAACATTTTTAATACAGGTAAGATTATTTTCCACTTAAAGGATATGGTAGTTGCCAAAAAACCTACTACAATCAGTAACGGAGAGATAAAAAAAGCCAAAAGGAAATACGTACTTGGACAGAGATTACCCCTTCCGGAAGCATGAAAAGAGATATCAAGGTGTTAATTACTGGCGGCGCTGGTTTTATTGGAAGTGAAGTTGTAAGGCAGTTAGCAAAGAGAAAATACAAGGTTAGAGTAGTGGATGATCTTAGCAAGAAAGAAGCAAAGATTCCAACTAACTGTGAATTTCTACAATTGGATTTAACAGATAAAAAAGTAGCTTTAAATGCCATGAAGGACATGGATTATTGTATACATCTTGCTGCCAAAATTGGAGGAATTGGTTATTTCCATAAATATCCAGCATATATTTTATCTGAAAATAATAAAATGTATTCTGCTATTTTTGAGGCAGCTGTTAAGGAAAAGATAAAAAGGATAGTTTATCTTTCATCGTCAATGGTTTTTGAGTCTACAAATAAATTCCCCTCTAAGGAGGATGATATTTCCAAAATTCCACCTCCAGTTAGCAGTTATGGTTTTTCTAAGCTAATAGGGGAATGGTATTGTAAATCATTTAAGGAGGAGTTTGGATTAAGTTATACAATTATTAGGCCGTTTAATGCATATGGAAAAAATGAAATGCCTGGTGAAGAAATTGGATACGCTCATGTTATTCCGGATCTAATAAAGAAAATCCTTTCAGGGCAATATCCTTTGGAGCTTCTTGGAAATGGAAAACAGACAAGATGTTTTACACATGTTTCAGATATTGCTCGTTC
Source organism: uncultured Gammaproteobacteria bacterium (assembly GCA_964415615.1). Classification (GTDB taxonomy): domain Bacteria; phylum Patescibacteriota; class Microgenomatia; order Daviesbacterales; family UBA10151; genus UBA10151. The sequence continues at coordinate 109,841 of CAYQAW010000003.1, forward strand.
TATAGTCTTGGCAATGGAATCAGAAAAAGCCAAAAACGAAAGTTTTAATATAGGATCTGAAGAAGAGGTTAAGATAATAGAACTAGCAAAGATGCTTTGGAAAAAATGCGGAGCGAAAAAGCCATTTAAAGTTAAATATATTCCTGGCTTTGAGCATGATATCAGAAGAAGGGTACCAAGTTCTGCCAAGGCAAAAAAAATATTGGGATGGGAACAAAGAAAAAGTTTAGAACAAGAAGTACAATTAATTATTGAATGGATAAATGAACTGTAATATAATCGTAAAATGAAAATAGCTAACAAATTTGCTTTATATTTTTTTCTTGTAATTGTTTCTATTACGGTATTTGATTATCTGCCTTTAAATACAGCTTATGCTGGTGAGGCAGAGCAATCAGGCCTTACAAAGGAATCCATAAACCCTGACTCGCTATATTACCCTTTCAAAAGAATTCTTGAGAAAGCGGAAGAAGTATTTGCTTTCTCTAAAGATTCAAAGAGAGTATTTTATAATAATTTACTAAAAATTAGATTGTCTGAATTAAATTATGTAGTCATTGAAAAACGTTTCTCGGCAGTGGAAAAAAGTAGTAAACGTTTTTCATACCAGGCAGGTATTTTAACTGATGAGTTAATCAAACAAAACAATGAGGACGAAAAACAGAAGCAAATAAAAGAATTTGGACAATACAACAATTTACTAGCTACACTAAGAGATAACTTTCAGGCAAACTCTTCTTTTTGGATGTTAATCCAGCATGATATTAATTCCTTGAATCAATTATCAGACCGTTTGAAATAACTATTACTTTATTGCTGAGCTAAAATGTCCTATTATTAAACTGACAGACATAGCGAACACTTTATAGTTTAAGATTGAGCTATGTCAGAAAAAGAAATAGTTAGATTACAAAGATGGAGATTAGGAGTGATCCGCCATGCCTTAGAAGTGAGCCATAATGTGGCCAAAACTTGTAGGTATTACGGCATTGGAAGAACTGCTTATTATGAATGGTACAAAAGATATCAGGAAGAAGGAGAGGAGGGATTAAGGGACAAGTCCAGAAGGCCATTACATAGTCCTCTAGCTACCAGCTCAGAAGTAGTGGCAAAGGTTGTTTATCTTAGACAAAATTATCATTTTGGAGCCTTCAGGATACAGATGTATCTCAAAAGATACCATGATATTACTCTTTCTAAGTCAGGAATTTGGAGAATATTAAAAAGGCTAAATATGAATTTACTTCCTACTAGTCAAAGATACAAAAAACACAAAGACAGATGGATTAGATATGAGAAGCCTCAACCTGGGCACAGGATACAAATTGATGTTAAATTTCTAGACATAATTCAGGGTAAGAGAGAAAGGTTTTATCAATATACAGCAATTGATGATTGTACCAGGCTGAGAGTACTGAAAATATATGAGAGAAACAATCAGCTTTCAGCAATCCAATTTATTGATTATGTTTTATCAAGATTACCCTTTCATGCTGAAGTAATTCAAACAGATAATGGTTCTGAGTTCCAAGGCCAATTTCACTATCATATTCTGGACAAAGGTATTAATCATGTCTATATTAGACCCAGGACACCAAGACTTAATGGAAAGGTTGAAAGGTCACACAGGATAGATGGAGAAGAATTTTATCGTATGATGGATGGTATAGTTATTGATGATGCAAAGCTATTTAATGAAAAACTCCAGGAATGGGAGAATTTCTATAATTTTGAAAGACCTCATTCAGCTTTAAATGGTCAAACACCTTATGAAAGATTTAGGGAAAAGGCTAAGTTAGAAAGTGTAACCTAGGTTTGTCAGTTCTACAATCCTATTGAAATAATTTTTTTCTTACAGTAGAATGTGGCAGTGAATAAAAAAGAAGTCTTTCAATTAGAGTTTTGCAGAGCCTGCGGTAGTCGTAATCTTCTGCTCTTTCTTCAATTAGGTCCAACACCTGTACCCAATGGATTTTTAAAAGCAAACAGTCTTCATAGATCAGAGAAATTCTATCCTCTAGATGTCTGCTTTTGTAAAGATTGTGGATTGGTGCAATTGGCTCATGTAGTTTCTCCAAAGGTGATGTTCCAAAATTACGTGTATATTCCTTCCACATCAGAAACTATGCGTCTTCATTTTGCAGAGCTGGCAGCAAGTGCCATTAAGAAGACAGATGCTAAAGTGGGGGATTTAGTCGTAGATATTGGCAGCAACGATGGTACGCTTTTGAAATCATTTAAATCTTTGGGAATGAAGGTATTAGGTGTTGATCCTGCTGAGAATTTAGCCAAAAAAGCAAACAAAGAGAGGATTAACACTATATGTGATTTATTTACCGAAAAAGTTTCCAAGAAGATAAAAAAACAATATGGCACTGCAAAAATAATTACTGCAACTAATGTAGTAGCTCATGTCCATAACCTTCAAGACTTTTTTGAAGGTATAAAAACCTTGTTATCAGAGGATGGTTTATTTATCTCTGAATTTCCATACTTAGGAGATCTTCTTGAAGGAGTGGAATTCGATACTATTTATCAAGAGCACCTTTCGTACTTTTCCATCACTCCTTTTGATAAGTTAATAAAAAAACATGGGTTGACTTTAATAGATGTACAAAAAGAATCAATCCATGGAGGATCTGTTAGGATATTTGTTAGCAAAAAACCGTTGGCGCAAAGTACACGAGTAAATAAGATGCTGCAAACCGAAAAAAGAAAAGGTTTACTCGAGTCGGAAACATACCTTAAGTTTAGACGAAGAGTAGATAAAGTAAGGCATGAATTAGTGCAGTTGCTTTGGGGTTTGCGTCTTAAGAATAAAAGGATTGTAGGATATGGAGCTTCTGCGAAAGGAAATATTATTCTAAATTACTGCCGAATTGGACCAGAAACCTTAGGGTATGTTGTAGATTCAATATCTTACAAACAAGGTAAGTATACACCAGGAATGCATATCCCAATCTACCCAGAAGCAAAACTTTTGACAGATCAACCTGACTATACTCTTTTGTTGGCGTGGAACTTCAGCGATGAGATTATCAAGAAGCAAGCAGAATATCGCCGTAAAGGTGGGAAATTTATTTTAGCTATACCTAAACTGACAATTGTTTAGTTAAATTCTTAATTACTTCTTCCCATCGCAGAAATCTTAAATTGAGCTTTTTTTCAGTCTGTTCTACTTTTAGTCCTCCATATTGAGGATACCTTGAAGGGTTACGGCTGAGAAAATTCTCAATACTGGTTTGTTTAACAACATTTTTCTTTTGCCGAGCTTTTTCTATCAATAAAGTAGCTAATTTATATGGTGTAAAGATATTTGGACTAGAAACATGGAATATACCAAATAAGTTTCTTTCTATAACTAACGTTAATGTCTTTGTTATCTCGTCTATATTTGTTAATGTTAAATATTGGTCAGTAAACATTGGGTGAAGCTTTCCAGAATCAAATAAATAGAGAATCTTACGTACATAGTCTAATTTTCCTGTATAGACAGCTCTTACTGGGTTAGAAATTCTGACAATGGTAAAGTCTTTGAGGTTATTTTTAACTAATTCTTCTGCTTCTTTCTTGGTCCATCCATACCATGATAGAAAATTCTGATTATTTTCAGTCGATTTATCTTCAGCGTAGGGGCCAGGATTGTCTTTTGATCCAGAGAACACTCCATCAGTGGAAATATATATAAAATGTATATCCCGCTTTCCGATTTTGTTTTTAGCTAGAATAACTTCTAATAAGTTATTTGTTCCATCAACATTTATTTTCCAACATGATCCAGTCCTATCGTTGCGTTGTTTTTCTGATTGGTTAACATCTGTGAAGGCAGCAAAGTGAATTACAGCGTTTATTTCATGGTTCTTGATATAACTAGTTACAGATTGTTTGCTAGTTATATCAAGTTGATTTTCGTTAGGGGAGAGTATTAGATTGCAATGGCTTTTACCTGAATAGTATTTAACAAAATGAGATCCCACAAGCCCCGATCCTCCAGTAACCAGTAATTTCATATTTTAATTTTCGCTGGATCCTGAAATAGTCCAGTCCGCAGTCCTAACTTAGCCAGTAGAAAAAGACACAAGATCTTAAATGTTCCAAGTGAGTAATATATGCTGTTTTTAAGACTTGCACCTCTTTTTTTACCTTCGTAACAAGTTTCAACAGGGACTTGAGTGATTTTTGCTTTTTTATAGATTGCTTGAGCGATCAATTCAAAACTAAATAAATAATTATCAGAATTATTATAGAAGTTGATCTTTTCCAATATATTTTTTGTGTATACCCTGAAACCTTGATGAAAGTCATTTAACCTCACTCCAAATATTAGACTATCAATAGAATTGAGGAATCTTAAAGGAATTAATTTCCAAATATACATACCGTTATTTATTGGCCTCATAAGACTGGTGAAACGATTGCCTAGAACTAATTGGCTGCCTTTTTGGATTTGGTTTAAGGCTTCCGAAATGGCAGTAGGTTTATATTCTCCGTCAGGATGAATATCTATGATGGTATCAGCTCCAGACTCTAAGGCTAAGGTCAAAGCTTTTTTCATATTGCCTCCGTAGCCTAAATTGCTCTGATTTTGATAGGATTTGATACCAAGTTTCCTTGCAATTTTAAAGGTATTATCTTTGGAACAATCATCACTCAGAATTATTTCATCAGCGTATTGTTTTGGAAAATCTTTATAAAATTTTTTAAGCGTTTTAGCAGCGTTATAGGCAATAAATATTACTACTACTTTTTGTTTCCGTTTCATTAATCTAGGTTTAATATACAGCAAGGCAAGATAATAGTAAACTCTTTCTATTTATTTCGCAGTTTATTAAAATATTATGAACATATGTTGAAGACCTTAATACGCTGGAGATTAATCCTTATTCCGATGGTGGTCATCATGAGTCAGGTTCTACTACTGAACGTAATATTGCAGAATGGTTTTACAGCTGATGATTGGTTGTTGCTATTTGATTATAAAACAATTGGTTTGGGCTCTAATGCTTGGGATAAATTCTTTGCTGTTTTTAGTCAAAAAGGCGTATATGAAACGTACATGATTTACTATATTGGTATATTAGAGAGTATCTTTAAGGGTAACTATTTATCTTATCAGATAACAAATATTGCCTTTAAAACATTGGCTGCAATCTCTGTTTATCCTTTAATTTTAGTAATCTTTAGAAGAAGGTTATTAGCTTTTCTAACAACTATTTTATTTGCAATTAGTTATTCATCCACTGGAGCACTTCAGTTTGTAGTTAAAGGTAGTGATTATCTGGCAATATTTTTTATGAATATCTGTTTAATTACTTACTATTTATCTTTTAAGGTAAAAAGAGGAATACTGCTTCTACCTTTTACCGCTATCCTACTTTTCCTAAGTTTTGCTTTTTCTCCAATAAGACTTTATCCCTTGTTATTGTTCATCTTTTTTGTTGAGCTAGTTAATTGTATGCAAGCTAGAAGTTGGAAAACATTAATCGCAATAATTCCTAGGTTAATGTTGTTGTATTTTCCATACCTAATATTGTTGTTATTATCACTTGAATCGACAGGGCATTATCTTAATGGTCCCCTGGTTGTATTTAACTTGGTTACTTTGGGTAATTACCAATTATTGCTTACTCCTTTTTCTGGATTAGGTTATACATTACTTACTAATGATTATTTCTCAATAGTATTTGGGAAAGTTAATTTTAATAGTCTAAAAGATTATTTAATGTTTCTTATAAATGGGCCTTTAATAGTTTATTCATTATTGGCTGTTTTGGTTGGAAAGCTAATAAATAAGAATCATAAACTTTACATATTAGGAATAGTATTTACAAATGTAGTTTTTGAAGTAACTAGCTATTTTCTTATTACTAATGTTAGGAATTTAATAGGCCCAAATGTAAAGGGGTTTTATCCAATCAGCACTTATGCGATATTCTTGGGCTTTTTTGTTATATCAGTCGGTGTG
>CAYQAW010000004.1:0-99716 GCA_964415615.1 uncultured Gammaproteobacteria bacterium
GATATTAAGAAAGAATTACTAGTAAAGCTAGGATTTAAGTAAAGTAGATGTTAATTTGCCCGTTTAGCAACTGTTACATAAATAGGAGATTGGCCTAACAGAAAAAAAGCCGTTTCAATCAAGGCAGAGATACCAATCAAAGGAATTAATATTATGATTATCAATAGGTTCTTGGAACTTTGAAAGAAATCAGTTGGTTGTTTAGGAAATAAATTCAGGATACTTACGATCAAGCCACCAATTGCATACTCTGGGGCAAATACACCAGTATGATAGACAGCTGTCAAATTTTCCATTTTGAGCAGGTTATCAAGCCCTGTAGGGGTTAAATGAGACAGATGGCGTGGCGGATCTAAATGAAACCAGAAGCTTTTAAAGATATTCGACTCCCAGCAATTATATGTTGGGTATTCTACGAAGATATAGCCACCAGGTTTTAATATACTAGTTGCTTTTTCAAGATATTTTTGGGGAAGAGCTGTATGCTCTAAACTTTCCCAGAAAACTACAGCTTCGAATTTCCTCTTAGGATTCCATTTTAAAAAGTCTGCTTTTATAACTTTTGGATTTATTATTTTTGCGGAAGGTATGTCTAAAGATGTGACATTAAAGTTATTACGAAGCATTTTGCTAAATATTCCTTCTCCGGATCCTACGTCTAGTATTTCTCCTTGTTTAATGAATTTCGTAACCCATAATTTACGTCTTGTTTGGAATACTCGGTAGAGCATGTCTTTTAATGCACCAAGAGGCCCTTTTGGCAGCCAATAACGATCGCTATAATATTTACTTAGATCTTTTGGCACTGGATGAGTAAAGCCATTTAAGCATTTATTGCAAAAGTAGATTTGGAAATTATTGGAACTATATTTATGGATACATTGATAAGTATTGCAGTTTGGGCAGCTTACTTTATTCTCTTTAAGGGGTATTCTTGTTTTATTCATATTGATAGGTGGTAGTTTAACATTACTTTTGTTTCTCCTCAATAAGTTTTTGTCTGGCAGCGTCGGTAATATTTATTAAGGTATCACTGCCTTGAAGACTAAAAGCATAGACATTTTCTACAGGGATTGGTTTTAATGGGTAACCATAAGCTTTAAATGATTGGCCATCTTTAACAGCTGATACTACCTCTGTCCAGTTAGACATTGGAACTGGAGCGTAATCTTGTTCGCGTAAGTTATAAAGAATTTGCATATGGGGTGGAAAACCAAAGGTAACGCTATTGTGCAGGGTTATAAAGTTGTTATCAGCTGTTTCAAAGTAGAATACTAATGGTTTTTTGCCCATTTCAGGAATATAAGGTATAGAGGACCAAATTTTATCTGTTATCTTTTGGCCATGAAAGCTCTCTGTTGTGTTAAGGTAAGAGTGAGTAGATAAGGCGTGGAGAGCTAATAACGGAGATAAGATAAGCATTAGTATAATTTTTTGCTTAACTTCTTTACCCAAACTTATGATAAGTGCCAGCAGGAGCGAGATGCCAGTTACAGATACAATAAGGTATCGGTAAGCTGTTGGAAAAATGACTTGAGGAGTAAACCACCAGGCAGCTAAAAAAGCCAAGAATGGCCAGGTCAGGGAGGTGAAAAGTGCAACAGACAACTTCTCTTTATGTAAATTATCTCTTAGAAGAAGTGCCAATAGGATAACAGCAAAGCCACCAATGCTTAGCAATATAAAACTTGCTGCGGGTGTAATTGTATTATTTGGGAATGGTTGAATATCCTTTGGGAAAAGAAACCAACTTGTAAGTAGCCAAATGAATGAACAGAGAAGAAATGTGGAAAAAAATCTTTTACGTAACTCTTTTGAGGTGTTTGTTAATACAAGACAAATTATAAAAAAGAAAAAAAGGAATACAATGCTAAGAATAAAAATGGAAAAGTTGATAGAAGATAATCCTACCAGCTGTTGGATTGCAAAGTCTGGAATTAGCATACTTCCAAACATGACAAGCGGATGAAAAATGAAATCTAATCTCCCTTTACCTATTAGCAACGATGATATGGTTAGTCCTTGAGTTAGTCTATCGGTAATTTCAGTGGATGGACCGAGAGAAGAACCGCTAAATTTAATAAACAAAAAAATCATAAGAATAATGGCAAATCTAATAGATGCCTTTTTTAAAGTTTTGATATCTCTTCTTTGAATAACCCATAACGATTCAAGTAAAAACAAAAATGGCAGAGAGCCATGCATCCTAATCGGAGTGATGATGTAAGCAAGATAATAGAAAAATGAGGCAATAAAAAGTTGTCTAAGATGACCTTCTTCTCGTGATTTAATAAAGAAGTATAGCGAGAGGTTAAAAAAGCTTATTGTAATGTAAGATGGCATATTAAATACCCAGTTTGTGGCATCGATACCCACAACAGTGGTCGAGAAAAAAAGAATTGCAAAGAATGTGGCTAACTTATCTTTTGTTAGATAAAAGATTAAAGGAAATAAAGAAAAACTGGCATACAGCCTGAATAGAAAAGAGGTTGCGTAATAATAGGTTGAATGCAGCCCGTAAACACTTTTTAATAGGCCCATCCAAATGTCTTGCGCGCCATAAGGTGTAAAAAGATAAGCGAAATTAAATGAGCCAGTAGAGGATTGCGGTGCTACATGTACTGCAAAACGGAAAAAAGCAAGCCAATCATCCCCAAACAGAGCAAGGTGAAAACTGGGAAGAAAGACTAGGAAACTTATAGAGATGATAGCAAATGTAGCTAACAGTAGTTTAAAAAAATTGCTGGACATCTATTAGTTACTTTTGTTTCTCCTCAATAAGTTTTTGTCTGGCAGCGTCGGTAATATTTATTAAGGTATCACTGCCTTGAAGACTAAAAGCATAGACATTTTCTACAGGGATTGGTTTTAATGGGTAACCATAAGCTTTAAATGATTGGCCATCTTTAACAGCTGATACTACCTCTGTCCAGTTAGACATTGGAACTGGAATTGTGCTGGATTCTCTTAGGTTATAAAGTAAAGCTATATGGAAAGGGAAGCCAAACAATACAGAATCACCCAGGATCGAATTATTGGAATCATTACTTCTAAAGTAGAATACTAAAGGCTCTTTACCTAGTTGAGGAACCTTCGGAAGAGAAGACCAGATTAAGTTTACTGCTTGATTGCTGTGAGAATTTAAGAGTTTCTCTATATAAGTACGGGTTGCAGCTATATGAATTAACAGTATAGGAGTAAGCAAGATAGTCAAATATAGACTGTTTTTAGATTTCTTTCCTAAACTAATAATTACGGCAAATAGTATGGATAATCCTACAGCTGATGTTGTTAAATACCGATGGGTGCTGTCAGTATAGGAACCAGGAGCCCAGATCCAAGTCGGGAAAAACGATGATAAAGCCCAAGAAAACGAAATGAACAGAGCGTTTACGATATTTTTTTGAGAAAAGAATCTTATGAACAAAAATACCCAAGCAATTATTACAAGCCCTCCTATTGCGAGCATGTAAATTACAGTAGATGAGGAAAAAGTATTAATATTTATTTTTCGTATTATAAACACAAACAAAATCCAGATTGCAGCGGAGGCTAAGCTTTTATATAGATCTTGCTTGGTAAGATTTGCTATATTAGATTTGATAATAAACATCATAATTATAAAAAGTAATAATGAAGGAATGGCTACACTAAGCAGCATATCGCTGTGGCTGCTAACCTGAATACCGGACACTATGAAGTTAGGGATAAACATTCCGCCAAAAGTTACAATTGGGTATAAGAGAAAATCAGTGCGCCCTTCTGATGTTAGTTTTCCTATAGTAGAAATTCCAGAAGATAACCTATCTAGCCAATCAGAACCATTCCCTAACGAATGGCCAGTGATGCTTATGATAACCAACACGAAGATAACAGCAAAGATCCTCAGTAATGATAATTTAAGATTACTAACTTTCCGATCTCTAATAAGCCAAAATGTTTCAAGGGAGAAAATAAACATGGGCGCTCCGATCATTCGCGCCGAAGCTGTAACGTAGGCTAAATAGAACAGTATACAAGAAAACAAAAGAAACTTTCTATTCTTAGTATCATGGAACAGAATATAGAAATATAGAAAGATATTAAAGAAAGCAATTGTAAGATAAGTAGGCATAGTCAGGAGCCAGCCTGTACTATCAAAGCCAGTTGTCGTAATAGCAAAAAATAAGATAGCAAAATAGGTTGCCAATTTATTCTTAGTTAGGTATAAGATCAGTGGATATAACGAAAAAGCAGCCAGCATGCGGAAAAGATAAGATGTTATTTCAAAGTAAAAGGAGTTAGTGCCAAAGGCTTGGTAGAGCAGTCCCATGATAATATCCTGTGAGCCGTACGGAGTAAGATAGTAGGTTAATAAATTCCACCCTTCTTTTGACGGGGGGATTACATGAACAATATACCTAAAGATAGCTAACCAATCATCGCCATATAAGCCAACATTGAATACAGGAAATAGGGTAAATAAGCTGATCAATATTATTGTTGAGAGAATAAGGAAAACCATATTAATCAATATTAGCTAAGTGGCAGTGATAATTCAACTAGATAGGACCCTCATGATCGTATCCATCTAGCCTATCAATGAATCTTTCTACGACCTCACGTATTACCAGTTGAGATTTATCCAGATCAGTTTGCAGTTGGTTATTGTATAGAATGGTTAGATCAGAAAGTGATACTTGGTTAAAGCTATAAGGCAGGAAGTAGGTAAGGCCAACTATATAATCATCTAGAAATAATCCTAACCACCTTGTGAGTCTTTTTTTGGTGTTCTGATCATAAATATTTTTTTCTATAATCGACGTTAAATTTTCAACTTTATCATTTAATATAAGATGGTTGCCTATGTTAGAAGGGTGGAATAAAAGAGGGATCATATATTCCAGGTCTGGAACTCAGCCATAAATAAGTCTCTTGGGAAATAATGCCTGGTTTCAGCAAATGAGTCTCCGAAAACTATTACTGAGGAAAGCTTATCCTTTTCTAGAGAAGGATTGATGAGTTTGAATTTAACTCCGAAATCCGAATATTTTCCGCCTAAGTATAAAGTAGTACCTAAGTCGCCTGACCAGAATTGATAATCTTCTAAAGTGATATTAAAATCAGATAATTTGGGTACGGAAATATTTGGGTAATGAATTGATAATCTCTTCATTATCTCTTGGTATGCAATAAAGGCGCCGTAGTTATTCCAATGCGAATCAGTGTGATAGTACAAAGGGTATTGTGGTTTAGCACTAACAAATGCTTTTCTTAAATCCAAAAATTCTACATTAGAGTTATGGCTTAAGTAGTCAGTAAGTTGATCAAGTCTTTTATTGGTAATTATGTTTTGAGGATATGGATAATATTCTGGATAGACTGCTTCTTTGTCAGGGACAATAACAATAAAATAGGGTATTCCTTTATTTTTAAGCAAAGCCTTTTCTTTTTCCAGTTTATTCTTAATAGACTCAAGCTGTTTTGGGGAAAATTCTGGACTGCTATAAGACTTGCCTCCATTGTAAAATTGTTTTAGTTGGTCATTCGGCACAGGATTTAAGAAAAACCAGCCATCCTTTCCGATAATTACGCGGTAGCCTTTTTCATAGTTTGGGGTAGTATTGAGGTAATTCAGTTTTATATTTGCATATGTTCGTATCATAAAATTTCTAAACCCGAAATTACTCCTAAAGTATGACTCGTATTTATTAGGAAATGTTGATAGCTCGCTGAGGCTAAAAGTAGGAGGAAGAGACTTTTGTCGTTTTTCAGTATCATCTATTGTCGAGGAAATCCCCAAAGATGATCCCAGAGTCGGCAAGAGCAGGGTTATCAGAAAGGTTAAAGTAATTAGGATATTATAATAACGTTTAAGTTTCATATTCTAAAATTTAAAATACAGAAAAGGGTGAGACGATTGAATTGCTACTGTAATCATAGATAGGAATAAAAGCCCTAGGAAAATAGCAAGTCTTATACCAGTTCCAAACATTTCAATAACGAAAGATAGCTTATTTTTGGCTGTGCCGATCATTTTTGAACCAACTTTCTCAAGTAAGGGAACCAAAGGAGTAGAAAAGATAATTCCTAAGAAGATACAAAGTAGCACATCGTTTTCTAGAAAATAACTGAGGGGGTGATATGCAGGAATAGTTGTACTATCTGAAACAGTAAACATTTTGGTTAAATAATTAACAGCATAGCTTAAGCTGTCTGCTCTAAAAAATACCCAACCTATCATAACTACAAGGAGGGTGTAAAGATGACGGATGGGTTTCCAAAAAACTAATTTACCATTATTTACTCTTTCAATCACCATGAAAGTTCCGTGTATCGCTCCCCAGACAATAAAATTCCAACCAGCACCATGCCAAAGTCCTACTAGTACAAACACTATCCAAAGATTTTCATAATTCCTTAAAGCCGAACATCGGTTGCCTCCCAAGGGAATATATAAGTAATCTCTAAACCAACTTGATAAAGTAATGTGCCATCTAGTCCAGAATTCTCTAATAGAAGTTGACATGTAGGGATAATTAAAATTCTCGGGAAATTTAAACCCAAACAAGCTTGCCAGACCAATTGCCATATCAGAGTATCCTGAAAAGTCAAAATAGACCTGGAGGGTAAAGGATATAATACCTAACCAAGCCTCAGTGGTTGTAAGATGAGCTGGAGAAATGGCAAATATCTCATCTACTACAGTAGCTAACGTATCAGCAATAATTACTTTTTTAGATAATCCAACTATAAAGCGTGTAATACCGTAAGAAAAGGTATCTATATTTTGGATTCTACTAGTTAACTGTTTCACAATATTATGGTACCGGAGTATTGGTCCTGAAATAAGGTGAGGGAAGAATAAGAGATATAATCCTAGATTAAAAATATTTCTTTCTGCAGGGGTCGTCTTTCGGTAGATGTCAATGTTGTAAGAAATTGCGTGAAACACAAAAAAGGATATTGCCAGAGGTAGATAGATAGAGGAAGGATCTATAGCAGAAGGCCTTAGAGGATTTAGTAAACTCATTAAGCTGTTTATAAAAAAAATTGAATATTTAAAATAGAACAGAAAGGAAAGATTGGTAACGATTGCGGTTACTAAGATTTTCCGAGGATGTATTGAAGATTCTATCGTAATGCCGGTTGCGTAATTAAATAAGATTAAACCCAGGATTGTATATGTAAACTTGCCTGCTCCCCAGGCATAGAAGACTATGCTGGCAATAAGGAGCAGAATGTTTTTATATTTTTTGGGTGATAAGTAATATATTCCTAAGGTAACAGGCAGAAATAAGAAAATAAAGATAGGGTAACTAAATTGCATAAGAGTTTGTTGGAATTTTATTCCTTAAAATATAATGGGTTAATTATTACCAGAAGGGAATCTAAAAACATAAGGACTATCTTAACTAAATAACCCCAACAATTCAATCAGTTGCTGCATTAGTTTGCCATAGCTTTATATCGTTACCAAAACCGTTCCATAGTAGTTTAGCTTTACAATGGCAGATAGTTGCAGGATCAGTTTTGGAAGATAATACGAGATAATCATAATTATCAATAAGAGCTTCGTGGTTTGTAATTTCAACATTGATGCTCCCATTGTAAAAGGCTGCTCCTATGGGATGATATACATCTCTATTATAAAGTAAGACCCTTAAGGCTCGAAACATATTTTCAGACATATTTGGGACATATTCGATATAATAAGTGCCTTTTTTGGGAGCGATTTGTTCCAGCTCAGTTAGTGTTCCGTTAATATTCTTACCTTCTGCTAAATATTCAGGCGTAATTTTAAGAATTGTTTCATTCTTAGTTGAATCAATAAATACAGGGATAAAATAGCGTTGATTGAAAAGATCTGATTTTCTTTGGTCTGTTACTTGAGAAAGGTATGCATTACTGACGATTAGATATCTAATCTTTAAAGTACGCATAGTATCTGGGTTTAAAGTAAAATAAGCATCTGCATACATAGGACTCATTTCAAAGACGTTTTCTACCCTTGGAGTTAAGTCCCACATCGGAGTGAGGGCGCCCACTTGTTCAGCTAACCCAATATTTGCAATAATGATCACACTTGGTTGATTGAAGACAATAATCCTTTCGTTTACTGATAGATTATCTCTGATCCAGGCAAATGATCGAGAGATCTCTGGTCCAACAGGCCTCATCAGATTTGCATTATTTGATCTTGGAAACAAAGCAAAAAGCGGAGGTAATAGAGAAAACAGTAGTATCCAAACAATCATAATCCGCAGAATTAATAATTTTCTTTGGGACGAAAGCCACCAGTAGATTAAGAAGAAAGATAGCCCAATTCCAGAGAAATAATATGCAAGAATTATAAATCGGCTTCCATTTTCAGCTAAAACCTTTGGTACGATTCCATAATAAGCAAACAAGGAAGTTAAAGCAGAAATTAGGAATAACCAGAGAAGATATTTAATGTATTTTGGCATTCGTAGAAGGGTGGTAATAAATAATAATAAAAGCGATATAGATATTCCTGGATTGAGCCATCTAAAAGGTTGATATTTAGGCAGGTTGTTAAATAAATGGAACGAGAGTGCAGAAAGCTTACGTATGCCTTGAGGAAAAAGTAGAATAAGCGAGTTGCCTTGTCGGTTAAATAAAGACTCGGTTATAAGACCTCCTTGTAAAAGGATGAGCAAGATGCTAGTTGTTGTAAATAACAACATCTTTACAACTGATCTGTTAAAGATTGTAAAAAAGGAAATAAGGAATACTGCTGGCATAATAGCTATTAGTACAGATTCATCGCTAAGGGCAATTGATGAAAGAAGGATAATTAAGCCGCCTGAAAGCAAAAGAAGGTTTTGCTTCCTTGGTAATAACAATATGCATATTAAGCTGAAGAAAAATGAGATTGATAAGAACCGATGTATGAATACAATCGTCATATCAAGAGTTGTGGGAGCTCCGTAATAACCATAACTATCTAGGGTAGGTAGCTGACTAAGCCATCCAAATATATTGCTACCAATATTAATAGTAGAGCCAGCTGCTGGCCAGCCAATAATGAATTCTCCTAGGGAAATCAGGCCAATAAAGGCGGGAATTAATATGATTAATAGTGACGAGAGCTTAAGAGAAAAATCTTTAACTAAAGTCCAGGTTAAGATTTGGCTCCAAGCAAGCAGCATAAAGAAAGCTAATGAGAGATGAATAAATGTATATGAAGCACCAGTAATGGATCTGGTTGCGCCTAAAAATTCCGATCCCCCATAATGATATGTCATCACATAATCAGGTTGCCAGGGAGCATGCATGGGATAGTCTCCCCTTGAAAACAAGGATGCAAGGCTGTAGTAGTAAGTAACATCACCACTTAGTACGTTTGTAGAGACTATCTTACTGAGGAATGCTATCCAAAATAGCAACAAGATTATAATTAATATTCTTCTAGTTCCTTTGGGAAATTCAATATGTTTGACAGTACAGTAGCGCTTGAGTAAGACCGCAATACATATTTCTATGAGCAACGATAGATAAAAGCCGATATTACCTTTAAAAAAATGTGCAACCAAATTAATTATAAAGATGTATAATGCAATGCCAAAAATTGACCCTGAAGGTATTATAATTTCTGCTTTATTTTCTTCTGATAATCTACGAATAATAACAATCCCGCAAATAAATAGCAGAATAAAGAAGATTAGGGTCTTAAAATATAAGAATAATTCCATTTACACGAGTGTAGCACAATTTATGTTACTATTTATCTTAAATAATGGAAAAGCAATCACTTGTTTCAGTTATTATAACAACAAAAAACGAAGAACAGGTAATCGGTAGATTACTAAACTCAGTAAATCAACAAACATATAATAATTTTGAAGTTATTTTAGTCGATAACCATTCCAGCGATGAAACAGTGAATATCGCCAAGAATATGGGAGCGAAAGTAAAGGAATGGGGACCGGAACGAAGTGCACAAAGGAATTTAGGTGCTAAAGTTTCACGAGGTCAGTATTTACTCTTTTTGGATGCTGATATGGAATTAAGTCCGTCAGTACTCAAGGAGTGTATTGAGGTCTGCAGGGAGAATGAAGGTACTGGGGGAGTAATAATTCCGGAAGAGTCAAAAGCAACAAATTACTGGGAAAGGGTAAAAGCGTTTGAGAGATCGTTCTATAATGAGAAAGGTGATGAGGTTACTGATGCAGCCAGGTTTTTCAAAAAGGAAGCATTCGAAAAAGCTGAAGGATATGATGAAGCAATTACTGGACCTGAGGATTGGGATTTGCCTGAAAATATTAAAAAGAAAGGGTACAGGATTGGAAGAGCAGAATCAGTTATCTATCATCACGAGAGAATTGGGTCACCCTTACAAATAGCAAGGAAAAAATATTACTATGCACTTCGGGCCCACCGTTACTTAGCAAAACAGAAGATTTCAACTTTTAGCCCAAAAACAATATATTTCTTAAGGACAGTCTTTTACAAAAGGTTTGATAAAATTCTGACTTCACCCATTTTATCTATAGGGATGTTTATTATGTTAACTATTGAACTATTCGCCGGAGGATTGGGTTATACAATAGGAAGGATAAAGAAGCTGTGAGGGTCTTGCAACTAAGTGCTCATTATTGGCCAAACATTGGTGGTGTTGAAACACATTTGAGAGATTTGGTTAATATTCTTCTCAAGAAGGGGTGGGAAGTAGCGGTAGTTGCTTATAAACCCTTAACTACAAAAGCTTCTTCAAAGATCTACGAAAGAAGCAAACAATTAACAATATTTAGGATTCCCTGGTTTGCTGGATTATTTTATAGACTGGTACCTTGCCCTACTTTAGAGTTTATCTACCTATTGCCAGGGTTATTTTTAATCACTCCAATGGTAATAATCTTATCTAACCCTGACGCCATTCATGCTCACGGATTAGTGGCAGGATTTGTGGGAGTATTTTGGGGGAAAGTTTTCAAAAAAAGAGTCGTAATCTCAACACATAGCATATATAGTTTCCCCCCCAAAGGTTTTTA
The DNA here is from genome assembly GCA_964415615.1 of uncultured Gammaproteobacteria bacterium. Taxonomy (GTDB): domain Bacteria; phylum Patescibacteriota; class Microgenomatia; order Daviesbacterales; family UBA10151; genus UBA10151. The sequence continues at coordinate 10,995 of CAYQAW010000004.1, forward strand.
CCGGAGATTTGTCAACTTCATTTTTCAGAATGCTGATTACTGTTTAGGTTTGTCAAGGCAAGCCGTGTTGGAAATACAAAGCTTAGGAATTGATAAAGATAAAGTAAGAACTTTTACTTATTGGATTGATCTGGAGAAATTTAAAGATATTCCTAATGCCAAAGATAAGCTGGGTTGGAACGGAAAGTTTGTTGTTTTGTTTGTAGGAAGATTGGTATACGAGAAGGGAGTAAAAGAGTTGCTTGATTCAGTTGGAATGTGGGACAAAAATATAGAATTAAAGATTATCGGGTCTGGACCGCTGGAAGGTGAAGTTAAGAAAGCTACACGAGAGCACGCTAATATTGAATACATAAAAGGCATTGATTCTAGTGAGCTTCCTATATATTATAATGGATCAGATGTATTGATTGTTCCTTCTGTCTCTGAGGAAGGGTTTGGGCGTGTTATATTGGAATCTTTAGCTTGCGGAACTCCAGTAATAGGTTCTAATAGAGGAGCTATTTCTGAAGCAATGGATGAGACGGTTGGTAAAATAATAGAAATAAATCCGAATAATATTAAGAAAACTATTGAATATTATTATCGATCACGAAATGAGCTAAACATATTGGCAAGGAATTGTCGCAATTTTGCAGAAAGGAGATATTCAGAAAAGAATGCAGAAAAAATCATTGAAACATATTGAAAATAATCTTGAACAATCTTTGGCAACTGTTGGTGATATGGCCTTAAAAAGGAGGGCAAGAAATATTGTATTGAGTCTAGAGCTTAAAGATGGAGATAGAGTATTAGAAATTGGTTGTGGTAATGGTTATTATTTAAGTCTATTAAATAGAATGGGAAAGAAGATAAGTCTGACTGGAATTGATAGAGATAAGCTAGCATTAGAAGATGCAAAAAAATTTATTAATAATGATAAAGTTGGATTAAATTTTGCAGACGCAACTAGATTACCGTTTCCAGCAAATTATTTTGATAAGGTCGTAATGAGCGAAGTAATTGAGCATGTACAGGATGAACAAAAGTGTTTAAAAGAAGCTTTTAGGGTTTTAAGGCCTAGTGGCGTCATGGCCTTAACAACATGCAATATTGATTATCCTTTACTTTGGGATCCTTTTAATTGGATTCTGCAACATTTATTTGGTACGCATATTGAAAAAGGTTTTTGGGCAGGGATTTGGAACCAACATACGAGATTGTATAAAGAGGATAAGCTAGGTAATTTAGTTAAAAAAGCAGGTTTCGATGTTGATATCTCAAAGCCCTTAACTTTTTGGTGTTTGCCGTTTAACCATTATATAGTAAATTTAATAGCAAAACTCTTCTATTCAAATAAATTACCCAAAAACATATCAAGCGGGTTGAATAAATTCCAAAATAATAAACAACCATCCTGGATTAGAATTTGTTTTAGTTTTATCAACATGCTTGATAGCTTAAATGATTTATGGCCTGTAAATAGTGGAGTATCGGTCTTTATTAAAGCAAAGAAGAAACTATAATGTATATACTAGGAATCAGTCCTGATCATACTGCCTCAGCAGCGTTACTGAAAGATGGAAAGGTTATTGCTTGTGTTTCCGAAGAGAGATTTAATCGGATTAAAGGCTCTTTTGGTATTCCAAGAAGGTCAATTGAATTTTGTTTGGCGACTGCCCAGATTGAAGCTAAGGATCTTGACCTTGTTGTAGTTTCCTCGCAAATTCCTCCGCCTCTTCCCCAAATGGGATTTAATAACAAGAGAAGTGTTAACTTATATAAATTCCTAAAGACTGGCTACTCATATCTAATAGATACAATTGAATGGAAATTACCTTTCCTTAGGAGTGTTGATGAATCTGGCTATAACTTAGTGGCTCAGATTATGAAGGGGTCAATAAATAAGGAAAGAATCAAAAAGTTACAGGAGGTTTTAGCAATCCAGGAAGATAAGATTTTATTTTTAGAGCACCATCTAAATCATGCTGTAACGGGTTTATATGGGGCACCATATTTAAGCGAAGGAGTAAAAGAATTGATAGTTATTACAGCTGATGCAGAGGGGGATGGTTTGGCGGCTACGGTTAGTGTTTACAAAAATAATCAGCTTATAAGGATAGGCGAGACTTCGCAAAATAATTCTGTTGGGAATTTCTATAGCGCTATTACTAAGTTCTTAGGTATGAAGCCAGGGGAGCATGAATATAAGGTGATGGGTCTTGTGCCTTATGCGCCAAAAGAAGATGTCAACCGTGTTTTTGAGTTAGTGAAAGATTGGATTGTTGTTGATAAAAAGAACCTCTCTTTTAAGACATGCGTGAATGCACATCAATTCTTAAGACTTTGTCATCTCAAACTGTCCGAAAAAAGATTCGATCATATTGCGGCAGCAGCACAAAGATTGCTTGAAGAGAGAATGTTGGAACTGATAAAAGCAGCTATACAGAAAACTGGAATAAAAACAGTAATCGTAAGTGGTGGTGTTTTCATGAATGTTAAGCTTAATAAGCTTATTGCAGAACAACCAGAAATTACTAAATTCTTTGCATTCCCTAGTTGTGGGGATGAATCAAATGCATTAGGTGCTTGTTATTTTGGATATAAGAAATTAAATCCAGATAAGATACCTGATCCAATAAGAGATTTATATTTAGGACCAAGCTTTCTTCCGGAAGAAGCTAGTAAAGTGGTCAATAAGATTAAGCAGGCAAAAGTTTCTGCACCAAACAATATTGGACAAGCAGTAGCCAAGCTTTTATCAGAAGGAAAAATTGTTGCAAGATTTGATGGTAAATCAGAGTGGGGAGCAAGAGCTTTAGGCAATAGGTCAATCCTGGCAGATCCATCAAATCCTAAAGTAGTAGAAAGAATTAATAAGATGATAAAAAATCGGGATTTTTGGATGCCTTTTGCTCCAGTAATCTTGGATGAAGATAAAGATAAGTATCTAAAGTATTTTAATAACAGTATAGGTTATTACATGATGATGGCTTATGATACAAAGGAAGAATATCGGGACGATCTATCTGCAGCTATGCATTTGTATGATAAAACTGCCCGGGCACAGATTTTGCTTAAGGAATTTAATCCAAAACTTTGGGAGATCATTAGTTATTTTAAAAAGCTTACAGGGAGAGGTGTCTTGCTCAATACCTCATTTAATATTCATGGTGAACCAATTGTCGGATCGCCCGAGGATGCAGTTGATGTGTTTAGAAGGTCAGGTTTAGAGTATTTAGCATTGGGGAATTATTTGATAAGTAAGTAGTAATTTTTTAAAAACAGACTATCTGGTTATTTCTGATAAAGAATTTATTACATGGTCTGGTTTTGTATAACGGAGTCTTGCGTCATCTGTCCTTTTAAGGAAAACAGATAAACTACCGACTTCTTTTGCTACATCTATATCAAAGTCTGAATCACCTATAACTAGGCAATCGCTTGCATTTACATTTAGGAGCTTTAATAATTTTATAATTCCCTCAGGGTGTGGTTTAGGATATTTTACATGTTCTCTGCCAACAACTTGGCCACGAAACGGTGCTTTGTGTCTTGAAAGTGTATTGGTAACCGTAGATGAAAAATTATTTGTTAATATTCCCAGTTTTAAATTATGTTTGTTTGCATAAGCAATGAACGGTATCGTATCAGGATATAAATCAAAGAATTCAATGTATTCTTTTTCAAAGTCTTCATGGGCGCTAAGCAACTCTTTCTCTATCTGCTGGATTTTTTCATTAGGGAAATTTAGGTTTTTGAGATAGTTAAGTTGAGTGGCTGTTTGTTCAATAACAGGCCTTAAATCTTGGGGTTGTACTTTAAGGCCATGTTTATTAAAGATTGCAGCATTTGCTTTTCTTAATTTATTCCATTCTAAATGTTCTCTAACAAGAGTTTTAACAAAATCTAGGATAACAGCTTTATATTTTGTGCTAATTTTGACCATATCTTGACTAATTTAATTATTCTCAGTAGTATCAAAAGAATTGTTAAGAATATTATATACCAATAGAAGAATATGAAACTATTAATAATAGGGGCAAATGGTTTTTTAGGCAGAAATCTTGTAAAGAGGTGTCTTGAGTTAGATTGGAGCGTAGATTGTGTATATAAGGATGATAAAGGCTTTATTCCTAAGCAATGTGTAACTTATCATATAGATGATTTAGAAAAGATCGATAAGTCCTATGATGTTGTCTTTTTGCTTTCGGCTTTTATTCCCTATGGCAAATTTGAAGTATACGATAAAGAATTATTAGAAGTAAATATTAAGATTCCATTAAGAGTAGTAGACAAATTTACAAGATCAAAAATAATTTTTTCATCAAGTGTTTCAGTCTATGGAACTCATGATTCAACTATTGTTGAAGAGTCGTCATTTAATAATCCCAATGCCTACGCTTTATCAAAGTTAGCTGGAGAATGTATATTAAGATTTGGCAAAAATTACCAAATTATCAGATTTTCTTCTTTGTACGGTACAGGCATGAATGCACAAACATTTATCCCAAAGATATTAAAAGAAGCCAGAGAAGACGGAAAAATTACTATTTTTGGTAATGGGTCCCGTTTGCAAAACTATTTATATATAGAAGACGCAGTTGGTTATCTTATAGCAGCTCTATCTCAAAAACAATCAGGTTTTTACTTAGGCGTGTTTGGTCGGTCATATTTAGATAAAGAAGTTGCTGAGATTATTCAGGGATCTATAGATGAGTGCAAGATAGAATTTACAGGAGGAGACAATAGTTCATCCTATGTATATAATAATTCATATACAAATGAAGTCTTAAAGTTTACACCACAATATCCATTGGATAAGGGAATAAGAAAGATGCTTACGAATGAATAAGAAAAGTTTGGCAAATGGGAAAAAAGAGCACAAAAAGGTATTGGTAACTGGGATTGGAGGAAATGTCGCGCACGGTGTTCTTAGGAACATATTAAGCTTAGAGATTAATGTAGCTTTAATAGGAACTGATACAAAGACAATTTCAGCAGGAAATCATTTATGTGATAAGGTATACAAAGTTCCTTTAAGTAGTTCAAAAGATTATATTCCTTCGGTTCTTGAAATTTGCAAGAAAGAGCATATTGACTTAATAATCCCAACAACAGATAGTGAGACGTATTATCTAGCTATAGCCAGGGAAAAGTTGCCTATACTTGCATCATCAGATGCTGATGTTGCGTTAACATTTTTAAATAAGTACAAAACATGGTTAGCATTCCAGAAACTAGGTATTCCCTTTGCAGAAACTAGACTCCCATCAGAATATAACAATGAATTTAAGGAGTTTATAGTTAAGCCTGCAGAAGGAGTAGGCTCTAAGAATATCAATGTTAATCCTAAGAACCCAAGGAGTTTTCCTGATAGTTATATTATCCAAAATTTATATAAAGGGGAAGAAATAACTACTGCTTTTTATATAACAAAAGATAAGAAGCTTTTGGGAAGTATGACTTTTGTGAGGACGCTCTTTCATGGGACAACTACTATTTGTGAGGTTTCTTTTAAATATGATAGCAAAGTGAACAAAATAATTAGAGAAATTGTTGATCATTTTGATGTTAAAGGTTCTTGTGATATGCAATCTATTGTTACGGCAGATGGTCAAATTATACCCTTTGAGCTAAATTGTAGATTGTCAGGAACTAATTCGATCCGAGGGCAATTTGGTTTTGAAGATGTTAAATACACAATAGAAGAGTATTTGTATAATAAGAAGCTGAGTAAGCCAGCGATAAAGAAAGGGAGTGCTATACGGATCTGGATGGATATTATTTATCCAAACGCCAAACTTGATGATATTGAAGATAATTCAACAGAGCATTATATTTTTTAATTATGGCTAAAGGAAAGAAAATTATCAGAGTTGCGATTATCGGTGCAGGAGTAATGGGGACTTTACATGCACGTATTTATTCTAAGCTTCCAAATGCAAAATTAATTGCAATTTGCGATAGCAACCAGCCGAGTGCCGACAAGCTTGCAAAGCTTTATAACATACAACAATACGTAGATTACAAAGAATTGATTAAGCGCGAATCTTTAGATGCAGTAAGTATTACAGTGCCAACCAGGCTTCACAAAGAAATTGCTATTTTTTGCATAGAGAATGGTGTAAATATACTTGTAGAAAAGCCTATTGCAGGAACAGCTGATGATGCAAGGAGAATAGTGAAATCTGCTCAGAAGAATGAAGTTGTATTAGAAGTTGGCCACATTGAAAGATTTAATCCTGCCATAATAAAGCTAAGAGAGCTTATTCAAAAAAAGGTATTTGGGCAAATTGTATCTATTGCAATTAAAAGAGTAGGACTTTTTCAGCCCAGAGTAAAGGATGTCAATGTAGTTACAGATCTAGCAGTTCATGATTTAGATATTGTATGTATGCTACTACAGAAGTTACCTAAAAGTATTTATGCAACAGGAGGAAAAGGGATAAATGCGCATCAGGTAGATTATGCAGATACCTTCTTAGACTTTGGCGATACAAGTTGTTATCTTCAGGTAAATTGGATGACTCCAATTAAAATAAGAAACCTTTCAGTTACCGGAACTTTAGGATACTGCGAGCTTAACTATGTTACACAAGAGTTGAATTTGTATAAGGTAAATTACACTAAAGATGTCCCAAAAGAATTTAAAAGCTTTGTAGAAAAGTTGGGGAAGCCACAAAAAATTCCAGTAAGGATAAAAAAAGAAGAGCCACTTAAACTGGAATTAAGTAATTTTATAGATGCTATAACAGAAAGAAAAGAACCAATTGTAACAGGAGAAGATGGCATACTTGCAGTTAAACTATCAGAAGTAGTCTTAAAGAGTTTATCGCAAAAGAGGCTTTTAGCTGTAAACTTTAAATCTTAATTACTATCTTATGAAGACACATAAATTAATGTTGTTTGTTTATGACCTTCCTCATAAAAAGACGCAGGACTTCATTTTTAGGTTAATTGTTGAAGGGTATAAAATAGACTATTGTATTGCAGCTCCTTGGAAAAAATTAAATATAAAACCTTCTCTTGTGAGAGTTGACCAAAAGCATGAAGGTCTAATGCATCCAAAAATAATATGCGAAAAGTTCAATATTAAGTATCTAGTTCTAGATCATGATAGCGAAGAAACAATAAAGTATATTAAAGATAATCCGGTTGATTTGTATGTAATAAGTGGTGCTCGGATTCTCTCAGAAGGTGTTATACAAGCTTGTAGGGGTAAAGTGTTAAATATCCATCCAGGTTTATTGCCAGATGTGAGAGGTTTAGACACCTTTCTTTGGTCGATATATTATAAAAAACCTCTGGGGATTACAGCGCATTTCATAACACCGAAAATTGACAGTGGTTTATTTATTTACAGAGAAAGACTCCCTCTTTTTCAAGATGATACGCCATTTGATGTAACCTTGAGGCTTTTGGAATACCAAACAGACATTTTGATAAAATCCTTACAAATGCTTGAAAAGACCCAAGTTGGGAAGCTAAGGGATCTTACCAAATACAAGAATAGATATAATACAAAGATGGATGAGAAAACAGAGAAAGAGTCGTTGGATAAGTTTAAGGGTTGGCTTAAAACTTTTGCAAAATGATTAAATCCATACCTATCGCAAAACCTAATATTGCACTTGAGGAAATTAATGAAGTAGTTAAGGTGCTTAAGTCAGGAGAGCTAACCCATGGCCGTTGGGTAGAAACATTTGAAAAAGATTTTGCAAAATTTGTAGGATCTAAATTTGCTGTGGCTACGTCAAACGGCACAACGGCGTTGCATCTTGCTCTTTTATCTTTGGGTGTTGGCCCAGGAGATGAGGTGATTACACCTTCATTTACTTTTATTGCCTCTACTAATGCAATTTTATATGTTGGGGCAAAACCTGTTTTTGTGGATATCGACCCGAAGACTTTTAATATTAATCCTGAGCTGATTGAAGATAAAATAACAGCCAAAACAAAAGCAATATTACCAGTGCACCTTTTTGGTTTATCGGCTGATATGAGAAAGATTATGCAGACTGCTAAAAAGCATGGCCTTTTAGTAGTAGAGGATGCAGCTCAAGCTCATGGTGCTAAGATTGGCGATCAAATAGTGGGCAGTTTTGGAAATTTGGCAGCCTTCTCTTTTTACCCAACAAAGAATATGACAACTGGTGAAGGTGGAATGATTACCACAAACAATGGAGTTTTAGCGCAAAAGGTTAAGATATTGAGGAACCATGGGATGGAGAAAAGATATTATCATGATGAGCTGGGATTTAATTTCCGAATGACAAATATTCAAGCTGCCATTGGCATACATCAACTGAAAAAGCTTAATAGCTTCAATAGAAAAAGAATAGAAAATGCTCAATTGTTAACAAAATACTTATTAGAAATACCCCAGATACAAGTTCCTTATATTCCCTCTGGGTTTACTCATGTATTTCATCAATACACAATTTTAGTAAAAGAGGGAAAAGCTAAGAGAGAAGAGTTAATTAAATATCTGCAAAAGAAGGGAATTGGCTCAATGATTTATTATCCTATACCAATCCATAAACAAAAATTCATGCAGAAGGAGTATCAAAAAAAACAATTGAAAAATACAGAACAGATTGCTGACTGTGTTCTTTCTTTACCAATTAACCCTTTGATTACAAGAAAAGATTTAGAAAAAATAGCAAGGGCGATAAGAGCTTTTTATATTTAAAACATTCTATGACTGAAATTAGACCTGAAGGCTTTTTGGATCAGAAAATATCTAGAGCTGATTTTAATATATCAGAAACCACTCTTAATTCCCGCCAATATGAAAGGGTTGTTAGGTTCTTAAGATATCATAATCCACCAACCCCTCCAGGCGATGTAGTTGATGCTATTGTTGTAACTACTACCTCCCCATATTTTGATAAGGAATCCTACGACAAAAGGCTTACAGCACTACTTTTGTATTCCAGATTATATCCAGAAGCTACGATAGTTTTTACAGCAAAAGACCTGATTTAAGCCGGGCATTACCTGAGGAACAAGTAGAAGGTTATAGTGAAGCAAGTGGTATGTTAGCAGCAGCAGTCAAGGAAGGGTTGGACGAGAAAAGAGCAGCACTTGAAGAATTGTCTACAAATACCAGTGAAAGCTTAACAAATACATTCGATTTGTTAAAAGGAGAGTTACCAAAAGGGATGCTTGTTGTTTGTTCAAGCTATATGGCTAGAAGGATAGATTTATACACAAAAAGAGAGTTGAAAAAAAGAGGTCTTACAGAAAAAGTGAAAGTGTTTATATTTGATGCTGACGTAGCAGAGGATATGGAAGGTAATTTAACTCCAGAGGCATTATCCGACCGCCAGCGGAGGAGTATCCTATACGAAGCAAAGAGATTGTCCAGGTATAGACAAAAAGGAGATTTATAAACTTCCGTGGCTTTTCAAGCCACGGAAGACTGTAACCTTTAGTCCGCCAAAGGCGGACACAAGCTTCGCTTATTTCGCCTTCATTACCACACTGAGAGTGCAGAGTTTTGGCGAAGCGGTTATAATCACTATATTACTGATTTCCGTAAGTCCCCGAAGCAAGCTTGATACCAAATAAATATAAAAAAGAGTAGCACAGTATTAAGATTGTGGTATATATGCAAAGGAGAGGGTGGATTAAAAAGATTAAATCCTTTCGGGTAACTGATAAATAAACAGAGTCTATCAGGGGAAATACTATCAAGATTGAATAAGGGATAAACAGATATCTTTTAAGGCGGTATGCAATCGGTTGGAATTGTTCTCTTCCAACAAATCCTGAGAGTGCCAAATTATCTGTATTATAGATATTATTTTTTACCCTCCAGGAAATCTTATTTAAATATTTTCTAAATGAATCAACAGAATAATGAATAATAGGATCATTTTTAGTTATAGCAATAAGAGCTTTTTTAGTAGAGAGTAAGTATAAAAAATGGGCAATAAGAGTGGGATCATCTTTAAGTTTGGGAAAGGTTTTTTTAAAATAGTTTAAGTCAATAATTCCACCCATCTCTACAAACTCGAGTAATGGTAAGGACTTAGATTTTGAAAAATCAAATACAGCAAAGCTTCTGCTTTCTTCTACTAGCGGATATTTTTTACATAGTCCTTTTAAAAAAAACTTGTGATTCATTTCTGATTTGTACATGAAATAGGAGAAAGGATCTCCAAACTCGTTCAGGTAGTGGCTAATTAGGGCTGATTTTACAGAATTCTTATATCCTGTACAAATTACCCCTTTAATTCTGTTATCAGATTGAAAGGCGGTAATTTTGATTTTTAAGCTCTCTGGATTTTCTATTTCTTCATCGCTATCTAAGTACATAGCAAATTCTCCTCTAGCATGCAGATATCCCAGATATTTGGCGGATACAAAGTCTAAATTCGGGTTGTCTATAATTTTATATCCGAACTCTTTGGCAATTGTTCTGGTTTTATCATTTGATCTTCCATCAACAACTAAAACCTCAGTTCTTTCTTTAGGATAAGATTGCGTTTTTATGGAATCTAGTATTCTTGATAGGGTTTTTTGCGAATTTCTTGTGGCAATAATAATACTTACCAGAGGGTAATTCATTTAAAATTACTTAAAAGGGTATTAACTATTATCTGTGATGGAGGAGTCTTAAGAACAATTCTTTTACTTTCCTTGCTTTTATATTTTGCTAGGAAGTCTTTGACGATTTTCGGATCATCCTTGGCAAGGACAGCATTAGTATATAATCCCTCAATCTGTTCAGTGTATTTTCTAAGCAGGATGCAGGGTTTTCCAAGGTAATATGCTTCTTGTTGATTGCCTCCTCCGTCAGTAGCTATAAATTCGCTCTTTGATAAAATCTTCATAAACTCTGCATAAGGAATTTTAGGAATAGTTATGATATTCGGATTCTCTTTTATCTGCTTTAATAAATTTTGATTTTTTAGAAATGTTTCTGTTACTGGGTGTAAAACAAAGACACATTTGAAATCAGGGCTGCATTTAGACAGAAGTAGGTCTATATACTTTTTGGTAAGATCTTTTTTAAACAGCATATGTTCTTGTCTATGTAAAACTAATAAAAAGAATTTGGATTTGCTAACTCTGTTTAAGTATTTATTATCGGATTTCATTTTTAAGGCATTCATACAGATTTCGTAAACTGTATTTTGTCCAGTGCTAACTTTAATACCCTTATTTCTCTTAATATTATTTAAGCACCAATCATTTGGACAAAAATGGATATCAGAGAGTTGAGAAACTAAATACCTGGATAATTCTTCAGGAAATGGTTCAAAAAAATTAAAAGATCTATATCCAGACTCAATATGAATTAATTTAAGGCCATAAATTTTGGCACTAATTGCTCCCAAAAAAGTAGAGACAGTATCACCAAGCACGATGAATAAAGAATTCTTTTTATCTATATTCCTAAATTCGTTCTTGAAGTAAACAAAATTATTTACAAATGTTTTTGCACTCCATGTAATAAATCTAAAATAAATGTTAAGCGGAAACTTTATTGTTTTTAATTTTAGAGCATTGTAAGCTTGTTGCTTTCCGATGAAGGGTTCCAACGATTTAAAGTTTACATAATCTTGTCCAGAGGTAATTATTTTGAAACTAATTTTCCGCCTTTTTAGTTCTTTTATAACATATGCAATTTTGATTAGTTCTGCTGTAGTACCAATGTAAAAATATATCGTTTTCGCTTTTGCCATATATGTTAAATGATGTAATTATTTATAATTTCCGAAATGGACTTTATTGATTCTATCATTTCTGGATAATCTAACTCAATGGTCAGTACTTGACAAGTGTTCCTTTGATTTGGGATATTAAATAAAATTATTTTCTTTTTCTAATTTATAGCTGATGAAATTTTATAAACAAAGAATCATGGTTATTGGAGGGGCTGGTTTTATCGGAAGCCATCTTGTTGATACTCTAATCGACGAAAAACCTGAGGGAATCTATGTTGTGGATAACTTATTTCTTGGTAACAAAGAAAATCTAGCAGGGGCTTTCCGCCGTTACCCCAAACTTAAATTCCATAAACTTGATGCGACCGATGGTAAAAGTATGCGCCGTTTAATTAGGAAGGAAAAAATCGGAATTATATTTAATCTAGCAACTAAACCGATTGGCTACTCTTTTGTGGATCCCACTGATGCATGTTTAGTAAATGTCCAGATTATTAGCCATCTATTAGAATCACTTAGGTATGGCGAGATCCAGCATTTAATTCATTTCTCTACTTCTGAAGTCTATGGCAGTGCTTTACATACTCATATGAGAGAAGATCATCCACTAAATCCTCATACTACCTATGCAGCTGGTAAGGCTGCAGCTGATCTATTAATACGTTCATACCAACAAAGCTTTGGTACGCGTGTATTAATTATTCGCCCTTTCAATAACTATGGTCCTCGCCAGAATGAGGGTCTATATGCTGCTGTGATACCAATCACTATGAAGAAGTTGCTTGCAGGAGAGCCTCCTGTAATTGCCGATAATGGGTTGCAGACTAGAGATTTTATTTTTGTTAAAGATACAGTAAGGATAACACTAGCTCTTACTAAGAGGGATGAGCTCTACGGAAAAGCAATTAATGTTGCGACAGGCAGGGAGACGTCAATCCGCAAGATTATCTATAATCTTTGCAAACTTAGTGGTTTTGATATTAATCAGATCAAGAAAGGACCGATGCGCCCGGGTGATGTAAGTCGCCACTGTGCTGATATAAATCTTTTGCGTTCGCTTGAAGATAGGTTGGTGTTTAAGGATATTGAAGAAGGCCTGGCTGAGACTTGGCAGTGGTATATTAACTTAAGGAATCTTACTAATAGCAGATTTTAAAATATTATTTACATCAAATTCCTGAGAAAGTTTAACGGCGGCTTTTTTATATAACGAATACCGTTTTTTATTGCTTAGTAAGTAAGTAATTGCATCTGCCAAAGCTTTTTCAGAATAATCTATTATCAGTCCGGAACCTGTTTTTGATATCAAATTGGACATAGTGGTCATATCCGTTGTGATAACAGGTAAGCCACAGCACATATAGAGTTTAATTTTACTGGGATCTGAATAATAACTAAAGCTTTCGGGAATAGGTTTATAAGGAGCAAGTCCAATACTTTTTGTGGCAAGTATTTCTGTCAAATCATAAAAATTTGCGATATATCCTTTAAAATCTACATATTTATTTAGTTTCAGTTTCTTAATCAAATCTTGCAGCTTATCACTATCTTTTCCGGAACCTATGACGGTTAACCTTATTTTTGGGTATTTTTTAATCAGTAACTTCATGGTTTTGATAGCTAATTCCGGTCCTGTGGATTCTCTAAGTGCACCCGCATAAATAATATTGTGAAAAGCTATCTTTGTAGCAGGATAAGTATTGATTTTTTTATTGTCATAGCCAATTGGGACTATATCAACGAGGTTGCTGTTTGCCTGAGTAATACCGAAAACATCTCTTTTCTCAAACTGTTCTTTGGTCATGACCCAGGCAGAATCTGAATATTTAAAACCTGATTTATCCATAAAATGGTAGATTTTGTCTAAAAAGATACTAGAAAAACGCTTAGGGACAAAATCTATGGAATAATAGACCAATCTTCTGACTAATTTTAAAAATCTCAAAGGATAAGTTGAAATGAAGGATAAATTCTCCATAGCAATACATAAGTCAAAATTAACTCCTGTTTTGAAAATGAGTAGATAATAAAGAAGGAGTATATGATAAAGAAATTGCAGCCATGCCGGTCCTTTTAGTACGTAAAATCTAGAGTTTTGAATCTTTTTTCCATTATTAAAGATAGTCATATAAGTGTACCTATGGTTATATTCAGGAAACGGTTGAGCTATAAGAACAACTTTTTTTACCTTATCCTTAAAGTAATTTGCTAACCTGGAATCAGTGTCCTCATTTTGTTCTGTTCTGTAATTAAAATGCGCTAAAATTAATATTTTAGTTTTATTTTTGATAAGTTCCATGAAGTATTGTTTTGGTGATAGAAATATAGTGTATAATTGGTATTTATTCAAGCACTTTATGTTTAAGCAAACAATTAGATTGGCGATTGCCCAGATTTCAACAGATCCAGGACAAATTCCCCAAAATACACAAAAAATTATTGAGTATATAGACAAAGCAAAAAGAGCTGGTGCAGAAATAATAGTTTTTCCAGAACTTGCAATTCCAGGATATATGTCGTTAGACCTAATATTATCTAAAGATTTTGTTCAAGATAATTTAAGAGCGTTAGATAAGATAAAACAAAATACAAAGGATATTTTGGTGGTTGTGGGATTTATAGATCAAGATAAGACACAAATTGGGACTGATGGAGATTTGAAAAGATACAACTCTGCAGCGATTATATTTAATGGGGAGCTTAAGATGGCGCAAGATAAGACATTATTACCTAATTATGATGTATTCTTTGAAAACCGGTATTTTGCTCAGGGAAGAGAGAAAAAGCTCATTGATTTTAGAGGGTTAAAGCTAGGTATCCAAATTTGTGAAGACCTTTGGGATGAAAACTATCCAGTTAAGATATCAGAGGATCTTACAAAAAAGGGAGCTGATATTTTGATAAATATCTCCTGTTCGCCTTTTTATCTGGGAAAGAGGGTAGATAGAGAAAGACTCATTAAGAAGGTTAGCGTTAGCTTTAAGACACCTTTTATCTATGTAAATTGTATTGGTGTACAGGATGGCTATGATGGAGAATTAATATTTGATGGTGAGAGTATAGTTTGCGATTATCAGGGAAAGTTAATTAGTTTAGGTAAAAAATTTGAAGAACAGCTTTTATATATTAATTCTAATGACTTATTTAATGAGTACAATCAGGCGGAGCAAACAGATTCTCTTACTCCAAGCGAAGAATTATTTAGTGCATTAGTGTTGGGCATTAGAGATTATTTCAGAAGAACTGAATTTACAAAAGCTTTTATTGGATTATCAGGTGGGATAGATTCAGCTGTAACAGCTGTTTTAGCTGTTAACGCATTAGGGGTTAAAAACGTGGTGGGTATTTATATGCCTTCGGTTTTCTCCAGCAAGGATAGCGAAAGGGATTGCAGGCTTCTTGCTAAAAATTTAGGAATAAAACTAGAGGAAATACCGATAAATGATATATATAATCAAACTTTGACTACGTTAAGCAAGAAGTTTGACAAATTACCATTTGATACTACAGAAGAAAATATTCAAGCTAGGATAAGAGGGATGGTTCTGATGGCACATGCCAATAAGTTTAACGGATTGGTCATAATCACTGCCAATAAGACTGAGACTGCTTTGGGCTATACAACTTTATATGGAGATATGTGCGGAGCAATCGCTCCTATCTCTGATGTTAGTAAGATAAAGGTTTATGAACTGGCAAACCTTATAAATGAAACAAGTAAAAAAGAGATCATCCCCCAAACAACTATTGATAGAAATCCAACTGCTGAGCTTAGGCCTAACCAAACAGATGAGGAATCTTTAGGAGGGTCTTACAAGTTAATTTCCCCTTTAGTTGATGAAATTATTGAAGAGAGAAAAACCATATTGGAGCTTGAAAAGCGGTATCCCAGAAAACTTGTTACGAAGGTAGTTAACTTAATTAATAAAAGTGAATATAAACGTAGACAAGCTGCTCCTGGCATTAAGACTACTAAGAAATCATTTGGTATTGGTAGAAGAATCCCCATTTCCTATTAGTACAAATTGCCTCAATAGATTAACTGCTATTGAAATTAGGATCATTACCAATTAAACTTTAAAAAGTCTAAAAATAAATTATGAAAATTTCGGTAATTGGATTAGGCAAGCTAGGGCTGCCTTTGGCAACAACAATTGCTTCTAAAGGATTTCAAGTTATCGGAGTTGATATCAATAAAAAGGTTATTGAAGATGTTAATAATGGGTGTACTAGTTTACAAGAGCCGAATCTGCTAGCTCTTATTAAAAAATATAAGTATAACCTTTCCGCAACTTTTGATGTCAAAGAGGCTGTTTTAGAGACAGAAATTACTTTTATTATAACTCCCACTCCAAGCCAAAAGAATGGTTATTTCTCATTAAAATACGTAAATGATGCAGCAAGGGAAGTAGCAAGCGCCTTGAAGGTAAAGCAGGGGTATCATCTGGTGGTGGTGGTAAGTACTGTTATGCCTGAGTCCACCGAGAAAATAAAAACTATACTGGAAAAAGATTCTGGAAAGAAATGTATAGAAGACTTTGGGTTGTGCTACAACCCTGAATTTATTGCTCTTGGTTCTGTAATTTACAACCTCTTAAACCCAGATTTTATTTTAATTGGAGAATCAGACAAAAAAGCAGGAGATATTTTGCAAAAGTTTTATGAAAAATATTGTGACAACGAACCTGCTATTGCAAGAATGAATTTTGTGAATGCTGAACTGGCAAAGATTTCTGTAAATACATATGTTACTACCAAGATTTCCTATGCTAACATGCTTTCTGGGATTTGTGAAAAGCTACCTGGAGGAGATGTAGATGTTGTGACTCAAGCAATTGGATTGGATTCGAGGATAGGAAAAAAATACTTAAAGGGGGGCACAGCGTTTGGAGGACCTTGTTTTCCGCGTGATAATATTGCTTTTGTCAGTTTATCGAGAAACCTTAGGGTTGCATCTTATCTTGCGAAGGCAACACACAGAATGAATCTAAGACAAATAGACCGATTGACAGAGATTGTATTGCAGTATAAAGATGATAATTCAACAGTAGGCATTTTGGGTTTATCTTATAAACCTTTCACAGATGTGATAGAAGAGTCGCCTGGATTTCTATTAGCACAGCAACTAATTAAAAAAAATATAACTGTTTGCCTCTGGGATCCTTTAGCTTTGGATAATGCGGAAAGGTCTTTAGGTAAAAGTGCTCGGTATGCAGGCAGTGTTAAAGAATGTATAGAAAATTCGCAGGTATTAGTAATAACTACTGAATGGTCGGAATATAAAAATATCAATAGCAGTTGGTTTGAAGGGAAGCCGAAGGTAATAATCGATCCTTGGAGAATACTTAGCTCAAAGCAATTAACAGAAAAAGTAAAGTATCTTCCCTTAGGAACAAATAGCGGCTAGCGAGCAATCATCTTTTGATATATACCCAGTCTTTCCATGATAGCAACTGTTCGAAACATTACTTGATTAACTATAGGAACTTTGTAAAATGTACGGGCTATCAGCCGCATTGTTCGTCGTACTATCATATCCGGGATGAATCCTTTAGATGGATTGTATCTTGAAGGGGTATAGCCATACCTCCAGGCTAAAGTAGTAAACGAGGAATAAGGGTTGAATCTGATTATAAATCCTGCATCTCTTGTGCGGAAGCTAAAGTCTACATCCTCCAGGTTTACCCAATATCTAGTTTCATCTAACAACACCTTTTCAAACATACTCTTTTTAATAATGACCATCTGTCCGGACAAATACATATAATAATCCCATTCTTTATAGTCTAAGGTAGCTATTTTATAAAGTTTATGGATCGGTCCACCAAAAGTTACCCAATCACCAGCTCTTGCACCAGTTTTCTCTTCTTGAATACAGCCTAATATTTCAAAAGCATTTCCATATTTTTTCATTCCTTTATACCAGTTGGAGTTGAAAATAAGGCGGTCGTGAATTAAACATAGGTTTTCAAACTGGGCTTTCTCAGCGATCAAGTTTTTCTTTTTTGTGATCCAGCCTTGATCCGATCTTTCGTTAAAATCTATATAAACGAAATTCTTCTCGGGCCGCTTTCTATATTTACCGCACACTATAATTTCATATTGAGGAATTTTCTGTTTCTTTATAGAAGTAATTATTGATTCTAGCCAATCATCACGTTGTCCGTTGGTGATAATCCCAAAAGACCATTTGTTTATACTATCGTTAGGTAAAAAGATAGCTTTCTTCTTTTGAATTATCAGCTGACTTTTTTCTGCCTGGGTATGTTTTAAAATATTGTAATTTCCCTTAAATAGCCACCAAAAAAGATTTTCCATGGACTGAAAATTAATTTCCTTAGTCGGCTTATATTCAATTATAAGATAGCCTTTGGGCTTTAAAATAAAAAAAGCTTCCTTAAGAAGGATAGGGGCATACTGACTTTTTTTAAGAAAATTTGTTAGATAAACAAAGTCTAAGATTTCTTGTTTATATTTTGGGTTTAAGCGGAAAAGATTATCTATTTTTTCGGGGTGTAGTTTTAAACCTTTACCTTTTAGAAATTTTTTCATGGAGTTATTCTACATTAATCAGATCAATATTTGAAGCTCTGTTGGATAATCTGTACAGATGCCATCAGCAGTTCCCCAGTCAATAATCATTTGCCAAAGGGATTTTAATTTTGCCAGCTCTTTGGCCATTGGGTGGTGTTCATGATAATGTAGTTCAGGCGAGATGACATCAATTCTTCCGGGATATGCTGATTTAAATTTTTTAAACGTTTCTTCATTATAAATAGAACCGGGTATTTTCCATTCATCTGCCCAGACCGAATTATATACTGAAGTGAATTCTCGTCTGAGAGCCTGGGTAGGGGTATAAATAGTAGGAGCATAGTTTTTTTCACCTACAGAGACTGAGAGATTAAGCCAGGGAAACTCTTGATGGAGTATTTTAGCTTCTTCTAAGGTTGCATCAAAGACAATGCAATTTTGAAGACTGTTTCGTTCAATGCCTCTGGCAATGGCTTGGCCCACTTTGACACCGCTTGCAGAATTACTTCCTCGCTTGACTTGGAAGGCAATAAAGGGAGGTTGTGCGGTATGGGAGTTAATTTTGGCAAGTTGGAAAAGTTCGTCAAGCGTGGGAATACTAAATTTGGGATTAGATATATATCTTATTACTTTAATCTGAGAAATTCCCGTTTGATCTATGACTGTTGAGATATTTGAAAAGCGAACTACATCACTGTCATGTATGACTACAAAGTTGTTATCGCCAGTAAGCCTAACGTCAGTCTCGATCCCCCAGTCCTTTTTAAAGGCTCGTTCAAAGGCTTCTAAAGTATTTTCAGGAATTTGGTATTGTGGTATGGTGGGAATGGGACCTTCTGGCAAAAACCCTCCTCGGTGAGAAATAACTTTAGTTTTCTTCATCAACTGGATAATAGCATCCGGATTAATCTAAGACAATATATAGTTGATAATTAAGGATTTCTAATCTAAACTTAACAACTGAGATCAGTTATGCAAAAAGTTGAACATCTAATATTTAATAATGGTACCCCAAGGAAAAATAAAATTATTCTTGGCTTGTTACTTTTGCGTTTTCCGCTATTTATTCCGTTAGTTAAATTTCTAATTAAGAGGAGTTTAAGGCATTGCAAAGATATAGATTTCTTACCGAGATTTGTTTATTACTTAGGAAATATATATGCTGAAAAAGTACATTTTGGAGATGGCCTTTTTATGGATTATGCACCTATCTATATTGGAAAAGGATCTAGTTTTGGTTGGCAGTGCATGGTAGCCACTGGCTACCATGACCCAAAAGACTATAAAGTAGTTCATGCGAAATCCGTAATAATAGGAGAGAATGTGCAAATAAATTCCAGAACTATTATTTTAGGTGGAGTGAGAATTGGAAATAGGGCAGTTATAGGAGCAGGCAGCGTGGTAACAAAAGATGTCCCAGCAAACTGTTTTGCAGCCGGAAATCCAGCCAAAGTGATTAAACATCTTGCGAAAAGTTGAACCACTACTATGTTTGTGTTAAGATCCAGCGCATGGTAATAGATCGAGAACAAAGAATTCTAGCAGTTAGAGAAGTTATAGCCAACTATCCAACTGAACAACTGCCTCATCCGCAGATAGCTTTACTTGCCGAAGTAGGGATTAGGGCTGCCTTAGCTTCTGCAAAGATAGCGAGAGCTGTTTTTGAAGGAACCAACCCAACTAATCTGCAGATTGAATGGAAGCAAGATGCAACCGCACGTACAGTTGCAGACGTAGAAGGTGATATTGCTATAGTGAAAGTAATTCAGTCATTGAGGCCTCAGGATAACATTTATATTGAAGAATCAGGTTTCCATAAAGGGGTGGTAAGCCCTCAGCGGAATGGAGAAAGTGGGATCACCTGGGATGCAGATTCTTTAGACGGGACTCGTGCTTTTACCGAATTTAAACCTTGGTCTGTTTGTGCAGTCGGAGCACGTGATGATAAAGACTATCTTCTGGGAGTGGTTGCTCATCCTTTTCGACAAAATTTAGCCTTTGCTATAAGAGGTATGGGAGCATATTCGGCTTCATATAAGGACAACTTAGGGTTAAAAGTACAACAAATGAGATTAAGGGATAAAGCTACTTTTGCTGGAGCAACTGTAGCAGTAGATTCTTATTGGGGGCCAGCAAACTATGATAGAAAAGCCCAAGTTCTTAGAGCAATAAACATGAATGCATTTATGAATGGTGGGTTTGTTTCACAAGACGCCGTTGCCAGCAACATTGCTTATCAACTTGATGTAGCTCAAGGCCTGACTGATTTTGGGATAACTGACTTTATACCAGCAGCTCAAGGTTCTTGGGATTGGAGAGTGGGAGAAGCTTTAATTATAGAAGCAGGAGGAGTAATGGTTGATCCTATTACAGGCAATAGGCCTACCAATGTTTCACAAGTAGTGATATATGGTAATAAAAAGCTTGTGGACTTAATATTACCCACAGCGCAAGCAGCTTATGAAAATTATAAAGGGTTTATAGATTATGATTTTAATCAATGGAGGCAGACTCAAAGTATTCTACATCCTGAGGGGTACCAAGGCCCCAAACAGTAGGAGTAATAGCTGCTACTATCTTCATCCCCTTCTTAATGAGTCTTTGGTAAATAGGAGCAACATAAAATTCTTTCTTACCCTCATTCCCTGTTAAATCATTTTCTGCGATTGCTTCTTCTACTTCCTTAACAAAGATATTTCCATGGCTAAAATAATACCCGCCGATATTTGCGAGAGCTCCTTGATCTGCCAAGGTTTTATCCTTTTCTCCAACAGCTATAATGACATCTCCTTTTTCAACTAAGGAAAAACTCCATTTAGGATCTTTATCTGGGGGAACAAATACCGGAATTATCCCTTGTGTTTGAGTATCATTATTAATGATCTTTTGATGTAGAAAGCTTCCGTCGAAGTAATGGTCTGAATCAGAGATGAGGATATCTTCATCTGAGTTGATATACTCTTTTGCCTTCAAAACCGTCTCTGATGCGCCTCTTGTGATCTGGTCAATTAATATGATTTTAATATTATTACCGAAAAGGTCTTTTAAAGATTGGCAGATCCGAAAGTTGTTTTCATGCTCTTGTAGACAAATAAAAAGTAGATTACTGGGATCAATCTTGAATCCTTTTAAGGATTCAATTGCCCAGACAATCATTGGTTTTCCTGAAACGTTTATCAAAGGTTTAGGCTTTTTATATTCAGGATTAGAATCAGCAGCAGCTAAAAATCTTGATCCTTTACCAGCCATCGGTATGATAATTTTCATCTGTTTTTTTACGAAGATAGATATTTACTCAGATCTTCAGGAGTTCCCAATCCATGCATTTGTGATTGTTTTATTTCCCAAATTACGATTTTCTTTCCTGACAAAATCATCTCGTTAAAAATAGGACAGACATAAAAATCGTTGTTGAACCTAATGTCTTTAATAATCATAGAGAAAGCTGCTTCTACAAAAAGAGTACCTTTTTTAAAATAGTAGATTCCTGCTGTGGCGTGATTGGAGATAACCTTTTTTTCGGCTGTTTCCAAGACCTGCCCCTTCTTATTCACTCGGGCATAACTCCATTTTGGGTGCTGAGAGTTAAAGGTTAAAATTGCACCATCAGACTTAGATTTTCTAGCAAAGCTTATAAACTGATTGATGTCAGTATCGAGTATTTGATCAGCATTGGCTACTATTAATTCATCATCGTTATCTATCAAATCAACTGCAGTAAGCACTGTACAGGCAGCTCCTTGAGTAGAAGCTGTTAACTGGACTGTTTGAAAATTGATTCCAGCAGCATTACGAAAAATTTGGTTCATCGAATAATTATCATAGTGATCTTTTTTGCATACTAAAATAAATTGATGAGGAATCTTTGGTCTTAAGTTTTCAATCACTAATTGAATCATTGGTTTACCATTAATGTCAATTAAAGGTTTGGGGAAAGTATATCCTGCATTTTGAAAGCTATTTCCTGATCCAGATAATGGTATAACGATATTTAACTTCTTCATAAGCTTTAGACTAAATTTAGATCTGTAAACATTGACAAATTTACATCCTCTTGGCCTTTTACAGCAATGACTTTTGCTCCAGCTGTTTTTGCAGCTTGTATACCATGTAGAGCATCTTCAACAATGATAGTCTCGTTTGGTTTAACTTTAAGTAGTTTAAAGGTTGCCAAATAGATATCTGGTGAAGGCTTTGGTTTAAACCCTTCGTCGTTACCAATAATAAACTCAAAAAAATTGTCTAAATAGGCCCCTTTTAACATATTTAATACTGAATATTTTTGAGCATTACTACAACAGGCCAATTTATAGCCTGCCCTTTTAAGATTTGTCAGCAAAATTTGTTTTTCATGAGTCGGTTTGCAAAGTTGAATAACCTTTTCATCGGTATACTTTCTTTTTAAAGCTTTTATAACTTTATGCAACCCTTGCGGCAAGCCTTCTCTTTGGGTTAGCAGTTTTAATTTTTCCGCTGTAGGTAAACCATTATAAAGACTATCATGTTCCTCTCTGCTGATTTCATAACTAAATAACTTTAGGGCTTGGTTTAAGGCTTCGTAATGCCATTCAACAGCGTCGACTAGAACTCCATCTAGATCAAAAATGATTGCTTTAATCATAAGGCTTGTAATATTATATACCATAATATGCTTCGGATTTCTTCTGTTAAACTTATTATAGTATTTTTATTAATACCCTTAATTTTAAATAGTATTTGGTTTAGTAATGGTTTATTGCACGGAGGAGGCGAAGAGGGAATTTTGTACTATAACCCTGAAAAAATCTTGCGTCTCTCAACTTCTGTTTGGGTTGATTTTACAGCTGGCGCTTCTGTGATGTTGTGGTTGCAACAAATGCCTGTGGCTTATCTTTCCATGGTATTTGAAAAATTTGGTTTACCGCATTTCCTTTTCCAAGCAATAATTTTTTATACCCTTATGACTATTGGGGTATTTTCGACCTATTATTTAACGCTTACTGTACTGAAAAAAGACGAAGAGGATGATGCTGCAAGCAATAAAAATTCAAAGATTATTGCTTTTATTTCAGCCGTTTTCTATCTATTTAACCCTTTTACGATCAGTCAGATTTGGGGAAGAAGTCTATCTACGCAATACTTTGCATTTGCTCTTTTTCCATTGACTCTTTTGCTGTTTTACCTAGGCTTTAATAGAAAGAAATATATTTTTGGGCTTTTTGCTGTGTTAGCATCCTCTGCATTGGCTCTGGCGTATCAATTTTTGACTTTTATAATTGTTTATTGGCTAGTAATATTAATTTTTTTCATCCATAGGTTAGTTATATCTAATAATAGAACTAAAGAAGCACTTTTTGGTATTAAGTTTTTTTTCTTAACCTCTATTTTCTGGTTTTTTCTAAATGCCTGGTGGTTTGTGCCGTTATTCTTATCTTTTGGGAATATTAACTCGGTTGGTACGCCTCACGCAGAAGATAATTTAGGATCACTTTTAGGCGTAAGCAGGAATTATCCCTTAGAGGTAATTGTTAGGTTATTACATAAGGGGTATTTTTTTGATTTTACAGCATATAGCCAGATTTATTCTACAATCCCTTTCCAGCTTATAAGCCTTGTTCCATTTCTTCTGGTAATTTTGGGGCTTATTAAGATATTAAAAAACAAAGAACAGGTAAAGCTAAGGTTTTTTGTTATATTGCTTGTATTGGGTTGTATTATTTCAGCAGGAGCTAACCCGCCTTTTGGATGGTTGTTTGTATGGCTTTTCAAATCAGTATTTGTACTACAAGCTTTTAGGAACCCTTTTGAGAAATTTGGCCTTGTTTACGCTTTAGGTTACAGTGTTATATTTGCCTATGGATTGGTTTATTTCTTAAATAACAAGAAATCTAAAAAATTCTTGCTTTTCTTAGTGCTTTTCTTAACCTGTATTGTTTATGCTTGGCCGATGTGGACTGGAAGGGTAATTGCCGGATATGACAAAAAGATCGGTCTGGATATACCTACATATTATAGCGATTTACGGAAGTGGTTGAGCGAGCGAGGAGAAGATTATAGAGTACTGATGACACCGATATGGGTAGGAGATTCAGCTTTCTACCAATGGAATGATGCAGCTAGATATCAGGGTAGCGATCCAATGATTTATATGTTAGACCAGGGGGTAATTTCAAATAGCGCCCGTGGAGCTTATTATTCGGAGTTTATTACTTATGTAAGAAATCATATGCAAAGGGAGGATGTTGTTCCAGCGCTTTTCCTTCTTAGGACAAAATTTCTAGTAGACAGAAAAGATGCAATTTTAGTTACTGATACAGAGAAAGAGCATTATAAGTTTTTGGCATCAAATATATATCCTCCTTTAGGGAAAGACAGTAATCTTAAAAGCATCTGCCAAAATAAAATCGCAGACGCTAAGCCTACTGGTGTGGCTTGGGTTACTTGTACTCTCAATAAGGAAAATACCGACTTAAGTAATATAAAGTATTTGCATATTAAAATAAAAACTGATGTTCCTGCTAGTGTGGAAGTATCATTGCGGGATACAAAAGATGCAGGGATTGTATGGCATGGAAGAGTGGACCCGGAATATAGTACAGATACTAATGACTGGCAGTATATAACTATTCCTTTAAGGAGTCCGGCTGACAACAATAGTAATATAGATTTATCTAAAAGTAACCTAATTGAGATATGGGCATATCTTAAGGATCATCCAGAAGTATCGGTTAATAAGATTGAAATTGCAGAGATTAAGCTTGATCCAGGGACAGAAAAACGGATAAATGAATTTAGACAAGTAGCGGAGCTTGGTAAGTTAACAGTTTTTGAACCAACTAATTTTAACTCTCCGCCTGAGTTTGGGAGTTTATCGTCAATTGCGAAAGTTCAAGGATTTAGTCAATTATTTGAGAAAGCAAATGAGGACAGAAGCCAAATTGACAAGAAGGGGTTTGTCTTAACTTCGCAGAATCTCCAGAAGGATCTGCAGAGTTTACCGGATGAAGTCCCTTTGAGAATTATTGATAAAAATAAGCTTTCTGAAACCAGGTATTGGTTGCAAGCTGCTAAGGACCAAGGCGCAGGTTTATTACTGCTTAGTAAGACTTTTGATCCTAATTGGAAAGTTATTGCAGGAGTGAGTAAAGATAGACTTTCGGGTAATATCTTTGACGATTTAAAGTTACTTAAACTAGCTACTTTACCAGAGGACAATCATTTCGTGGTTAATGGCTATGCTAATTTATGGAAGATTGATGGCAAGGATAATCAGTATGCGATTGTATTTATCCCACAGATAATTGCAGAAATAAGCTTAAAGGTTTCGATATTCAGCTTGCTAATTATTTCTGGGCTTATTTTATTATGGGGAATCAAAAAACGTATAATTTCAAAATTCTATTAAGATAATAATTCTTCTTTACCCGAAGAAGCAGCTTTACTAATAGCATCAAGCACCTTAATAATGTTTACAGCCTCATCTATTCCTGGTAGTGGTTTAAAGGAAAGGTTTTTTCCAGATAAGTAATCATCAACAACCTTGACTTCTATTGCAGTTGTTAAAGTTTGATTATTTGCTAAATCTATCACTTGAGGAGTTTTGTTACTTTGTTGATGAAAAAGGAGAAGGTTAGATTTATTATGACTTCTCAGTTCTCCGCGTTCACACTCAACAATTAGGTCTGTGCCGCTTTTGTTTCGGGAAGTAGTAGCATCTAATTCAACTTGGGCAAATAAGCCGGAAACGAAAGCTAGCTCTATATGATAACTAGCAGGATAGTTTTTGGTTTCTTGTTTTATGATTTGAGCTTTTAATTTTACAACTGGCTCGTTTGCAATCCAGCAAGCCAGATCAATAGCATGTGATCCAGCAATATAAAGGAAGTCTTCATTTTTTCTTAAAGGTTTTCTTTGTTGGTATTCATTTACATCATGGAAATAAGTTGTTTTAATGGTTTTTAGAGCTCCCAAGCCGCTTGAGGTAAGGAGTTTCTTAGTCTCTGTAAAGGTAGGAGTTAAGCGATAATTTTGTCCTACTATTATAGTAGCATTGTTTTGATGAGCAAGCTTTTGCAGGTACAAAGCATCTTTGAGACTTGTGGTAAAAGATTTTTCACACAAAACTGCTTTGTTATTTTTTATTGCCAAAGCAACATATTCTGTATGTTGGTCATCAGGGGTACAAACATGGACAAGGTTAGACCAATTAATTGCCTCTTCTAAATTATCAAAAATAATTACCTTAGCCTGGTTTTTTAATGTTTGTGCAGTCTCAGAGTTTTGAGTATATACACCAGCTTGAAATCCTAAATTTAGTTGTGCATCCAAATGCCTTTTTCCAGCAACACCTAAACCAATAATCAGTGGTTTAATAATTTTGAATTCATCTGGCATTAATGTATTATACTGCATAGATATATGACTGAAATAAGTGGTTTAAGAGATGTATTAATAGGTCAACAATTTGTTGATAGGGCAGTCACATATGCTGTTGCTCGCAATCCAGCTCTTTTAAAAATTGATCAGGAGAAGGTGTTTGGTTTAGCACGAAGAGCTGCTTCTGAGATGGTAACTTTTGAAGATTTAGCAAGGAATGAACCTTTGCGTATTCCAAACACTCCAGAGGAGTGCAAAAGAATAAAAGCAATTTACGATTTATCTTATGTGGGAACTTACTTAAAAGGATATCGGGATGATCGATATCAAGGTACGCCTGGGACAGAATGGACAGATAGAAGAAGACTAAACTATACAGCCACTCTGATCAGGCGATTAACTGAAACCATAACAGGTAACCGCTCCACAACTCCTTTAGGTATGAAGCTGAGTTCTCAGCAAATAGAACAATTAAGGTCAAATATTGAACAGTTTGGGCCTTATCTTATTTATGGTTCTACGTCAGAACAGAATGAAGATTTAGAGATAGCGCTTGAAGGACAAAATGTTATAATCCCCAAAAGTAAGGTCCATATTATTGCTGATAGGCCTGTAAACACTAACACCTTAGATCAGGTACAGACTATTAGTTTGCCACCCCAGCTACGGGTGCAAAATGGTGATATTTTAGCAGTGGTCGCTCATGCTCCCCATTTGGTAAGATCCCTGCATATGTTAAATAGATACAAAACCTTGCCGAAAGGAATGATTGTTAAACCATACCCAATGCCAGCACCTTCTGTAGGCGGAGTAGATTTTGCTATTCGGGAAGTAAGTGGTTTATTGTACTATACATTTATCACTGAAGACGCTTCAGAAGAGATTTATCCTTATCAAATTTAACTGGAATGGAAATATTACTTATACGACACGCGGAACAATTGTATCCATATAATGAGCAGGGCAAGAAAATGGTGAGTGGTGTTGATGCTCCGCTTGTTGAATTGGGCAGGCAACAAATGAGGGAATTAAGGGAAGAATTAAAAAGGCAAGGAAGAATTTTAAATGCAGTCTATAGGAGTCCGCTTTTAAGGGCTAGACAATCAGCTGATGAATTAGTAGGTAACTCTGATGTACCTATCTATGAAGTTGATAATTTAAAAGAAGGCTATCCTAATAGCGCTGAGGGTCATGCCTATGATGAGTTAGAAGAAAGAGGAGGGGATATATATGCCCATTCTTTTGGGGAGCAAGAAAGCTTAGACCATCTTGTTGAGAGATCCAGGCAAGCTGTAAAAGAAATTTTGGAAAATGCTAATAACCATGGCTTTGAATCAATAGCAATTGTTGGCCACGGAGATCCGCTTTGTGCTTTACAGTGGGGTTTACATAATGAGGGTTTGCCTACAAGCTATGCAGAGATGAAAAAAGACTTTTATCCGCAAAAGGGTAAAGCTTATTTGTATCCAGTTTCTCAGCAAGAGCCTTTTAGGGTAACAGGCGAAGGGAGAATTTTTACAACAAAGGCTGCAAATGAAACCATTGAAGGTTTGCGGTCTGCCAATAAGGAAGGGGTCTAAAGACCTTATTTGTTTGCTTACTGCTATAATCATAAGAAGAGATGTCTAAGTCTAAAATTGGCTATTTTCTATTAATTATTTTATTGTCTTTTATCAGCTTTTATCCTGCTTTTAATTTTTCTTTTATTGTTGATGATTGGTACTTACTTTGGGGAGTATTTTTTGACAAGACCATTATTGCAGAATACCTTCGGACTCAACACCCAAACGTTGTTTATGAATTTTTACTACTAGCTCCAATTTTTAAATTTAATCCATTTTATTATCAAGTGGTGGGATATATTCTTAAGGTGGTAGATTCTTTTACTGTTGGCCTTTTAATATTGAGCGTTACAAAATCTCGCACTGCTGCTTTGTTTTCCAGTATCACTTTTGCTGCCTCAGAAATTGGAATAGAAGCGTTTACCCGCATAGGTGCGCAAAATTCTGCCCTGCTTATCCCGACTTTATCTTTAGGATTTTATTTTTGGTTTAAAGCCAAGGAAGGAAACTCAATTACCAAGTATTTGGTTTCTTTAATGTTTATAGTCCTGGGTCTTTTAGGTGATCCAGGGACCGGGATAGTGATTGTACCGGTAATTGTTTTATGGGAAGTATTAAACCTTATCCAGAAGTACTCAAGACAAAACTTAAAACGGGTCCTTATTCATACAGGTTTACTATTTTTAACTATAATCTTTATTACGAGGATCTTCTTAGATTCTAAGATTTCTGATAGACAAGATTATATCTCTAAACATTTAATATTTATTGCGAATAATCTATTCTTTACAACAGCTAATTTCCTGACGTCTATTGGAAACTTTTTAATGGGATGGGTTATCTCTTTTCCAGAGTACACTCATCTGGGAAGTCCAAGCATAGTGACAATGATTTTTGGAGGAGCTTTTGTTATCAGTATTGCAATTTTGGGGATGATTTTTATTTTAAAGAAAAAGGAAAGCTCCAAAGTAGTATTATTTTTATCCATCTTTTCTCTATTATTTTATCTGCCAAGTTGGCTTACTCAAACCCACTATGTGGAAGGGGGAGCTATTTCCGCAGCTTCAAACCGCTATTTTGCCATTTCTAGTATAGGTCTATTAGGACTAATTTCATATCTAATTACTATAATAAAGAGTACTAATTTCAGATTCATTGTGATTGCCTTGGTGGTTTTATTACAACTATGGAGTGCAAACAGGGTTTTGATACAAGAAGCCAAATATAGAACTACTAAAGTTCAAAATATACTCTATAGCCAAATTAATAAAGATGCTCCTAAAGGAAGCGAACAGAGAAGTCTTTATGTATTTTTAGGTAATAGTTGGCTGAGGATCGTGGGACTTGGGTGGAATGGTTTTTTCCCACTTGCTCTACAAAGAGGAATTATTAATATAAAGGAGTTTCCTGCAATTGTTAATAATTTGCAGCTTGCTAAAGAGGATATTTGCCCTTTAGATAAGTCTACGCCCAAATATAGCCTTGCTGATATGTATGCTTGGGAAGTTGACGAGCAGTCTATTTATAATGTCACAGAGCAAGCAAGAAAATTGGTTAATGACAGCTGTGCTGGTTTATCTAGGTAAAGTTATTTTTGGGTGAAAGTTCATTTAGTAAAACTTTAATATTCTCCCAGCCAGTTTTAAGGGACCGCATAGAAGTTTCATTGAATACTCGTTTGCCTTCTTTGGTAGGAAATTCGGTGATTTTGATCTTAAGCTTAAGAGCTCTTATTACTTGCTCGTAATCGGGTGCAATTGCATTTGGAATCTTAATTCCCAATTTATTATATACAGATCTTGAAAATGCCCGATAACCTTGAGTTATATCAGTACAAAAGAATTCTTTATTCCCCCAAAAAGTGTTCGCCGCTTTGCCAAGGCCTTGGCAGAACCATTTTCTACTTTTTATTAATTGATCATCTTCTTCATTAATTGCTTTCTTGATCATTCTGCTGGCAATAATAAACCCAACTCCTTTTCTAAGCAGGGAAACAAACTTTAGAATAGCTTCTGGATCCATATTGCCATCCGGGTGGAAAAATATCAGACAATCTTCTTTGGTATTTCCGAAAGCAGACTCGTAAGCTCCTCCAACTCCCGGATATCTTTGCGAGAATACCTTAATTTTTTTACTTTGCCAAAATTTTCTGGTGCCATCGATCGAGTTTCCATCTATAATGTAGGTTTTATTAACTGCATGAAAGGGAATCTTATTGAAAATATATTCACAATTTTTCTTCTCGTTTTTGGTAAATATTACTAAGGCAATTTTCATAGGAAAAAGTATATTAGAATCTAAGGTAATAAACAATTATCTGAGCATGGGTCATAATTAATTTACCCATACTCTCCTTGTTGTTTGTAAACAACGTACAAAGATTGTATCATATGTGTTACTTAAGAATTGGTTCTTTAGTCAACACATTCAAAATTACTGCTACCTGGTACAAAAAGATCACTGTTAGTAAATATCCTGCTACCTTTAACTCACCTCTAACAGATAAATGGTACTGAAAAGATTTTCATGAACTTTCAAAGAACTTACTGAGGCTAGAATTGGCAAGACCAATTTATCAATTGAAACAATCACATCCAATCCATAGCCAAAAACCCAGCCTCTGTGATGTGATTTACTCCTGAAGCATCTTTGTTAACCTACCTTAAGCCTTTTGGGATAATCCCCAGTTTTTGATCTTTTGAATGCCATAGTCTTCCTAAAGCAGCAAACGTCCTACTTTCCACATCTAGTCTTCCCAGGTCAAAAAGGTGTTCCTAATAAACCACATTATTGCAGTTAGGATGTAAATTAAAACTGGCTTTCTCCACCCTGACAATCTCCTATCAAAAGTCCTTCCGTTGGAAATATTACTATCAGGAAATTCAATAGTTTCTCTCAAACCATCTCCCCTTCTATCTTTTTTAGACAAGAAGATTTTAGAGGGTGATTTTTAATTTTGCAAATTCTTATTAAAGTGCTACAATATTAAAAGTAAGAATTATATCCCAACTTCAATTATATAACTTGACAATCTATTAATTTAATGAAAATAAAACGTTCTACATTTTTGATTTTTGTAGTGGCTATTGTAATTGTTATATTGACCCAATTTTTCTTGCTCAAACCTATCATTAATTATCAATTATTTAGTTCTGATGATTGGATGTGGTTAACTATTTATCATTCGATACAATTACCGCTACCTTTGAAATTAGTCCGTATATGGACATCGCTGGGTATGTATGAAGGAAGTTATCTTTCTTATATAGGGATACTAAGTGACTTACTCGGTAAAAACTATCAAGCTTATCAATATTTAAATATTTTTTTGAAGATACTTGCAACAATAACTTTATTTCCCATGTTAATAATTCTCTTTAGGAATCGGCTTTTAGCATTTTTAACAACGATCCTTTATGGGATTAATGCAGCATCTATAGGATCCTTTCCATGGTTTTTTAAGGGAGGAGTGTTTGCATCGATTACTTTCATGAATTTATTCTTTATCTCCTATTACTATACAATTATTAAAAAATCAAAATCTCTACTAACTTTATCTTCAATTCTGGTCTTTCTGTCTTTCTTATCGTCACCTACAAGGATATACCCTTTATTTTTTTTAATAATATTATTTGAAGCATTCTGGTTTTATATGAACCGATCGTTAAACAATATAAAGTTTTCCCTTATTAGAGTTTTGTGTTTTTTTCTGCCTACTATCTTTGTTATTACCCATGCTGGAGTTACCCCAGATCATACTGTAGCTCGAGAACCTTTAATTCTTCTCAACGATATTTTAAAAAGTGGTTGGTATAACTTGCTTTCACCTCTAAATGGAATTGGTTTTTCTTTAGTTAATAATGAAGTTTTCAGATATTTTGGTTCAATAAGCATTAATAGTTTGAGCTCCTTGAGTAACTACTTACTTTTTCTCTTGCAAGGTTGTTTATGGATTTTATTAATCTGTACAATGATTTTATCAGCAATTCTTTCAAGAAGGTATTTCCGATTTTTCCTATCGGTATTTGTGTTCAATTTTATCTTTGAAATTCTCATGTTTTTTGTAGCCACTAAACATCTTAATATATTTCCCCCTTATAATGTATCTTATGATCCCAATTTATTTTTTATAACTATATATGCTTCCCTCATTGGTATTTATGTTCTTACGACCTCATTAGAATCCTTCTTAGAATGGAAGAGAGAAACAACTAATAGCCTACTTGCTGCAGTTTGGTTAGGACCTTTATTTTCATTAGTATTTACATTCTTAATGTGGTTT
This sequence comes from uncultured Gammaproteobacteria bacterium, assembly GCA_964415615.1. Classification (GTDB taxonomy): domain Bacteria; phylum Patescibacteriota; class Microgenomatia; order Daviesbacterales; family UBA10151; genus UBA10151. Next base: position 43,388 of record CAYQAW010000004.1, read on the forward strand.
CCTCTGGGTTATGCATTAAATGGTTATAATAGCACACATTATTATTTCCAAATTCCAGCTATTGGTATGGCGTTATTTTTATCCGCAGTTTTGGCGATGATGTATGAAAAATGTAAGAACACAAAAATAACAAGATTTTTTGCTATCTTTCTTATATGCATGTTTGTTTTAACTTTTTATCAGTCTAGCAAGAGAGTAATTTATCATGACTTTATACGCTCCAACCAAATGAGAGTCAAAATTAATGATCAACAGATTCTCCATGATAAGTTATGGGATAAATTGGGCGATAGAGGTAAAAGTGGAGATATTTTAATTTATATAGAACTTCCACAAGACAAAGAATTGGCTAATTACTATAAAGAAGCTTTACTTTTTAATGGCCAATCTCTAGCAGCGATTATTAATTGGAGAAGAGATCCTAAAAACAGTAATGGTTGTGTAGAGATTGTTAATGATAAAAATATTCTTAAATCAACTTTTTCCAAGATAGATAACCATATCATCTTCAACATTACTAAGGCTTACTGTGTCAGCAAAGCTCTATCTCCCTATGAAATAAAAAGTCTTTATGCCTTTAAAATTGAAAATGGAGACTTTGTGGATATTAAAGATGATCTCTTGAAGGAATTCAGATGAAACAAAGAATTGGCTCATTGATCTGGATAATACACCCAATTTCGAACCAAACTTCACTCAGTTAGCAACAATGAGGGCAATATTTCTTAAAAAGTTGACTGGAAATGAATTGAAGATTGGTATACTATATTAATAGTGGGAATTATATCCCAACTTCAATTATATAATGGATAAGGCTATCGTAATTACCACTATAAACTCTCCCAGAGAAGAAATAAAAAAATTTTCAAGAATAAAGGATTGGCAACTTGTTTGTATAGGCGATACAAAAACACCTGAAAATTGGTTCCAAAAAGGTGTTTGTTATCTATCTCCAAAAGACCAAGATAAACTTTTTAGCCAGTTTTCCCAGGTTTTACCTTGGAGAAAATATGCAAGGAAAAATATTGGCTTTTTATACGCAATTAAACAAGGAGCCAGTATTATCGGCGAAACAGACGATGATGTATTTCCTTACGATAACTTCCCTCCAGACTTGAGTAAGAAAAGGAGAATAAAGATTTTGAAAGGAGAGCAGTTTATCAACATATATAAGATATTTAATAAGAATATTAATAGCTGGCCGAGAGGGTTTCCGTTAAACTACATTAAGAAACAAGATAAAGTTAAAGTTCATGAGGGACAAGTTAAAACTTTAATGATTAACTCACTTATTGATAAGGATGGAGACTTTGATGCGATATACCGGTTTTTGTTTAACGATTGGGTAAGCTTTGACAAGAAAGGACAATTTGCTCTTGAAAGGGGTTGTTATTGTCCTGTTAACACCCAGAATACCTTCACACATAAAGAAGCGTTTGTACTTTTATATATTCCTTCTTTTGTTAATCCTCATGTAGAGGATATTTGGCGGGGTTATATTGCACAAAGAGTTTTATGGGAAATGGGAAGCAAAATAGTATTTACCTATCCGACCGCATATACTAGTAATAGGAATAGCCATGATTATTTGAGGGATTTTGAGCATGAGCTGCCTTTGTATTTGCAGACTAATAAGTTAATCCAGTTGCTGGATAATATTAAACTTTCAAAAGATCCCTCAAGGTCACTTATTAAAGTATATAAACAGTTAATCAAAGAAGGATTAGTTCAAAAAGAAGAGCTTGAGATATTGCAAGCTTGGGTTAAACTAGTTGAGAAGCTATCTTCCTAAATAAATCTTAAATTAAAGACTCGAGTTTTTTACTATTTTGAAGTCAGGAAGGGGGATAATGAAATCTGACTTTAATCCTCTGGCTTTTAGTTGTTCCATAATAGGCTTTGCATAGTGCCAGGCGAGGATTACTACATAATTTGGTTGTTCGTCAATTAGCCTTTGATTGTTAACAATAGGGATATGTTTGCCGGGTAAATACTTATTTAATTTTAAGGAAGTTGGCTGTTCGGCTAAGTACGGTAATAATTCTTGATCAACTCCATAATAATTTAATAAAGTTGAACTACGGGCTGGGCAAGAGTTTCCCACAATTGATTTGCCTTTCTTTTTAGTTTGGAATAAAAAGTCCATAAATTCAAATCTAGCTTTTTTAACCCTGTTGGCAAAATTTATAAATGTTTCTAATTTATTAAGGCCAAATTCTTTTTCAAGTTGTAATAAATCCTTGACTGCTGGGCTGATTTTTTTACCTTTGCCTTTGGTGGCATAAACGCGGATATTTCCTCCATATCTGTCCCCTCTTTCGGCATCAGTGATGGTAAAGTCGTATTGATTAAATAACCTTATATAAGCTTGCAGGGAGTATGTTCTTAGATGCTCATGGTAGATAGTATCAAATTGTCCGCCTTTTATGACATCTAATAAATAATGGGTTTCATTGATAAAGACACCATCTTTTTTCAGTAAATTATGTGCCCCAACTATAAATTCTCCTAAAGTCTGCATATGGGCAAAAGTGTTGGTAGTGATAACTGCTGAGGCCTCACCGTATTTATCTTTTATTTTTTGGGAAGTCTTAATATCAAAAAATGCTTGAACAGTATCAATTCCATTTGACTTAGCAATTTTTGCAATATTAGTTGGTTCTACCCCCAAAACCCTAATGCCTTGAGCTTTAAAACCACTAAGCAGGGTTCCGTCATTAGAGCCAATATCAATGACTAAATCCTTGGAAGTTAGGTTAAACTTCTTAATCAAAGAATCACTGATCTTTTTTTGGTATTCAGCCAGTTCTTTGGTAATACCGCTTCTATAAGGATAATCTGGGTGATAAACTTCTTCACCGGAAACTGCATAGTCAAGCTGAACGCAGGTGCAGTTTTTGCACCAGATCATTCTTAAGGGATAGGTTTTTTCTGGTAATTTGAGGGTTTCTTCTGTTAGCAGAGTATCACAAAGGGGTTGGTGACCTAAGTCCAAAATAGTGTAAAGATTGTTGCTATTGCATATTTGGCAGGCAGAAATAGGTCCGGTTTTGATTAGATGATATTTTGGATAAGTTAATTTCATTTAGAGTCCAATTCCTTTATAAACTATACCAGCTTTGGTAAACGATGTTTTATCATATATTCTTCTGGCATCAATAACAATAGACTTATGCATATTTTTTAAGAAAAACTGAGTGGGTAATTTTTTATAATCCTGCCAGGCTGTTACAACTATTACTGCATCAGCATTTTTAATCGCTTCTTCTGCAGTGTTTGTTAAACCGATCCGTAGATCTGCTAATTGTTTTGGTATGCCGTTTTGATAGGCCATTGGATCATGGGCTGTAACATCTGCTTTTTCTAAAAGCAGGTTTTCAATAATGGGAAAAGCTGGTGATTCTCTCAAGTCATCAGTATCTGGTTTAAACGAAAGCCCTAATATTGCAATCTTTTTATTTTGTAGGTTATCCCCCAACGCTTGTTTTAGTAATAGAATTGTTCTTAAAGGTTGGGTATTGTTGATGGTAATAACGCTTTTTAGAAGCTCCGGGTTTACCCCTTGTTCGGTTGCAAAGCTTAATAAGGCTTTAACATCTTTTGGGAAACAACTTCCTCCAAAACCACAGCCTGAAAAAATGTAACTTAATATACCAGGAGATATTCTTTTATTACCAATAATAGGACTTAATCTTTTGTCCAGATGGACACCGTTCCAGACATCTAAGACATCTACTTTACCAGTACTTTCAGAAATTTTTGAAATTTCATTAGAGAAGCTGATTAAGGTAGCAAATAGAGAATTGGCAGTATATTTAATCATTTCAGCTGTCCAAAGGTTTGTGATAATAATTGGAGCTGATACTTTGGCATAGATCTTTGCAAATGCTTTTCCGCTTTTTTCATCTATTTTGCCAATAACAATTCGGTCAGGATTCAAAGCATCTTCTAAAGCACAGCCCTCCCTTAGGAATTCTGGATTCATACATAAACCAAATTGTCCAACTTTTAAACCAGAGAACCTTTCTATAGTTGGTTTTACAACTTGTTCCGTAGTGCCTGGTAAAACCGTAGATTTAACAGCGATAACATGGTATTTATTGGTGCCTTTTAAAGCTTTGCCAATTTGTCCAGCAGCATTTTTTATATACGAAAGGTCGATTTTGTTATTTACAGTTGGAGTGCCAACAGCGATTATGGTTATTTCGGAGTCTTTAACAGCTTTTGCCAGGTCTTCGGTAGAATAAAACTTCTTTTCTTTTAAATTTTTTTTAAGCAGCTTATCAACATCAGGTTCATAAAATGGGGATTGTCCCTGATTAATTTTTAAAACTTTATTTTTATCATTATCAATACAAACAACTGTATGCCCAAGACTAGCAAGGTAAGTCCCGGTGATTAGCCCCACATAACCCGTGCCGACAATTGAAATTTTCATCTTTATTTGGCCTTAGTTTTTGGTGGCAGATTGGTTTCATACCAGATTAGCGTATTTAACAAGCCTCGATCTAAGCTAATTTCAGGGTTATAGCCTAAGTTTTTTTTGGCTTTAGCAATTTGCGGACAGCGGCGGTTCGGGTTATCTGTTAAATAATCGGAGTCTTTGCTTTTTTCCTTAATTATTTTTCCAGAATAACCAAATTCTTTGGCAGCAAGCTTCTTCATTTTTTCTGCCAAATCAATCATAGATATCTCTGGATTTTCAACGCCGATGTTATAGCTTTCTGCGGGAAGCCCTTTAATTAAAATCTTAATATATCCAGCAAGGGCATCAGTTATATAACAAAAGGTACGGGTTGGTGAACCTTGAGACAAAAGTACAATGTTGTTGTTTGCCAAAATATTTTTTGCAAAATCTGGGATAACCCTTTTATCATCAATTTTCAAACCAGGTCCATAATTATTAAAGGGCCGGGCTATCTTAATAGGAAGGCCGTAGACTCTTGAATAATTGACACAGAGAGTTTCGCCAAACCGTTTGGATTCATCGTAGCAAGCCCTGGGGCCAGTGCAAGAAACATTACCTCGGTAAGTTTCTGGAGTAGGTATATTATCAGGGGTAGGATCGCCGTAGATTTCGCTTGAGGAAAAGAATAATAATCCCCTGACAGGCCTCTTTGTTTTTTTTCTGGCCACAGTATAATTTAAAACATGATAAAGCCCTTGTATATTGGCATTAATTGTCTCAATAGGGAATTGGCGATAAAAAGTTGGCGAGGCAATAGAGGCAGCATGAATGATGTAATCAAATGTTTGATTGGGAGAAAGCTTGAATTTTGTGACATCTGCTTTGAGTATTTCAATTTTTTTTTCGCTTAATAACCATTCTGGTATGCCTTTGGGGAAGTTATCTAAAGCATACAATTTTATTTTCTTTTCTGGATATTTTCTATTCCAAGCGAAAATCGACTTAATAAAGTAATATCCTAAAAAGCCGTTGGCTCCTGTAAACAAAATAGTGTTTCCAGCCAGAGTTTCAAATTCCTCTTTAGCTTTAGCTATAATATAATTTAGATCCTTCTCTTCGATAGAGTTCTTACCTAATTCCATTACTTCCAGACTTTCCACTTAGGATCTTCACTCCAAAGCTTATTAAGGTTATCAACATCTGGGTATGTATCCATAGAGTGCCAAAAATCATCATGGACATAAACAGATAACTGTCTTTCGTTGATTAATTTCTTTATGGCGTTATGTTCAAATTCACCTTTATTGAGATATGAGAAGAATTGCTTTTTGAAAACCATAAAACCGCCATTTACCCATTCTGTGAGAACTGGTTTTTCAACAAATCTTTGGACAGTATAATTGCCATCAATTGTCAAAAGGCCATATTTGCTTCTAGGGTGAACGCCCGTAACCGTGCCAATTAGTCCATGAGATTTATGGAACTTAACTAATTTTCCGATATCTACGTTGGCTACTCCATCACCGTATGTAACCATAAAGTCTTCATCGCCTTCTGGTATATAATCCTTAACTCGTAAAATACGTTCACCTGGCAATGTATCTTGGCCAGTGTCAACTAATGTAATTTTGAAATCATCTTTGGTATCTTCAGAGTTTCTTAATAGTTTAACTGCCCCGCTTTTAGTATTAAGGGTAAAATTATCTTCGAGGTATTTTTGATTGAGGAAATAATTTTTAATATAGTCACCTTTATAGCCCAAGGCAATTATAAAATCATTGAAACCGTAGTAGGCATAAATCTTCATAATATGCCACAGTATTGGTTTGTTGCCGACGAAAACCATTGGTTTTGGTTTAAATTCAGTTTCTTCTTTAAGCCTGTATCCTATGCCACCACAAAGTATAATGACTTTCATATTTAATTCCTAAATATTAGACTAACTTTTACTGGTAGTCAACATGACTAAAATTCCTTGGTGTGATTTTACTTAAGTTTAATTATTCCAACCTTGAGGATGTTCCTTGTACCAGCTAACTGAGGACTTGATTGAGTCGTCGAGACTATGTTGTGGTTTCCAAGCCAATATTTTGTTAGCCTTGTTGATTGAAGCAATTATTTTGCTATATTCTCCAGCCCGGGTATTGCCTACGTTAATATCGAATTTGACTCCTGTAGCTTTTTGTACAGATTTGATAATTTCTAAGACAGAGTTTCCTTTACCTGTTCCTAGGTTGATAATTTCACTTTGGCCTTTATTGATTAAATATTCAACTGCTTTCAGATGAGCTTTTGCCAGATCAACTACATTAACATAATCACGGATAGGAGTTTTATCGGGTGTAATTACTTTTGGGCAAGTCAATAAAAAGTTCTCAATTCCTAAAGCTGCTCTAACTGCATTTTGGACAAGATGTGGTGAAGGGTTCTTTGAATCACCTATCAGTCCATCAGTACTTGCCCCGCAAACATTAAAGTAACGCAAGATTACATAATTTAATCCAAGTAATTTACCATACCATTTAATGATTTCTTCGATCATTTTTTTGGACTCACCGTATGGGTTAGTAGGGTTGGTAGGGTAATTTTCATCTACTGGGGTATGATCAATCTCGCCATATACCGCGCAGGTGGAAGAGAAAACTATATTCTTTAGGTTATTTTTTAACATCGAGGTTAATAGGTTTTGCGAGCAGCAGACATTATTTTGAAAATACTTTTGGGGATTTTTCATAGAATCATCGACTAAACAAAATGCTGCAAAATGAACGACTGCTGCAATATTGTTCTCCTTTTCAAGAATTTGATTTAGTTCTTCAGCTAAGCCTATTTCGTAGAATCGGAATTTATCCTTGCTGAATTTTTCCTGCAAAATCTGAAGCGGTTTTCTGAAACCAGTGGTAAAATTATCGATAGCTATTACTTCGAAACCTCTTTGTAAGAATAAGTACGTAGTAACCGAACCAATGTATCCGCCTGCTCCTGTTATGAGTACTTTCATATTTTGAAATTATCTTTTATTTCTTCTCAACAAAAAAGAAAACTTCCATCCCCAGGTGGGAAAATTTTTTACTGATAATATTAAAGCCGCATTCCTTAATTAATTGTTCTAAATTATTCGGATCATAAGGGTGAAGATGGGAATCTTGCCAAACTTTCCCCCGAGTCTTAGTCCAAACCATCCAGATTATTTTAAAAAGTAAATTATCTGTATCTTGGCCAATTAAGGCGTTGCCTTTACTTTTTAAGCAACGGTGTATTTCACAAATTGCTGTTTTTGGGTTTTCAAGATGCTCTATAGTTTCTATGCAGGTGATCAGGTCAAAACTGCCACTGTCAAAAGGAAGTTTATGAGCATCAGCAAATTTAAACTTAATATTTGGATAAGCTCTTTGTCCAAACTTAAGAGCCTTTTCGTAAGAATCAACAGCGAAAACTACTGAGGGGAGAAAGAAGGTGGCAATCTGAGATGTAAGCGAGCCAGAGGCGCATCCAATATCAAGCAGTTTCGATGGTTTCTTATCTGATTGCTTAAGGATTTCCTTCATGGAATGCCATTTCCAAGTATGCCAAATTTTTTGGAACAAGTTATTCTTAATACCTATTTGATAGTAGTCAGGTGGTACTTGTGCCCAAATATCTTTTAGAGCTTTAGAACTTTTTTTCATTGTTGAAACTTTATTAACATATCACAATTTGAATTACATTAGTTTATCACACACCCGTAATTAGGGGATTAGATCTTCTTTAGGACTTTCCAAACAACGATAAAGTCATCAAATCCTTTCCATATTATTTGTGCGTTGCAACTGCAAACGTCTTCTGGTTTATTAATGTAGGATAAAGCTAGATAATCGTAGTCGATGGATTTTGATGGTTCGCTACCAGAAACTTTTGTTTCTTGGTGAGTATAGAATTGATTATTATATCCTGGAAGGGCGTTGTCAAAATACAAGCTTCTATCTTTTAGGGTAGTTACCAAAGCCCTTTTTAAAGCTTCCCATTTAGACCAGTTCTCAATACCTTTGGAGGAGATATTTACGTAAACTTTAGCTTCTCTTGGTATTACAGATTGGCTAAGTTCTGCAAAAGTTCCCGGCAGGTCTGAAGCCTCGTCAATATATGCATCATTTATTTTATATATTCTTTCCTCGCTTTGATTAGATAAATCATTTGTTGTTGAGAAAATAGGAGAAAAATATTTGTTAGATTTTAGTTGTTCTTTCCTAATTTCTGGCAGCTTTTGGAAGTCTTGATAATCTATCAGTAGATAAGTAATCTTAAATTTGTTAAACATTGTTGGATTAAGAGTATAAATAAGATCAAAATATTGAGGTGATTTATCTATTGAGTAATCTTTATAATCTCCCAACCAAATAGGAGTAAAAACTCCGACATGAATTAAAGGAGAGGTAATGCTAGAACTTAACTGAAGTAATCTAGCGTTGAAGGGTAAATTATTATATAGCCAGTTTTCTGTAGAATTAAGAAGGTAAGTATCTGGAGAAATTAGTTTATTGTTTTTCTCACCTATTGAAAGAAGCCAGGCCATATTTGGAAAGAGGGATGGAATAGCTAAACAGATTATTAGGGTGAGTATTATGAATTTATATACTCTGCTTTTCTTTAGATCTTCTAACGTCCATATAAGGAAAAGAGCAAGATTGATTCCCAAGAAAGTGTAGGTAAGAGCCAGTAACCTACTGGAGTAATTACTAAGAGAGAATGTTAAATTATACAGCAAGCTTGTAGTAATCGCAGGCGTAAGTAAGCTTATGAAGATTAACAACCTAAGCCTTTGTCTAGAGAGTAATAAGAATAGGAAGATAAAAAAGTTGGCTAAATAAAAATAAATGACTCCTGGATGAAACCAGATAAAAGGCAGCCATTTTTCCCTTGTGGGAAGAAATAACCTGGAAGATTGTTGTTGGAGTTGATAAGTTTGTAGATCAGTATTTTCCAGACGGACAAGTTCGTTGTAATTATCATAAATTGCATTATGGACAAAGGTCTTCTTTTTATCTGGAAAAAATTGTAGAGTAGGGTATTCTGATTTCTTTCCTGTTAATAAGCCAGTAGGAACTCCACCTTGGAAGATAATTATAATAGGAAGCAGTAGAGAGAGGATTATTAAGGATAGTACATTTTTTTTGGTAACAAGAGATCTAAAAGGAAATTCTTTGCAAAGTATTATAAGGCACATTGATGGAAAAGCTAAAAGCACAAACGCCTCGTTTATTATTGATAGTGCAGCTACGCTAAATGTTAAAATTGTCCAACTTAAGATTCTGCGATTCTTATCGTAAGTAAAACTTAGCCAAAGGATCCAAACAAATGATGCTACCGCAACTAGCTCGTGATAGAAAAAAATTAAGCCTTGTAAAGAAATAATTGCCCCTCCATATGTCGAGAAGGCTTTTTCTACAGAGGGCATCTTGGAGAGCCAATCAAGTATTCCTGTGAAATTTGGTGGGAGCTCAAAAGGAAACTTTGGGACGGCAATCATCCAGTTACCCAAACTAATCAGGATAATAAGAGGTATTAGTTGATAGGCAATTAAAGACTTGATGGTTAAATGTCTTTTAAACACCCATGATAGAAAAGTTGAGAGCATGAGGAGTATTACAAAAGCAGTAGATCTTTGGATTAGATCGAAAGAGCTACCAGAAAATAGGTGAAATACCCCCATAAATATTGAGGGTCCGTAGTGATATGCAAGTTGAATATCTGGTTGCCAAGGTGAGTAAATCGGGAAATTTCCTCTAGTAAATGATTTAGCGATCAAGGTATAAAGAGTTGGGTCGCCTGAAAGGCTGACGTGTCCTACAACCCGAAAAAGAAGGATGGCCCAAATAAGGATTGATAAAAGAAGTAATTTTTTTGAAATGCTATTTGGCAGATTGATTCCAGTAATAGGTTTTTTGAGACGCAAAAGAATTAGGCCAGTTAAGAAGAAAATGATATAAGCAATATAAATACCCAATGTAGGATGAAATATATATGATGTCAAGTTTAAAAAAAGAATAAATAAAGCAGTACTGCCAAATAGTGAGACAGGGACAATTACTTCTAGTCTGTTTTCGGAAGATATTAATCTAGTTAATTTAAAACCCACGAACCAAATAGGTAGTATAAGAAGGAGTATAAGTAGCATATTGATTTATATCTTTATTAAGGCAGTAGATATGTTCAAACTATAACACAGGTTAAGTTGAGGGGACAAGGTTGATTGAGCAATATCCATACAAGTTTAAAGATAAGCTTTTTTATTGTATGATTGACTGAATCTAAGTATGGAAAAGAAAAACATTTATATATTTGCTTTAGCTGCTTCTGGTTTAGGAATTTCTGGAGGAGATAGAATCTTTATTGAAACCTCAAGAGTTTTATCTGAAAACAATAAAATTAAAATATTTGTTTGGAGTGAGGGGTTTGCAATGTGCAAAAGGCATGATCTTAAAAAGCCTAATATAGAATATCATGTTTCAGAAATGTGGCCTTTTAAAAACTTTGGTTTTGCAATAAATTACTTTGCTAGAATTATTGAGGGGATAAGATTAGGATTAACAACAGAAGTGGAAAACAATAAAGATACTGTTGTTTATTCTGCCTCAGAATTTTGGATGGATTGCTTGCCAGGATTTATCTTAAAGATGCGTTTTAAAGACATCAAATGGGTAACAGCTTGGTTTCAGACTGCTCCAAACCCTCTTAAGGGATTTACTGAGGGAGGAAGAAGAGATAGATATCGTTTAAGCGCTCTGCCATATTGGTTAGCGCAGCTTTTTATGAAACCTCTGATTAAGAAGGCTGCTGGTTTAATATTAGTTAATAACCAGACGGAAATAAATCAGTTTAATAACCTAAAGAACAATCAGAAAGTGATGGTTTTTTTTGGTGCTTTAGACCTTGATAAAATTGAGTACTTCAAAAATGAATACAGAGATATCAAAAAGAAATATGATGCTGTTTTTCAGGGTAGATTTCATCCACAAAAAGGCGTTTTGGAACTTGTGGATATTTGGAAAAATATAGTTAATGTTAAGTCTAATGCTTGTTTGGTAATGATTGGAGACGGACCGTTAAAGAGGGATGTAGAGTTAAAAATTAAGAGTTTAGACTTACAGAAGAATATCATTTTGACAGGATATTTGTTTGATGGAGAAGATAAATATAAGATCTTTGCCCAAAGCCGGGTAGTAGTCCATCCAGCATTTTACGATTCAGGCGGAATGGCGTCGGCTGAGGCGATGGCATTCGGTCTTCCTTGTGTTGGCTTTAATCTAGAAGCTTATAAATCTTATTACCCTAAAGGGATGGTTAAGGTGGAAGTTGGTAATTTGGAGGAATTTTCAAACCAGATTTTAAATCTGCTTAGTGATAAGAAGTATTACGGAGATATTGCTGTACAGGCGACAAATATGATACAAAATAACTGGTCTTTTAAGACTAGGACAAAACAGTTATTAAAGGAGATAAATTAATGAATAAAAATAATGTAGGCGTTAGTGTGGTAATACCAAGTTATAATTGCAAGAAAATATTATTTAGGTTGCTGGATTCATATAAGAAGTCTTCATATAAAAACTTAGAGATTATAGTAGTTGATAACGGATCTAAAGATGCTAGTTTAGAAGAGGGGAAAAGAAAATATCCCCATATTAGATGGATAGATGCAGGGGAACACAATATCGGCCAGACTGGTTGTTACAACTTAGGGTTTGCCAGCGCGAAAAAGGGAAACCATATCTTATTTAATGATTCTGACGTTGTGGTTGAAAAAGATATGGTGAAGAGCCTGGTAAAAAGCCTTGATCAAAATAAGAAGATCGGTATTGTTACGCCGATGATACTCTATTTATCAGATATAAATTGGGTTAACCAGGCAGGGTCATATGTTGATTTAACAACAGGTAAAGTTAATATAGGCTGGGGTCCGAAGAAAGATTTTCTGGTTGGGAAAGAGGTGCAAAACTCCGGAACTTTGATGTTGTTTAGGAATAAAGTTTTGGAAAAGATTGGCGGTTTTGATAATTGGTTTATGTGCTATTTTGACCCAGATTATTGCCTGAGGGCTAAAAAAGCTGGTTTTATTACCTGGTATAATCCTGAAGCGGTTGCTTATCACGATCAGTCAAAAGACGAGCGAGTGTGGAGGCCAAGGGTTTTATCTAGAGCTTATTTACTTGGAAGGAATAGAGTGCTTTTTATGAGAAAACATGGCAATATAATCAGTTTTAGTTTATTCTTGCCCTTACTCTTAGGGTATTATCTGATTGAGGCTTTGCGTTTTAATAAAATGAAGAAATTCTTAGAATTAGTGTGGGGTACAATAGTGGGATATTTTTATCCAGTAAATAGAAATCTGTATATTCCCCTGCCGAGGTTAAGCAAATGAAAATACTCGATCGCCTGAAGCTAACTTTACCGTTTTCTTATATGTGGTTATTAAGAATTTCTATTGGAGATTGTAAAACAGTTTTAGACTTAGGTTGTGGTGATGGGTCGTTAATGGGCCTTCTTTCGCAAAACAATAAGTGGCAGATCACGGGAGTTGATATTTATAAGCAATCAATTGAAAGAGCTAAGAGAAGTAATATTTATCATGAATTGTTCCAAGGTGATTTGCTCAAGACTATTAAAAACAATAAATTAAAGCCTAGATATGATGTAGTATTCTTTTCCCAGGTAATAGAGCATATAACAAGAAGCCAGGGTGAACAGATCCTTGATGAAATTGAAACACTAGCAAGAAAAAGGATTGTCGTGGGAACTCCTCGTGGATTCATGGAGCAGCCACATGAGTTTTTGGATGGAAATCCTTATCAGGTCCACAAATCAGGATGGAGTATTGAGGACTTTAGTTCAAGAGGATATAAAGTTTATGGAGTGGGGTTTTGGCCGATTTGGTCTTATCATGGATTGGGGCGGAATGCTGGCATTTTTGGCAAGATTGTCTCTAACCTGATTTCCTATATGATGTCACCTGTTGTCTATTATTTTCCTCAACTGGCTGCAGGTGTTATTGCCATAAAAGAAAAGAGCAGGTAAAAATAAATGCTTACAGGAAAGCTTCCTTTTATATCCATAGTTATTGCTAACTATAATGGTAGAGCGTATCTCCGTACGTGCCTAACTGCGCTTCTTAGATCTTCTATAACAAAATACGAGATTATAGTTATTGACAATAATTCCACTGATGAGAGTGCTGAGATTGTAAAGGAATTTATAGTTCGTGACCCAAGAATTTCATTATTAAGAAATAAGGTTAATATAGGAGTGCCTGCCAGCAGAAACAGGGCTATTAAGAGTTGCAAGGGTGATATTGTTATCTTGTTAGATAATGATACTCAAGTAAAGCCTGATTCCTTAAAACAGCTGATAGAGCCTTTATTAGAGGATAAAGAAGTGGGTGCAGCTCAAGCATTGTTAATCGATTTCGAGAATAGAGATTTAATACAAATGGCCGGGGGCCATTTAATCCCTCAAGCTATTTGGTTGATGGGCTTTTACGAAAGAAGCAAGTTTAAAGAGGTAAGATCTGAGCTTGGACTCTCGAATATAATAGCAATATCAGCAGCGCTAGCTGTTAAAAAAGAGGTGTTGGATAAGATTGGCGGATATGATGCTTTGCTTTATAATTACACTGACGACCTGGACCTTTCCTGGCGAATTTGGATTGCAGGTTATAGAGTAGTTCTTGCCAATAAAGCAATTGTATTTCATTACACAAAGTCAGTGGCAAGGCGTGCCAATATTGGTGCTAATAATTTTGATATTTACTTTCAACTTGCTAAAAACTCTTTTCGTTCAATGCTAAAAAACTATGAGATGACAAACGTGATCAGGTATTTGCCAATTAGTCTTTTTGTGAACTTATCCCGAGCGACTCTAGTGCTTGTGAAAAGAGGCGATTTTTCTGCTTTTTTGGCAACTCTTTATAGTATATGGTGGAGTTTTAAGAATTTACAGAATAGCTTACAAAGCCGTGCATTAACTCAAAAAACAAGGAAATTGAGTGATAAGCAAATAATGGAGGAAGTCTTTGTTAAGGGTGGATTAATAGATATTTATAATAGGAATTACAGAAGTTCTAAGCTTTTATGGTAAAAAAAGCATACTCAATTACACTCCTTTTTCTGGTACTCTCGGCAATATTAATAATTTGCTGGTTTAGGTTTGGACTGATGTATGGTGGTGGTGATACTGGCCTACCGACATACAATCCGAAGGTCATGGCTGGTATTGCCAGTAATATTTGGTGGGATTCATTGGCACCTGGTATACCTGTAGCCCAGGGTTTAACTTCAGTCCCCATGCTTTTTCTTTTATCTATACCGCAAATTTTAGGGGCAGGTCCAGTTTTAATACAGGAATTGTTGTTTTTTAGCCTGCTTTTTTTAATGGGTTATGGCATGTATCTTTTGGCCTTAAGTATTTTTGGCAAATCAAATTATTTGATGGCAATTGCTTCAGGAGTGTTTTATATGTTCAACCCTTATATGATGGTTCAAATTTGGCACCGGTTTATCCACAACTCAATGTTTTTTGTTTCATTTGTACCTTTTTTGGTCATGAGTTGGCTAAGGTGGATTAGAGAGCGTAAGCCTATATCATTGTTGGTTTTCCTGCTACTGAACTTTTTGGCTGTCTATATCTTTGGCACTATTGCTTTTATAGTTGGTTTTTGGCTATTCCTTTTTCTGCTGACTGTACTTGAGGGAGTAATACCATGGAAAGGGAAAAAGGCAATGATAGAGTTATCTTTGGCTTTTGTGATCGGACTAGTTTTTTGGCTTTTAACCAACAGCTGGTGGATTATTCCTACTTTCAATATCAGTCCAACTCTATTTGCTGAGCAGCATACAACCAATGATAGTTTGGCCACACTAATGGATCTTTCTGCACAAACAATCTTGCCATATACACTTCGTCTTATTAACCCTTTTTATTTATATTGGCATGCTGATTGGGGAGACATTTATCAAAATATCATTTTCTTATCAATTTCCTGGCTGTTTGTACTGGTAGTATTTATTGGTTTTTTAAAAGGTTTAAAACAGAGGCAATATGTCAAATGGAGTTTACTTTTTTTAATATTCATTATCTTAGGAAAAGGAGCAGCACCACCATTTGGTTTCCCCTATATTTGGGGTTTTTCCAACTTCTTTCCACTGGGGGTGATTAGGAATCCTTTTGAAAAACTGGGGATTTTACTGCCTTTAATTTATGCCATTCTTTTTGCTTATGGCTTGAAGATCTTAATGTCTTATTTAAACAACCGTATTGGTAAAGGCAAGGCAAGCTTTATTTTGGTAGTTTTTATTATCTCAAATTTAGCTTTCTTGTGGCCTATGTTTGCTGGTAAGCTATTTGGTACTTTAGATAAACAAAACTTTGTGCAAGTACCACCAGATTATGGTTTGGCAGATAATTGGATTCGAAAAGATCTCGCTGGTACAAAAGAAGGTAGAATCTTGCACCTGCCACTCTCAAGGTCTGAAAGCATTACATATAATTGGCAGAATGGTTACAATGGAGTTGAGCCATCTGCTGCTTTATTTACCTCTCTTCCTTCTATAGCTAGGAATCTAGATATCCCCAAGGTTAGTGGTGCTATTTCTGCCCTATCTTTAATATTCCATAAACCATATGCCAAAGACCCTGCAGTAATACTAAAGCTGTTACAGGATTTTAGTATCAAATATATTATCATACATAATGATGTAGATTGGTTAAAAAACGAACTATCTAATCCTCGAGAGGTTGAAGAAGTTTTGGCAAAATTAGATTTCCTGGAAAAAGAAATTAGTTTTGGAAGCTTATCAATCTATAAAATAAAAGATCAATTTTTTCAGAGAGAAATAACTATTTCAGATAACTTGCAATTACTTTATAACACAGATGACAAAGTGTTTTGGCCTTGGATGGTAAGTACTCCATCAGCAGAGATGGTGAGTATATATAACGGCCAAGAGGGCAACATTTTAAATCAAGCCAATAAAATTATAGTTTTCCCAGATCGGCAAATATCAGTTAAGGATATACAGGTGCCAAAGTTCAGGGGCAATTTAGATGACTTTGTTGCTGTTAGAGCTCTGCCAAATAACCCCTTATATTTTCTATTCCAAGCAAAAGAGTGGCTAAGCCTTATAGGTAAAAAACTTGATGAAGAGCAAAAAGATATTTTCGTTCTTGCTGAGAAAAGGTTGATTGAGATGTATAAGATTAAAAGAATGAGGGAAATGGGAGCGATAAACCAAAAAGAAGGAAATGAAATTATTCTATCATTGATTAACAGATATCAAGACGTGTTAAACAAAATTTTCCAGTCTGAGGCTGGTTTTAATAACTTTTTGGTTGCAACTCCAAGATTTAGTACGACAGATACTTTCCTCAAGCACATTAGCCTGCTAAAGGAGCTGAGCGAGAGCACCACTGAACCAAGCGAAAAGAATATTGCTGAAGAAGCGATAGAGCTGATTAACAGAAACTTAATAAGGGCAAACTTCTTCCCTAAATACCCTCAGATATCTCAGCTAAGTGAAAATAAGTTAGATAAGAATTATGGCAGCGAGCTATATAGGTTCAACGTTCCTATAAAATCAAACTACGAAATCTTTATGACTAATCCCCAAGTTAGGAGCATATATCCGAATGGTTTATCTCAAATTAATTTCCAAATAAACGACCATTACAAGAGTGTGCCGTTAAACGAGAAAAATGGAATGATTTATTTAGGGGAAGAGAAAATGAATGTAGATGAATATCAGACAGTGATGCCAAGATTGTCCTCTGTTAATTTGGCGCCCAGCATAAATGATTGGCAGACGTCAGGTGATGTGGTTGTTTCCGAGCAGGCAGGTACTATAGAGTTGTCGTCTGATAAGAAAAATTCTGCCTATATTGAAAGCGATATTAAACCTTTGTTTGGGCAGGATTTGTTTCTAGTTGCCTTTGATACAAAACTAGTATTAGGAAAAAGGATTAGGGTGCAGTTAACTCAGGATATAGATCCATTTGATAAACTCTTAAATAAAACAATATATCGTTATGATAATTATTTCACACCGGTCGATAAAGATGGATGGAATCAGTTTAGTGTAATGTTGGATTTACATTTTATCGCTCAAAAAGCCAAGCTAAAGATTCAGGTGGAACCTTGGGATGATTGTTTAGTGGTTTTAGCTGATAAGAAAAGTTGCGAAGATACGAAAAAAAGACAACAATATAATCGGCCTTCTAAATTCTTGATCAAGAATATAAGTGTGGATAGAGTATTAAACAACGTCATCCTCCTTAGCAGTAATTTACCAGCAACTCCTTCTGCTGCTACTGCTGGCGATGTAGTACAGCGAAATAAACAAAATTCAAGTCTATATACGGGTAAAATAAGTATGAAACATCCAGGATTACTACTTTTTAAGCAATCGTTTAGCCCTGATTGGCAACTAAACCTTACCAAGGATAATAACATTTATCAGCCTACAGAGCATTTAATTGGGAACTTGTTCGCCAATGCTTGGTGGATAGATGAGGCAGGTGACTATGATTTTACCTTAAGCTATCTTCCGCAAAAAAATATTCAGGCTGGTCTATTGTCTGCTGGACTGGGATGGGTTATATTAATCTTAATGTTAATGGTTAATGAAAGGCATAAGTTGCGGAGGCTTGTAAAAATTAAGTGAAAAATAATATCTACTTATTATCCAGAATTACAATATTTTTTATTGTTTTACTGGGAGTACTTTATATTTTGGAATATGGCTTTGTTTTTGATTCACCACATAAATTATTGAATGTCTTTCTGCTGGCTGGGCTTACTACAATAATATTTTTTAATTTACGCCTCAGACGCTATGCTTTGATTCTTGCGATTGTTTGTTTGGCGATAATGGTTTTAACCTATATTCTATATATGCCCTACATGTTTTTACCGACTGGAGATTTTGGTTTTAGTTTACTTATTATTACAATTGTTTCATATCTCCCTAAAATTATCAAAAAAGGTTATATCGAAAGATTTTAATTTATATTGATAATGAAAAAAACTACTATTGCCCCTTTGCTCCTTTTTCTGGTACTCTCGGCAATATTAATAATTTGCTGGTTTAGGTTTGGACTGATGTATGGTGGTGGTGATACTGGCCTACCGACATACAATCCGAAGGTCATGGCTGGTATTGCCAGTAATATTTGGTGGGATTCATTGGCACCTGGTATACCTGTAGCCCAGGGTTTAACTTCAGTCCCCATGCTTTTTCTTTTATCTATACCGCAAATTTTAGGGGCAGGTCCAGTTTTAATACAGGAATTGTTGTTTTTTAGCCTGCTTTTTTTAATGGGTTATGGCATGTATCTTTTGGCCTTAAGTATTTTTGGCAAATCAAATTATTTGATGGCAATTGCTTCAGGAGTGTTTTATATGTTCAACCCTTATATGATGGTTCAAATTTGGCACCGGTTTATCCACAACTCAATGTTTTTTGTTTCATTTGTACCTTTTTTGGTCATGAGTTGGCTAAGGTGGATTAGAGAGCGTAAGCCTATATCATTGTTGGTTTTCCTGCTACTGAACTTTTTGGCTGTCTATATCTTTGGCACTATTGCTTTTATAGTTGGTTTTTGGCTATTCCTTTTTCTGCTGACTGTACTTGAGGGAGTAATACCATGGAAAGGGAAAAAGGCAATGATAGAGTTATCTTTGGCTTTTGTGATCGGACTAGTTTTTTGGCTTTTAACCAACAGCTGGTGGATTATTCCTACTTTCAATATCAGTCCAACTCTATTTGCTGAGCAGCATACAACCAATGATAGTTTGGCCACACTAATGGATCTTTCTGCACAAACAATCTTGCCATATACACTTCGTCTTATTAACCCTTTTTATTTATATTGGCATGCTGATTGGGGAGACATTTATCAAAATATCATTTTCTTATCAATTTCCTGGCTGTTTGTACTGGTAGTATTTATTGGTTTTTTAAAAGGTTTAAAACAGAGGCAATATGTCAAATGGAGTTTACTTTTTTTAATATTCATTATCTTAGGAAAAGGAGCAGCACCACCATTTGGTTTCCCCTATATTTGGGGTTTTTCCAACTTCTTTCCACTGGGGGTGATTAGGAATCCTTTTGAAAAACTGGGGATTTTACTGCCTTTAATTTATGCCATTCTTTTTGCTTATGGCTTGAAGATCTTAATGTCTTATTTAAACAACCGTATTGGTAAAGGCAAGGCAAGCTTTATTTTGGTAGTTTTTATTATCTCAAATTTAGCTTTCTTGTGGCCTATGTTTGCTGGTAAGCTATTTGGTACTTTAGATAAACAAAACTTTGTGCAAGTACCACCAGATTATGGTTTGGCAGATAATTGGATTCGAAAAGATCTCGCTGGTACAAAAGAAGGTAGAATCTTGCACCTGCCACTCTCAAGGTCTGAAAGCATTACATATAATTGGCAGAATGGTTACAATGGAGTTGAGCCATCTGCTGCTTTATTTACCTCTCTTCCTTCTATAGCTAGGAATCTAGATATCCCCAAGGTTAGTGGTGCTATTTCTGCCCTATCTTTAATATTCCATAAACCATATGCCAAAGACCCTGCAGTAATACTAAAGCTGTTACAGGATTTTAGTATCAAATATATTATCATACATAATGATGTAGATTGGTTAAAAAACGAACTATCTAATCCTCGAGAGGTTGAAGAAGTTTTGGCAAAATTAGATTTCCTGGAAAAAAAAGCCATCTTTGGTGATTTATCCCTATACAAGATAAAAGACAATTATTTTAAGCCTAAAATTACTATATCAGATAATATGGCATTATTGTCATTTCCTAAGTCTTCTCCAGAGGTGACATCATTTTGGCCTTGGGTTATTGTTGGGCCATCAGACTTAATTTCAATTGTTAGCTCAGAGGATAAGCAGTTTAGTATTAAAAGCCAAGAAAACTTACTTGTCCCTAGAGTAACCTTCAATAGCAGTGAAGCTTCTCCAAGTGGATTTAAGACTATTTTTGAAGTACAAAAAAAAGCTAAATATGAACTACTAATGTCTGACGCCCAGACGAGTGACTTTTACTTAAACAACCTTTCTTCTTTAAAAGTCTCAGTAAATGGTCAAACAAATGTTTTTAATAGTAATAAAACAGGAAGTATATTATCTTTCGGTCCAGTTGAGCTTAATCCAGGATTAAATGAGATTAATTATGGCCCGATATTATCAAAAGATTTGTTACCTGATTTTGATATATGGAATAAGATAGGAGATGTCAAAAGAATAGACCAATCTGTTTTCCAGATGAATTCTGGAGACAAAGGTTACGCTTATGTTGAAGGTAATTTAAAAGAGGGTGTGTATAGTGGAGGAGTATTAAGAGTATCTCTTGATATTTTAAATAGCTCTGAAGTATTGATGTTTATACAAATACTGCAAGATTCTGATTTGGATGAGAAGAGTGACCATAACGGATTAAAAGGTGCTGGAGTCAGAGATATCCCAGCCATTCAATATTTCAAAGTAAATACAATGAATAATTGGCGGAGTATTAGCTTTGCTTTGCCAACTCTTCGGCAAACTACTCAAAAAGCAAGATTTCGGTTGATTATAATATCTCCTTACCAAGCTACTTTATTTCAAAGCTCAGGAGATGTATCTATTAAGAATTTTAAGGTCCAACGGCTGCTTAGTAACGCTTTGTTTCTACACAGCATAAACACTGATAATACGCCTCTTACTTCTGCTGGTGAGATGTTATTAGAGCATGAAAACAGTAGCTCTCAGTACACAGGAAAAATAAAATTAAGTAGGCCAGCCTGGTTGATATTTAAAGAGACATTTCATCCTGACTGGGAACTGAAGATTTCAGATAGCCAAGGTGAAGATATTCCAGAAAGTCATTATTTGGCTGGTTCGTTTGCGAACGCTTGGTATGTAGATAAAGCAGGTGAGTATAATTTTAAAATCAGCTTTAAACCACAAGACAATCTTAATATTGGATTATTTACATTAGGTTTTTCTATAATTGTGTTGCTGGGTTATATGTTTTGGACTGGAGTATATAATCTTAACAAAAAGAGATGATTATTCTTTTAGCGAGTGAAATTGGATTTATAATAAGCGGTTTAATGATTCTACTGGGTCATACTGGTTTAGCAGATAAGAGTTTAATAGGAGTATTCTTTATTACTTTATTTGGTGTGATGGTTTATAGTTTTAAACTTTTTAAAAATGATCAAAAACAGTAAAACAGTGTATTATAAGCATCCCCTATTAGCAACTTGTATCATTATACTAAGCTGTTTCTGGATTTTTTGGTCTCCTGGAATCAGAGTAGCAACTGATTACCATCTGTCTTCCAAAGTAGGTTTGCTAAGTATTTTTCCTTGGAGCTGGAGAGAATTTGAGGTGGGGGATGGATTAGGAGAGTATACCGCTGTGACTTTATGGAGCCAGCCGCTTTTGTCATTATCTTCCTTATTAAATTTTACTTTTGTTGGTGACGAGGTTCCAACAAAAATAATAGGAGCGATTATACTAATAGGTGGCATACTGGGTATCTGGAAATTGTTAGATTATTTTAAGCTTGGAAATTGGGGAAAATGCTTAGCTTCGGTATTCTTTATTTTGAACAGCTTTTTTTTATTAATGTTTGATGGAGGGCAATTTTCACTTAATTTAGCCTATGTTAGTATTCCTTATGCCTTGTTAGCCTTTATAAAACTGGTAGAGTCTGGTCTCTGGCAGGATAGAGTTAAGTTTACTATTACTATCTTACTAATATCCTCTCTTGATATAAGAATATTATTTTTGTCGGTAATTATTTTAGGATTATACCTTTTGGGTAAGATTCTAGTTAAGTTTAAAGCGAGAGAAACGGTCAAACTATTTAAAAATTTGTATTTATCCGTTTTGTTTACTGGCGTTATTTTAGTTGGATTCCATGCTTATTGGTTATTACCTTCTTTCATTGCTAAGTCTCCTAGTTTACCCTTAACTTATGATCGCTTAGATCAAGTAAGATTTTTAAGCTTTTCTTCTATAGCCCATTCTTTATTCTTACAGCAACCTCACTGGTATAAAAATATTTTTGGTCACATTAGCCAGCCTCAATTTGAGTTTATATTGATACCAATACTAGTATTTCTATCTCCGATATTAATTAAAAGGAATCGTTGGATAACCTTTTGGTTAGGTGTGGCTTTGCTAGGAGTGTTTTTGAGCAAGGGTTCACAAGATCCTTTGTCTGGTATATATTTGTGGTTATTTAGTTATTTTCCTTTCTTCTCTGTTTTTAGAGATCCAGTTAAGTTCTATTTTTTAACAGCTTTAGCCTACAGTGTGTTAATAGGTTTTACTACTGATGCTATTACCAAACTTCAAAGGATCAATCGGATTACTAGTCTGAGTATTAAATTAGCGCCTAAATTAATTTTACTTTACCTGATTATATTGATCAATCCAATGTATTTAGGCCAAATGCTGGGTATGATCTCACAACCAGTAAATTTAGAAAAATATAGAGGTATGGCAAATATCTTAAGGGCTGACTCATCGTTTTCCCGAGTTTTATGGTTACCATTTAGCCAACCACTTAGCTATTCTAGTCTTGCGCACCCTTTACTTGAGGCCTCCAGACTATCTACTAAAAGACCCTTTGCAATAGGAACAGTTGGGACATATGAGACAAATAACTTCCTGAGAGAAGCTCCATATATGGGTGAAATCTTTGATGTGGCAGGGATTGGTTATATTGTAAATCCTTATCTTGATCCAAGAAGGGATGATATGCATCCTGATAATATTAAGTATTACTATACTTTTTTGGATCAGCTTTCAAGAAGGCCCTGGCTTACAAGATTAGAGAACCCTTACATACCTGTTTTAAAGACGAAGCAACATCAAGATAAATTTTTTGTTTCCTCTAATACTTGGTGGGTTATTGGATCAGACAATATCTATAATCAGGCAACGACAAGCGCGAATTTAAGACTTGCCAACAATGCCATGATATTTGTTGAAGAATCACCAGGTTTGGGTAATAGAATTGATGAGTTATCAGATGTTAAGGTGATACTAAACAATAAGACTAATACAGACTTTGCAGCAAGCTTTATCGATCCTTTAAAACTAATTTTTCCAGCGAAGAGTTTAAACTTTAGTCCTGATAAATCTGGCTGGTGGAAGAGGGAAGCAGCAGATTTAGTTTCTTGGAGAGCTTTTTTACGCAGTAAATACAATATTGATAACCTGGATTTTGATTTAGGCGGCGGATGGGCAATAGGAGAAGGAAAATTAGAATTAAGAATTATGAATTATGAATTAAGGCAAGACAAGATATTACTAGCAAGGGTGATGGAGAGTTCAAGAAGTGGAGAATTAAAATATTATCAGGATGGGAAATTACTTGGTCAGATAAATACTAAGAATCAAGAGAACAATGTGAGATGGTTTGAGGTAGGTAGATTAAATTCTGATAGGGCATTAACAATTGTTTCAGAGGGAGATATTAATGTGGTGAATGCTTTAGCGGTTTTAGATAAAAACGAATGGTTAGGTTATCAAGATAAAGCTAAGGAGCTGCAGGAAAGGGTTGTAACTTTTGATGAGAAGAATGCTCAAAATATCTCACAACCTGCAGTTAGATATGAACAGATAAATCCTACTAAATATAAAGTAATTATAAGTAATTTGACTCAATCTGCATTTTTGGTATTTTCTCAGAATTATGATGGTTTATGGAAAATAGATAATCAACCTTCTCTGCCAGTATATAGTCTGCTAAATGGGTTTAGAGTAGATAAAAATGGGGAATATACAGTTGAATTTGAGCCTCAAAAATATATAATTCCAGGGTTAATAGTAACAGCTATTACTTGTTTCTCTTTAATTTTTATCTTAGTTTTCACCACAAAAAAATTCAAATCTAGGCTATAATAATTAATATGCTTAGATCTATTTTTAAAACCGCAACATTTAAGCAATCGCAAATCACAACGGTAGGGACTGTTCTAAATGGAGGACTGGGGGCTCTTTTTTATGTTTTGCTAGCCAGATTTATGGGGCCTGCTGAGTTTGGGTTGCTGACCATCTCCATAACTACATTAGTGCTTATAGCAGATATTGCGGATATAGGTACAAATACAGGTTTGATTCGCTTTGTTTCCTTAAATATGGCGCAAAATAGAGAAAAGGGCTTAAAGTTTTTAAAATTAAGTTTAGAAATAAAGCTAGTAGCATGGCTTTTAGCGTTTATAACCATCTTTCTATTGTCTCCATTTTTGGCAAATCAAATTTTCCATAAGCCTGAGCTAATTTGGCCACTTAGGCTTGTGGGGTTTGGTGTGGGAGGAGCATTGCTTTTTAGTTTTGTTACCTCTAGCTTGCAGGCGTTCCAGAGGTATTTTATGTGGAGTATGGTAAATATTGTCACTAACGCTTTACGTCTGGTTTTGGTTTTTGTTTTGGGCTATTACCTGCTGATCAATGTTGAAAGTGTTTTATTTGTGTATGTTCTCTTACCTTTTTTTGGGTTTTTTTTGACACTTTTTATTCTGCCAAGCAGGGATGTATTTAGAGCAAAAGATGAATTCAATTTACTTCAGGAACTTCTAAAGTATAATATGTCGGTAGCTCTTTTTTCGATTTTTGCCGCATTTTCCGCTAGATTAGATACTTTTCTAAATGCAGCTTTGCTTTCCAGCAGAGAAGTGGGTATTTATGGAGCGGCGAATCAGTTGGTTCAAATTATGCCTCAACTAGTGTCAGCCTTGGGATTAGTTTCAGCTCCCAAATTTGCCTCCTTTCAAAAAAATAATCAAATGCTGGTTTACTTTAAAAAGTTTCAGCTTTTTGTCTTAGGGCTGTGTTTGGTTGGGCTTTTAACCATTCCTATTTCAGCTTATCTGATTCCAATGCTTTTTGGTTCATCTTACCGTGAGGCGGTAACACCCTTTGTATATTTATTTTTAGGGCAGCTAATTTTTCTTTTCTCAATACCAGTGCATCATAGTATCATCTTTTATTTCGGTAGGCCAGATATTTTTATCTGGGTGGCTTTAGGGAATCTTGCGATAATTGGTGGTTTAGGATATTGGATGATTTCAAATTTTGGGATTATAGGTGCTGCTGTTACCGTACTTGTGGGCATGCTTTTTAATTTTGTATGTCCTTTAATTTGGTTATTTATTAAATTACGGAAATCAGGAGATAAAACATGAAAATCTGGGCTAATACAATTGTGCATAATGAGGAAAATTTTATTTGGTTTGCTATCATGAGTGTTATAGATTATGTAGATAAAATTTTAGTTTGGGATACAGGCTCGACTGATCAAACAGTCGAAATTATTAAAGAGATAATTAAGAAAAAGGGTGATAAGATTGAGTTTAAGGAGGTTGGTCTTACTGATAAATACGAATTTACTAAAATGCGCCAGGCTATGCTTGAGCAATCAAAGTGTGATTGGATCTTAGTTTTAGATGGAGATGAGATTTGGTGGGAAGATTCAATTAAACAACTAGCTAAAGAAATCAATAGCAAGGGAAAGAGTATTGAGGGGATAGTAGTGCCAATGGTTGTGCCGGTTGGAGATATTTATCATTTCCAAGAAGAGTTAGCTGGTAGGTATAAGTTATTAGGGAAAATGGGTCATTATAACCTGAGGGTCATCAACAGGAATATTCCTGGTTTACATGTAGCTTTTCCATATGGGAGAGAAGGTTATTTTGATATTGATGGAAATGAGGTTCAAAAAAGAAAGAAGATAATTTTTTCTGATACGCCTTATCTTCATCTTACTCACTTGGTGAGATCAAAAAAGAAAAGAATAAACAATAAGCATAAATTAGAGTTAGGGAAAAGCTGTTCTAATGATTTTAAATATCCAGGTGTTTTGTTAGCCTCTTGCCCTGCAATTGTTCCTAATCCTTGGAGAAAAATATCTAGAGCGGATTTGATAATTGCTAAAATGATGACTCCGTTTAGAATAGTTAAAAGAAAGATTTTATTTTAATAGTTCCCCTTAAGAGGCGATACAGCTATAAAAGTACTATAATGGATTGTGGGGTAGTTTATTTGACCGAGGTGATCGGTTAAGAAAATATTTTTAGTTTTCATTACTTAATCATACCATCATGTCTTATGATAATATTAATTAGTGAAAACAAGTTTTTTATACACTAAAGCTGAGTTTTTTTTGCTGTTTATCTTTGTTTCCCTTTCCGTTATAAAAATTGACAAGCCAGGTGTGAATACTGATCAATTACTTTTTGTAAATGCTGCTATTGGGCCGCTGGATTCCAGTTATATATATAAAGCAATACATGGAATTCCCGTGTTAATAATGATTTATATAGGAGCACTGAAGGCCTATCTTTTCAAGCCAATCTTTTACTTATTCGGTGTTTCTATTTACTCAATTAGATTACCGATAATTGTAATTATGACTTTTTCTTTATACCTATTGCATAAATGTATTTCCTTAGTAGACAAAAAAATAGCAATATTTACATTGATAATTCTAGCAACAGATCCAAGTTTTATTGCTTTTTCCAGAATAGATTACGGGCCGGTTGTTTTAGAATTCTTTTTTAAGGTAATCTCTTTACTTTTTTTTTATTACCTCGTTAATACAAAAAAACAAAAATATCTACTTCTTTTGTTAGCTTCGTTAGCATTGGGGCTATTTAACAAAACCAATTTTATTTGGTTTATTAATAGTTTATTATTTGCTACAGTTTTTATCTTTAGACATGAAATTTTAGAAAAGAAGAGATTTATCTCTAGTAAACAAATATTAATAATATTTGTTTCGTATATATCATTTTTGTTTTATGGATTTTGGATTTATAGAAAAGCTACAGTAGAGTATTCTGCAGAAGCTATCTCACTGTCTTTTTCTAAAATCTTAAACAATACTTCTATAGTCACTACTAATTTTATTAATCTTATAAATGGTGAATCTCTTTTTAGACTAATTTACAATAAACCGCTACATGAATTTGCTACGTATTATTCGTACGTACTTATCTTGATTGTTATTCTTGGGGTTTTCTATATTATCAAAAATAGAAAACAGATTAATAATAAATTTACAAGATTTAATCTCTTTATTCTGATGCTTACTATATGTGTGTTTGTTCAGCTGTCTTTAACCTCAATTGCATTTTCGGCTTGGCATACATATTCTATTTATCCTTTTTTCGCAATACTTATTGCAATATCTTTAACTAGGATAAGGTTTTCCTATTTATTAGTAAGTGCCATAGTGCTATATAATTTGTTTTCATATTATAAATATATAAGTTATTACGATAAGCCGGTAAGCGACCTTAAATGGAGTAGTCAATTTTATGAACTTGTTAAGTTCACAGATTCTTTTTCTGGATTAGTATTGTCTACGGATGTTGGCATTCAAGCTAACTTTCTGGCTTTTTCAAATAATTACAGTAAGTATACGCCTATAGAATGGATGGTTGATATACAATCCTATGAATCATATAAAAGTGTTCTGCAGGGATATTTTAAAAAGGATAGTAATATCTTAGTGGTTGTTCCCAATAACGAAAGCGTTATTTTTAAAGGAATACAACCTTATTTTGTCAGATTTATTAAGGACTACAGAATAAATTTAATAAAAATTAGAGAATTTAAGGATGGAGATAAAATTGCCTATACTGTTTATAAAGTAAAATAAACGTAAAATGAAAAATTCTAATTTTTATACTGGTACAAAGACTTTAGAAAGTATGAATGGAGCAAAATTTTATAATAGGTGGATCTTAAATAAATTTAAACATTTTTTAAAAGGAGATATTCTTGAAGTTGGTTGTGGGATAGGGAATTTTTCTTCTGAATTATCCAAACACGGAAAAGTAACTGCTATTGATATAGATGTAGTTTTGATAAAAGAAATTAAAAATGAAAAAGAGTTTCAAATAGATGCTGGGTGGGGAGACATAGAAAAGGGTAAATATTTTTTTCAAGGAAAAACTTTTGATACAATTGTATGTTTAAATGTTTTGGAGCATATTAATCAAGATGTGCAAGCTTTAGAAAATATATTGAAGCTTATTAAAAAAGGAGGTAACTTGATTATCATAGTTCCGATTTATCAATTCTTATATGGAGAAATAGACAAAAATATTGGTCATTATCGGCGATATAACCCGCAGAGTATTATAAATCAGATTAAGAGTTTAGGATTGGAAATCATTTTATATAGAAAATTAAATTTCCTAGGTGCTATTGGATGGTTTTGTGCAGGCAGAGTTCTTAAAGATAAACATGTTGAGGCAGATAGGTTGTACTTATTTAATATTTTAGCACCGTTTTTTCTGGCCATGGAAGATTTGATAGAACCACCAGTAGGTACTTCTATTATGATTATTGCGGAGAAGAAATAGATGAAACTTTCAATAATAATTCCTGTTTATGATGAAGAAAAAACAATAATGCAAATGATAAATAAAGTGAGCAAGATTAAACTGCAAGGCGCTATAAAAAAAGAGATTATAGTAGTGGATGATGGGTCGACCGATAACACCGCAAAGGCATTATCAAAATTTAAAATTAAAAATAGCGGACAATTTAAATCTCTAAGACATGAAAAAAATAAAGGTAAAGGTGCAGCAATTAGAACGGGCATAAAAAATTCATCGGGTGATTTCATAATAATTCAGGATGCGGATTTAGAATATGATCCAGATGATTATTCAAAGCTTTTAGAGAAGATTATTAAAAGAGACGCTTTAGTGGTATATGGTTCGAGGTTGATGAATTATCCATTAAACTTATGGGGAAAAGATAAAACGGTTTTACCAACCCATTTAATAGCTAATAAGTTTTTGACATTCCTAACAAATCTTTTATTTCAAAGTCATTTAACAGACATGGAGACAGGGTATAAACTTTTTAATAGAAAGATTTTAGAAGATTTAAATTTAAAATCCAATAATTTTGATTTTGAAGCTGAAATAACTGCTAAAATATTAAAGCATAAAATTTCTATTTATGAAGTCCCTATTGTAACTTGCCCTAGAACATATCAAGAAGGTAAGAAGATTGGATGGAAAGATGGACTTACGGCAATTTGGACATTACTTAAGTTTCGCTTTGTTGAATGATTTTATGAAAGTATTATTTTTAAGCAGATACCAGAATAGTGTGGAAAGAGGCGCAGAGGTTTTTGTCAGTGAGCTTACTCAAAGATTAGCAGTAAATCATACTGTAGAGATTTTTTCCGATAAAAAAGCAGATTCCTTAAAAGATGTATTAACAGCGAAGGCTGATGTAGTTATCCCTATAAATGGAAGGATACAAAGTTTAAAAGTTTCTTTAGGTAGATTTATTGGAAGATATAAAATATTAATTTCAGGTCATAGCGGTAAAGGTTGGGATGATATTTGGAATATAGCAATTGTCAAACCAGATGTATTTGTGGCATTAACAGATGAGATGAGCAATTGGGTAAAGAGATGGGCTTGGGGAAATAAGGTAGTTAAGATCCCAAACGGCGTGGATTTAAATAAATTTTCACCCAAAGGAGAAAAGATTGAACTTAACTTGAAAAAACCGATTATTTTATCGGTTGGAGCCTTGGCTTGGTATAAGCATCATGAATTGGAAATAAAGGCGGTAAGTAAATTGAATGTAGGTTCACTACTGATAGTTGGAAAGGGGGAAGGGAAACCTGTCTTGGAAAGTTTGGGGAGACAGTTATTGGGTGATAGATTTAAAATAATGGATTTCTCCTATCAGGATATGCCTAAAGTCTACAGGTCTTGTGAAATTTTCACGCTGCCTTCCTGGAATAGGGAAGCTTTTGGAATTGCATATATTGAGGCGCTTGCTTCTGGTCTCGGAGTGATCGCTCCAGACGACCTACAGAGAAAAGAGATAATCGGTGGAGGGGGATTGTTTACTGATGTTAACGACTCGGTTCGATATGCAGAAACAATAAAAAGAGCTTTAGAAATTGATTGGTCACAAAAAGCCAGGACGCAATCTGAAAAGTTTTCTTGGGAAAAGATCGCTTTGGAATATGAAAAATTGATTTTGGATATGGTAGGATAAATTGATTATGAAATTGGATCTAACTTCCTTTTATGAAAGCTCGGAAAGGCTGGAGTATCATCCCAGCTCTTTGATGATGAAAAAGAGGACTGGAATTAAAAGATTGATTGCTTTTGATGATAGGTTTGAAAGAGTAAAAAAAGAATTAGAAAAACTGATTACACAAAATGCAAACCTGCCTGTAAAAATATTAGATATTGGGATAGGGGACGGAGTATATGAGTTTAGTTTGAATGAAGAGATTAAGGCAAAATGTGAGTTTTTCGGAGTTGATATAAGCGAAAAACAGATGGCAAGAGTACGTAAGTTATTAAAAGAATCAAAAGTAGTAGATCTAAACTTGCAGAAATTACCATATCAGGCTAATAGTTTTGATATTGTTATTGTATCTGAGATTTTAGAACATGTTTTCTATCCAGAAAAAATACTTCAGGAAGCGCAAAGAGTCTTAAAGATAAATGGATTTATCATTTTAACCTTTCCTAACTCTTCCTGTTTGCAGCTCAGACTGGGATTGCTATTTAAGGGTAGCTCACCGCTCTTAAATTACCCGGAAAATAAGGAACATATCAGGTTTTTCTCAAGCTCTAATATTCAAAGCTTGCTAGATAATAGTGTCAAGCTTGTAAATAAAATAGGGGTAGGATCTTTTCTTTTTGACAAATGGAATTTTATTTCCAAAATTCCTATGCCAAGACTAATACAGGTTGTGGGGAATAAATTTTTTCCTTCTTTGGCTTTAGGAAACATACTTATTTTACAGAAAAATGATTAGCGCAACAATTATCACATTAAATGAACAGGAAAAAATTGGCAAAGCTCTTGGAAGTCTAAAGGGTCTTGCTCAGGAAGTGATAGTGGTAGATTCGGGTAGCGATGACAGCACCTTAAGTATTTGTAAAGATTTTAAGGTGCAGATCTTTATACGCAAATTCGACAATTTCGCAAATCAAAAAAATTATGCGTTATCAAAAACAAAAGGGGATTGGATTATCTCTTTGGATGCTGATGAGGAAATATCACCTGCTTTAGCAAATGAGATTCGAGAGGCGATTAAAAGCAGTGAATATGCAGCGTATTTAATCCCAAGGAGAAATTTTATTCTAGGCGCGGAAATAAAATATTCGAGGTGGAGTCCAGACAGGCATATCTGGTTATGGAAGAAGAATAGCGGTAAATGGGTAGGAGGCGTTCATGAGGAGGTGGTTGTCAGTGGTAAAATAGGTAAGCTTGTACATAGCAAGATACATAATTCGCATAAAACATTAAATGAATTTATCGAGACGAATAATCTATACTCTTCTTTAGAAGCAGAAAATTGGATAAAAAATAACAAAAAATTTTCTGCCTGGAATATGTTTTCAGATGCGCTACTTGAGTTTTTCTTAAGATTTTTATATAAAAAGGGATTTTTGGATGGAAGCAAGGGGTTTGCGCTTGCATATATGATGGGAATTTATAAATTAACAGTCTGGATTAAACTTTGGGAGCTGGAGAGAAGAAAATGATATGGTTTATTTTGGGAATTGGTTTAATCCTCCGCCTTATTAGTTTAAATCAGAGCTTATGGCTGGATGAGGCCATTAATATTGTTGCTTCACAGAAATTTTCCTTTTTGGGGATAATAACTCAATATGCTGTTGCTGATTTTCATCCACCCGGATGGTTTGCTATTCTATGGATTTGGGGGAGAACTTTTGGTTATTCAGAGATTGCAATGAGATTGCCTTCTGTCATTTTTGGCGTAGTAACAATATATGTAACTTATCTTCTTGGTAAAAAGTTAATCTCTAAAAATCTAGGACTTTTGGCAGCATTACTTATTGCTATTAACCCTTTGCATATTTATTACAGCCAAGAGGCAAGAATGTATGCATTGGCAAC
Organism: uncultured Gammaproteobacteria bacterium; assembly: GCA_964415615.1. Classification (GTDB taxonomy): domain Bacteria; phylum Patescibacteriota; class Microgenomatia; order Daviesbacterales; family UBA10151; genus UBA10151. The sequence goes on from CAYQAW010000004.1 coordinate 75,757, forward strand.
GCTTGCTGTTGCTATAAATATTTTCCTGTGGGTTAAAATATTGAAGGATGAAAAAGTTAGTATATGGTTACTGGTATCAAGCAACTTGTTAGTTTTGTCTTCAGACTATGTGTCATATTTAATTTTTCCCGCCCAATTTATATTGCTTATTTCTTCTAAGAGAAAGTTCATTAAGATATGGGTTATAGGGTTGCTTGGCGCTGTATTGCTGATGATTTGGTGGTTACCTATATTTTTGAAACAATTATCAGTAGGGTCTGTGGCATCTGCTAATTTACCAACTTGGAAGTTTGTAGTGGGAGGATTTGATCTAAAGGCTATTCCTCTAACTTTTGTAAAATTCATTATAGGTAGAATTAGCCTGGCTGATAAATTTCTATACTTACTGTTTTTAGCGCCGGTCTGTTCGTTATTTTTGTTTCTTTTATTTAGAGGAATTAAATTAATAAAAGGTATTAACCGCTTTCTTTTAATATTATGGATTAGCATCCCTGTTCTCTTGGCTAGCCTGAGTTCACTGATAATACCTATCTACAGCTATTTTAGGTTGATGTTTACTCTGCCGATATTCTTACTTTTGACTGCTTTAGGCGTTATCTCTTTTAAATCTAAATTAAGATATTTATTTTTGGGAACAGTAGTATTTATTCAATTACTATCTGTTTTATTGTATCTTTTCAATGGTGCATACCAAAGAGAAGATTGGCGGGGATTAGTGAGTTATCTCAAATCAGTTAATCAGGAGCCAATAGTATTGTTCGAGAGTTCGGGAACTTTACCTCCGTTTGATTATTATGCTAAAAATGAGATAAATGCGATAGGAGCTCTTAAAGACTTTCCTGCTAAAAATATAGGGGATGTAATTGATTTAAAAACAGCATTAAAAGGATCAACTGATATTTTTCTGGTTAATTACTTAATTGATATTAGTGATCCTAATAGATTGGTTGCTCAAATGCTAGATGAGTCAGGATATAGTTTGTTTGACACAAAAGACTTTAACGGAGTAGGCTTTGTGTACCATTATGTTAGGAAATAAAATAGCAGTAATTTTTTTGACATTGATAATAATATCTCATGCTTTTATCTTAACAAAGATAATTTTCTTTCCGTATCCAGAACTTTTTATATATCCATATTTGACTAATCATGGACTTAAGCCCTATGCACAAATTTTAGATCAACATTTTCCAGGACTAATGTTTTTACCTCTCAACTTTGATAATTTGGGAATGAATAATGAGGTAGCAGCACGGGTATGGTTGATAGGTATAGTAATTATAACCCAAGTCCTATTATTTTTTATTGCGAGGCATTTTATAAAGAGTAACTATAAAGCCCTGCTGGTAAATGTACTGTATCTGGCTTGGCAGCCGTTTTTTGAAGGATGGAACTTATGGATAGACAATTTTTTACCTATTGTTTTATTGCCAGCTTTTTACTCTGTATATAAAAAGAAATTCATTTTTACAGGAGTACTTATAGGGATGGGAGTAATATTTAAGCAGACTCTTATTCCTTTATCTATTTTAGTTTTATTCTATATATTTTGGTCAGAAAGAAATCTAAAAATGGGATTAAAGTATCTTTTGGGAGTAATTCCACCGGTAGCTTTAATGGTCTTATATTTTGTTGATATTGGTGTATTTCCGGATTTCTGGTATTGGACTGTTGTTTTTAATCTGACTATTTATGCTGCAGCTGGTACACAAATACCTACCAGTATCGGTTTCATTTCCCGAGTTTTGTTTGTTTACGCAGCTTCTTTATTTTCTATTTTTTTCAAACATAAACGACTTGTAATTATTTTCTTAATGTTTTTAACAGGTTCTTTAGTTGGAGCATTTGATCGGGCAAATTTTGTACATTTTCAGCCATCTTTGCCTCTTGCTATTTTGGGAACAGTTCTGGGTTTTTTCTCACTTCCCAAAAAGAAAATGATCTTATCGTTTGGCTTGTATTTAGTAGTGTTAATATGGTGGCAGAACATTTTCTATAAAGGGCATATTTCTAATAAAGTGTTATTCTTTGATCAACAAACTTATGCCTTGGCAAATAAGATCAAAAAATACACTAAGCCTGGTGAGAAGATCTTTGTGTTTGGAGCTGCTCCTCATTTGTATCAAATGTCGCAAACTTTACCTGCTGGTAATGTTTTTGTTTTTCAGTTTCCCTGGTTTTTGAAAGTAGCGCAGGAGAGGATACTTGAGGGAATTAAACTAGATCAACCGGAAATTATAGTAGCAGATAGAACAGCGGAAACTGAGAACATTAAGATTACTGATTTTGCTAAGGATCTTGATCAATATATTCAAAAAAATTATCAAGTAATTGATAGTGTTGGAACTGCAGAGATTTTGCATAGGAGGTAAAATAATTACGTGGATAAAAAAATACGAGTTGGAATGGATATATCACAACTAGCTCATCAGGGAGGGGTTATTAGTTATACTAAGCAAATTGCTGAAGGACTAGGCCATATTAGCAATTTAGATATGGTCTATTTTTATTCTTCCTTAAGACAGATCTATAAAGGCAATCTAAAAAATGTGAAATCTTTTAGATTGCCTCCGACTTTTTTTGAAATGCTTTTTAATAGCTGGAGGAATGTTAATATTGAAAGATTTATTGGCCCGATTGATATTTTCCATAGTTCTGATTGGGTCCAGCCTCCAAGTAAAGCAAAAAAGGTTACTACTTATCATGATGTGGTACCTTTAAAATACCCTCAATGGTCACACCCTAAAATAGTGGCCGTACATAAAGAAAGATTGAAAATAGTTGAAGAAGAAATTGATATGGTGATAGCTGTTTCAGAATCTACAAAGAGAGATTTGTTGGAAATTTCTACAATACCTGAAGAAAAAATAATAGTAATTTATGAAGGAGTAGGAGAACAATTTAAACCACAATCCGAAGATGATATAAAACTATTTAGACAAAAGTACAATTTGCCAGAAAAATTTATTTTAGCTATAGGTGGAGTTGGCGAAAGGAAAAACTTAACGAGAGTCAAGAAAGCAGCTGGGAAATATAATTTAGTTATTGCTGGAGTAACTATTCCTTGGGTATCATCTGATGAGTTACCACTTCTTTACAGCTCAGCTGAGATGTTATTGTATCCATCATTATATGAAGGTTTTGGTTTGCCAGTTTTGGAGGCAATGGCTTGTGGTATACCGGTTATTACATCAAATGTATCAAGTATGCCAGAAGTTGGTGGAGATGCAGTGATTTATGTTGATCCATTAAATACTGATGATATATCGGAGAAATTAAAAGAACTCTTAATAAGAAGAGACTTAACGAAGGACGTGATAATAAAGGGATTCGAACAAGTCAAAAAATTCTCCTGGGAGAAAGCTACTGAAGAAATGTACTCAGTTTATAGGAAACTTATCAGTTAAATGATTAAATTACTTTGGAAAAGGAAAATATTGTTTTTTATTATTGTTTTAATTTGCTTTGCAGCTTTTCTCAGATTTTATAATCTTTCAAATATTTATATATTTAACTTTGATGAAGAATATCAAGCTACGTATGCAATGACATTGGTAAAACATTTGCATCCGATTTGGATAGGTGTAAGCGCAGGGTTTGTGGATTTTTACATGGGTCCTTATTTTACTTACTTTACCGCTTTTTTTCTTTGGCTTTCTAAAGGAGATCCTTTAATTACAGCATATGTTGCAGGTCTAACCGGAGTAGTAACATCGGTAGTTGTATTTTTAGTGGGAAGGAAGTTTTTTAATTTGACTACTGGAGTTATTGGTTCGCTGCTTTATGCAGGATCACCACTGATAGTTTTTTATGATCAAAAATATTGGAATCCAATGTTTGTTCAGCTAATAGTACTTTTGATGTTTGTATCAATTATGCTTATAAGGAAATCTGCCTGGTGGTGGGTTTTGTATGCAGCTTTGGTTGGTGTTATTTTTGAGACTGATTTGTTGCCGATACCGCTAGTATTAATCGGTATCTGGCTTTTCATAAAAGGAAAATATTTTTTGAACAAAAAGTTAGTTTTGGCTTGTGTAATGATTTTTATATTACTCTATTGGCCTCTTCTAGTATTTGACTATGTTCATAACTTTAGCAATTTAACTATTTTGGGCCGTTATAGCGAGCAAGCAAAAAAAGTTGGGGCAAAAATTGAACCCCAGAAAAAAATACTTTCAATTGTAGATACTATGGGGAGGTTATGGTATTTAAAACCAGGAAGTTCAAATGCTGATGAAATAAGTACAGCTTGTTATGCATTATCAGCAAAGCCAGAGGCTAGTTTTATAACAAAATATACCCAAAGGACAGTTCCCAATTTGGGATTAATAATATTATCTATTGGTTTGCTTTTATCCTTTTTATTCATTAGTTTTAAGGTTAAGAATAAAGCTTATCATCTTTTGGCGTGTTTTATATTACTCTCGCTTGGATTTTACATATTTTATTCCGGAGGTTCATTTGAGTATTATCTTCATGGTTTTGTGACATTATTCATCTTTACTCCGGGGATTGTTATTAGTCAGGTATATAAAAAATACAGGCCATTATTTTACCCTTTAGTAGGAATTGTATTAATATTGGGAATCTATACAGTATTAAATACTTCAGATAGTTTTAGTTTAGGCGCTAAAAAGAAATTAATTACGAAAGTTATGAATGTGGTATCAGATCAAAAGTTTTCAATTGATGGACGAGGTGCTTGTCATAATTGGGAAGGGTGGAGATATCTATTTAAGGTTTACGGAAAGACACCTGCCAGCAGCTATACTGATCAAAATTTTGAATGGTTGTATCCTCAAGAAGTTTATAAAGGTAAAGTTTCTTATGAGGTGATTCTTGCGGAATCAAGAATACCTTTTGATAAAGATATGAGTGGATACGATAGAATAGACGAAGGAGGCTATTCGGCTTATATCAGAAAAACTCAATGAAAATAGCGCTAGATGGATATGAGGCAAATGTTTCTCAAAGACTGGGGTCATCTCGGGTGGCTTTTGAGTTGCTAAAAAGTCTGGAAAAAATTGACAGTAAAAATGACTATACATTTTTGTTACCTACTCCCCCGCTTGCAGATTTACCAAAGGATAGAGAAGGTTGGAAGTACAAAATTTTAAAGCCCAAAAAGCTTTGGACAAGGATTGCGCTGCCTATATTTTTATATACAGCAAAACAAAAACCAGATATATTTTTTTCTCCGACACACTATATTCCAAGATTTGTGCCAGCATCAATTAAAAAGGTTGTCACAATATTTGATTTGTCTTTTTTGCACTTTCCGGAGATGTTTACAAGCCGCGATTTATGGCAGCTTACAAACTGGACTAAATTTTCTGCAAGTCAAGCTGATCATATAATTACAATTTCTGAGTTTTCTAAACAGGATATTATTTCCCAATACAAAATAGATAAAAATAAAATTACAGTTGCTTATCCTGGTTTTGATAAAGAAAATTACAAGCCTAAAGGTAAAAAACCAGGTAATTACATAATATATATAGGGACTATTCAGCCAAGAAAAAATTTAATCAGACTGATGGAGGCTGTTTCCAGGATAGAAAATCTCAATTTAATTATTGTTGGTAAGACTGAAGGTGAAGGTAGGCAGGGGTGGATGTATGAGGATATTTTACAGACTCCTAAAAAATTAGGCATAGAGGATAGGGTAAAATTTTTAGGGTTCATACCAACTGCAGAATTAAAAATACTTTTGTCAGGAGCAGCAGCTTATATACAGCCTTCTTTATGGGAAGGATTTGGTATTCCAGTGGTGGAAGCGATGGCTACAGGTGTACCAGTTCTTGTTTCTAATGATTCATCTTTGCCTGAGGTGGTAGGGAAGGCGGGATTACTCTTTGATCCATATTCTGTTGATCAAATAGAGCAGGCAATCAGAACTATTGTGGCTGATAATAAATTAAGAGAGAAATATTCAAAAGCAGGAATCATTCAGGCCCAAAAATTTTCCTGGGATAAAATGGCAGAGATAGTTTTAAAAGTGTTTGGAGATACGGTATAATCAATCCATGGCTTTATTTGAAGATAGAATGGGTAAATCTTTGAGTGTCAGCGAAGCTTTGAGAAAAATTGCTAACAGATTATTTAATTGGGTTTTAGATTTGGAGTTGTTAATTGTTGCTTTATCAGGATGCGTGCCTTCTCATTTATTCCGTCTACTTATATACAGGTTGGCTGGAATAAAAATAGGGAAAGATTCCAGGATTCATATGGGAGCCAGATTCTTTTATCTTGCAAATATACAAATAGGGACTGGAACAATTATTGGCGATCATGTTTTTTTGGATGGCAGGGATAAATTAACAATTGGTGATCATGTGGATATTGCATCTGCTGTGATGATTTACAGCAGTGAGCATAATGTAAATTCAGAAGATTTTCATGCAATCTCCGCGCCTGTTGAAATAGAGGACTATGTTTTTATTGGCCCCAGAGCAATAATTCTGCCTGGAGTCAGGATTGGTAAAGGAGCTGTGGTTGGAGCAGGCGCGGTCGTGACTAAAAATGTTGATGAATACCAGATCGTTGGAGGTGTACCAGCTCAAGTTATAGGTGAAAGGAAATTGAAAAATCCGCATTATAAATTAGGACGGGCAAGACTTTTTCAATGATTAAAAAAAAATTATTCGTAGCTTTTTCGGTACTGCTTTTTGTTTATATGCTTTGGCCGGGGCCAAGCAAGATTTCCGATTTTAAATCACTTCCTTCCTCATATAAGTCAACACTGGAAGGAGATACGGTACAGATACCTAATGTGGCAGGGTATTTTTCAAATAATTTTAGAGGGTTTGTAGTTCCTTTCTATTTAAAGGATTATCAAAGTGTAAGCCATTTTCCATTTCCTCCACTAAGATTAAACCGCCCTCCAGAATACTCATGGATAGCTATAAAAAAACATACAGACAGCACTTATATAGAAGAATTAGTTTATCCCTTGAGAGATTCATTATATGTTAATGGTTTTGAACCATTTTACTCAGACGGAAAACCAAAATTTTGGGGTTCAACTATGTTTCCAATTTCAGGTCAGAATTGGTTTACTAAAACTACAATCCGATTTTATCCATCTGGGCTGATTGTAAGACTTGTAGTGTGGTTTGGAATTACAGCTTCAATTTATTTGTTATTTAAAATGGGAAGGAAAATTTTAAACTAAAATGTTCAAATTTTTAACCCTGTCTAATATATTGCTAATTTTGATAATTTTCCTTTTTATCTTTATCCCACTGTACCCAAAATTTCCATTGCTTAATATTGCAGGAACTTTTGTGGCGATTAGGATTGAGGACTTACTAATTGGTCTAACAGTCTTTCTCTGGGGGGTTTATATGGTGTTATCAAATCAGTTAAGAGATCTTTTGCGAGATAAATTGACTAAGGCTATATTATTATTTTTCTTTATTGGCGCTGTTTCTACTTTCTCAGCTATTTTTTTGACTCATACGGTAATTTCTCACATCAGCTTTCTACATTTTTTCAGGAGAATTGAATTTATGATGTTGTTGCCTATTGTGGCCAGTGTGATCAAAACTAAAAAACAACTGATTGGAATTTTAGTTATCTTATTCTTGACAGTTTTATTGGTTAATTTATATGCTTTAGGCCAGCAGTATTTGGACTGGCCGGTTATTTCTACAACTAATTCTGAATTTTCAAAAGGATTAATTTTAAGTTTAACCCCTGGCGCCAGGGTCAATTCAACTTTTGCCGGACATTATGATTTGGCAGTATTTTTGGCGATGACTATTTCAATACTGACAGCTCTATTTTTTGCAGTTAAAAAGAGGATAAAAATATTGATTGTTATGTTGGGACTGTTAACTCTTCTTATTTTGATAATGACAGCAGCCAGACTTTCTTTTGTGGCTGCTTTTATCGGGATTATTTTTGCGCTTATTTTTACAAAGAAAACAAAGTATATTCTATTTATTCTTGTCGGAGTAGCAGTTATTTTAATATATCCTTCCCAGCTTAGAGACCGTTTTATTTCAACTATTACTGTTAATCTTTTTTCTCAGGGACAAAGATATGTAGGACAAACACAGGATCAGCAAGTTAGGAGTCAGCTTAATATTCCAACACTTGCAGTGAAAACTTCAAGTACATCTGCGTCTACTTCTGCTTTTGCCAGTCCTTCCGGTAAGACAGCAACAGATATTACGCCTGGTGAACCAATTGATACTACAGAGCTGGGAGTTTACCGGTCTTTTCAAATTAGATTAAATATTGAATGGCCAAGAGCTGTAACTGCTTTTATGAAAAATCCATTCCTGGGAACAGGCTATTCTTCTTTGGATATAGCAACGGATAATGATTTTTTAAGATCTTTGGGAGAAGTTGGATTTTTAGGAACTGCGGGATTTGTTTTAGTTCTTATAGAAATTGCAAAAAGAATATTCTCCTGCCTAAAAAATGAAGATAAACTGATTAGATTTTTTTCCGCGGGAGTATTATCTATGTTTGTCGCGTTTATTGTTAATGGATTATTTATAGATGTATTTGAGGCATCAAAAGTGGCCTCACTTTTTTGGATGATGTTAGGATTAAATCTTGCGGTATTTAAAATAAAATCATGAAAATATTCAAAATCTTTACAAATCAATATTTCTGGGTTTTACTGATAATTATAGGAGGCCTGCTGGTCAGGCTTTATAAAATTGACTCGCCAATTGCAGATTGGCATTCCTGGAGACAGGCAGATACGGCAGCTGTAACCAGAAATTTTATAAAAGAGGGTTTTAATCCCTTTTTCCCGAAATATGATGATATGACAGGAGTATCTGAACATCCAGTTGTAAATCCTGCGAGATTCCGTTTTGTGGAGTTTCCCTTATATAATATTTTTGTTTATCCGTTTTATTTAGTGTTTGGCATAAATGATCAATTTCACCGGTTAGTATCTGTTCTATTCTCTCTGGGCAGCACAGCTATTTTATTTTTTATTGTAAGAAAATATACAAGTGTTTTTGTAGGTTTAGCTTCTGCTTTTGTGTTTGCCTTTTTACCCTTTAATGTTTTTTTTAGCAGAACAACTTTGCCTGAGCCAACTTTTATCTTTTTTGCATTAGGGATGATTTATTTTGTAGGGAATTGGATTGAGAAGGGTCGGGGAATTTTGGGAATTCAGGGAATTTGGGGATTTATCTTTACAGCAATTGCATTTTTGATAAAACCGTGGGCGATATTTTTCTTTTTACCTTTAATATATTCAGTTTTTGTTACAAAGAATACTGGAAGATTTTGGATTAAATTTATTCTATTTACAACTCTTGCTTTGCTACCCTTTATTTTATGGAGGCTTTGGATATTGCAGCAACCTCAAGGGATTCCGGCCTCAAGTTGGTTAGTAAATAGTGATGGAATACGTTTTAGACCCGCATTTTGGTGGTGGATAGTTTCCGAACGGATGGGGCGGGAAATACTTGGAGCAACAGGGCTAGTATTATTTTTTATTGGATTTCTCAGCAGACCAAAGAACGGAAAATACTTTTTGCATATTTGGGCTTTATCTTCTTTTCTATTTATAGTAATTTTTGCAACAGGCAATGTTAGACACAATTATTACCAATCACAATTTATCCCTATTGGTAGTATTTTTTTCTCTTTAGGTTTTGTGCAGCTTTTAAAAGGAAGCAATCAATTTATTGCAAGAATATGGACAATACTTATTGCATTAATTTTGTTCCCGCTGTCTTTTTACTTTGGATTTAAAATTGTTAAAGAATTTTATAATATAAACAATCCTGTGATTGTTGAGGCAGGTAAGAAGGCTGATCAGATTTTACCAAAAGATGCTGTTGTGGTTGCGCCATATAATGGTGACACTGCATTTTTATATCAAACTAATAGACCAGGCTTGCCGGTTGTGGCGCTTCCTTTGCCAGAATTGGTCAGTGATTATGGGGCAACAAGTTATGTCTCTACAACCCGTGATGATCAAACTAAATGGGTTTTGAGGCATTTTCAGATACTTGAAGATAATCCCAGATTTGTTATAGCTGATTTGACTAAACTGATATCACCTTTAAGCATTGAGGATCCAGAGCCGTGAAGATTTTAATGTTGACTCCATATCTACCATACCCTTTGCTGACAGGTGGTCAGGCCCGTTCATACAATTTAATCAAAAGACTTGCATATTTAGGTCATGAGATAACTCTTTTTAGTTTAGTAAAAAATAATAGTGAAAGAAAATATGTGGGGCAATTAGAGAAGTTTTGCAGGGAAGTTCAGGTTTTCGGAAGATCTGAAAAACCCTGGACTGTGCAAAACTTGCTAAAAACCGGATTTAGTTTTTATCCCTTTTTAGTTATTAGAAATTGGGCCAGTGGGGAAAAAAGTGCAATTGAAAAAAAAATTTCAGAGGGTCAATTTGATTTAATTCACGCAGAGACTTTTTATGTTATGCCACATATTCCTAAAACTGCAATACCAATATTACTGGTTGAACAAACTATAGAATATCTAGTGTACCGGCATTTTGCCGACGAGTTTAAGATACCTCCTTTGCGGCCACTTCTTTATATTGATGTTGCAAAAATGAAACATTGGGAACTTAAGTATTGGCAAAGGGCAAAAAAGGTAGTTGCTATGTCCGAGGAGGATAAAAAATCAATGCTCTTTCAAAAGCCTTCTTTAAATGTTGATATTGTTCCTAATGGAGTAGACAGTAAATATTTTGGACAAAAATTAAAAGAAAGATCAGAAATACCTATAATTTTGTATTTAGGAAATTTTACCTGGTTACAAAATAGAGAAGCGGTAGAGATATTAGTTTCTCAGGTTTGGCCCAAAATCAAGGAAAAAATTCCTACATCAAAACTTTGGATTATAGGCAAGGATGCAAAGGAGTTTTTCTCAAAACTTGAATCTGTAGATATTAGGGTAGATGAGGTTTCTGATGTAAGGGAAGTTTATCAGCAAGCCTCAGTTTTGGTAGCGCCAATTTATGGTGGAGGAGGAACACGTTATAAAAATTTTGAAGCTTTTGCATCAGGTTTGCCAGTTGTGACAACATCAATTGGTATAAGAGGAACAAATGCTAAAGATGGCGAGGAAGTTATCATAAGAGATGATCCAATAGATATAGCAAAGGCCGCAGTTTGCTTGATTGAAGATACAAAGCTTTACAGAAAGATTGCTGATAACGCAAAGAAGATGGTTAAGGAAAAATATGATTGGGACCCTATTGCCAAGAAACTGAGTAAAATCTATGAAGATTTAGGACACAGATGAAGATAGCCATTGATGCGAGAATGTACGGACAGTCAGGTATAGGAAGGTATATCAGAAACCTGATTTTAAGTCTCGGTAAGCTTGACCGTAAAAATCAATATTTTATTCTTCTTTTAAAGAAAGATCTTCACAGATTTAAATACAGTGAAAACTTCCATGAGATCTCCGCAGATTTTAGATGGTATGGAGTGGGGGAGCAAATTAAATTACTTGAATTATTTAAAGAACTTAAGCCTGATCTGGTGCATTTTCCTCATTTTAATGTGCCAGTTTTTTACAAGGGTCAATATGTGGTAACTATTCATGATTTAATTCATCAGCATTTTTCTATGCAAAGGTCTACAACTTTAAACCCGCTTACCTACAGCATAAAGCACCTTAGTTACAAAGTGGTTTTTAGAAACGCAGTTAGTAAGGCATGTCAAATTGTAGTCCCTTCAAATTTTGTAAAAGACCAGCTGATTGCAGAGTGGAAAATACATACAGAAAAGATTACGGTTACTCCTGAAGCAGTGGACCAAACAATATTAAATTTAAGCCAAAAAATGTTGAAGCAAGCGAATATTAAAAAACCCTACATTTTTTATATAGGTAATGCTCATCCTCATAAAAATGTAGAAGGTTTGATCAGGATATTCGGGGAGTTAAGGAAGAAATATCCCAATTTATCATTAGTGCTTTCAGGTAATGATCATTATTTTTGGGAACGGATAAAGAAAGAATACAAAGATGAAGGTATTATTTACACTGGTCAAATCAGTGATAAGCAGTTAGTTGCTTTTTATAAGAACGCTGAATGTTTTGTAATGCCCTCGTTTGAGGAAGGTTTTGGTATACCAATTCTGGAGGCGATGGCCTGTTGCTGTCCTGTGGCAGCATCAAAAGCTGGAGCTTTGCCAGAAGTAGGAGGAGATGCAGCTATTTATTTTGATCCGGATGATAAGGGAGATATGGGAGATAAGATAGAGAAGGTATTAAATTCAGAAAAGTTAAGGAAAGAGCTAGTAAGAAAAGGTAGTATTAGAGTTAAACAGTTCAGTTGGGAAAAATTAGCCAGACAAACCTTGGAGGTATATGAAAAATGCGTGTAGCTATAGTGCATGATGATTTAGTCCAGTGGGGTGGGGCAGAAAGAGTATTATTGGGACTTTGTGAGATTTACCCTGATGCTCCAATTTACACTTCTGTTTTTGATGATAGAAATGAACTATTACAGGGTAAGTTCGGCTCAAAAAAAATTATCACCTCTTTTTTGCAAAACATTCCTGGATGGAGGAAATTGTATAAGTTAATGCTGCCTCTTTATGGACTGGCTTTTGAACAATTTGATTTTTCGCAGTTTGATTTAGTAATCTCTCAAACTACCAGGTTTGCCAAAAGTATAGTTACTAAGCCTGAAACTAAACATATATGCTACTGTCATACACCTCCCAGATTTTTGTGGCATTTTTCTGGTGTAGGAAACTTTGGGTTAGGGGAAGTATTGCTATCTAAACTTAGAATTTATGATGCTATTGCAGCCAGAAGAGTAGACCATTTTATAGCGGGTTCTGAAAACGCAAAGAAAAGAATAAAAAAAGTTTACAGGGTCGATTCAAAAGTAGTTTATCCATATATTGATTTAGAAAGATTCCAAGGTATAGAAAGTTTTGATGGAGGTTACTTTTTAGTGATAGGGAGACCTAATAGATACAAACGATTTGATTTAGCGCAAAAGGCTTGTCAGAAATTAGGATTAGATTTAAAGATGATTAGCGGAGGATTAAATGATGAGATGGTAGTACATATCCTTGCTGGATGTAAGGCTCTTATCATACCTGGTATTGAAGATTTTGGGTTGACCAGTTTGGAAGCTCAGGCATTAGGGAAACCAGTGGTAGCATTTGCTGAAGGTGGAGCTTTAGAAACTGTAATTCCCAGTAAAACAGGATTATTTTATAATAAGCAAACAGAAGAAAGTTTGGCTGATGTTTTAAAAAAGCTGGATTCCGTAAAAATCAAACCTATTGATTGTACTGCTAATGCTGCAAAATTTAGTAAAGAGAAATTTATCAGTAACTTCAAGCAAATAGTTGCTTCAATGTTGTACACTAAGTAGACCGATGTTTTATGACTTTTTAAAAAGACTGACTGATATAGTTGGATCTGCAGTTGGATTGATCCTTTTATCCCCCCTTCTTTTGCTTGTAGCTGCTGCAATCAAGATCGATTCGCCAGGTCCGGTAATGGCTGATACCCCAATGAGAGCTGGTAAAGATGGTAAGCTTTTTAAAATATATAAATTCCGTTCCATGGTACAGAATGCTCATGAGATTTTAGAAAATAATCCAAAACTTTTGAAAGAATACAAAAAAAATGGATATAAAATATTTAATGACCCACGGGTTACGCGGGTTGGTAAATTTATTAGGAAATATTCAGTTGATGAATTTCCTCAATTCTTAAATATTTTTAAAGGCGAGATGAGTTTAGTAGGACCCAGGGCTTATTACCCTTATGAACTAGAAGAGCAGCAAGAAAAATATCCCCAGTCGAAAAAATATGTTAAAGTTATTTTATCAGGAAAACCTGGACTCACAGGAGTCTGGCAGGTAACCGGCAGGTCAGAAATAAACTTTGATGAAAGGGTCAAAATGGATGCAGGATATGTAACCCGTAAATCAATTGTTTATGATTTTTGGATAATGCTGAAAACAATTCCAGCAGTTGTATCTGGAAAAGGAGCGGTATGAGAGAAAAGAGTAGAAAAAGATTGATAGTAATACTTGTAATTCTTGCTATTGATATAATTTTGCCCTCAATATTTATTTTCCTCGGATTTAAAGGCGCGTCAGCCCATTCTAAAAGCCTGGTTGCAGCATACAAAAATCAAAACTTTGATAACTTAAAACAAGAGGTTAATGCTACGAAAGGCAATATACAACTAGTTAATATTTCCCTAAGTTTTTTATTTTGGCTGAGGATAGTACCCTTCCTGGGAGGATATTATGCTGATGTAAAAGGTTTGACGGGGGCCGGAGCGCAGGAGTTGACAGCGCTAGACAAAATTCTTACAAACCTGGAAAGCTCAAAAGAGGAATTAGGGTTTAACGGACGCGTAAAAAGCGGGCCTGAAAGAATAACCCAGGCATTAGGTATTTTAAATAAGTCATTGCCACTTTTAGATCAGGTAGATGTTAATTTATCAGCAGCTGCAAATGATGTTAAAAGTATCGATACACATAAATACCCAGACAAATTTAAAGGTAAGACAGTGAGGAAAAATTTAGAACTGGTAAAAGATTTTATTATGGGGGCTGCAGTTGCAGGCAAACAGGGCAAGGCAGCATTGGTGGCAGCTCCTCAGTTGTTAGGGATACCAACAGAGAAAAACTATCTTTTGCTTTTTCAAAATGATAAGGAAATACGCCCAACCGGAGGGTTTATGACAGCATATGCAACGCTGACAATCAGTAATGGACAGGTAAAATCTACTACCTCAGATGATATTTATAGACTGGATGAGAAGCTTTTGAATGTCTGTCTGACAAAAATTTGCTCATTACAACCTCCTGCTCCAATTGTGAAATATTTACCTGAGGTTACAGGAAAGCCAAGGTCTGCCTGGAGCATGAGGGATTCTAATTTATCACCTGATGTGCCTACTTCTGCTAAAGAATTTGAGAGAATGTATCAGATGTTAGGGGAGGGGCTGCCTTTTGATGGGATTATTTACATAGATACGCAAGTGGTGGAGAATTTGATTGAGGTGACAGGACCAATTGATGTATATGGCACAAGATACTCGGCAGAAGTTGATAAACGGTGTAATTGTCCAAGTGTAATTTATGAGCTGGAATCTTATGCAGAAATTGCAGCAAAAGGAGAGAAAGATAGAAAAGCAGTTTTGGGGGTATTGATGCAGCAAATTTTAGCCAGGTCAATAGGTTCTGATGTGGAAAAATTGCCACAACTGATTGAGGCAATTGCTACTCTTGCAAACAATAAACACATTATGTTTTATATGCATGATAGTGGAGCTCAGCAGGCTTTATCAGTGCTTAATTGGATTGGAGAAATTAAAAATTACGATGGAGATTACTTGCATATAAATGATTCAAATTTTGCAGGGGGAAAGTCTAATCTGTATGTTAGTCAAACAGTTACCCAGGAGATTGATATTCAAAAAGATGGAACAATTAGGAAAAAAATCACTATTGAATATAAAAATGATCAGCCATTTGGGATTTGGCTTAATGGAATTAACAGGGATTATGTCAGGTTTTATGTGCCAGCAGGAAGTAAACTAATCTCTGCTAAGGGGTCTGAAAGTACAGTTACTGAAACTTCAGATTTAGGCAAAACTGTCTTTGAAGCATTTGTTCAAGTGAGACCACAAAATACCAGGAAACTAGAAATAGAATATTCTCTGCCCTTTAAACCTCAAGGACAATATAAACTATTGATCCAGAGGCAACCAGGAGCAAAGGATTTTAGCTATAAAATAAAGCTTAATAACAAAAAAGTAGCAGATTTCAAATTAGAACAGGATAAAGAATTTGAATTCTCAATTTAAAACTGAAGGAATTATTTTAAAAAGAAGAAATTTGGGCGAAACAGACAGGATCCTGACTGTTTTCACCCACCAAAAAGGCAAGATTACAGTTTTGGCAAGGGGAGTCAGGAAAATTACCTCAAGAAGATCTGGGAATGTAGAGCTTTTAAATAGAAGCATACTTTATCTCCATCAGGCCAAGAGTTTTCTTATTTTAACAGAGGCTCAGACAATTGATACTTATCCTCAGCTAAAGACAGATTTAACACTCTCTACTTATGCTTTTCATATTATAGAGCTAATAGATAAATTAACAGCTGAAAATCAGGAAAACAGTTTGTTATATGAACATTTGGTAAATGTGCTGCAGAGGTTGTCCAGGAATCCCAGGCAGATTTTAGTCAGGGCTTTTGAGGCAAAAATTTTAACTAATCAGGGATTTATAACGTTTAAGGGTATTCAGGGTATTCAGGGAGTTCAGGGAATTTTAGAAGATTTAGAAAGTTTAACCTGGGATGAGATTGAGAAATTAAAAATAAATGAAAAAGAGGCTCTGGAACTTGAGAGAGTGTTACGGTATCATTTAGAAAGAGTGATAGAAGGTAGCCTTAAAAGCAGACAAATGTTTAAAAAATATGGATAAAATTGTAGCTTTATGCAAAAGAAGGGGATTTATATTTCCCGGATCAGAGATCTATGGAGGTCTGGCTAATTCCTGGGACTATGGTCCTTTGGGAGTAGAGCTTAAAAATAATATCAAGCAGTCTTGGTGGAGAAGATTTGTGCAGCGGAGAGAAGATATTGCCGGGATTGATGCAGCCTTAATCATGAATCCCAAAGTGTGGGAAGCTTCAGGGCATATAGCAAATTTTCAGGATCCTTTGGTGGAATGTAAAAAGTGTCATGAAAGGTTTAGGACGGATACTATCAAAGATGGAAAGTGTCCAAATTGTGGAGCAGAAAACTCATTTACAACAGAGCGGATGTTTAATCTGATGTTTAAAACATTCATTGGCCCAGCAGAAGATTCATCTAATACAGCCTATTTCAGACCAGAAACTGCTCAGGCTATGTTTGTTGATTTTAAAAACGTTTTAGATACAACCAGGATGAGATTGCCTTTTGGAATTGCCCAAATTGGTAAAGCTTTTAGAAATGAAATAACTCCAGGAAACTTTATTTTTAGAACCAGAGAATTTGAGCAGATGGAGATTGAATATTTCATAGCCCCTCCAAAATCTGATGAAGATTGGCAAAAGTATTTTGAAATGTGGAGACAAGAAATTTTGAGTTGGATCAAGGATGATTTGGGAGTAGATATTTCTAAAGTCCATGAGCATGAAATTGAAGCAGGCGGGAGAGCGCATTATTCTAAAAAAACTATTGATTTTGAATATGATTTTCCTTTTGGAGTTAGTGAGTTATATGGACTGGCATATAGGACTGATTATGATTTAGGGAATCATGAAGAATATTCAGGACAAAATTTAAAATACAGAGATTCTGAGAGCAATGAAGAGTTTATTCCTCATGTTATAGAGCCTACCTGGGGGGTAGATAGATCAGTATTGGTTGTATTGCTTGATGCATATTCTGAAAATGAAGGAAGAGTTATTTTAAAACTTAAGCCTAAACTTGCCCCATACAAAGCTGCAGTTTTTCCGTTGCTTGCAAATAAACCGGACTTAGTAGAAAAAGCCAGAAAGATTTATCTTGACCTGAAACAAGATTTCATGATAGCGTGGGATGACAGGGGTAATATTGGCAAGAGATATGCCAGCCAGGATGAGATTGGTACACCTTTTTGTATAACAGTTGATTTTGCTAGTTTGGAAGATGAGATGGTGACAGTAAGAGATAGAGATACTGCCAAGCAAGAGAGAGTTAAAATAAGTGAGTTAAGAGATTATTTAGAAGATAAGATAAATGGATAAGCTAAAAAGTTTATTTACTGCTCATAGGACTTTAAGTTTAATTTTAGCCTTAGTGGTGTTAGGGATTTTAGGGTATTTAGGGGTACAGAAAATTATTGCCAAACCAGAAGGTCCAGTAGAAGAGATAGATTTAGCATTTGATGCAGAAGGCCCGTATGCTCAACTTTTTCCAAGACGTGATGGAAATGCCCTGGTTTTAAATTTAAAAAGAACAGGATCCTACGATAGTATTACTTATGAACTTGCTTATACCAGCAACCCTGATGAAACAGTTGTTAAGGGCACAAAAATAGATCTGGAGGATTCGGGGGATTCTGGGAGTTCAGGAGCAATAGATAGGGGAGTTGTAGGTACAATTGATACAAAGGAGAAAAAGGGAGAATATGAACAAGAGATATTATTTGGGAGTTGCAGCAAAAATGTTTGTAAATATGATAAAGGTGTAGAAAATGGGACTTTGACTTTACATATTAAAAAAGGTGATAAAGCCTACAGAATGAGTACTCAATGGCATTTGCAGCAGCCTGATGTAGCTTTAGGTAGTTTAACTTCTGGCGATGGGCATTTAGTTTACAAAGTTGATGCTGACAGGCAAGCTTTATCGAATGTTGGATTTACCATAGCTGCCGATTTAACAGGTTTGCCAAAGTTACCTTCTGGGAAGCAAGTTTTAGGAAAAGTTTATTCTTTAAATACCCCAATTGCTAAGGAGTTATCAAAAGGAGAGGTTAGTTTAGAATTGGCAGAAGATCCTGAAGAGGGATCAAAACTTTACAGGTACAATGGAAATAAAAGTGAATGGCAGGAGTTAGATACAAAGATAGATGGAAGTAAGCTGTTTGCTAAAGCAGATGGAGCTGGTATATTTGTTGTTTTAACTTCGGCAAAATAAATTATTTTCTCAAAATTGGGGCTTGACAAGGATATTTAAAATAGTTGAAAATGGTTATAGATGGTGAATCTGCCCAAAGTATATGTTCCTGGGCAGCTTCAAAACATTTTTCAGTGGGAAGAATAGGTTAATTTTACCAAAGAGATTTAGACGTGAATTAGGTAATGAAGAGAGATTTTACATACTTTTGGGGGAAAATGGGGAAATCTGGGGATTTGATTCAAAGAATTGGTCAAGTTTGGCAGAAAGCATCTTAAAATTCCCTCTTTCCAGTGAGGAAGGAAGGGTAAAAAGATTAAAGCTTTTCCCCAAGGCAGAGGAATGTTTCCTGGATGTCCAGGGAAGATTTATCTTGCCACAGGAGTTTATTGAGAAATTGGATTTTAAGAATGAGGTATTAATAGTTGGGGCAGGGGATCATTTTGAGATTTGGAATATAAATCTTTGGGAAGAGCATCTAAAGAAGGTTGAGAAAGAGTATGCAAGGCTATCATAAAAGTGTTCTTTTAAAAGAGGCTTTGGAAGCGCTCAATATCCGAGATGCTTATTGGTATTTAGATTGTACTTTAGGCGACGGAGGGCATTCGATAGAGATTATCAAGCGGGGTGGTAAAGTAGTTGCATTTGATGTAGACCCGCAAGCCCTTCAAAGAGCGCAAAAAAGGTTTGAAGAGCAGAGGGTAGATAAGAGTAAGTTTCGGTTAGTCCAGGGTAATTTTAGAGACATTAAAAACATAATAGAAAAGCAGACGGACACTGCAGATCAACTCCGATTTAATCGGAGTCAAAAATTTGGTGGAGCAATTTTTGATCTGGGGGTTTCCAGTTTGCAACTTGAGAGCCCTGAAAGGGGTTTTTCTTTTGACAAAGAGGGCCCTTTGGATATGAGAATGGATCCGGGTTTGCAAGTGCGGGCTTTGGATCTTATAAAAGCTTTATCAAGAAAGGAGTTGTATGAATTATTTCAGAATTTGGGTGAAGAAAAATATTCTTGGCGCTTGGCTGATACTTTGGTCCGCGCCCGTGAAGTAGGGATTAGTAGTACAAAAGATTTGGCAGATTTAGTAGAGAGGGTGTATAGAAAGATGGGTATTAGAGATTCAAAAGTACATCCTGCTACAAGAGTATTTCAGGCTTTGAGGATAGCTGTAAATGATGAGTTAGGTGCGCTGCAGGAAGGTTTGAATCAAGTAAAAGAGATAGTGATAAAAGATGGTTGTATTGTGGTTATTAGTTTTCATTCACTTGAGGACAGTATTGTTAAAAACACTTTTAGGGGGTGGGGATCTGCAGCGAAGCCAATAGTGCCTAGTGAAGCTGAGATTAGGGAAAATCCTAGATCAAGGTCAGCAAAAATGCGGGTTTTTAGAATATTATGACTATCATTAAAAAATTTGATACAGCAGAACCCCAAAATGGTTTTCCTAAAAAATATATAGGACTGATAGCTATTTGCCTTTTTGTATTAATGTTAGTTGAGGTTTGGGCTAATAACAATGTAGTAACATATGGCGAGAAGCTGGAAAAATTATCTGCGCTGGCAAAAACTTTAAGTTTAGAAAACCAGGTTTTAGAGAATCAAATAGCAAAACAGGAATCAATTAGTAATGTTGCCTCGAAAAGCGCAGAGCTTGGTTTTTCTCCGCCCGAAAGTATACAATATATCCGCCAGTGACACGGATATTCTGTATAAAGATATTATTTTTGTTGTTTTTTGCTGCCATAATCATCCGCTTGTTTTATTGGCAGGTAGTGCGGGCAGATTTTTTGGAATCTCAGGCAGATAGACAGCATTTTACAAATACAAAAATAGATGCAGCCAGAGGTAATATTCTTTTTTCTGATGGGTCAATTTTAGCTTCTTCTAATCCTGTGTTTTCTTTATATGGATTACCTAAAACTATCAAGCAGGACCAAAAAATTAAGACAGCCTATTTGTTAGCAAAAATCTTTTCAGATAATTTAGAGGGAGTTGACCCCTTAGCAAAGGATTTAATAAATAGATTATCACAAGATCTTTATTGGGTTTTGCTGCGGAAAGATATTTCTATTGAGCAAAAAAAACAAATTGAAGATTTAAACCTGATAGGTTTGGGTTTTGAACAAGGAGCAAGCAGGTTTTATCCGGAAGGCTCATCTTCGGCTCATTTCTTGGGTTTTTTGGGCTCTGATGCAAAAGGCGCAGGTAAGGGTTATTTTGGACTGGAAGGTTATTATGATGGAGAACTTAAAGGCATGCCAGGGTTAATCAGGAACGAACAGGATGCACGGGGGTTGCCAATATTAATAGGTAATTTTTTAACGAATAGAGCTCAGAATGGAAAAGATTTAAAATTATACATAGATCGTTCTGTTCAGTTTATTGTTGAAAAAAGTTTGAAAGCAGGGATTGAAAAATATGGCGCCAAAGCTGGTTCAGTTGTAGTGATGGATCCCAAATCTGGAGGGATTTTAGCCTTGGCTTCTTTTCCAAATTATGACCCTTTAAAATATTTTGTTTACCCCAGGCAGTATTATAAAAATCCTGTGGTAGCTGATCAGTATGAGCCAGGATCAACCTTTAAAGTGTTGGTGATGGCAGCTGCATTAAATGAGGATTTAGTGAAATCAGACACAAAGTGTGATATTTGTTCTGGCCCGGTTTCTGTGGGAGGTTTTGAAATTAGAACTTGGGATAATAAATATCGTCCTGAAATTACGATGAAAGAAGTGATAATTCACTCAGATAATACTGGAATGGTGTTTGTAGGACGCAAATTAGGTTTGGATAAATTTTATACATACTTACAAAATTTTGGATTTGGAGGACAAACTAATGTAGATTTACAAGATGAGTCATCACCTGAGATCAGATCTAAAAAAGATTGGGGAGAAATTGATTTAGCAACAGCATCATTTGGTCAGGGGATTGCTGTAACACCTATTCAAATGGTCAGCGCAATTGCTTCAATTGCCAATGGAGGAAATTTAATGGAACCGCATGTAGTAAAAGAGATTAGGGATGAGAAGAGCACTTACCAGATAAAGCCAAGAGTAGTGAAGCAGGTGATAAAAAGTACTGTTGCCTCTCAGATAAAGGAAATAATGATATTAGCTGTGGAAGAAGGGGAGGCAAAATTTGCAAAGCCTAAAGGTTTTAGAATTGCTGGTAAGACAGGTACAGCTCAAATTCCAGTTGCAGGACATTATGATCCAAATAAAACAATTGCTTCGTTTGTTGGATTTGCGCCAGCTGATGACCCAAAATTTGTGATGTTGGTGCGTTTTGATGAGCCTTCTTCTTCTATTTTTGGAGCTGAAACAGCAGCCCCAACATTTTTTGAGATAGCCAAGCAGCTATTGCTTTACTACAACATTGTTCCTACAGAGTAAGATATTAGTTCTTTAGGGTAATACCCGCAGTCCAACTTTTCTAAAGTCTGAGTCAAGACTGATAACAGATTCAATATGGAACCTGTTAACAAGAACTATTGTAGTTGCGTCTGTTAAGGATAATTCATGTTCTGAAAATTTCTGAACCAGCCCAAAGGCTTCATTTTGTATTTCCTCATCCACCCACAGTTGGGCTAAGCTATGGCTCTTTATACCTTCTCTGATTAAATTGATAAACCTTTCGGCTATTTTGATATTGGCATCATAAATGAGTCTTGTGGCAGTTTCATCCACCACATCATTTGAAGTGCAAATTGTTACACGGTCTTTAATAAACTGTTTGATTAAACTTTTAATTGTAGAATGCTTTGGTTGTTTGGAGAGTGAATAAGAGATCCAGGCAGAAGTATCTATAAAAGCTTTGGTCATTAGTCCTTTAAATAAATATCATCTGCATTCTTTGAGATATCCCTATTCGGACCTTTGGCAAAACCAGCCATTTTTAGAAGGGGGTTATTTTTCATTCTAAGAGTCTCACCAACCTTAATTAGTTTTTCATACTCTTTGGCCATTCTATCTATCACATCACGGATGATTTGTGAGCGTGAAATGTTTAAATCTCTGGCTAGATTGTTAAGGACATTAACTGTTTGTGGTTTTAAATATATCTGGTATCTTTGCATATATACACCATATCACAGGTGGTGTATATTTTCAATAAGTAAAGGATCCCTAGGTGGCGTATCTGTTCCACCCCCCAGGTGGACTAGTCACTGCAAACAATGGACGGCTGTCCGAAAACCTGCGATTACGTTATTTTGGCCCCTCCTGAATAATTAAGTTTCCACCCTTACGTAATCCTACTATTATCCTCCCAAATAAGTTTGCTAAATCGTTTGGTATGCTGGGTGATATGTCTGATGAATCCAAAGATTCAAATACCTCGTTGATCGCGTTTAGGTCCCAGTCAAAATAGGGATCTTCGGCAGAAACAACCATTGTTCTTGGCATTAATGTGCATCCACCCATGCTGTATTGAGGTAATCGAATTTCTCGTAATGCCTCAAGCGTATACTGCTGAACCTGAAGTATTTCATCGTCACGTCTCATATTGGATTGCTCCATTTGATTCTCTACACTCATATTTTATTGCACCTCCTTTCATACTGAGTTAGAAGGATAACAGGATTAAAGTATATGATCAAATTTTTAAACAATTTTGACATTTTTTAGCTAAAATGTTATATTTCAAACATGATTACGATTCAGTCAGCAGTTGAAGAAATTGTCAGTAAATCTCCATATTTGGAAACTGCTTTAGTTGATGGTATTGTTAATTCTTCTGCCTTAGCCAGACAAATAAAAAAAGAGATAGAAAATAGGTCGTTAAAAGATGTACATGAAGGTGCAATAATAACAGCTATTAATAGATTGGCAAGTGAATTAAAGAAACGACAGAATGTAATTAAACCTATTTTGAAATATTTTGGAGATATTAGTGTTAAATCGAATTTAGTAGAACTTACTTTCGTTAATTCTTCAACTTTAATAGAAAGACAAAGAAGGTTGTTGGAAAAAGTTAGCACAGAAAAGGGTATTTTTCTCACTTTTACCCAAAGTCTTTATCAGGCTACTATCATTATTAGCGCAGTATTTCAGAATGAGGTTAAAAAAATCTTTGCTGAAGAAAAGCTTATTTCTAACATTTCTAATCTGTCTGCTATAACTTTGACTCTGTCTGAAGAGACAGTGAATGTACCAGGTGTTTACTATTATATTCTGAAAATTTTAGCCTGGTATGGAGTTAATATTATAGAAGTTGTATCAAGTTTTACTGAATGTACATTAATTTTAGAAGATAAAAATATCGATAGGGCATTTTCCCTGCTAAAGAACCTTAGTTCCTGATATAATTGCTTCATGAGTGCGCCAAGGAAGCTTGGCATATCTAACTGGTTAAAATCCAGACCACTTA
>CAYQAW010000005.1:0-78203 GCA_964415615.1 uncultured Gammaproteobacteria bacterium
TGCTTAAGCTAAAAAAAATAAAAAGAATAGGTTTGGGCAGAAGTTCCCGTTATCAAATTTCCTCCGGCCGTGGGACAAATGAAATTTGACATAGCATATTAGATTTGTTAACATACAATTAACAATTTAAAAAGGCATTTGAGTCTATCCTAATAGATAAGCTGCATAGAAAAAGTCTATCGACAAGCTCAGGACAAAACTATGACGGAAGGATACCGTAAAAATGAATCCAAAGTGTGTCGGCAACGGAGCACTACATGAGGATTATTCCAAATTTAGTTGTTCCACCTACAGAGGTGGATTTTTTATGGAATAATTGAAAAAAAGGTGGTACCACGGTTAGCACCGTCCTTGAAATTTAAGGAGGTGCTTTTTTGATGGCAACAAGTATTGAACTAAGAGGAGAAAAAATTGCTGGGTGGGTAACCAAAAAAACAGGTATTAAAGTTGATGGAGACCGGTTTGTGGTGGCTCAAATTGAAGATAATCCAGGTATTTATGTGACGGAATTTGGGATTGTAGACCTAAAATTTGGAACAGTGACAAATGGAGGAGGAGATCAAAGTCCTGCTGTTATCCTGGGATGTAAGAAGATTAGCTTATTGCAGAGCAGACAGAGACGAGATGAGAGAATAATAAATATTTTCTCAGATAGAGTTACTCCTGGAGTCGGCACAGGTTGCCAGCAACTAACAGATGGAGTAGACTTATTTATACATACAGACTATTTTGATTTATGAAATATTCAAAATTATTTGGAAAAACTATAAAAGAAACTCCTAAAGATGCTACTTTAGTTTCCCATAAGCTGCTTTATAGGGCTGGGTTTATCAGGGAATCAACTGCAGGCAGATATTATTTGCTTCCTTTAGGGATGAGAGTCCAGCAAAAAATTCAGGCTGTAGTAAAAGAGGAAATGGATAAAGCTGGAGCCCAGGAAATGATAACCCCAGTCCTTCATCCTAAAGAGCTTTGGAAAGAAACAAATAGAACAAACTCTGTGGGGTTTGAGCTGATGAGTATTAAAGACAGAAATGAGATGGAATTTGTCTTGGGTGGGACAGCAGAAGAGATGCTGGTAGATTTAGTCAGAAAATTCCAGATTTCCTATAAAGATTTGCCTTTTAATTTATATCAATTTTCAGTTAAATTTAGGGATGAAATGAGAGCCAGAGGCGGGCTTTTAAGACTTAGGGAATTTGTGATGAAAGATGCTTATTCTTTTCATAGCAGTGAGGAAGATTTTAAGCTTGAGTATGAGCAAATGAAAAAAACCTACAGTACTATTTTCCAAAGATTAGGTTTAAAAACAATCATAGTTGAATCTGATAATGGTTATATTGGGGGTGAGTATTGTCATGAGTTTGTAGTGGAAAGCCCAATTGGAGAGAGTAAATTTTTCATGACCGAAGATGACAGCTATGCTGCTCATGAAGAGGTGGCAGAGTTTGTTGTTGATCAAATGGCAGATAAGGAAGAAGAAAAACCGCTGGAGGAGGTAGAAGGAAAAGGAACCATCGGGGTAGAAGAATTAGCACAATACTTAAAAATTCCTGTTGAAAAGACAACAAAAACAATTCTATTTGAAGATGAAAATGGTAATGTAATCGCTGCAGCAGTTCGGGGAGGGTACGATATTAACCAGATAAAGCTGATGCATGCTGCAAAGGTATACCAGCTCAAATTGGCATCGGCAGAAACTGTCCGTAGGGTAACTGGTGCAGAGGTGGGGTATGCAGGCCTTCTTAATTTACCAAAAGATGTCCGGATTTTTATGGACGAGTCCATGATGGGACGTAAAAACTTTGAAATGGGTGCCAACCGTACCAACTATCACTCAATCAATGTGAATTTTGGTCGCGATTTACCCATGCCGGATAAATTTTATGAGTTTAAGCTAGCAAAAGAAGGATACACTGCGCCAAACGGAGAAAAATTGGTTGAGAAACGTGGTATTGAAGTAGGAAATATTTTCCAGCTTGGTTTTCATTACTCATCCAGGATGAAAGGAGCTAATTTTAGAGATGCTGATGGGCAGGAAAAGCCATATTATATGGGCTGTTATGGTATAGGGCTTGCAAGGACACTTGCAGCAATAGTTGAGGTTTACAATGATGAGAAAGGAATTATTTGGCCAGAAAGTATAGCTCCATATATGGTTCATCTGGTGGGATTGGATTTAGAAGGGGAAAGCGTAAAGGGTAAAGCGGAAAGTATATACAAATTATTACAGGCAGAGGGTATAGAAGTCTTATTTGATGATAGGCAAGATATCTCAGCAGGAGCTAAATTTGCTGATGCAGATTTACTGGGAATCCCATACAGGATAGTTATTTCCAAAAAAACTAAGGATCAGCTGGAAGTTAAAAAAAGATCAGAAAAAGAAACCAAGTTTTTGGAATTTGAAGAACTGCTAAAATTTTTGGGACAAAAACCCTAGGTGTAGCTTCACTCCCACCTCGGAGGTGGGATCAGGATTGATTTTAAGGCTCATTTCTGGTACATTACCTAACTAATGATAACTAAAAATATTGTAAAGCTTCCAAAATCTATAGTTGAAGTAACAATAACAGCTCCTTGGGTTGATATGGCTCAAAGCTGGGATGCTACTTTGCAGAAAATGGCTCAAGATATAGAGTTGTCTGGTTTTAGAAAAGGTGCAGCGCCTTTGCCTGTGGTAGAGCAGCAACTTGGAACAAGGCTTCAGGATGAAGTCTTAAAAACTGCTATGCCTAATTTTTTAATAGAGGCCTTAAAAGGCAGTGATATTGTCCCAATTGACTATCCCAAGTATGATCTAATTTCTTTCACAAAAGGGCAGCAAATGCAATTTAAGGCAACTGTTACCAACAGACCAGCAGTCGCTGTCGGAAGCTATAAAACTATAAAAGTTTCAAAACCTACTCCAAAAGCTGTAACTGAGGAAGAAGTCCAAAAAGTGATAGATGATTTATATAAAAGATGGCAAGGAAGACAGTCATCAGCTGTCAGTCCTCAGCCTTCAGCCACACAGAATCAAAATACAGCAGGAGGAACAGGTCCTTCTGGATCTATTAGTTTTCAAGCTAATGGACAAACAAGCGGGCCAGATGATACTTTTGCTAAAGCCATGGGAGCTATGAGTTTAATAGATTTAAAAACTAAAGTCAGGAAAGATTTAGAAGCCAATGTTTCTTATAATAATGAGTTAGATTATGAAGAAGCCATCCTACAAGAAGTAGAAAAAATTACCACAGTAGAACTACCGGAAATCTTAATTCAGGATGAATTAAATAGAATGTTAGTTTCTTTGCAAAGAAGGGTTGCAGATATGGGACTGCTTTTAGAGGATTATCTAAAAGGCCAGGGCAAAACTTTAGAACAGCTTAAAAAAGAGTGGACAGTTCAAGCTGAGAAAAATGTCAGGATGGAGTTAGGGCTTGCTGATATTGCCAGACAAGAAAATGTAGCTATTTCTGATACAGAGCTGCAGGCTGAGATTGATAAAATCCAAGACCAAAAAGTTAAATCCCAATTTGATGCTCAAGAGCCAAGACTACATTTAAGGCATGCCTTGAGACAAACCAGAACCCTAGATCTTTTAAAGAAATTAGTAGGTGGGTAATGGATGATTGTATTTTTTGTAAGATAATCAGAAAAGAGATACCTAAAGACTTAGGTTACGAGTCTGAAAACTTAGTAGCTTTTGCAGATATCAATCCTTCAGCAGATATTCATCTTTTAATTGTGCCAAAGGAGCATATTGCTGGGGTATCTGATTTAGATGAGACATGTGGAAGTTTGCTGACTGAAGTCTATAAAGTAGCCAATAAGCTCGTAAATGATAATAATTTAACTGATAAAGCTTATAGAGTAGTAGTAAATGGCGGTAAGGCTCAACATGTGCCCCATTTACATTTCCATCTATTGGGTGGACAATTAAAAAAACTGGTTTAAATTTATAACCGCTTTGCCAAAAGCAAAGAAAGGTTACAGTCTTCCGTGGACATTAAATGCAAAGCGGATGTAAACATACAAAAGAAAAAACCGAGGACTTTCAGTCCGCGGAAGTTTATAAAAGGAGGTGTTTTTAATATTTTATGTCAATAATAGTTAAAGCAGGCCCGGGCGATAGCACGGATTCAGTGATTAGAAAATTTCAAAAAAAGGTTGTAATGGAGGGATTAGTTCAAGAAATTAGGGATAGATCTGTTTACAGGAAGCCATCACAGCTTCGTCAAGAATATCTGGCAGAAAAACGCAGGAAAATTATGCGGGCCAAAAGATATGCTAGATAAAATCCAATCTGATTTAAAACAGGCACAGCTGGCAAGGGATGAAATTAAGGTTTCTACCTTGAGGCTTTTGCTTTCAGAAATTAAAAATGCTGAGATTGCAAAGGGCAACTCACTTGCCCAGCAAGATATAATTTCTGTTATCCAAAAAGAAGTCAAAAAGAGAAAAGAAGCTGCAAATGCTTTTAGGTTTGGTGGCAGAGAAGAGTCTGCAGTCAAAGAAGAATCTGAACTTAAAGTTTTAGAGCAGTATCTTCCTGCGCAAATCTCAACTGAGGAATTGACTAAAATAGTGGAAGAGTCTATAAATGAACAGGGGGCAACTTCTATACAGGACATGGGTAAAGTAATAGGAGCGGTGATGGGTAAGGTAAAAGGTCAGACTGATGGAGGCGCGGTAAGCGCTTTGGTAAAAGAGAAACTTTTGCAGATGTAAAAGGGTAAAGGGATAAGCGTGAAGGGTAAAGTAATTACTTCCCCCTTTCCGCTTTACGCTAAAAAATATGGTTAACATCATTGTAAATTCAGATCCAAGATATAATGTAAATAAAGATAGTATTAGAGAAATTATAGCTGAAACGCTAAGAAAACTTCATGTTTCTGGCAGGGTTGAGATAGGAGTAAATATTGTAGGTGATAGGAAAATGCATGAACTAAACAGAAAGTTCAGAGGACTGGATTCTACCACTAATATTCTATCTTTTGCCTTGGAGGATACAACTCCTTCTAGTTTGCAGCATATTCCTAAAATTGGATTTGTGGCAGCCCCAGATAAATGGTTACGACTTGGGGATATTGTTATTTCCTATCCGCAAGCATTAGAAGATGCTTCTATGGATGGAATCTCTGTTGATACAGAAATTAGGAATTTAGTGGAACATGGTTTAAATCACCTGTTAGGAATTCATCACAATTAATGTCTAATATAGCCTTTTATTTAAAGTATCGTCCTCAAACTTTGGGAGAATTAGTAGGTCAAGAAGCTGTCAGAAAAACCCTTCTCTCATCTTTTCAAAATAGTAAGCTCTCACATGCTTATCTATTTGTAGGCCCAAGGGGAACTGGGAAAACCTCAACAGCTCGAATACTGGCCAAAATGGTCAATTGTGAGGGTAAGGGGGAAAGCGGAAAGGGTGAAGTTCCCTGTAATCAATGTTCAATCTGTGTTTCCATTACTGATGGATCTAATTTAGACCTTATTGAAATTGATGCTGCTTCAAACAGGGGTATAGAAGATATCAGGTCTTTAAGGGATAAAATCAAGCTTGCTCCCAGCAGTTGCAAAAAGAAGGTCTATATTATTGATGAAGTTCATATGTTAACTCCTGAGGCTTTTAATGCTTTACTTAAAACTTTGGAAGAACCACCCTCTCATGTTTTATTTATTTTAGCAACCACCGAAGTCACAAAAATCCCTCAGACAATTTTATCAAGAGCTCAAAAGTTAGATTTTAAACTGGCCACATCTTCAGAATTACTGGAAGCTTTAGAAAGAATTGTTAAAAAAGAAGACATAGATATAGATCAAGAGGCTTTAAAAGCCTTGGTTAAAAAATCAGATGGATCTTTTAGAGATGGAGTTAAGCTTCTGGATCAAGTAGCTTCTATTGGGGAGAAAATTACCACTTCCTTTATTGAAGAAAATCTTAAATCCTCACAATTTGAAAGTATTTTGAGTCTGATACAAGCTTTTAAAGATAAAAATGCTGCTGAAGGATTGCTTAATATTAGCAAGCAACTGGAGAGTGGAGTTGATGCTAAACAATTAATTTTGTCTCTGATGGATACTTTTAGGAGTTTAGTTTTTATTAAAAATAATGTTGGTGAGCAGTTGGTAAAAAATGGTTTAATAGAAGATAAATATCAGCAGTTAGTAAAAATTTCTGAAGATTTATCTATATCTGATTTAACTGAAAGTCTAAATGCTTTGCAAAACGCTTTGGAGAAATTAAAATTTGCTTCAATCCCATCTTTGCCTTTGGAGCTGGCAGTTGTAGAGATTTGCGGAGAACAATTGTCACATAAGACGATAGATGATGGAAAATTGAAGATAGTGATAGAAGATAGCAAGATAGAAGATAGAAAAGTAATCAATCTTCAATCATCCATAGTCAAAGATTCATCTTCTATCATCTATGATCAATCGTCTAGCAATGATATCCAAAAGCTTAAGGAAAAGTGGACCTTTGTCTTAGAAACAATCAGACCATATAATTTTTCCTTAGAAGCTCTACTTAGGAATGTGATAATTAAAGACTGTACTTCTAATGCTGTAATCATGGAGGTGCCTTATTCTTTTCACCAAAGAATTTTAGAATCTCCTAAAAACAGAGATCTTTTGGAGTCAATTTTCTCAGATATTTTAGGAAGAAGTATTAAGGCATCTACAGTATTGGGATTCAGGCCAACCAGAAAAGAAGATATAGCAAATATAGAAATAGCCCAGGACGATGAAATCATCAGAGCAGCAGCAGAAATCTTCAACTCTGATACAGTCAATTAATTATAATAATACTATTGTCTTATTGATAATTAAATAGCAATGAGATACAATTGTTATTGATATGGAAACTCTGACTACTATTACTCCTAAATTCCAAGTTCATATTCCAGTTGCCATCCGCAAAAAAATTGGCCTGAAAAAACACGGAAGGGCTATCATCAGGGTAGAAAAGAAAAAAATTATTATTGAACCTATTAAGTCTGATTTTTTATCATTGGGAGGAAAGTTTAGAGTTAAAAATCCCATCCCTGCAGAGAAAATTAGAGATTACATCGATTATACTGAGGGACGATATTAATTTTTGTGGATAAGATATTTATAGATACAAGTATCTTTATCAGATTTTTGACTAAAGATATCCCAGAAAAATATGAGGAGTGTGAAAACCTTTTTAAGATTATCCAGAATGGGGAGGCTAAATCATATATTTCAAATTTTGTGATTTTTGAGATAGTATTTGTACTCACCCGCCAGTATAAATTTCCTAAGAAAAGAGTTTTGCAAATACTCGATCAAATACTCAAGATCCGTAATATCATAGTAATTGAACAGACTGATGTTACTAAAGCTGTGAAGTTTTACAATAAATACAATATCAAGTACGGAGATTGTGTTATCGCCACACAAATTCCTAAAGGAGTTAGTATAGTTACTTATGACGCGGATTTTTCTAAAATACCTTCCTTAAAGTCCATCACACCCGCAGAAATCTTTAATTCTGATACAATAAATTAAATTTTCCTCCTTGAAAAGTAAGTAATAGTTTTTATATACTCTTTGCATTAATGGTATCAAAGGTTTTTAAATTAATTGCAGAAGAAGCCCACAGACAAAAGTATGGCCTGGAGATGATCCCCTCAGAAAATTATGTTTCAGAAGACGTCTTAAAAGCCCTAGGTTCAATTTTGACTAATAAATACTCAGAAGGTTTTCCTGGCAGAAGATATTATGGTGGTAATGAAGTTATTGATAAAATTGAAAGCTATGCTTGTGAGTTGGCAAATAAACTTTTTGGTACCAAATATGCTTTTGTTCAGCCCTATTCTGGTTCTCCTGCAAATCAAGCTGTGACTTTAGCAGTATGTGAACCAGGTGATGTAGTGATGGGATTATCACTTGCATCAGGTGGTCATTTAACTCATGGAGCAAAGCTGTCTTTTTCCAGCATTTTTTACAAAGCTGTAAATTATGAGGTTGGTAAAGATTGGAAAATAGATTATGAACAGCTGGAAGCTTTAGCTAAAAAGCATAAACCAAAATTAATTTGGGCTGGAACTACGGCTTATCCTTTTAAGTTAGATTATAAAAAGTTTAGACAAATTGCAGATATGGTGGGAGCAACTTTGGTTGCAGACTGTTCTCATATTACAGGGTTGATAATTGGAGGGGTGCATCAATCACCAGTTCCATATGTTGATTTGATAATGACTACTACCCATAAAACTTTAAGAGGCCCTAGGGGAGCAATTATTTTAGTTACCCAAAGAGGTTTCAAAAAAGATCCGGAAATAAAAGCCAAAATAGAAAGAGCAATTATTCCTGGTATTCAGGGGGGTCCACATAATCATCAAACTGCAGCTATTGCAGTGTGTTTGGAAGAAGCCTTAAAGCCATCATTTAAAAAGTATGCTGAACAAATTGCTAAGAATGCTGAGGTTTTAGCAAAAGAATTAGGAACTGTTTCCCAAACTCATCTAGTGCTTTTAAGTCTAACGGATTATGGATATGGAATGGGTTATCAAGCGCAGTTCGCTTTAGAAGAAGCAGGAATTACTGTTAATAAAAATTCTATTCCAGGTGAACCAGCCTCTCCTTTTTATCCCTCAGGAATAAGATTAGGTACTCCAGCTTTAACTACAAGAGGAATGAAGGAAAAAGATATGGTCAAGATTGCGGGTTGGATTAAGAGGGTTTTAGAAGAAATCAGGGGTTTAGACTTACCAAAAGAGCAAGATAGCAGGAAAGACTTTTTGAAGGAAGCAAAGGCAATTTTACGTAAAAATAAAAACTTAAAACAAGTAAGAATTGAAGTAGAACAGTTTGCTGGTAAATTTCCAGTTCCAGGGATCAAATAACATGAAAGTATCTGGCAAAAAGGTTGCAGATATTATTGCCAAGAAACTCCAACAACAAGTACAATATTTAGAAGTTAAACCAGCCCTAGCTATAATTTTAGCAGGTGATAATCCAGCTTCCAGGATTTATGTTAATAATAAAATAATAAGGGCCCAAGAGGTAGGAGTTGAGGCTAGGCTTCTGGAATTTTCCCAAGACCAATTTGAGGATTGTTTAAAAACAATTGAGGATTTAAATTCTGATAAAAATATTCATGGAATAATTATCCAGTATCCTACATATGAGGGTTGGGATTTTGATAAGTTACTTTCTAAAATTGATCCTAAAAAGGATGTTGATGGGTTTTTACCAGACTCTCCTTTTTTTGGAGCTACAGCAGTAGGGGTGTGGGAAATGTTGACAGCTTTTGCCTATCAGGAAGGATTTAAAAAAACAGAAGATTTCTTGAAGGGTAAAAAGATTATTTTACTAGGTAGGGGTAAAACTGCTGGAAGGCCCACAAAGGAACTTTTAGAAAACAAGGGATTTGAGGTTGAAGTAGTTTCCAGAGAAACAGAAAATCCTGAAGAGGTAATAAAACAAGGAGATGTGGTAATTTCTGCAACAGGGGTAAAAAATATTATTAATAAATCTAACTTAAAAAGAGGAGTATATGTAATAGGAGTAGGTGTTGGGAAAGAGGTAATTGATGGTCAGTCAAAAATATATGGGGATATAAATGAGCAGGAAGTTGCAGAAGTAGCTAAATTATATTGCCCAACCATTGGAGGTATAGGGCCATTAACAATTGTATCTCTTTTGGAAAATGTGATAAAATCAGCAAAAGGAGTTTAAATATATGGGGTTAATGGATAATTTAAAACAGCTTGGGGATCTCAAGAAGATGAGAGATCAAGCTATGGAAGTACAAAAAAGACTGGCTGGCATTAAAATTACTGTGGAACATAGAGGTGTAACAGTAGTGATGACTGCTGATCAAAAAGTTGTTTCCATTTCTGGAGATAATGATTTGAATAAAGTTGCTGAAGCAGTTAATGAAGCCTTAAAACAATCTCAAAAAGTAGCAGCAGATGAGATGAAACCAATGATGGGTGGCATGGGCATCCCAGGGATGTAACTCCCTTATTTTTGTGCTAAAATTTGACCACAATGGCACATGTTCCCAAATCAGTTCAAAGTTTAATAGAAGCTTTTGAAAGGCTGCCTGGTATTGGTCCAAAAACAGCTCAAAGGCTAACTTATTATCTTCTTCATGCTCCTATTGAGGAAGCAAAAGCTTTAGCTGAGGCAGCTGTGGGAATGAAAGAAAAAACCAAGATTTGTTCTATTTGTTTCAATATTGGGGAGGAAGATCTCTGTCAAATTTGTTCTGATCCTAATAGAGAAAAGGAAGTCCTTGCTGTGGTAGAAAACCCTTTAGATGTTTTAGCTTTAGAAAAAGCAAATTTTAAGGGTCTTTACCATGTTTTACATGGAGTTATTTCACCTTTGGAAAATATTGGTCCTTCAGAAATTCATATCAGGGAGCTTTTGCCAAGACTTAAGGATGGTAGTGTTAAGGAGATAATTTTAGCAACTAATCCAACCATGGAGGGAGAAGCTACTGCTATGTATATTCAGAGATTAATTGCTCCTTTGGGAGTTAAAGTTACCAGGATTGCGAGAGGTTTGCCAGTTGGATCAGATTTAGAGTATGCTGATGAGACAACATTATCCAGAGCATTGGAGGGTAGGAAAGAATACTAGTATGAAAGTTATTGGACAATTTAAAGATGAGATAGAAGATACAGCAGGTGAAGTTGCGCAAGATGTGAAAGACTCAGTAGGAGAGGCTATTGAACAAGGGATTCAATCTGTAACTGCACCACAACTTACTCCTCAGCAAATGCAACAAAAACAACAGGAAGATCAAAAAAAAGAAATTGATAGACAAAAACAGATAGCTTATACCAGGAATTGGCTGGGTAATCTACAAATGGTCCAGCAAAAAGTCAGGCAGGAAAATAAACAAAAAGAAGAACAACGGTTACAAGCCCAGCAACAAGAAGAACAAGTTGCTGAAATGGAAGAAAAACAAGAAAAAGAAAAGCCAATTCATCCTGCTATAGCTTATGCTGGTAAAATAGAGATTAAAAGAGGAGTAGGAGGATGAGAATTTATAACACACTAACCAAAAAAGTAGAGGACCTTATTCCTTTAAATCCCCCAAAGGTGGGAATGTACGCCTGTGGTCCGACAGTTTATGATTACTCCCACATTGGGCATTTAAGAAAATATGTAAGTGATGATATTTTAAGAAGAGTTTTGGAAAACAGTGGTTATGAAGTTAAGCATGTGATGAATATTACTGATGTTGGACACTTGGTTTCTGATGAAGACTCTGGTGAGGATAAGATGGAAAAAGGAGCAAGGGAATCTGGGAGGACTGTTTGGGAAGTGGCTAAGTTTTATGAAGATTATTTTTGGAAATCAGTAGATACTGTAAATACAAAAAGACCAAGTATAGTTGCCAAAGCCACAGATCATATTGAAGAACAAGTTAAGTTAATCCAAAAACTAGAAAAAAATGGGTTTATTTATCAAACAGATCAGGCAATTTATTTTGATATTTCCAAATTTCCTAATTACACCAAATTATCTGGACAAAAATTAGAAGAAAAAGAAATTGGAGCAAGAGAAGATGTAGTCATAGATAAACAAAAGAAAAGTCCAGTGGACTTTGCCCTGTGGTTTTTTACTGTTGGGCATTTTGAGGGCCATAGCATGAGATGGCCTTCTCCTTGGGGTGAAGGATTTCCTGGTTGGCACATAGAGTGTTCTGCTATGAGTATGGAATACTTGGGGGATTCTTTTGAAGTCCATACAGGAGGAATAGATCATATTCCTGTTCATCATACCAATGAGATTGCCCAATCTGAGGCAGCTACAGGAAAACCCTTTGTTAAATATTGGGTTCATCATAATTTCTTAATAGTAGATGGAGAAAAAATGTCCAAGTCCAAGAAGAATTTTTATAGAATTGATGAGATTATAGAGAAAGGTTTTGATCCTTTGGCTTTAAGATATTTATTTCTAACAGCTCACTACAGAGATAAATTAAATTTTACCTGGGAATCTTTACAAGCTGCCCAAAATGCTTTGAATAACTTAAGGGAAACTGTCAGGAATTGGGAGCAGCCAAAGATTGGTTGTGCTCAATTTGAGCAGGATTTTACAGCAGCAATAAACAATGATTTAAATACCCCACAAGCACTAGCAGTTTTATGGGAACTAGTTAAGAGTGACTATCCAACTTCAGCTAAAGCCAAAACTATTTTAGAAATGGATAAAATTTTAGGGCTAAAATTAGATGAATATTTAGACAAAAAGATAGAAGTTCCAGAAGAGGTACAAGAGCTTGTTAACCAAAGAGAAAAGGTAAGAAAATCAGGAGACTTTAAAGCCTCAGATGAGCTGCGTCATCAAATCAAAAAGCTAGGATATGAAATAGAAGACACTCCAACTGGACCAAAAATTAAAGGTTTAGTTGATATAAGACTCCTTCCGTGTTAAAATGTACCCCTTATATGTCAAAGGAAGTTGTTGCAAGTTATTCTCTGAAATGTGAAGGTGTTAGCCCAACTGAGGTTGCTCCTTTACTAGATCATCCTGCAGAGCCAAGTTTAACTATCTTCAAAGATGGGTCTAGATCCGTAGGTTGCCCATATTTATTTTCAGGGGTATGCTATGCTTCAGAATCTTCAAAATCAATATGTACACAACTTTTTCCTGAAACTAATACAGGCATGCCTCAACAGTTTGGACAACATGATAGGCCATTGAAAAATGATGTAGTAGAAGTAGACGGTGAAAGATTAGGTAGTTTGAGATTACAACACCATTTAACTTTGAGGATCTTAGGTCGAGCAGCAAGAATTAGTGTATCCACATTATCGCAATTGGAAAATGGAAAAACGACAAGATTAGGTCATCCTAAAGCTGAACGATTAGCACATGCTCTAGGAGTCGATTTAGAACAATTTAGACAAGTAGCTCAGGAAAATAAATAAGAACCCCATTCCCATATAATCTTGGACGTGAACATTTTGGTTAAAAGTTCATTTTGTTTTCGATCGAAAAATTTTGTCACAAAAAACGCCAGTGGTTTTGGTGGTATAATATTACTTAATATGAAATTAAAGATTGCTCAAATTAAAGAAAAAGTTGTGCCTATTTTAAAAGGAGCAGAGGTAACCCGCTCATCTATTTTTGGTTTCTATGTCCGTGCTTGCGTGATAGAATCCTGGATGAGCAGGTTCGCATTCTATGATAAAAGACCCACAAATTTTTCTTTCAGATATGAGAAGTACGCTTATACGCGGTTATTTTCAAGTAGATCTTGATATTATTTGGGATATGAGTACAAATGATCTGCCATTATTTAAGAAACAAATTAAAGAACTTCTCGAAGAAACAAAAAAATAGACCATGGGAACAGAAGTAGTTACAATTGATGGTCCAACCAGCTCCGGCAAGAATAGTGTCGGATTTTTACTCTCTCAAAAGTTAGGCTACCAATATATTGATTCAGGTTCTATTTACCGCTCTGGCTGTATTTTAATTTTACGCAATAATATATCCTTACAGGATTTAGAAAAAATTGTTGATGTATTTAGTAATCTTCAGATAGAAACCCGAGACCAAAGATTTCTTGTAAATGGTGAAGATTTTACAGATCATTTACATGATCCAGAAGTTACTAAACTGGTTCCAATTATTGCTGCAATAAGAGAGGTAAGGGAGGCTGTAAAAGTGATTCAATATAAATTAGTAAGCTCCAAAAGTACAGTGATGACAGGCAGGGATATTGGTTCAGAAATTTTTCCTCAAGCCCATCATAAATTCTACTTAACAGCAGATGTTAAAATAAGAGCCCAAAGAAGATTCAAACAACTTGTTAAAAAAGATCCAAGTGTAAAATATGAGGATGTGTTAAAAAATATGGAAGATAGAGACAAACAAGATGAAACAAGAGAAGTATCACCTTTAAGAATTCCAGAAAATGCAATAGTTGTTGATAACTCAAATTTAGACGTTGAACAAACAGTGGAGGAAATGCTAAAACATATCAATGTATAAGATAAAGACATTATATAATGGTTTAACTTTAATAACTGTGGACATGTCACATCTTGACTCAGTTACTACTTTGATAGCAGTTGGTGCTGGTTCAAGGTATGAAACAAGAAAAATAAATGGTATCTCTCATTTTTTGGAGCACATGTTTTTTAAAGGCTCTACCAAATATCCTAGCGCTGAGCAAATCTCTACTTTGGTAGATAGTATTGGGGCTGTAAATAATGCTGCCACAGACAAAGAGGTAACTTATTACTGGATTAAATCTGCAGCAAAATACCTAGAACTTTCTACAGATATTCTTTCATCCATGGTTAAAGAATCGTTGCTTGCCAAGGAAGAAATCGAAAGAGAAAAAGGGGTAATTATAGAAGAGTTAAGAATGCTTAGGGATAATCCAGCCAGGCATATTTGGGATTTGTATGAAAGACTGCAATTTGGAGATCAGCCTTTGGGATGGGACATTGGAGGAGATGAAAAAACAATAATGTCTTTAAACAGAGATGATTTTGTTTCATATATGGATTCATTATATTCACCAAAGAATATGGCTTTAGTATATGCTGGAAAATTGCCAAAAAATATTGAAGAATTAGCCAGTAAATATTTTTCAAACCTATCTAAAAAACCAGTATCTGTTTTTAATTCCTACAAAAAATCTAAACAATTAAAACCAAAA
Organism: uncultured Gammaproteobacteria bacterium; assembly: GCA_964415615.1. Taxonomy (GTDB): domain Bacteria; phylum Patescibacteriota; class Microgenomatia; order Daviesbacterales; family UBA10151; genus UBA10151. The sequence goes on from CAYQAW010000005.1 coordinate 14,648, forward strand.
GTTGATATATTCTATAAAGCTACTGATCAAGCAAATCTTATTTTAGGGGTGGAAGGTTTTAGCAGGGATGATGAAAGACGTTTTGTTGCCAGGCTTTTGGGAGTAATTTTGGGTGAGGGAATGTCTTCCAGGTTGTTTATTCAAGTTAGGGAAAGAAGGGGCCTAGCTTATCATGTTAGCGCCAGTCATAGCAGCTATCAAGACACTGGTTCATTTGCTGTCTATGCTGGTTTGAAACTGGAAAAAGTTTATGAAGGGTTGGAAGTAATTTTAGCAGAGCTGCAGCTGCTTATAGCAGAAAAAGTTACAGATGATGAACTGAAAAAAGCCAAGCAAATGTTAAGAGGTAGGATTGCTCTGCAGTCTGAGTCAACAAACTTTCTGGCAGAATATTTTGGGACACAATTTGTTTTAGATAGAAAGGTAGAAACTTTTGATGAAATCTTACAAAAAATGGATAAAGTCACCAAAGAGGATTTGCAAAAAATGGCACAAGAATTATTTGTAAAAGAAAACTTTAATTTGCAAGTGATTGGTCCTTTTAAGGAGAAAAGTAAGTTTGAAAAATTTTTCTCTTAAGTCTTAAACCAATAAATAAAGCAATTCCTGCAACTGCAAATCCTCCCAGAATATCTTGTGGGTAGTGAACACCAACAAATACTCTTGCTATTCCTACCCAAAGCATAATAGGGAGCAAAAGTAGTGCCCATTTTGATTTAAAGTAAGCGAAAGAAAAAGCAATTACAGCAGCAATTGTGGCATGCCTTGATGGAAATGAGGCATCCATTTTTTCAGCCACAATAGGTAGAAAATTAAAAGCTACGAAGGGCCTATTCACATAAACAAAAAGATGAATTATTTTTACAAGTAAAATTGTTACAGACAAGCCAATTAAAATCAGTAAAACAGCTTTTTTCTCTTTTGCTCCACCTTTGAAAGCCAGTATTAAACATAGTGCAAATACCAGATAAATTAGAGTTGTAGCTCCAAATATCATTACTTGATCTAAAATTGGGCTTTGTTTATTTAGATTAAATATTAAAAAAAATAGATCCTGATTGCTCATCTGCTAACGTATGGAAGGAAGACTATTATACCAATAACTGCAGAAGTAATAGCAGCTATCAAAACTGCTGCTGCTGAGATATCTTTAGCTAATTTTGCTCCTAGGTGTTCCTTATCTGTAAAAGCATCAACTACTGCCTCAATTGCAGTATTAGTAAGTTCTACAGAAATTACAAAACCCATCAAAAAAATAACAGTAATCCAGTCTTGCTTTGAGATTTTTAACAGAATAGAGATAGCAAGGACTACAATTCCAATTAAAAAATGAGTCTTTAAATTTGGTTCTTCTTTCAAAGCAGTTACAAGTCCTGCAAAAGCATATTTAAAAGAAAGTATCTTTCGGGACATAAGTTTAGTATACCATGATTTTCAGATTCTTGACTTATAGCCTGGATTTAGTTATATTAGGCTATGGGAACTCGCATTAAAGAGAAATGTGGGATATTTGGAGTTTACGGGAAAGGTTTTGAGGCAGCCCGTTTAGTTCATCCAGGCCTTTGGGCTCTTCAACACAGGGGTCAGGAATCTTCAGGAATTGCTTCCTCTGATGGAAGAAAGATTTATCTACATAAAGGTATGGGATTGGTAGCCCATGTTTTTGAAGAAAAAGATTTAAAGTATTTAAAAGGGTATTTAGCAATTGGTCATAACCGTTATTCCACCTCAGGGGACTCAAAAGTTTCTCATGCTCAACCTATTTTAGAAAAGATTTCTACAGGAAAGTATATAGCTTTAGTTCATAATGGTAATCTCCCTTCTGTTAAAAGTTTAGAAGAATTTCTCAAAAGTAAAAAAATTCCCACAAAAGGATTAAATGATTCAGAAATGATTGCAAAAGCTATTGCTTTTTATGCCAAAGATTTAAGTTTAGAAGAAGCTATTAAAAAAGCTTACCCACTTTTTACTGGAGTATTTTGTTTACTTATAATGGATGAGAAAAAAGTAATTGCAGTCAGGGACAGTTTTGGTATAAGGCCGCTCTCTTTAGGTAAGCTAAATGGAGGATTTATTGTTGCCTCAGAAACATGTGCTTTAGATATTGTGGGGGCACAGTTTCTAAGAGAAGTAAAACCTGGAGAGATGGTTGTTATAGATGATAAAGGTTTAAAAAGTATTCAAGTAGAAAAAGGAAGTCAAAAATTGGATATTTTTGAATTTGTTTATTTTGCAAGACCAGATAGTATTTTACTTGGACAGAGTGTTGATGCTGTAAGGCAAAATTTAGGGAAAGAATTGGCAAAAGAAAATAATCTAAAAGCCGATGTTGTTATACCTGTTCCAGATTCTGCTATCCCTGCTGCTATTGGATTTTCCAGGCAATCTGGTATTCCCTTTGAAATGGGGCTTATTAAAAACCGTTATATCCATAGAACCTTCATTTCTCCTGAATCACATACCAGACAGAAAATAGTTCAACTAAAACTAAATCCAATGAAACATGTGCTCGCTGGTAAAAGGGTGATTGTCATTGATGATTCAATAGTAAGAGGAACAACTTCCAAACAGATTATTAAAATGATTAGAAATGCGGGAGCAAAAGAAGTTCATTTGCTGGTTTCTTCTCCACCAATGAAGTTTCCAGATTTTTATGGTATTGATACTCCAGATCAAAAAGAATTAGTTGCAGCAGTAAAGACAATTGAACAAATTGGCAAAGAGCTGGGAGTAGATTCTATCCATTATTTATCATATAAAGGTTTAATCAAAGCAACTGGTTTATCAGAGGATGTGCTATGCACAGCTTGTTTTACTGGAAATTATCCAGTTGATATAGGAGAAAGAAAAAAAGAAATTAGATATGATGTGTAGGTTAGCAGTTTTAATATCAAATAAAGGCACAGGTACTAATTTACAAGCAATCATCGATGGGGTAAAAAGCAAAAAAATACAAGCAAAAATTGTAGCAGTTGTTAGTGATGCTCCAGATGTTCTAGGTCTGCAAAGAGCAAGAAAACATGAACTTCCTATCAAAATAGTGCCCAAAAAAGAAGAACTTTCAGGTGTATTAAAAAAATTAGATTTAGACTATATCTGTTTGGCAGGTTGGAAGCAGATTATTTTAGATGAGGCAATAGAGGCTTTTCCAAATCGTATTTTAAATATTCACCCAGGACTTATACCAGATGATATAAAAGGAGAAGTGGTAAATCCAGATGGCACAGAGGGATTATGGAATAAGGGGAAATTAACAGATTTGGCAATACAGCAATTTATAGAAAGTAAAGCTACTTATGCAGGTTCCACAATTCACTTTTTAACAAAAGAATTTGATTTTGGACCAGTTTTGGGAAGAGTTTTTGAAAAAGTTAAAAAAGGAGATACAGTTGAATCTTTATACAGCAGGCTTAAAGTTAAAGAAAATAAACTTTATGTAGAAGTGCTATCAAAACTATGTAGTCAAAAAACAATATTAATTACTGATGGCGGTGGAAGAGGAGCAGCTTTAGTAGATAAATATGCTCAATTTAGTGATGTGGGCAGAATTTTAGTAGTACCAGGAAATGATTTAATGCAAATTAATACAAAAAAACCGGTTCTAACTTTTTCTAATTTGAAAACAACCAGTGTTAAAGAAATTTTAGAAATTTGTAAAAAAGAGAAAGTAGATTTTGTAGATGTTTCTCAGGACAATGCAGTGGAGGTTGGGATAGTGGATAGAGTAAGTAAATTAGGTATTGCTGTATTTGGGCCAACTAAAAAAGCAGGACAAATAGAATGGGATAAAGCCTGGGCTAGGGATTTTATGGAAAAATATGAAATTCCTTCTCCAAAATTTTATAAATTTACATCAGAAAAAGATGGAATTGATTTTGTCAGTAAAAACTCTAATTCTAGATGGTTTGTGAAGGCTTCAGGTTTGGCAGAAGGAAAGGGAGCTATTCCAGCATCAGATCTAAATGAAGCAATCTCTGCCATCAAAGAGATGAAAAAGTTTGGATCTTCAGGTGAAACTTATTTATTGGAAGAATGGTTAGCTGGAGAAGAGTTTTCTGCATTTGCGCTGTGTGATGGAAAAGACTTTAAAATAGTTGGTTTTGCTCAAGATCATAAAAGGGTAAATGATAGAGACCTTGGACCAAATACTGGAGGAATGGGTTGTGTGAGCAATCCTTTAGTAATTTCAAATTACAAATTACAAATTTCAAATATTTTTAGGAAAACAGTTGAAGGATTAAGAAAAGAAAAAAGACCTTACAAAGGAGTATTGTACTTAGGGGGAATCGTAGTTGGGGGTACGGTTTATATTATAGAGTTTAATGCCAGATGGGGAGACCCTGAGGCAGAAGTTTTGTTGCCAAGTATAAAAAATGATTTATATGAAGTAGCTTTAGCAATTATTGAAGGAAAAATAAATAAACTAAATCTGAAAGTTGATAAAAAAGTTAGGGTAGCAGTAGCAGCTTGCGCTAAAGGTTATCCTGTTGATTACTCTAAAGTAAAAGGTAAAAAAGTACTAGGAATTGAGAAAGCTCTAAATACCGGAGTTAAAGTTTATGGAGCAGGTGTTAAAAAAGTAGGACAAGATTTTGTAGTAAATGGTGGCAGGGTTTTATATGTAGTTGGTGAAGGAAAAAATATAATTGAGGCAAGAGAGAAAGCATATCAAGCTATGGAATTAATAAGCATTGAAGGGAATAATTTACATTTTAGAAAAGATATTGGCTGGAGGGATTTGAAGAGAATGGAAAATTGAGAATTGAAAATGGAGAATTAATATCATGATACAGAAAGTTAGAGTGCAAACAGTAATTGGTCCTGATTTAAAGGGTGACGGGATATTAAATGATATCCAAAATATCTTAGGGATAAAAGAGGTTACCAAAGTTTCGGCAATTAAAGTTTACCGTTTAGAGGGAATTTCCAACAAAGAGGCAAAAATGCTGGCTGATAAATTATTATGTGAATCAATCAACCAATCATGTGTTATAAATGAATCAATAGTTAACTCCAAAGCTAAGATGGTCGAAATAGCTTACCAACCAGGAGTAATGAATCCCGAGGTTGCATCCATTATAAAAGCTGCTGGGGATTTAAAAATTAAACTTTTAGCCTGTGATAGTTCTTGGGAATATGCTTTTTTTGGTGTTTCTCAATCTGAAGCGATAGAAATTACTCAAAAACTTAAACTCTACAACCCTCTGATAGAGCACATAGTAAAAGAAGAACCGCTAACTTTAGTTATTAAAGGTAAGGCAGAAAAAACTCAAATTATTGCAATTAGAAATTGCACTGATGAGCAATTAATGGAATTATCCAAAGATAAACTATTTTTAAATTTGGAAGAAATGCAAACTATTAAAAAGCATTTTCAAAATATTAAAAGGGATCCTACTGATTTAGAGCTGGAAACTTTAGCTCAAACTTGGAGTGAGCATTCTGGGCATAAAACTTTTAAAGCTAAAATTGTAGTAGATGGTAAAGAAAAAGATCCTCTAATAATAAGGCTTAAGAAAGAAGCTTTAAAGCATGATAAAAATATTGTTTCAGCATTTTCTGATAACTCTGGGGTGATGGATTTTTACGATGGTTTCGGAATTTGTGGCAAAGTAGAAACCCATAATGCTCCTTCAGCTATAGAACCTTATGGGGGGGCTATGACTGGATCTGGAGGAGTGTTTAGGGATATTGCTGCAACTGGGAAGGGGGCAAAAAATATAGCCTCTACAGATATTTTCTGTTTTGCACCACTTGATCTACCAGCAAAAGATTTACCAGCAGGGTGTTTGCCACCACAGTATTTATTAAAAAGGGTAGTTACTGGTGTTAAAGATTATGGAAATAGAATAGGAATTCCTACTAATAATGGATCTGTTCATTTCCATAAAGACTTCAGAGCTAAGCCTTCAGTAATTGTGGGAGCATATGGAATTGTTCCTAAAAAATATGCTTTAAAAGATGATCCCCAAAAAGATGATCTAATTATTACTGTGGGTGGCAGGACTGGCAGGGATGGTATTCATGGAGCTACTTTTTCCTCAGGCATAATGAGCGAAAAAACGATAGATGTACATTCATCTGCAGTTCAAATCGGAAATGCTATTGAGGAAAAAAGGACACTTGATGCGCTTTTGGAAGCCCGTGATCAAGGACTTATAAGACTGGTCCAGGATTGTGGAGGTGGAGGTTTTTCTTCTGCTATTGGAGAGATAGGGGAAAGTTTGGGAGTTTCAATACAACTAGAGAAGGCTCCTTTGAAATATCCAGGACTTTCTCCTTGGGAAATTTGGGTGTCAGAATCTCAAGAGAGAATGATTGTGGTGCTGTCACAGAATAACTTAAAAGCTTTTGAAAAAGTTTGCAGAAAATACAATGCGGAAATGGCAGTATTAGGAAAATTTGATGGAAGCAAAAAATTAAAAGTAACTTTTGGTAAAGAGATTGTAGGTGATTTGGATATGCAGTTTTTGCATCATGGGTTGCCAAAGAGAGTATTAAAAGCAAGTCATCAGCCATCAGTCATCAGCTATCAGACAAAACAAGTAAAAGAACCAAAATCAGAAAAAGAATGGATCGGTGTTTTGAAAAAAGTATTAGCACATGGTAATGTTTGTTCAAAAGAACCAATTATTAGGTTATATGATCATTCGGTGCAGGGGACTAATGATTTACAGCCCTTTTCAGGAGTAAACCTTGATGGTCCAAATGATTCTCCAGTTTTAAGACCATTTTTGGATAAAAACTATGGCATGATAATTTCACATGGCTTAAACCCAATTCTAAATAAAATAGATCCTTACTGGGGAAGTATCTGGGCAGCAACTGAAGCATTGTCTAATTTTGTAGCAGTTGGAGGAGACTACAAAAATGCATCTTTGATTAACAATTATATTTGGCCATTTCCAGATCCCGAGTCTTTATGGTCTTTGGACAGGTCTGTTGATGCAGTGGTAGATTTTATGAAAGTTTTTAAAATTCCAGTAATTTCTGGAAAAGATAGTTTGTCTTCAACTTATAGAAAGTCCAGTGGAGAGGTTATTAAAATCCCTCCAACACTTTGTATTTCTGTATTAGGAAAAATTAAAGATAGTAGAAAAACTGTGACTGCAGATTTTAAAAAAGTTGGATCAACAATAGTCTTAGTTGGGGAGCTTGACGAGCAATTGGGTGGATCAACCTATTTTGATGTTCAGGGGGTTCTAGGGTCTAATATACCTAGGATTGATTTGAAGATTTTACCAAAAACTTTTAATGCTCTTTATAAGGGAATACATACAGGGAAAATCCTATCTTGCCATGATGTTTCAGAAGGTGGGATAATTTCTGCTATCTTTGAGATGTGTGTTGGAGGAAATTGTGGAGTAAAGATCGACAAAATTTCTCGATCGAAAAATTTTGATGAAACCATTTTTAATGAAACTGCAGGATGTTTTATTGTTGAGGTAGAAAATGAAGGAATAGCAGAAAAACTTTTCAAAGATGTTCCTTATAAGATTATTGGAGGAACTAAAACAGAAAAAGAAATAGAAATAAAAAACATTTTTAAAGCAAATGTTGATGACTTGAAAAAATCTTGGCAGGAACCAATGAAGGAAATGTTTCCATGATAAAACCTAAAGTTCTAGTTTTAAAAGCAGATGGGACAAATAGGGATGAAGAAATGGCTTTTGCTTTTAAAGTTGCTGGAGCAAATCCACAAATAGTCCATATCAATGAATTAAGAGAAAATAAACAAAGCTTGGAAAATTTTCAGATACTCGCTCTACCAGGAGGTTTTGCTTATGGGGATGATATTGTCTCAGGAAAGATTTTAGCAATAGAGTTGACTTCATTTTTAGGTAAAGAGATGAAAAAATTTATAGAAAGGAAAGATACAGCAATTATTGGAGTTTGTAATGGGTTTCAGGTTTTGGTAAGAACAGGGCTTTTACCATTTAGGAAAATAGGAGAGATGGATGTAACGCTGACCAATAATGACTCAGGACATTTTGAATGCAGATGGGTAAAAGTAAAAGTTAATAAAAATAATAATTCTAAATTATTAAAAGGAATGGATGAAAAGATTTTATGGTTTCCCATAGCTCATGGGGAAGGCAAATTTTTTACAGATCAAAAAACTTTAAAAGAAGTAGAGGATAAAAATTTAGTGGCATTTAGGTATATGGATAATCCAAATGGTTCTTTAAATGATATAGTTGGGATAACTGATCCAACAGGTAGAATCCTGGGAATGATGCCGCATCCAGAATGTTTTATAAGGGCAGAGCAGCATCCAAACTTTAGGCGTGGTAAAGTAGAGATAGATGGTTTACCTATTTTTGAAAATATAGTAAATCTTGTGAAAGGAAAACTATGATAATACTTATAGATTTTGGGTCACAAACAACACATTTAATATTAAGAAGAATTAGGGAACTTGGGGTAGAAGTTTTAATTACTATTCCTGAGTTGGCTCTACAAAAAATTGAAGAAGTAAATCCTAAAGGAATTATATTATCAGGTGGTCCTGCATCAGTCTATGAAAAAGACTCTCCTATAATTGATCCAAAGATTTTTAAAATAGGCATTCCGGTTTTAGGAATTTGTTATGGACAACAGTTAATGTGCCACCTATTAGGAGGAGAAGTAAAAGCAGGATATAAAAAGGAATATGGACCAGCTGAGCTAAGGATAAAGGGTGAAGGGGAAAGGGGGAAGCTATTGGAGGGTATACCAAGTGGGATTACTGTGTGGATGAGTCATGGAGATGAGGTGGTAAAGATACCAGAGGGCTTTGAAACTGTTGCAACAACTAAAACAATTCCTCATGCAGCAATAGAAAATAAAAAAGAAAAACTTTATGGAATTCAGTTTCACCCAGAAGTAGTCCATACTGAGCATGGGGGAGAGCTTTTAGAAAACTTCCTGAAAATTTGTGGGTTAGCTATTACAAAACAAGAAATAAACAAAGAATTTGTGGATGGTCTTATCAAAGATATAAAAGATTCTGCTTTAGAGGATAAAGCAATTTGTGCTCTGTCTGGAGGGGTGGATTCTTCTGTGGCAGCACTTTTAGTCTATAAAGCAATTGGCAAAAATCTAGCATCTTTTTATATAAACTCAGGATTGATGAGAGAAAACGAGACAGAGACTTTGAGGGAAGTTTTTAAAAATGATTATGATATGGATATAGAAATTATTGAAGCAAAGCATGAATTTTTAAAAAGCTTAAAAGGAGTTACTGACCCAGAGCAGAAAAGAAAAGCAATTGGTAAAACTTTTATAGAAAGTTTTGATATTGCTGCTAAAAAAACTGGAGCAAAGTTTTTAGTACAGGGGACAATTTATCCAGATGTGATTGAGTCTGCAGGCAGTAAGTATTCTCAGGTAATAAAATCTCATCATAATGTTGGAGGGCTGCCTGAAAATATGAATTTGGTATTACTTGAGCCTTTGAGGAATTTTTATAAAGATGAGGTAAAAAAGATAGGTAAGATTTTAGGTCTGCCAGATAAAATTTTAAACAGGCAGCCTTTTCCAGGTCCAGGACTTGCTGTCAGAATTATTGGGGAAGTAACAGAAAATAAGTTAGAAATTTTAAGAAAAGCAGATAAAATTGTTCAAGAGGAAATTCAAAAAACAAAGTTAGAAGGAAGTCTTTGGCAAGTATTTGCTGTATTTACTGGGATCAAGACAACAGGGGTCAGAGGTGATGAGAGGGCATATGGAGAAACTATTGCCATAAGAGCCATTGAAGCCCAGGATGCTATGTCTGCCAATTTTGCCAAACTGCCTTATGAGGTTTTAGAAAAAATCAGTTTAAGAATTGTCACAGAAGTACCAGAAGTAAACAGAGTTGTTTATGATATTACCAATAAACCCCCAGCCACTATGGAATGGGAATAAAAATAAATGGATACAAAAATCATTCGCGAAAAAATTATTAAAAGTGAATTTGATCTTTCAGAACATGCGCATAAGGAACGCCAGATCGAACAAATAACTATCAAAGAGATAGAGCAAACTATTTTAGAAAATGATATAATTGAAAAGTATCCAAAAGATCCAAGAGGTCCAAGTTGTCTAATTGGAAACGCTAGTTTGCACGTTGTTTGTGGATTCAGAAATGCTAGACTGCTTGTAGTTACAGTCTACCCTACCGACCAGTAACCCCAACTTGGAAGGATTATAAAACAAGAGTAAAGGAGTTAAAAAGCCGTGTCTAAATGTTATTTTTGTGGGGGGAATACTCAAATAAAAAAGATTGATATAGACTTCAGATGGGGAGATAAACTTTATGTGATTCAAAAAGTTCCCGTAGAAGTTTGTACCAGATGTGGTGAAAGATATTATTCTGCCAAGGTATCTCATAAGATCGATAAAATAGTTCAAGAAAGCTCTAAGACTAAAAAGCCTAAAAGGATTATTGAAGTTCCTGTTTTTAACTTTGCCTAGAATTTCACCAACAAACCCCCAGTTACTATGGAATGGGAATAAAATTAGGCTTTTAGATATTCTTCTCTGGCAGGGCCCACGGAGACAATGCTAATTTTAACTCCTAAGAATCTTTCTATAAATTGCACATATGTTTGGCAGTTTTTAGGCAAGTCTTTAAATTTTCTTACCTTTGTTATATCTTCTTTCCATCCAGGGAACTCTTTATATACTGGTGTAAGTTTGGCCAGTTCCGCATAGCCACAACTGCTGTAGGAAATTGATTTACCATTTAATTTATATCCAGTGCAAACTTTAATTTTTTTAAGCCCAGATAAAATATCTATTTTGGTAATACCTATTTCTGTTACTCCAGAAACTTCACAGGCAAATTTAACTGCTTCTAAATCCAGCCAACCAATTCTTCTTGGTCTGCCTGTTGTAGTACCATACTCATGCCCTTTTTCCCTAATCTCATCACCTAATTTATCTGTTAGCTCTGTTGGGAAAGGTCCACCACCAACTCTTGAAGTATAAGCTTTGACTACACCATAAATAGAACCAATTTTTTGCACTTGTATTCCTGCACCAGTGTTGACAGCGCCAGGAACTGTGTTAGAACCAGTACAAAATGGATAAGGGGAGAAATCCACATCTAACATCACTGCCTGAGCGCCCTCCATCAGGATTTTTTTATTATTTAAAATAGCTTTTTGTAATAGTTGATAGGTGTCTGTGATATAGGGAAGAATAACTTTTCTAAGTTCAGCTAGTCTTACTAATTCCTTTTTAATATTTATGGGAGTAACTTTAAAAGTTTTTAAAATCTCATTTTTTATCTTGGTTTGAAAAGTAAATTTTTCTACAAACAAGTCCCAGTCTTTCAGTTCATAAATTCTTATTCCGTTATATGAAACTTTGTCTGAATAAGCAGGACCAATACCTCTGCCTGTGGTGCCTAATTTGTTTTTGCCCCTGGCATTTTCAAAAGCCAAATCTAGTGCTTTGTGATAAGGGAGAATTAAATGGCATCTTTCAGATATAAAAAGCCTGCCATCAACTTTAACTTTATCATCTTTAAACATTTGTATCTCTGAGACCAAAACTTCTAAATCAACAACTACACCATTGGCAATTACACATTTTGTTTGAGGATTTAAAATACCTGAAGGGATTAGATGTAAAGGATATTTTTTACCATTTACTACAATTGTATGTCCTGCATTATTTCCACCATGAAATCTGACAACATAATCTGCGGATTCTGAGAGAAGGTCAACAATTTTCCCTTTGCCTTCATCACCCCATTGTGTGCCTATTACTACAGATACACTATCTTTCATTAATGCAAAGAGTGTAGCATAAGTCTTTGACTTTTGGTAGTCTTTTTTGTATAATAAATTATGGGAAATAAAAATTACACAATTGTAACTTTAGGTTCTCACTCCGCCCTGCAAATTTTAAAAGGGGCAAAAGATGAGGGTTTTAAAACTGCAGTAGTAGCAACCCCCAGTAGAATTCCTCTTTATAAGTCTTATGATAATTTCATTGATGAAATTTTAGAAGTTGACTCCTGGAAAGATTTTCCTAGTTTAGAAAAACAATTAAATAAGAAAGACTCAATTTTAATTCCACATGGATCATTTGTGGCATATTTAGGCATGGATGAAAATAAGAATATGAAGGTTCCTTATTTTGGTAATAAAAAAGTTTTAGATTGGGAAGAAAACAGAAAAATGCAAAGAACTTGGATGGAAGAGGCAGGAATTAAAGTGCCTCACCTATTTAAAAGAGGAGATAAGATTGACCGCCCTGTAATAGTTAAATCATACGGAGCTGCAGGAGGTAAAGGTTATTTTACTGCTAGAAATCAAAGAGAATTTGATGCCAAATTAAAAAGTTATAACGAAGAAAGGTTTATGGTACAGGAATATGTTGTTGGAGTTCCTGTGTATTTTCATTTCTTTTATTCACCTTTAACCAAAAAGGTTGAGATGATGAGTGTGGATAAAAGGTATGAAACCAATGTTGATTCTTTAGGCAGAATTCCTGCAAAAAATCAAAGAGGATTAAATATTGAGCCTTCTTTTGAGGTGGTTGCTAATATCCCGATGGCAGTCAGAGAATCAATGTTGGCTGAGGCAGTTTCGATGGCAGAAAGAGTTATTAAAACTTCTCAAAAAATTATTTCTCCCAAAGGTCTTTTTGGACCATTTTGTCTGGAAACTATTATTACTTCGTCTGAGGAAATTTATGTGATTGAAATTTCAGCCAGAATTGTGGCAGGAACAAACTGCTTTATAAATGGTTCTCCTTATACATATCTACTTTATGATGAACCAATGAGCACAGGAAGAAGAATTGCCAGAGAAATTAAAAATGCTATTAAAAAGGATAGATTGAAGGAGGTATTGGACTAAATGAATAAACCACAAATAACAATAGTAGTATTGGGTAGCCATTCCGCACTGGATGTATGCCGTGGCGCTAAAGATGAAGGTTTTAATACTTTAGTTATTGTTCAAAAGGGTAGAGATAAAACATATGCAAAGTACTTTAAAACTCAAGGTGAGGTTGGTTGTGTTGATGAGGTTATAGAACTGGAAAAATTTGTTGATATTTTAAAGCCAGAAGTTCAAGAACAATTATTAAAAAGAAATGCTATATTTGTTCCTCATAGATCTTTTGAAGTTTATATTAACGATTACAATGCAATTGAAAAAAAGTTTAAAGTACAAATGTTTGGCAACAGATTTTTACTTAAGTCAGAAGAAAGAGGAGTAAAACCCAATCAATATGATTTATTGGATGAGGCAAAGATCCGTTATCCTAAACAATTCAAGGATCCAAAAGAAATAGATAGGCTTTGTATAGTAAAAGTATTGGAAAAGATGAGAGGGTTTGAGAGAGCGTTTTTCTTTGCATCCTCTTTTGAAGAGTATCAAGCAGGAATAACCCATGGACTGGGTTTAGGGAAGTTTACAGAAGAACAAGTAAAAAATGCAGTGATAGAAGAGTTTATAGTGGGAGTTCAGGTTAATTTTAATTTCTTTTATTCACCAATTAACAAAAGAGTTGAATTAATAGGTACTGATACTAGAAGACAAACAAATATAGAGGGTTTAACTAAATTACCTTCCATTTACGAGCAGGAGTTAATGAAGAAAATAGAAGTAAAGTATGAAGAAGCAGGACATATTGCAGTAACAGTTTTAGAATCGTTGCTTGAAGATGCTTATGCTTTGGGAGAAAGATTTGTTGAGGCTTCACAAAAATTATATATACCTGGTGTAATAGGCCCATTTGGTTTGCAAACTATGATAACAGCAGGTCCTCCTAAAAAAGAAATAATTGTTTTTGATGTGTCTCCCAGAATGCCAGGATCCCCTGGAATATTTGCTACTCCTTATAGCGGGTATTTGTATGGTAAAAATATTAGTATGGGAAAAAGGGTAGCAATGGAAATAAGATATGCTTTAGAAAAAGGAGAAATAGAAAAAGTACTAACATGAGTGGCAAAAAATATGCATTAGTTAGTGTTTATGACAAAACCGGAATTGTTGATTTTGCTAGAGTTTTGACAAAATTAGGGTATGAAATTATTTCTACAGGTGGGACATTAGAAGTTTTAACAAAAGACGGGATAAAAGTTACACCAATTGAAGAGATAACAGGAAATCCCAGAGATTCTTTTGATGGCAGGATGAAAACGATCAGTTTTCAGATAGAATCAGGTCTTTTATATGATAGAAAAAATCACCAACATGTTGAGCAAGCTGAAAAATTAAATATTCCTCAAATAGATATAGTAGTTTGTAATTTTTATCCGTTTGAGCAAAAACCTGGTATTGAAACAATAGATGTAGGCGGGCCTACTATGATTAGGGCAGCTGCTAAAAATTATGAAAACGTACTAGTAATAGTTGACCCTAGTGATTACAAAGAAGACTTAAACGTCTTGAATGAACAAAGTCAGCAATTAGCAGCTAAAGCTTTTTACCATCTTTCATTTTATGATAGCCAGATAGGTAAGTTTTTCTCCAAAGAGAAATTTCCCAAAGAAGTAACTGTGCCACTGCGAAAAACTAATATCTTGAGGTATGGAGAAAATCCTCATCAGGAAGGGGCTTTATATTTAATACCCAATACTAATTCACCATTTGCTAAATTAAAACACCTTTGGGGTAGGGAATTATCTGGCACAAATATTGGTGATATTCAAGCGGGTCTGGAAACTGTCAGACAATTTAGGCAACCTGCTGCTTGTGTAATTAAACATTTAAGCCCTTGTGGGATAGCAACTGGTGCAGATGTTAGAGAGGCTTTATATTATGCTATTGAAGCAGACCCTGTTTCCGCTTTTGGAGGAGTGATTGTTTTAAACAAAGTAATGGATTTAGAAGCTGCCAAGAATGTGGCAACGTTTAAAAATGAAAGGGAAGAAAATATAGATATTGTAGCTGTGCCAGATGTAACTCCTGATGCTTTAGAACTTTTGAAAAAGGTTAGGAAGAGTATGGGAGTTTATACTTTTGGGGAGATTGAAGATAAAAGAAGTGAAAAGTGGGATCTAAAATATTTTGCAGGAGCAGTGCTTTTGCAGGATTTTGATGATAATGTAGAGGATAGTTTTAAAGACTGGAAAGTGGTGACTAAAGAGAAACCCACAGAAAAGCAGCTGCAGCAAATGCAGTTTGGTTTTAAATGCGTAAAAGCTGTGCGTTCTAATGCAGTGATTGTGATTGATAAAGATATTCCGATGACCCGTGGTATTGGTTCTGGACAAACTTCCAGAGTTGGTGCTACCAAAATTGCTTTAGAGCAAGCTGGGGATCTAGCAAAAGGTGGAATTTTAATAAGTGATAGCTTTTTCCCATTTGATGACAGTGTAAATTTAGCAGCAAAATATGGAATTGGTGCAATAGTTGAGCAGGGTGGGTCTATAAATGATAAACTTTCAATAGAGGCAGCTGATCAAGCAGAAATACCAATGGTATTTACAGGAAGGAGAGCATTTAGACACTAATGAGAAAAGATTTTACAACTTATACCTCACCTTTTTCCTGGAGATATGGATCAGTGCAGATGAGAAAAATATTTTCAGAAGAGAAAAAATACAGACTTTGGAGAAAGATTTGGGTGGAACTTGCTAGGGCTCAAAATAAACTGGGGCTGGTTTCTACTGAAGAACTGAAAGATCTTGAAGATAATCAGGAAAATATTGATATAGATAGAATTTGGGAGATAGAAAAAGATACCCGTCATGATGTGGTGGCAGCCATTAAAGAGTTCGCCGAGAAAGCCAAAATTGGAGGAGGAAAAATTCACCTCGGGGCTACCTCTATGGATATTAATGATAATGCAGAAACTATTAGAATTACCCAAGCCTTAAACTTAATAGAAAAAGAACTATTAAATGTTATTAAAGCTTTTGGTAAAAAAGTGGAACAATATGCTGATTTTGTATGTATGGGTTATACCCATTTGCAATCAGCAGAACCAACCACTTTAGGTTACAGGTTTGCTTTCTATGCACAAGATTTATTAATGGATTTAGAGCTTTTAGAATTTGTAAAGAAAAACTTAAAAGGCAAAGGATTAAAAGGAGCTGTAGGAACTTCAGCCAGTTATGCTAAGTTGGCAGGTATAGAAGAAGCTTCTGAGATGGAAGGATTAGTAATGGAAAAATTAGGAATTGAGATTATCGAGGTTGCCAATCAAACATATCCAAGAAAAATTGATTTATTAGTTGCGAATTTACTTTCATCTATTGCCCAATCTTTATACAAATTTGCTTTTGATTTAAGAATTATGCAATCTCCAGGATTTGGAGAGTGGCAGGAGCCTTTTGGTAAATTTCAAGTAGGCTCATCTGCTATGCCTTTCAAGAAAAATCCAATCAAGTCTGAGCAGATTTGTTCCTTATCTAGGTTAGTAGTTAGCCTGTCTAGAACCAGTTGGGATAATGCTGCACATATGTTGCTTGAGCGAACTTTGGATGATTCAGCAAACAGAAGAATAGCTATTCCTGAGATGTTTTTGGGGCTGGATGAAATGTTAACTTCTGCAATAGATATAGTTGAGGGTTTAACGATTAACGATAAACGAATAACGAAGAACATATTAACCTATTGGCCTTTTTCAGCCAGTGAAGCAATAATTATTGAGTCAGTAAAAAAAGGCGCAGATAGGCAAAAAATGCATGAGGAGTTAAGAGAGATTTCTATGAGAGCATGGGAGGATATTGCTGAAGGTAGCTCTAATCCCATGGAAGATTTACTGAAAGAGAATTCATATATAGGACAGTTTCTAAAACCAATAGAAATTACTAACTTGCTGGATGCTCAAAATCATATTGGTAATGCTAATAAAAAAGCTTTAGAATTAGTAGGTAAAATAGCAAAACTATGAAACAAGTTTTAATAATAGCTGGCTCTGATTCTGATGTACATGTAATGAAAGATGCTGCGAAAGTTTTAGAAGAATTTGGAGTAGAGTATGAGCTTACAATTTCTTCCGCTCATAGGTCTCCAGAAAGAACTAGGGAGTTGGTAGAAGATGCTAAAAGCAGTGGAGTAAAAGTGATTATTGCAGGGGCTGGGATGGCAGCCCACTTAGCAGGTGTTATAGCAGCGCAGTTTCCTTTGCCAGTTATTGGGGTACCTTTACAAAGTGGAGTATTAGGTGGGGTTGATGCTTTGCTTTCTACTATGCAAATGCCATCAGGTGTTCCTGTTGCAACTGTTGCTATTAATGGAGCTAAAAATGCAGGAATCTTGGCAGTACAAATTTTGGCAACTTCAGATAAAAATTTAGAAGAAAAATTAATTGAGTTTAAAAAGAAACTGGCATTTTAAAATGGTACAGGCAAAAACAATTTTAAAATCCCTGCCCCATATTTTAAAAGAAGTAAATATTCCTAACTTAGGTAAAAGATATAATGGTAAGGTTAGAGATTTCTACATAGTAGATGGCAAGAGAATAATTATTACCACAGACAGACAATCTGCTTTTGATGTTATTTTAGGCCATATTCCATACAAAGGAGCAGTATTGAACTTACTCTCATCATTTTGGTTTGAAAAAACCAAAGATATAGTCCCAAACCATATTATTTCTATCCCTGACCCAAATGTGTCTATTACCAAAGATGCCACCTTAATTCCAATTGAGATGGTAGTCAGAGGTTATATTAGTGGAGTTACAAATACATCTATTTGGGGATCTTATGAAAAAGGGGAAAGAGAAATTTATGGAATTAAATTTCCAGATGGTTTAAAAAAGAATCAAAAGTTGCTTACTCCTGTTATAACTCCTACCACCAAAGCTTCCAAAGGCCATGATGAAAGGCTAACAGAAAAGGAAATTTTACAAAAAAAGATTGTTAGCCCAAAAATATGGAAACAGATGAAAGAGGTAACTCTAAAACTTTTCGAAAGAGGAACAAAAATTTGCGCAAAGAAAGGAATAATTTTAGTTGATACGAAATATGAGTTTGGACTTTTGAATGGAAAACTGATTTTAATTGATGAGTTGCATACTCCAGATGGATCCAGGTTTTGGATCAAAAAGACATACAAAGAAAGATTTGAAAAAGGCTTGGAGCCAGAAAATTTTGATAAAGAATTCTTAAGGCTTTGGTATGCCCAAAAAGGTTATAAAGGTAACGGAGTACCCCCTAAAATGAGTAAAGACTTAATAGTAAGTTTATCCCAAAGATATATTTCCATCTATGAAAAATTAACAGGCAAAAAGTTTAAAGTATTTGAGTATCCAATAGAGGAAAGAATAAAAAATAATTTAAGGAATATATATGCTTGATGGACCAGCACAAATTGAAGGTAGCAGAGGAGCTTTTTCTTTTCTTCGGGATCGTTTAAAAAACCATCAATGGACTGAAGAGATTGAAGCAAGGTATAATTCCGTAGTAGAACCAGTAGGGATTGTTTCAGAGAGACAAGGCTTAGTGTCTGTATTTATAGATAGCCAAGCAATTAATGTGTTTGAAAAACACTGGAGGAGATATGGAGGTAGAGAAGTTGGAGGTTGGTCAATAGGTGAAGAAGGGATGGTTGGTAATCATCCATTTCAGCATATCACAACAGTAATACCAGATTTAGGCAGTTGATCAATGGGAGATTTTAAATTCAACGGTTCTTTGGAAGCTCTAAATTATGTCAGACAAAGAAGGACACAAGGGGCAAGACTAGTAATTATAGGGACAGCGCATACTCACCCAACTGCCTGGTCAGGAAGAATAACTGGACCTGGGAGAGATTCATCTGTTTTTGCAGCATATGATCCTAGTCTGATAGTTGAAGAAGAATGGTCCAAAGTAAGAACTCACTTAGTTTTAACGCCACAAGATAATAATGCCTTGGATATTTGGCAAGCAAAATCTACCAAAGAACCTTGGGAAAAAAGATTAGTGAGAAATGGATATTTTCTTTTGCAGCCTAAGAATACTCCCCGAAGTAGGATAAAATTACTTTAGTGATATTTAATCTAATAAACTTTACTTAAACTTGACGATCGTTACAAATAAGTATATTCTGAAAATATACCAATGATTAAGAAAAATTCATTGAGCTATTTTTTGCTATTAGGTTTGGAGAAATCAATTCAAAGCGGAGTTTTGTTGATGGATTTTGCCTATAATTCCCACCTTTATGTTTACCCTGGACGTGACCCAAGAGAAATTAATTATGGTGCTCTTTATCAGGCAGTTAGAGATCTGCGCGAAAAGGGTTTTATTGAAACAGAAAAAGATGGGAGCAAGCTTTTATTGAAGTTGACAGAGACAGGAAGACAAGAAGCTATCATCAGAAAATTACTTACAGAAGAAGTCTTGGATGGTAAATGGAGAGTTGTCATTTTTGATATTCCAGAAAAGCATAAAAAATTAAGGCACGCCTTAAGGTGGAAATTAAGAGAGTGGGAATTTATTCCCTGGCAAAAGAGTGTTTGGATATCTAAAAAAGATTTAGTAGTTCCATTAAGAAATTTTATAAACGAGATAGATATTTCTCAATGGGTTAAAGTGTTTACAGCAGAGGATATCAATCTTTAGCTAAACTTAACGATCGTTAATATTTAGTAAAGTAACTGAAAGTTATAAAGTCATATTGATCACTTATATTTCCTTATACATATAAATGTGATCTACAAATTTTCCTTTGTGAAGGATGCCCTTGGGGAGTCTGCCGTATTCAACAAATCCCCTTTTTTCATACAAACTTTTTGCTATTGGGTTGTCTCCAAAAACTCCCAGATCAATTATTTTTAGACCTGTTAAATTCTTTTTAGCTTCTTTTAAAACTTTTTCCATCAAAGTTTTACCTATACCTTTATTTCTAAAATTCTTTGCCAAAGTAATACCAAAAACTCCAATATGTTTTTCAGCCCTATCTTTCATTGTTATCCCAGAAACACCAATTAATTTGTCTCCAGCAAATGCAAAAATTTGGACAGACTTTTTATCAATAATCTTTTTCAACTCTCCCTCAAGCCATTTTGCTTCCATTTCCCAGGTAATCTCCTCTCCCTGAAAAAGAATAAAAGTTTGCTCTTTGGAGATAGTATTAATATATTCCCAGACAGCTTTTAGGTCATTTTTGGTAGGGTAACGGAAGGTAATATTTTTTGTCAGTTTCATGATATAATTATATCAAGGCAATATGGCAACCAACAATGGGTTTGTACTTTTAACAGGAACTGCAAATTTACCCCTAGCCCGAGATATTGCCAAAATTTTAGGAAGAGAAGTTGATGAAACTGTGACTGTTTTTGCAGATGGTGAGAAAAGAATTGTTATCCCCGAGAATTTGAGAAGAAGAGATGTTTTTATTATTCAGCCAACTTGTCCTCCTCAAGTTGATGCCAATATCATGGAGCTGCTTTTAATAATAGATGCAGCAAAAAGATCATCTGCTGCAGAGATTTCCGCTATAATTCCTTATTTTGGATATTCCAGGCAGGATAGAAAAGACAGACCCAGGGTTCCTATTTCTGCTTCTTTGGTTGCAGGGTTGATAGAGCATGCGGGAGCAGATAGGATTGTGACAGTTGATATTCATAGCGAGCAAGAGCCAGGATTTATTAAAAGCCCCTGGGATGTTTTATACAGCAGCTATTCTCTGCTGCCGAAACTAGAAAAATACTTTGGAAAAAACCTGGTGGTAGCATCACCTGATAAAGGTGGAGTTCCAAAGGCTGCATTTTTTGCAGAACTTTTAGAAGCAGATGGAGTTGCTATAGTTTTTAAAGAAAGGGATGTAATGCAGAGAAATTCCAGTAAGGTTTTAGATATGATAGGTCATGTTGAAGGCAAAGATGTTTTAATTGTTGATGATATGATTGATACTGCAGGAACTGTATGTGATGCTGCGCAGTTGTTTGCCCAAAGAGGAGCAAAAAGTATTTCTGTTGCTGCTACTCATGGAATCTTTTCTGATCCAGCTCCTGGCAGACTAGAAAAATCTGTTATAGAAAAGATTTTTATTACAGATACTGTGCCAATCAGAAAAGAAATGCTGCAAAATTCTAAATTAACTGTTATTTCTGTGGCAGAACTTTTGGCAGAGGCTATTAAACGTATTTATAATGGTGATTCACTCTCGGAAGAGCTAATACCTAAAACTCACAAAGAAGAGAGAAACTAACGCAACCCTAAAGTTTCAGCATTAAAGACAATATTTTTAGGTTTGATAACTATTTGTTTTAGTCCTTTTTTAACGACTCCTGCATTCCAGGATTTGAAACCATTTTCTGCAATTTTCTTTTGAGCTTTTTCTGCTTGATCTGTTGGTAAATATATAGCAAAGCCTGCGCCCATGTTAAAGGTGCCATACATTTCCTTATTACTGCTTCCAGAGTGTTCCTGAATAAAGTTAAAGATTGGAGGAATTGGAGGAATTTGAGCAAGTAGGTAAGTAAAATTTCTGTCTGCTCTCATGAGTTTTCTCCAACCATGCCCAGTAATATTGACCATATAATGAATATCTACATTATTTTCAAACAAAGATTTTATTAGCTTTACATAAATATGAGAAGGAATAAGTAGTGTGTCACCAAATGATGTACCATCAGGCAGTTTAGTAGCATATCCATTTGGTAAACTCTCAGCGAGCTTTCTTGCTAAGGATAAACCATTTGTATGAATACCACTGCTTTCTATCAGTATTATTGTATCTTGATCTTGCAATTTATCTTCCAAAGTGAGTCTACTTTTAGGCTTTACTATCCCAATGCATGCTCCTGCCAGGTCTATAGTGTCAGGGTTAATAATACCTGTAAGTCCAGGTGTTTCACCACCACCCCATGTTACTCCTGCCAAATTACAAGCCTGTGCCCAGCCATCTATTAAAGATTGAGAGCGGGAGGTATCAGAAAACCAACCTGGTCCACCTGATCCAAAATATGCATTTACAACCTGTGGTATGGCTCCAACTGTGAGGATATCATTTACAATTGCAGCTACTGTGTCTTGAGCAATTTGATCATAATAAGTTTTGCCAGTGATTTTTTGCATCTGATCTGCGACTAAGTTTTTAGTACCCAATCCTTCAACAACAAATGCCCGATAAGAATCTTCCTCTTCCCAAACATAAGCAGACTCACCTCTGCTTTGCTCAACTTCTTTGGCTCCAAAGTATAATAGGTTTTTGGAAGTTTGCTTACCTGCTTGTTGAGCAGATTTTTTTAGAGGATCTATTACTGAATAGTCAACACCAGTTTGAGCATAATTAATTTTAGATTTCATGAACTTATGATACCATATAGTTTCCAATCTCATGAAAAAAGCACGTACCCCTAATCATAAATCTTCTAAAAAATTAATTTCATCATTGACCTTAATTCTGATATTTCTAAGTGTTTGTGTAATTTACCAATCATTTTATTTTAGAAAATCTATCCCTGATATGACAGAGTTACCTAAAGATGTAAAACAATCAATTAAAGATGTAAAACCCCAAAAAAACCTAGAGGTGCCAATACTTTTATATCATTATGTAGAGTATGTCAAAGATCCTGGAGACACTATCAGAAAATCTTTGAATATTTTACCTCCTACTTTTGAAGTTGAAATAAAAACCTTAAAAGACGCAGGCTACTCTTTTGTTACGATGGCTGATTTAGCAAATGCTTTAGATGATAGAGTAACTTTATCTCCTAAATCTGTAATCTTAACTTTTGATGATGGTTACAGGGATTTTTATACGGATGTATTTCCTATTCTAAAAAGACAACAGGTAAAAGCTACTGTTTTTATTGTGCCAAATTTTTTAGATAAACCAAATAATATGGATACATGGATGATTAAAGAAATTGCCCAAAGTGGTTTAGTAGAAATAGGAGCCCATACAATGAATCATACATATTTGACTAGTTTACCTTTGAAAAGAGTAGAGTATGAAGTGATACAAAGTAAGAAATATTTAGAGAAGCTTTTGGGGTATAGAATTGTTTCCTTTGCTTATCCTTATGGAGCTTTTGATAATACTACTATTGATGTAGTGAAAAAGGCAGGTTTTAGATCTGCTGTGACGACTATTTCTGGTTTTTTCACTCAAGATTTAAACAGGTTTTTCCTTTATAGAATAAGGCCAGGGGGTAGGGTAGGAGAATCACTTTTAGAGCTGCTTAAATTCTAAAGATATGAGGATTTTTGTAAAAGCTAGACCAAAAAGTAAAAAAGAATATATTAAAAGAGAAGGGGAAGGTAGTTTTATAGTGGCAGTAAAAGAGGTGTCAGAAAAAGGAAAAGCAAATCAAGCAATTATAAAAGCCCTAGCTGAATTTTTTAATATTCCAATCTCTTCCATAGTTTTGGTTTCTGGACAAACTTTTAAACAAAAAGTATTTGAAATTCCTTTAAGTTTGAGAGATCTTGAAAAAACTTACGATCTTACATTATTCTAACTATCTTCTTATATATTTGTGATATTTAAAAGTGTATACTAAAAAAGATTTAGATTAATGAATAATAATAAAATTATTATTGGAATAATAGTTATAGCCTTGGTTGTAGGAATAGTATTTATTGTTAGTAGTAATAAAGGTTATACACCCTCAAGTCCTACTTTGACTACTACTCCTCAGGCGACGATCGAGCCAACTTCACAAGCAACTGTTTCTTCACAAATTATCCAAGAGCAAAATACAATAACATTAGATTCTTCAGGGTTTTCGCCTAACTCTTTAACTGTTAAGGCCGGAGATAAAGTTACCTGGGTTAACAAAAGCGGTGCTGATGCATCCGTAAATTCCAGCCCTCATCCTACTCATACAGATTACTTACCACTTAATTTAGATGCTTTTCCTGATAATGGAACACTTTCTTTAACCTTTGATAAATCAGGTACTTACAAATATCATAATCATTTAAATCCCAGCCAATTTGGCACGATTGTTGTTGAATAATTTCCTCCTTACAATTGAATTATTCCTTGGTAGTTACTGTATAATTTCTATATGGGTAGGCATGCTAGAAGAATAACTCTCTTTATACCTATAGCTTATATTATTGTTGTTAGTATTTTTCTGTTTTGGCACAGGGTAGGATTTTCTCCTGATCAGTTTTTTGCAGTTGCCCTTCTTATTACTCTTATTATTGGCAGATCAAAACAATTTGTGCTGGATTGGTCGGTTCCTGTGGTTTTATTTTTGAGTTATGACTATTTGAGAGGACTCCTGCCTAAATTAACTCAGCAAGCCCATATATTCCCAATGATTAATTTTGACCAAGCAATTTTTGGAAATTTACCTACAAATAGTTTACAAAATGTGTTTTATTCTGACGGAGCAATTCATTGGTACGATTATTTGGCAACTGTTTTATATATGTCACATTTTGTAGTCCCTATGGTGGTGGCTTTCTTATTTTGGTTAAAAAGCAGGGAAGATTTTAGGAATTATTCTCTAACTCTTTTAGTTTTATCTTATGCTGCCTTTATAACCTTTCTTATATTTCCAGCAATGCCCCCTTGGATGGCTGCCCAAAAGGGTCTTATTCCGGAGATTACTAAAATAATGGATCAGGTTTTTGCAAATCTGCCTCAACGGGTTGATCTGCCCAGCTTTTATAAATTTGTTGGCGCTAATTTAGTGGCAGCGGTCCCATCCTTACATGCAGCTTATCCTGTGATTACTTTTTTGTTTTTAGCGCGAAAATATAGAAAGTGGGGTTTGCTGATTTTACCCTATGTTCTGGGTATATGGTTCTCTATAGTTTATCTTGGGGAACATTATGTTCTTGATATTGTGGTTGGTGTTGTGTATTCCCTAATTGCATTTAGCTTAGTTATGTATAGCGGAGAAATTTGGCGGCGAAATCCGAAAATATACAATTTAAATAAATGAAAATCATTGATGACTTATTAAATGGTATTACCATGTATCGCTTAATGCTGTATGTTTTGTTATTTCTTGTTTCTGTTGCCATAATTTTGAGTTTTTTTAGACTCTTACCATTTGATCCTATTAGCTTATTTTTATCTGCAGCTTTTTTAACTTTAGTTTGTTGGGTAACAAACACTATTTTTGCTAAACTTTTTAAAGTTCCTACTAATTTTGAGTCAGTCTATATAACAGCACTGATTTTGACTTTAATTTTGACTCCTGCAAGAACCCCTCATAGTTTTGTCTTTTTTTTCTGGGTAGCAGTCATCTCGCAATCTTCCAAATATATTTTAGCTATCAACAAAAAACACTTTTTTAATCCAGCAGCTTTTGCAGTAGCTTTAATTGGCGGGGCCAGCTGGTGGGTAGGTACAATCTGGATGACACCATTTGTTTTGGTAGCAGGATTGTTAGTTGTAAGAAAGATTAGAAAGTTTGTTTTAGTATTCAGTTTTCTTTTTGTCGCATTAACTTTAATGCCAGTTTCTCAGAAATTAATTCTGGATACACCAATACTTTTCTTTGCTTTAGTGATGCTAATAGAACCATTAACAACTCCTCCAAATAAAAAATTGCAAGTAATTTATGGGGGTTTAGTAGGAATAGGATTTTCCCAGGTGACACCAGAAATTGCCCTTTTAGTTGGTAATATTTTTTCCTATATTGTTAGTCCTAAAGAAAAATTGTTACTTATCTTAAAAGAAAAAATACAACTTACTACGGATATTTATGATTTCGTATTTGGTTTGGATAAAAAATTGAGATTTTTACCAGGACAATATATGGAGTGGACATTGAATAATAAGCCTGATAGTAGGGGAAACAGAAGATATTTCACTATTGCTTCATCACCTACAGAAAAGAATCTGCATATTGGTGTAAAATTTTACCCCGATTCTTCCAGTTTTAAGAGGACATTAATATCTTTAAGCCCCGGAGATGAAATAATAGCTGGACAACTTTCTGGAGAATTTATCCTGCCAGAAGATGTAAGCAAGAAGCTTTGTTTTATCGCAGGAGGAATTGGGATAACTCCTTACAGAAGTATTATCAAATATTTACAGGATATTAGTCAAAGAAGAGATATAATTTTACTTTATTCGAGTAAAAAAGAATCAGACTTTGTTTATAAGGATATTTTAAACTATGTAAAAACTATTTATATAGTAACAGAAAAAGGACAATTTATTGATGAAACAATGATAAAAATGCAAATTCCTGATTTCAAAGACAGGATTTTTTATATCTCAGGCCCACACAGTATGGTGGATGCTTTTGAAAAAACTCTGAAAGAGATGGGGATATCTAATAACCAAATTAAGGTAGATTTCTTTCCTGGATATGCCTAACTTTGCTGTTGCATGTATTACTCTGATGTATTAAATGCTCCTTTCTGAGCCTGTATTTGATACTGCCATGCAAAGGACTATAGACTTTTTAAAGAAGTATCTGAAATAATGTAAATATGCCCCAAAAGTACACTTTACTTTTTGAAGAAGTAAATATTGATGATGTTACTGAAGTAGGTGGTAAAAATGCTTCTTTAGGGGAGATGATCCAGCAGTTAAAGGATATTAGAATTCCTAGCGGATTCGTAGTGACTGCTACTGCGTATAAACAGTTCCTTGCAGAAACAGGACTTGATAAGTATATTAGCGAACAGCTAAAAGATCTAAATACTAGAAATTTAAAAGACTTACAAATAAAGGGTAAAAACATTAGAGAAAAGATTATTAGTACTTCTTTTCCTGATGAGTTAAATCAAGCAATCCAATCTGCTTTCGAGGCAACTGAAAAAAGATATGGCAAAGGAGCAGATTTTGCAGTCAGGTCTTCTGCTACAGCTGAAGATTTGCCAGAAGCTTCATTTGCAGGAGAGCATGAAACTTATTTAAACATTAGAGGGTTGGAAAATATTTTGAGAGCCATTAAAGCAGCAATGGCTTCACTTTTTACCAATAGGGCTATATCTTACAGGGTAGATAAAGGATTTAATCATTTGAAGGTTTATCTATCTGTGGGAGTACAAAAAATGGCCAGATCAGATTTAGGTTGTTCTGGAGTAATGTTTTCTCTGGATACTGAAACAGGTTTTTCTAATGTGGTATTAATCAATTCTTCCTGGGGTTTAGGAGAGATGATAGTTCAGGGTGAGGTTACTCCTGATGAGTTTTTAGTCTTTAAAAAAACTGCTACCATTATTGATAAAAAATTAGGAGTTAAGAATAAGAAAATGATTTATGGAAGTGATGCTCCTACAAAAATTGTGCAAACTTCAGAAAAAGAAAAACAAACACTTACTCTTTCAGATAAAGAAATTCTAACACTTGCCAGATGGGCTATGAAAATTGAAGATCATTACAGCAAGAAAAAAGGCAAATGGACACCTATGGATATGGAGTGGGCAAAGGATGGTATTGATAATAGACTCTATATTATCCAAGCCAGGCCTGAAACTATTCATGCAGTCAGGGATTTATCTAAGCTTAAAGAATATATATTAGAAGAAACTGGAGAAAAAATAGTAAGTGGCGCATCAGTGGGAAGCAAGATTGCAACAGGTAGGGCAAGAATTATCTTTGATCCCAAAGATATTGAGGAATTCAAAGAAGGGGAAGTTTTAATTACTAAAATGACAGATCCTGATTGGGAGCCAATTATGAAGATTGCTTCAGCAATTGTTACTGATCAAGGAGGAAGGACTTCACATGCAGCAATAGTTTCAAGGGAACTGGGGATTCCAGCAATTGTTGGTTGTATTGATGCCACAACTAAAATTAAAAACGGACAGGATTTAACTGTTGATTGCTCCCAGGATTTAGGTACAGTTTATAAAGGCAAATTAAAGTTTAAAATTGTCGAGCACGATACTAAAAATATTCCTCAAACAAAAACTCATATTATGATGAATATTGCAACACCTCAGACAGCTTTTGAAAAATCTTTTTTACCAAATGAAGGGGTAGGACTTGCCAGGGAAGAATTTATTATTACCTCAGAAATTGGGATTCATCCTCTGGCTTTAATAAATTATGAAAAATTACCAAAACTGCTACAGAAAAAAATTGATAAAGTTACTGTTGGGTATTCTGATAAAAAGCAATTTTATGTTGATAGATTAGCTTACGGTGTTGCTAAAATCTCAGCTGCTTTTTTCCCAAATCCAGTTATTGTCCGTTTTTCTGATTTTAAAACTAATGAATACAGATCACTTTTAGGAGGATATTTATTTGAGCCAAATGAAGAAAATCCTATGATTGGTTGGAGAGGGGCCTCTAGATATTATTCTCCAGATTTTGCTCCTGCTTTTGTATTAGAGCTTGAAGCTATTAAAAAGGTAATTGGAGAAATGAGTTTAACAAATACTGTAGTGATGGTGCCTTTTTGCAGGACTCCAGAAGAAGGTAAAAAAGTTTTAGATTTGATGGAAAAAAATGGAGTTTCAAAAAAAGAGTTTAAAGATTTAAAAGTTTATGTGATGTGTGAAATTCCTGCTAATGTAATAATTGCTGATGAGTTTTTGCAAGTGTTTGATGGGATGAGTATTGGCAGCAATGATTTAACACAGCTTACTTTAGGTATTGATAGGGATGGAAATGAAAAAATAAAAGGCATCTCTAATGAAAATGATCCAGCTGTTAAAGAATTAATCAGGCAGGTAATCAAGAAATGTAAAGCAAAAGGAAAATATATAGGTATCTGTGGTCAAGCCCCTTCTGATTATCCAGACTTTGTAAAGTTTTTGGTAGAAGAAGGTATAGATAGTATGTCTTTAAATCCTGACTCCATCATTAAAACTATACTTGCTGTGCATAAATTGGAATCTTGACAATGTAATACAAATGTAATACAATATTGACCAGAATAGTAATTAGAAAATTGATTTGGGATGATTGGAATGTTGAACATATTAAGAAGCATAATGTTATACAGTCTGAAGTCGAGGAAGTAGCTAAAAATATTGTAACTCATCGGAAATCTAAGCTAGGTAGATATCTAATAATTGGGAGAAGTGGTTCAAGAATAATATCTGTAGCTATTAGTAGAAAAGAAATTGGAGTTTACTATCCAGTTACAGCAAGAGATTCAGCCAGAAAAGAAAGGAGGCTAGTGTATGAAAAAGAAAAAATTTAAATTTCCTGATTTTAATAAAATGACTTATGAAGAAGAAGCAAATTGGTGGGATACCCATGATTGGGGAGAGTTTTGGGATGAACTTGAGGAAGTTGATATAGTAGTGGATCTCCACAAGCCTAAAGATGAAACTATCATAGTGAGGTTGCAAAAACAATTTAAGGATAAACTGGCAAAAGTTGCTAAATCAAAGGGTTTAAATATGTCTGCCTTGGCGCGTCTGTGGTTAATGGAAAAACTCCAATCCAGCCACTAAGACTTTACCAATTTGTAACGATCGGTCAATTTAGCTAAAGTTCAATCTGTTCAAGAATATATATCCTATTCTACATACCATTGACTTTTGTACGAAAGTGTACTAATATGTACATATATGACACAAGTAATGAAAGCATCTGAAGCCAGGCAACAATGGTCTCAGTTGCTAAATAACGTATTCCGTAATCAGGCTAGGGTAGTAGTTGAAAAGAGCGGTATTCCCATCGCAGCTGTAATTTCAACTGGAGAGTTAAAGCGTTTTATTCAGTTAGAAGAACAGAGAAAAAAGCATTTCAAAGCTTTGGATAGAATGAGAGCAGCGTTTAAAGATGTTCCTGCCAAAAAGTTAGAGCAAGAGATTAGTAAAGCTTTAGCTGAAGTTAGATTGGAAAAACGAAAACAACTAAAGTGATTTCAGCAGTTTTGGATACTAATGTTTTGGCATCAGGTACTATAAGTTATTCAACTCCTCCAGGACAAATACTAAATGCTTGGCGCAATGGTAAGTTTGAACTATTAAGCGCCAAAGCAAGTTATTTCATAACAGGGGATGGGTCGTTGCTCCGTAGAGTTGGCCCAATTTATAAAGGAGTGACTTTTCTTAGTCCTGGGGATTTTGTTAAGATACTCAAAGGAAGGATTAATGAAAATTGAGGATATAAAGCTTAAGGTTATTTCTGATTCCAGAGGACAAGATACGCTAGAGGCTACATTAAAATCTGGAGGTTTTGCGTCTATTGCTTCTGTTCCTGCTGGAAAGAGTAAAGGAAAATTTGAAACAACTTCTATTGAGCCAAGTTTGGCCATCAGTAAATTTGAAGAGATAAAACAAGAAATCTTAAGCAAAGATTTTTCCTCAGTTTCAGATCTTGATGACCTCTTAATAGAGTTAGATGGAACTGATGATAAATCTAATCTCGGAGGGAATTTAATTTTAGTTTTATCAATTGCTTTTACCAAACTTTTAGCAAAGATAAATAATCTGCAAACATATCAGCTAATTGGGCAAATATTAGGGAAGGATAATAAAAAGTTTCCTTATCTTTACTTTAATTTAATAGGAGGAGGGTTACATGCCCAGAATAGCTTGCCTTTTCAGGAATATATCCTGGTTACAAAATTTGATTCCCCTGCGAAAGGGTTACGATTTGCTCAGGATATGGTAGGAAAATTAGGAGAAGATATAGCAAAAAATTTTGGAGAAATAAGAAGAGGAGATGAGGGAGCCTATACTATAAGAAGTGATGATCCAGAGTTAGGTCTTAAGGTATTGCAAGGAAATCTAGAAGAGACAGAGGTAAGTTTAGCTCTGGACGTCGCAGCCTCAACTTTTTTCCAGAATGGCTCTTATAACATAGGAGATAAAATCATGAGTAGAGTTGATTTACTTTCCTACTATGAACTACTTACTACCAACTATAAACTCTTATCTATAGAAGATCCTTTTTCTGAAAATGATATAGAAGGATTTATTGAAATTTGTCAAAAATTTAAAGGGTCTTTGTGGGTTATTGCAGATGATTTAACAGTTACCAATCCAAAGTTAATTAAAAAAGCTGGCAAGGAAAAGGCTGCTTCTGGAATTATAATAAAACCGAACCAAATAGGTTCTGTGTCAGAAACTCTTGAGGCTGTAAGGTTGGCGCAGAGTTTTGGGTGGAAGATAATTGTTTCTCATAGATCGGGAGAAACTATGGATGATTTTATTGCTGACTTGGCTTTTGGAGTAGGAGCAGACGGATTAAAGAGTGGTGCTCCAACACAACCACAAAGATTGGTAAAATATGAAAGATTGATGGAAATAGAAAGGAGTATCTAATATGGCTTATTTAGTCTTAGTTAGACATGGGGAGTCAACCTGGAATGCCAAAGGAATTTGGACAGGAATTACGGATATAGAGTTAACTGAAAAAGGCAGGCAAGAGGCTAGAATTGCGGCAAAAGTAATTGCTGATATTAATTTCCAAGCTGCATTTGTTTCTCCTTTAAAAAGATCAGAAGAGACTTTGCAAGAAATGGAGAAAATTTGGGGAGTAAAATTGCCTAGATTAATAAGTGAAGCTATAACTGAAAGAGACTATGGAGATTATACTGGTAAAAATAAATGGCAAGTTAAAAAAGAAATAGGCGATGAAGCTTTTTTGAAGCTCCGTAGAAGTTGGGATTACCCTGTGCCAAATGGTGAATCCTTAAAACAGGTTTATCAAAGAGCTGTTCCTTACTACCAGGAACAAATTTTACCTAAATTAAAGATGGGTAAAAATGTGGTGGTTTCAGCTCATGGTAATTCTTTGAGGGCTTTGGTCAAATTTCTAGATAATATTTCTGATGCAGATATTGCCAACCTAGAAATCCCCACTGGTCAGGTAATAGTTTATTCAATTGATCAGGAAGGAAAAATTACCTCTAAAGAAATTAGAGGACCTCTTACATAACTCTTCTGAGTTTTTCATCCAAAACAAGATCAAAAGGAGGTGGGTATATGCCTAAATTTGGATTTTTATCATATAATACTGCAAGAGATATATGGAGAATGATTTTACTGTCGGTTTAAGATTGAGGCATCAGAGAGATAGAAGAAAAAAACTGATCAGAGCTGGAATATTTATTTTTGTAGGAGTGATCAGCATATATCTGATTTTTAATCAGTTTAATAAGACAAATAATTCAACTACTAAAAATACTCAGGTCAAAATTAGCTCTTTGGAAGAAACTGTAGGTAATGCTTTGGAAGGAACAAAAGGAACTTATGCAATTGCTGTAAAGAATTTAAAAACAGGTGAAAAATATTATTTAGATGAACATAGAGTTTTTGAGACAGGAAGTCTTTATAAGTTATGGATTATGGCAGTAGTTTACCAGCAAATTCAGAATGGGCAGTTAACCGAAGATCAGGTTTTAAGTGAAGACGTAGCTACTTTGAATGATAAATTTAATATTGATTCGGATTCTGCGGAGCTGACAGAAGGAACAATCACATTTACAGTCCGTGATGCCCTAAATCAAATGATTACTATTTCTCACAATTATGCTGCTTTACTTTTAACAGAGCAAATAAAATTATCTTCTGTGGCCACTTTCTTAAAAGATAAAGGTTTTTCCGAGTCAATAGTGGGAACTAATGGCGAGTCTCCAACAGCTACAGCTTCTGATATAGCCCTTTTTTATGAAAAGTTATACAAAGGTGAACTAGCCAATAAACAATACACAGACGAAATGATCGGTTTGTTAAAAAACCAGCAACTTAATGATGGCTTACCTAAATATATATCAGATAAGTCAATGGTTGCCAGTAAAACTGGGGATATTGGTTGGTTTAAACATGATGCAGGGATAGTTTTTACAGATAGAGGAGATTACATCATAGTAATTATGTCTGAAAGTGATAATCCTCAAGCTGCCCAAGAGAGAATAGCCTTAGTTTCCAAAGCAGTTTTTGATTATTTTGCAAACAAATAGTCCTGGTAAAAATTAAGACTTCGAGAAACTGCGCCTGCCCAACCATTGGGTTGTAAATTATGATCTGCGCCAGGATATGTAAAATATGTTACATCAACCTTATCTTTTTTGAGTGTTTTAACAAGATTATCAGACCACCATACAGGTACTTCCTGGTCTGCTGCACCTTGATTTATTTCTATGGGTGCTTTGATCCATTGGTAATAATTGATAGGGGAAAATTGCTCAGTATCATAATCCTGCTCGAAATTTGCAAGAGCTTTACGTAATGCTTTACCTTGATCATCAGATTCGTCTGTGTAATATAAAATAGAATAAGGGAAGGATTTTGAGACCGGTGCCCACAGTACTGTTGGGTATGGCAGCCCGCTTATAGCCAGAGTTGACAACGCAATTTGTCCACCATTGCTGTGTCCCCAGATACCAACTTTTTCTATATCAGCTTTAATTTTTCCTGAATAGCTGGCTTCTAAACCAGCATTGAGTGTTGGCAGTGATGATAAAAGTGTCAAAGCAGTTGTGTAGGTTTGTAATCTATCCTCAAATCCATTAGCAGAGGCATTATCTGACTGCCCATATCCTAAAAAATCTGCAGCCAATGTAATAAACCCGTTTTGGGCAAAGACTTTAGCTGAAGGCTGCGTACCAATGCCTGACTTGTAGGTTTCTTTTGGCACAAAACCGCGGAACATGATAATAACTGGGTATGTGCCAGGTTTTATTGGTAGATTAAGCACTCCGCTCACTTTTTTCATAGTTGTGCTACCAGGAGTTTGGGGAATTGAGAAATAAAATATCTGTGAAAGAAAATTAGGATTTTCCTGAGTTTCACTGACTTTGTGACCAACTGTTATTTGAGTTTGGGGGAATTTAGTTTGCCTAAGATTTTCAAAGGTATAAGCCAATAAGGGTTTGGGTTTGGGAGCTGTTTGTATAAGGGGAGACAAGAGGGGTTGTTTTGGATTTAGAAAATAAATAAATATTACTAAGGCAACTGGGATTAAAATAATAAATATTATTTTTTTCATATAAGTAAGTATTATAATATTTTAGATATGCAAAAAGTATTGATAGCTTTGGTTGGAATAATAATTGGGGTTTTAGGTACTTATCTTATTGCCTCACATATAATTTCCGTACCTCTTATTAGTCCGCAAAAGCAAGTGATTGGATTTTTGCCATATTGGTTGCTGGACAAAATGGACAAAGATTATTCAAAATTTATTACCACACTTGCTTATTTCAGTTTGACTATTGATACAGATGGAAGCATATTAAAACTAAGCAGCCCCCAAGAGACAGAACCAGGTTGGAATGCTCTTAAATCAGGAAAGTTAGATGTTATTTTTAGTAATATGACCAAAAATAGAGTTAAGCTATCACTGGTGGTCTTTGCAGGTGATGAGCAGTCAATATATTCTCTAATAGATGATCCTATACCACATGCTAAAAACTTAGTTGATGCAGTTGCTCCAGTTATGAAGCAATATTCTTTTTCTGATCTTAATTTAGATATAGAAAGCTCGAAAGAGGCATCGGAGGAGGCAAGATTGAAGTTTACTCAATTTATTAGAGAGGTCAAAAATGGTTTGGACAAAAATCAGTTAGGAACACTGACTGTAGATGTAAGTCCAACAATTTTTATTAAGAAATATTTAATTGATCCAAATAGCATTGGTTCTATTGCTGATTATATATTGATAATGGGTTATGACTATCATTATCCAGGATCACTTGTTACAGGGCCAGTTGCGCCATTATATGGAGCAGGCAGCATTGCAGAATTTGATACTAATGTTCCGGTGCAACTTGCTTTAAAAATTATTCCCAAACAAAAAATAATATTAGGATTACCTTTGTATGGTTATGAATGGGAAACTATAACTAATTTTCCCAGATCAGCTACTATTCCAGCTTCCTCTCTTATTTCCAGTAATAGAAGAGTAGAGCAGTTTTTAAAATCTTGTGCAACCTGCAGCGCTCAGGTAGATAATGTGGCAAAGGAGCAATATTTGATCTACAGGGATGCTGAAACAGGCACATATCATCAGGTTTTCTATCCAGATAAACAGTCAATGATAGATAAAGTCAGCTTTACCAAGGAGGTTGATTTAGGTGGTATTGGTCTTTGGGCATTAGGGTATGAGGGATCTACAATCTTGGAAGGGTTATCTCCCTGGTGAGATCGTTAAAAATTAGCTGTTTTCCTTCATTTATTGTGACTTCCTGGCTGATATTTTCTGCATCATTGTAAGCTATTGTTGCCTCTCCTTTTTTAATATTAATAGTAATATGAGGTTTATCTTTGCTTATTGAAACAATCATATCTCCTGAAGTTTGCTGTATTAAAAGATGCAGTACTCTTGCAGATATATTTTCTTTTCCTAATTTTTGATATTGTACTGAACCTTTGCTTTGAACAAGGACTATATTTGCAGGTAAAGTTTGGGCAAAGTTGATTTGTGAGTCTGGAGAAATTTTTATCAGGGAAACACCAGGAAATTCTATGGTTAGCTTACCAGTGTAGTCAGTTTCTATTTGTTCTCCTTGCTGGATAAATGTTGGTAAATTTACCCGGGCAGCCTCAGTTGCCATTCTTGATTGCCATTTAATAATACCAGAAAAAGTAGCAATTTTCCCCTGCAGTGATTCAGTCGGGGCTTTTTGCAGGCTGAATGAAGTTTGAGTTGATTTTTGTTTAGTGAGTTTAACAAAAGAAATCATTAATATGCTACCTAAGATAATTGAGAAGATAAATATAATAATGTAGGTCTTCATCAGTGCCAGTTTTCCTTATGATATCATTTTTTCTGTTGTTGACTCCTTACTTAATCAAGATATATATTTAATTATAGGGGGTGGTAAAGTATAAAACTTAATAGTTTTCTTAAAATTTCAGGTTTCATATTTTCAGCAAAGGCTGTTTTCGGAGTACTTTATTTGCTTTTAGGCTGGCAGGCTACTATAGCAGGGTGGGTTATACCAGTATGGTTAGTGGCAGTGGCAGTTGTGGCAGATGCGCTTCTAGCCAGCGCAGCATTTAATTTTGTAAAAAAGTAACTTTTTGACTGAAAATATGGTATTCTAAAATGATGGATGATAAACAGGATATTTGCCCAAAATGTAGTTCTCCTTTATCTGAAGTTACAGAAACTTCAACAGGAAAAAAACTGCAGCGTTGCAGTAAGGGTTTTTGGAATAAGGAAACACACAAAAATGAAGGTTGCGAGTATGTAAAATGGCTTGCAGTTGAGCCAAAAGAGTTGGATGAAAAGTGCCCCAAGTGTGGATCTCATTTAATGCTGCAAGTTACCCGTTTTGGTAAAAAGATGAAGAAATGCTCAACTGGAGGTTGGGATAAAGAAGCTAAAAAGGCTACAGGTTGTGACTTCGTTGAGTGGATTAATGGAAGCAGTGAGCCTTTAGATTTGGATTGTCCGGATTGTGGAAAGAAATTAGTGCTTTTTACAACTTCTTCCGGTAAAAAGATGGAAAAATGCTCAACAGCTGGTTGGGATGCTGCAGCAAGACTTGCTACAGGCTGTGCTTATATCAGATGGTTAAAACCAGGAGAAGTGCCAGTCAGCAGCGCTGGAGAAGAATTTCTTTCTCCAGAACCAAAGATTTAGAAATTATTAAATAGTACAAAATATTAACTTCCTGATATAATCTCCAAGTATGAGTTTAAGTGTAGGAATGGACAAGTCCAGAATCAACATTTTGTATTTCCTCAATTGGTAAATAACACAAAAATTCCATATGAGCTTGTAATTAACCTTCCCAAACCCAGATATGAGAGGAATGTAACTGAAAGGGATAAATTTGGAAGGATTTTGCATTCCCAACCATTAGAATCCTTGGTGTAGAATAAAATCAGATGAAACCAGTTAAGCAAAAGCTTTCTTTTTCGAAGAAAAATAGTGGTTTTGCGAAGCAAAAACTTTATTGTTATGTTGATGAATCAGGTCAGGATACAAAAGGAGATGTTTTTGTAGTATCAATTGTAGTTACTGGTAAAGAAAGAGATGAGTTATTAACCCTTTGTGAGGAAATTGAAAAAGAAAGTGGTAAAGGAAAATTTAAGTGGGGCAAAGCTGAGCATAATCGTAGAATGGAGTATATTAAGAGGATATTCTCAAGTAAGATCTTTAGAGGTAAACTCCGTTATACAGTTTATAAAGAACAAGTCAATTATGACATGGCAACTATCATGGGAATTGCCAAAGCTGTTCACTTTAAAGAGCCTAAAGAATATACAACTTTAGTCTATGTAGATGGTTTAGCTAAGACTAAAAGAATGGAATATGGAAGTGAATTAAGAAAACTTGGCGTGCCTACCAGAAAAGTTCAAGGTGTAAGCAGAGATGAGAATAATGCTTTAACCAGACTAGCTGATGCTATAGCTGGGTTTGTCAGAGATGTATTGAGAAAAGAGGGTGAGGATATGGAAAAGCTTTTCCAAGAGGCTATTAAGGAAGAAAGTTTAATTAAAGTTTAACCAAAAAAAACCACCCACAAGGGGTGGTAGAACCTAGTCTTTCGACAGCTTACCGATACGGCCAGTTTTTGGTTCGATTTGTCTATATATTACCATAAAACTCACAAATAGACAAATTTCTGTAAAATCTGATATCTAGATAAATATAAATCCAAGGTTACTCTTACTTTGTTCATACATAGCTTTAATTATATCTTAAATGCTTTGAGGTAATCTAAGTCATTAGAAGTTAGTATCAGGAGATAGGCACAGCTTAAAAAAATTAAAGGTTTGAAATTAGGTTCAGAGATTGGAGGTTTGCAAAAGAAGCATTTATGAAAGCATTTAAAAAATTTGGAGGAGGTGATAGATAAAATGGCAATCGTTAGATGGAATCCTATTAGAGCTATTGATAGATTTTTTGATGATGATTTTGACTTTGACCTTCCTACACTTCCAGGCATATCAAGGCTGGCTGGACAAGGATTAAATCTTTATGAAACTGATAATGAAATAGTAGCAGAGGCAGCTGTACCTGGTATTCCTGAAGACAAAGTGGATGTGACTGTTGATAACGGAGTGGTAAGAGTTACTGGCTCCTATGAGGATACACAGGAAGATAAAGGTAAGAAAAGGTACTACATGTCATCTATGTCTTCTTCATACAATTATGCCTTTAGATTACCTGAAGGAGCAGTCAAAGACAAAGAGCCAGCTTGTGAATTAGATAATGGGGTATTAAGAATTAAGTTTGAAAAGGCTCAAAAAGCAGCACCAAAAAGGCTTAAGATTCTAACAAAATCTAAACCAAAAGAGCTCCAATAGAGTTGCCTAAGGGAGGTAAGAGAGTATGGCAAAAGAATTTGTGACTAAAACAGGTAATACCCTAGCATGGGTGGCGATAGGAATTTCAATCCTAGCATTGATTATTTCTCTTATGGCTTTAAACCAACCAGCTAGAGTAAGACCAGCTTCAGAAACTGCCTCTCAGGATTTACAAACTCAAATTAAGTCACTTCAACAACAATTTGATATAAATCAAGCCCGTCAAAAATTAGAGGATGTAAGGCAGAGAGTAGCCACAGGTGGTGCAGATATGACACAAATACAAAAGGATATAGCACAAATTAGAAATGATTTAAGAGAAAGATTTCAAAATGCAGCAGAGATAACTAAACAATCTTGGCAACAATTAGATGATGAGTTAAACCAGGTGGAAATAAGTTTAAAGGAAGGTGGAGCTAATATTTTAGATGCTATAGATAAAGCTATAAATACATTGAAGACAAAAATCAGATATGGATAAACAAAAGACTAGCTATGAAATGTCAAGTATTAAAAATTAATACAGCTAAAAGCTCTTCAAGGAGGTGTACGTTGTACCCAAAACTTTGAGTAATTCGAATATATCAAATTACTTAAGTACATTATGAAAGGAAGTGTCAGTTGCCTGGGGTAAATGCTGCTATTTTGGATGGAATGGTGTGGAATGAATTAATGAAATTTGTAAAGAATCCAACACTTCTAAAAAGTAAAGTTGAAGAAGTTTTAAGAGAAAGAAAAGAAAAAGCTGCTGATAAGCTGGAAAACGATAGATTAACCAGTCTTGTTAGTAAGATCGAGGAAGAAGAGCAAAGATATGCAAAAGCCTATGGATCAGGTTCTTTAGATTTTGAGCAATTTAAAGACTTAATGAGAGATGCCAAGAAAAGAAAACTGATTTTCCAAACCCAGCTTAATAGTTTAAAATCAACCACTCAGGAGGAAGATTTAGATAAGGTTCAGGTAGATGACATTTGCTATGAGGCAAATAAGGTACTAAATGAGATAGAATATACAGATAAGTCTAGATTTATTAAAACATTAGTAGATAAAGTAATTATAAAAGAAGGAGGATGGGTTAACGTATGCGGACATATACCATTGTTTATCCAAAAGTTGGGAGATGAGCCTACGAGTGGGAATAGTTGGATTGCCTAATGTGGGGAAGTCTACTTTATTTAATGCCCTGTTGAAAAAGAGGGTAGCCCTTAGTGCAAATTATCCTTTTGCCACCATTGAACCAAATGTTGGGGTAGTTGCTGTACCTGATGAGAGATTAGACAAGTTAGCAGAATTGGTTAAAAATGAAGAGAAAATGGTTCAATTGCCTCCTATTGTTCCAGCAATTGTGGAATTTGTAGATATTGCAGGTTTAGTTAAAGGTGCTGCAACTGGAGCAGGACTGGGTAACCAGTTTTTGTCTCACATAAGGGAAGTAGATGCCATAATTCATGTGTTAAGGGATTTTTCTGATTCTAATATTATCAGAGAGGGAAGTATTGCCCCTGATGAAGATAAATTGATAGTAGAGACAGAATTAGGTCTGGCTGATTTGGAAACTTTAGAGAAATTATTAAAAGATAAAGCTCTGGAACCAGAAAAAAAAGAGATATTAAATAAAATAAAAGAAGACCTGGATGCAGGCAGAAATCCTGGAATTTATCCTGATTTACCATTACTGTCTACAAAACCTGTTTTGTTAGTTTTTAATGTTTCAGAGGAGGAATATAAACAAAAAGTTACTGGCCAGAAACAAAATGAAATGGTTATATCAGCCAGACTGGAAGAAGAATTGGCTGATTTATCTGAGCAAGAGAGGGTGGAGTATCTAAAAGAGCTAGGAATAGAACAGACTGGTTTGGAAAGGCTGATTAAAAAAGCTTACAGCCTGCTTGGTTTGATCTCCTTTTTAACAGCAGGCAAAAAGGAAGTTAGGGCTTGGACTATTCAAAAAGGGACCAAGGCTCTACAGGCAGCAGGGGTTATCCATACAGATTTTGAAAAAAAGTTTATCAGGGCTCAGATTGTTTCTTATGAGAAACTAATAGAAGCAGGTTCTTTAGCTGCTGCTAAACAAAAGGGTTGGGTAAGAACTGAAGGAAAAGATTATGAGATGAGAGATGGAGATGTGGTGGAATTTTTAATTGGTTCATAGTAAACCCCTTTGGTTGTCCCTCTTTTTCTGATTAAACCTTGATCTGCTAGTTTTTTTAGATCATAACGTAGTGTCCTTTCGTTTATAGACATAAATCTTCTTTTGATAGTATCAAAGTTTATAAGCGCGTGGTCTTTTATAATATTTAAAATCTCTGCCCTTCTAGGAAGCAATAGGTCTTCCATACTCACTTTTTGTTTTTCCAGAATTTGTTGTTTAGCCTTTTCTGATGCAGAGGATATAGCCTCTAACATAAATTGTAAAAAATCTGTGACATCATTTTCTGATGATTCCAGTGTTTGATAATAAGCAGAGCGGTGGTTATCTAAATATTCCTCAATTACTGCCAGTCCCTTCATACCATAATCTCCTTTATTCAAAACTGCTTGTAGAAATAATC
Organism: uncultured Gammaproteobacteria bacterium; assembly: GCA_964415615.1. Lineage (GTDB taxonomy): Bacteria > Patescibacteriota > Microgenomatia > Daviesbacterales > UBA10151 > UBA10151. The sequence continues at coordinate 55,169 of CAYQAW010000005.1, forward strand.
GGCCTATTCTGCCATTTCCATCTAAAAAGGGATGAATTTTTTCAAAGGTATAATGAGTTAAACAAGCTTTAATGGGAGTAAATTGTTCTTTAGAACTATTTACAAACTTTAATAGTTTGGTAATTAGTGAGGATATCTTACCAGGTGATGGAGGCATATAAATGGCAATACCAGCAGAATTAAAAATAGCGCTAACTTCAACTCTGAATCTTCCCAGATCTGATTTTTCTATTAAGTTACCCATAACCATTTGATGTAGAGTTAGCAAATCCTTAGTATTAAAATCCCGCGCGCTTCTTTGAATAATCCATTCTAAAGCTTTTAAAATATTAAAAATTTCACGGCGTTTTTGGTCTTTGGAAGAAAGTTGAGAGAGGGTATCTTCTGTTGTATTGTTGCCTTCAATACGGGCAGAAAAAAGAGAGCTTTTTAAAATTGATTTTCTTCTAATATTAATTTCTATCTCTAAAGGTGTGAAAATAGAATTAATTACTTCTTTGTTGGCCTCGATAGTTTGAAGAAGCTGAGATATTTTTGGAGTTAAAAAGTATTTAGGAGGAATTTGCATGGTAATTTCCTAATATTACCAGATATTTCCTAATCTTGCCAGATATTGCCTAATCTGTCCAAAAAAAATTTGCTATTGAATCTTAATGGATTATCCTGTAAAATTGCTTAAGTTTATGAACAATTATAATTTAACACTAGTTTTAAAACCTAATTTGGAAGAGAAAGCCCGCCAAGCGCTTTTGGAATCTTTAAAAAAGAAATTTGCCAAGGTAGAAAAAGAAGATCTCTGGGGACAGCGTTCTTTGGCTTACCCGATTAAAAAACAAACTTCTGGGTTTTATGCTCATTTTGTAATTGAAGCTGAGCCTAAAATTGCCAAAGAGCTTGACAAAACTTTGAGATCAGAGGAAGATGTATTGCGGTATTTGTTTGTAAGGGTTTAATAATTTATGGCTTCAAGATCGTGGAATAGGATTGAGCTGATAGGTAATTTAACAAGGGATCCAGAACTCCGTTATACTCCTTCTGGCAGCGCAGTAGTCACTTTTGGCATTGCCACAAACCGTTATTACACCACCTCTGATGGTGAGAAAAAAGAAGAAACAGATTTTCACAGATTAGTTGCCTGGAATAAATTAGCAGAAATTTGTAACCAATTCCTCAAAAAAGGCATGAAAGTATTTGTTTCGGGGCGTTTGCAATACAGGGAATGGGAAGGCCAGGATGGTCAAAAAAGAAGAGATGCAGAAATTACTATAGAAGATATGATAATCCTTTCTCCAAAAGGAACAGGGGAGCCAATGACTGTCAGAGAAGAAGAATCCAAGATAGAAGAGAAAAAGACAGAAGAAATAAAAGAAGCAGAACCTGAAGCACCTGCAGTTGTAGAGAAAGCCCCTCAAGAAGAGGTTAAAGACGATCTGCCATTTTAAGGCACTCTTGTTCCTAAGTTAGATTTAAGATATAATCCCACATATGGCTGAGAAGAAAATAACCAGAAAAATTACTAAAGTCTCAAAAGAGGCAAACGAACCTGTTGAGAAACCAGTTGAAGCAGAAGCAGAAAAAGTAGTCAGAAAAAAAGTCTGCTTTTTTTGCCAAAGCAAAACCACTCCTTCTTATACTGATACATCAGTTTTACGTCACTATCTTTCTGATAGGGTAAAAATTGTCTCAAAACTTAAGAGCAATGTTTGTAGCAGACATCAAAGAGCAGTTACTAAACAGATCAAGTATGCCAGGCATTTAGGCTTACTTCCTTTTGTCCCCAAAGTTTAATTCAGTTCATAGTTATTAGTTCATAGTTCATAGAAAAAAACTACCAACTACTAACTACAAACTAAAAACTATCTAGTGTAAACTAGATCTATGCCCAAGTTATCCGGCTTGTTTGATAGCTTTGATAATTTAGATCAAATTCTTCCTGAAGATATAGCTTCCTTTCTAAAACCTGTTCCTCAGCTTGCTACTCTGGAAGATTATTTGGCAAATAGAATTTTATATCCTCAAGCCATACCGCAAACAGCCTTTGATATGCAGATAGATCTGGGTATTCTCAGGGAGGCTTTAAAAATGAATGGACCTAAGCCCGGTATAGATAAAAATAATGCTCTGCTTGGTAGTAATCCATTTTTAAATATTACTTTAAGGAAGTTACTGGTACCTGCAAAATTTCTTAATTTTGTGCCAAATCTTGCTCAATTAACACAGGTTTTTATAGACGCCCTACTTTTGGATAGAAAAAAAGAAGATTGGTTTGAAGATTTGTGGACTATTGTTTTAACAGATGATACTGATGAGATAGTGGGTTCTATAATTTTAACCCAGTTTGATGGCAGTGGCGGAGTGATGGAACTAAGCGTACTTAATAAGAATTACCAGATTAGGCAAGGCAGCATGATGGTGATATCTTGTCCTAAAGACAGGTGTGAGATATCGTATAAGCTCAAAGGGGGTCATGTTTTAGGTAAGACTGAGAGCGCAATTGAAGTTTATGGTGGAAAACTGGGTGTAATGGTTGATGGGAGGGGGCCATGAAGTATTTTGCCCCTGTTAGAATCAGAATAGAAAAAGATGTGGTAACGCTGGTTACCAGAGTTTTAAGAGGGAAAGGAACCTTGAATGTTAATGTGGGCCAACAGGTTAGCCCTGAGGAAATAATAGGTACTGGAGAAGTGACTTCAGGATTTAGAACATTAAACTTATCTACGCTGCTTTCTGTTGCACCTGAGCAGGTGGAAAAATTCCTTATAAAACAAATTGGCCAACGGATTTACCAGGGTGAACTTCTAGCTTACAGAAAAGGAGGATTTTTTACTCCTAAAAAACAGATCACTTCGCCTACAGATGGGATACTTGATTTTTTCAATAATAAAACTGGGGAATTAAAGATTTCTCTTGCTCCCAGGAAAGCAGATTTGCCAGCAGGGGTTTATGGAATAATTGATATGGTTGATCAGAGTCGTGGTCAAGTTATGATCCGTACTCAAGTGAGCAGAATTTATGGTATATGTGGTTCTGGCAGATCCCGCGATGGTATTTTACATATTTTAGGTAAAAAAGATGAGTTAGTCCCTAAAAATATGATCCAAAATAAATTCGATGGGCAGATATTAGTGGGGGGCAGTTTGTTTTTTAAAGATACTATCTCTGCTTCAATTTCAGCTGGTGTTTCAGGAATTATTATCGGAGGTATCAATGCTACAGATTACAAAGGCATGGCTGGCGGGCGTTTGAGTTTTCCTAAGAAATTAGATAATGATATAGGTATTTCAATTATAGTTTGTGAGGGGTTTGGATCAATTCCTTTGGGTAATGATATTTTTGACGAATTAAAAGAATATGAAGGGAGATTTGTTTTTATTGATGGAAATAAAGCAGTAGTCAGCCTGCCTTCACCTGTTTCATCTAGCTTAATTAAAGTAAAAAACACAGGAATACCTATGCAGCAGACTAATGATTTTGTATCAGGAAATCCTGCGGAGCAGATTTTACAGCTTAGTGTGGGTATGAAAGTTAGAGTGGTGGGCAATTATTATCTTGCAGCGCAGGGGAAGCTTTTGGCAGTGGACGATTCTCCAACCCTTTTGCCTTCTGGGATTAAAACCTGCCTGGCAACAGTGGAAACAGCCAGCAAAAAGATTCAGGTGCCAGTTGCTAACTTAGAGGTAATGATGTAAAGTTTCCTGTTATATGAAAGATTTCCTCAAGAATATGAATCCCAGAATTGTTTTAATAGTAATTTTAGCATTTCTTTTAGGCTGGCAATTGGGTCATAAAGATGTACAGATTAAAGTAGCTGCCTATAGGCCCTCAATTTCCATAATAAATAAAGAACCTCCAAAGCAGATTAATGTAGACTTTAAGCTATTTTGGGACACTTGGGATCTTTTATACCGCTCTTATTTAAATAAAAAAACAATAGATCCTAACAAATTATTTTATGGGGCTATTTCTGGGATGGTTTCTGCTTTAGGTGATCCTTATACAGTCTTTTTACCACCAGATCAGCAAAAATTTACCAAGGATGAATTAAATGGCAGTTTTGAAGGTGTAGGGATTCAACTTGGTTTTAATAAAGATAAGAGATTGGTGGTTATAGCTCCACTTTCAGGAACACCTGCTCAGAAGGCAGGAATCAAACCTGGAGATCAGATTATTAAAATTGATGATAGAGATACTACCAATATGGCGCTTCCAGAGGCAGTTAATCTAATCAGAGGCACTAAGGGTACCCAGATAACTTTAACTATTTTTAGAGAAGGAGATACAGACACTAAATCTTTTATTTTAAAAAGAGATACGATCATTGTTAAAAGTGTAGAGGTTTCTTACAAAGAGACAAAGTCCGGTAAAAAAGTGGCAGTTATTAAATTATCACGTTTCGGTGAAAGAACAGAAGACGAGTGGAAGAGTGGTATCTCTGATTTAATTTCAGCAAATTCTCAGGCAGTTGTGTTAGATTTAAGAAATAATCCAGGTGGATTCCTGGAAGGGGCAGTTTTTATTGGATCAGAGTTTTTAGATGGAGGGGATGTGGTATTACAAGAGAATAGTGAGGGGGCAAGAACGCCGTTTAAAGTTGTCAGACAAGGAAAATTGACTTCAATACCAATGGTAGCTTTAATAAATAAAGGATCTGCCTCAGCTTCAGAAATTGTGGCAGGGGCATTGCAGGATCGGAAACGCGGGCAGCTGATAGGTGATCAATCATTTGGTAAGGGGACGATTCAGGAAGCACAGGAGTTGACGGGAGGGACCGGGATTCATATTACTGTAGCAAAGTGGTTAACACCAAATGGCAAGTGGGTTAATGACACTCAAGGTCTTGTTCCTGATGTTAAAATAGATATGGATAAAGAAGATACAATCAAGGATCCACAGTTGGATAAAGCATTAGAATTGCTTGATTAGTATGGATTATTCAAAATTACCAAGACCAAGTTTATCTGGAATAGTTATTAGTATAGCTTTAGGAGTGGTGGTAGCTGTTGGGCTATACCAGGCTCAAGTAAGAGGTTTGCTTCCTGGGTCAATCAGTGAAAAACTGCCCCAGCCGGGTATCTTAGAAACAAGAAAAATAGTTTCAGAAGAGAATGCTGTAATTGATGTAGCTGAAAAAGTTTCACCATCTGTAGTAGCAATTGGGGCAACACAACGTGTTTTTAATCCTTTTGATCCTTTTTCAGTTCCAAGAAGCCAAAATACCACCATTGGTACAGGCTTTGTAGTTTCTGATAAAGGGATTATTGTAACTAATAAACATGTTGTTTCAGATACAGATGTTAAATATTCAGTTGTTACCAGGGATGGTAAAAAGTATGAGATTAGGAAAATTTATAGGGATCCAGTTTTAGATTTGGCGGTAGTGCAGGTAGACGGCAGTGATTTAAAATCTTTAGAACTAGGAGATTCTTCTAAATTAAAAATAGGCCAAACAGTTATAGCAATAGGAAATGCTTTAGGAAAGTTTACTAATACTGTGACAACAGGAGTAGTTTCTGGGGTTGGCAGAAGAGTGGTAGCTGGAGATCCTTTTTCAGGTTCATCTGAAGCTTTGGATGATTTAATTCAAACAGATGCTGCTATTAATCCTGGTAATTCAGGGGGGCCACTGTTAAATTCTGCAGGTCAAGTAATTGGGGTAAATGTGGCTACCACTGAAGGAGCTCAAAATATTGGGTTTGCAGTGCCTATAAATTCGGTTAAAAAAATAACAGATGAGTTTATTAAAACTGGTTCTGTTTCCAGGCCGGTTTTAGGGATTAGATATAGATTTATCTCCAGGGATGTGGCTATTATGAACGAGGTGCCCCAAGGAGCATATATTCAAGAAGTGGTTCCTGATTCCTCAGCAGATCTAGCTGGAATAAAAGAAGGGGATATTATTACTAAAATAGATGGTCAAGCAGTAGATGCTGAGGCTAAAATCTCTCAGACTATAACTGGCAAAAAAATAGGGGACAAACTTAATTTAACTATCTGGAATGATGGTAAAGAAAGATCAGTAACAGCTACTTTACAAGAATTACCTAATCAATAAAATTCTTTGTTTGTGGGAAAGGTCTGTTTTTACATCAGTTTGAGCCTTTGGAAAATATTTTTGGGCTTCGTTTATAGCTAGTTCTCCATGAGTGTAGTCAACTTCTCCAATTATCAATTTAGGTTTCCAGCCTTTTTCATTAATTTGAGCAAATAATTTTCTATAAAGTTCAAAGCCATCTTCTCCACCATCTAAAGCTATATGGGGTTCAAAGTCTTTAACAGAAGAATCTAAATAGGGAATTCTTCCAGAAGGAATATAGGGAAGATTGGTTACAATGATGCTTACACCCTTGGGGTGTAATCGAAGGTTTGATAACAAATTACTCTGTATAAATTTAATTTTATCTTCAACCCCATGTAGCTTGGCATTTTGCTGGGCAATTTTTAAAGCTTTTGCTGAAATATCAGTGGCTATAATTTTTACACTTGAATCATTTTTAGCAATAGAAATAGCTATATTTCCAGTTCCTGTTCCAATATCTAAAACTAGAGTTTTACCTGTAATATTTCTCAAAACTTCATCTACTAATAGTTCTGTTTCAGGGCGGGGGATTAATACATCAGGAGTTACTTTAAACTTAAGTTTATAGAATTCAACCCAGCCCTTAATGTACTGAGAGGGCTTCGATGATTTCACCTAAATCTCCTTCCAATATCCTATCCAAATTGTGCCAGGATTTACCAATTCTATGATCTGTAACTCTGTTTTGAGGGAAATTATAGGTTCTAATTTTCTCTGATCTGTCACCACTGCCAATCTGAGAGGACCTTTGTTCTGTAATGTTTCCTACCAATTTTTTTTGTTCCATTTCCCAGAGTCTGGAACGCAGCAGTGACAGGGCATTTTCCCTGTTTTGCAGCTGCGATCTTTCTGTCTGGCAGGTAACTATAATACCAGTTGGAATATGGGTTAATCTTACAGCAGTTGAGACTTTATTAACATTTTGTCCTCCAGCTCCACCAGATCTGAAAGCTTCAAATTCTATATCAGCAGGATTGATACTAACTTGGGCTTCTGTAACTTGTGGAAGCACTGCTACAGTGGCAGTTGAGGTATGTATCCTGCCTCCGGATTCAGTAACAGGCACTCTTTGTACTCTGTGAACACCTGACTCAAATTTTAGGGCGTTATATGAATTTTTGCCAACTATTTTGAGAACAATTTCTTTGATTTGTCCCAGTTTGCCTTCTGATCTATCCAGTTCCTCCATTTTCCAGCCTGAATTTTGAGCAAACCTGGTGTACATCCGTAGTAAATTACCTGCAAAAAGACCTGCTTCATCACCACCAGCAGCGCTTCTCACTTCCAAAATGGCTATATTAGGATTGACCCCAGCATCTCCTGTCACCTGGGAGGTGGGCCCTGACTCCTCCCAGGTGTTCTGGCTTGATGCCTCAAGTTCTTTTTTTTGCTTTTCAAGTTCTGCAATTTCTTCTGCAGCCAATTCAGACATTTCTGGATCGGCAAGGAGGAGTTTGACTTCTTCAATTCTTTTACTTATTTGATCTATTTGTTCTTTTAGATAATCCATCTAAGAAGAGATTTGTTTGTCCCGATTAAATCGGGATTTGCGGGCTTGCATCAGTAGATCTTTTAAGGATGGTCTTTCTTTCTTTTTCTCTGCTACTTTAGAACTGCGGTATTCTAAAATTTTCTTTCTTTCTTCCTGTTTTACTTTAGAAGTTTCTGTCTTTTTGATAAATCTATCTACTTGTCCTAAGGTATCAACAAACTTTTGCTGTCCTGTAAAAAATGGGTGACACTGGCTGCAAATTTCCACGCGGATGGCAGATATTGTTGAGCCTGTTTCAAAGGTAGCACCACAAGCGCAAGTCACTTTTGCATTAGTGTACCAAGTTGGATGTATATTTGCTTTCATGGTAGAAGATATTATACTCTATGAGCTTTGTGGTGTCTATGGTGGGCTTCCTTGGCCAGCGTACCTAAATATGCTCCTATTGCAATTAGAGCTCCTCCTACTGCAAATTGATTAGATATTCTCTCACCTAAAATTAATACAGCTAAAACAGTGGCTATAAATGGTTCTATATATTGGAAAAGATCAGCCACAATTACAGATGTTTTAGCAAGTCCCCATTCAAAAAGGAAATAAGCAGAAATGGAAGAAAGCAGAGTCATAAAAATAAGGCCTAATATACCTAGAACAGTTACCTGATTTATCCAGGCAGGATTTTGAATATATTCAATACTGGCTGGGATAAACATTGAAATAGTACCTACTAAAAAAGCTATGGCTGTAACTTCCAAAGAAGAATATTTTTTTAGAATTTTTTTAGAAATAGTAGTACCAAAAACCCAAAAAACTGCAGCTAAAATTATTAAAATATTGCCTGTTAAAACCTGGTTTGAAACAGTGCCAGAGAAGACTTGAGGCAGTCCCACAATAATCAAAGCCCCTCCGAAGCCTAAAGCTATTCCCAAAAGATTAATTAGATAAACTTTTTCTTTTAAAAACCACCAGCCTGAAAGTACACTAAGCATAGGGACAATTAAAGATAAAACTGAGGCATCTATAGCGGTGGTTCTTCTGATGCCTTCAAAAAAGAAGGTAATATTTAAAGTTATTACAAAAACACCAATAGCAATCAGTTTTGGCAAATCTTTTTTATCAATTTTTACTTTTTTTGTTTCTGCCAGGAAAAATGGGGCTAAAAGCAAGGATGCTAAAGCAAATCTTAGAAAAGCCAAGCTCATTGGGGGAAATTCCTGTAAAGCAATTTTTGCAACAACAAAGTTAGCACCCCAGATCAAGTGAGCAAGAATTAATGCCAGGTAAGGAATAGGTTTTTTAAGAATCTGAGATGACACTCTATTATGATGTCAGTTTTTGGATAGCTTCGTCAAGTGTGAGAGCTTCCTGGGTTTTTCCGCCAGCTGGCGGATTAAGGTTTTTGAGCATAACTTTATTTAAAGCAGCTTCTTCTGGGCCAATGATAATTACAAATGGTATTCCTTTTTGATCAGCATATTTGAGCTGTTTTTCCAGCTTAGTTTTTGGATCTAACCAGAGTTCGGAATTGATACCCCGTAAACGTAGCCGATCGGCTACATCTATGGCAACTGGGGACAGATCTTTATTAAAAATGGTCACCAGGACTTTGGTGGTAGTTAAATCTTTTGGAAACAAATCCATCTGGTCCATAGCTTCAATAACCCTGTCAAAGCCAAAAGCTACTCCGACAGCTGGGATTTGTTTATCAGCAAACATGCCAACTAAATTATCATATCTTCCGCCACCAGCCACTGATCCAACACTGTAACCTTCAATTTCTACTTCAAAAATCATGCCAGTGTAGTAATCAAGTCCCCGGGCTAAGGTAGGGGAAAATTCTACTCTATCTTCTAAAGCCATTAAAATAGTTTTGATAGTTTCAGTAGGCTGTGAACTTTCAAATTTTTCTACTAAATTTGCAGGAAAGCCTGCTTCAGCTAACTGGTGAGAGACCTGTTCTTTACCAATTTTTTTCAGTTTATCAATGATCCTGATTGCCTGAGAAGACATTCCTACGAAAAGCTGACGGTCATTTATTAAGACCTTAAATTTTTTAAACCCTAATGATTCTAAACACTTAATACTACAGGCAATTACTTCTGCATCAGAAAGAGGGGAGTCTAGTCCTACAGTATCAATATCACACTGTAAAAACTCCCTGAATCTGCCTTTTTGAGTATTTTCTGCTCTCCAGACAGGTTGAATCTGGTATCTTTTAAATGGAGTAGGGAGTTTATCACCATATTCTGCTACAACTCTAGCCAAAGGCACAGTTTGATCATATCTTAAAGCTACTTTTCTGCCACCATTGTCTGTAAAACGGTACATTAATTTATCGCCTTCCGTACCATATTTGCCCAAGAGTACATCTTCGTACTCCAAAGCAGGGGTTTCTAAAGGTTCAAAGCCATAAGATTCAAAAACCTTTTTTAAAATATTTATGACATATTGCCTCTTCCTGGCCTCACCAGGTAAAAAATCCCTAAATCCTTTTAATGTTTGAGCTTTAATCATAGTCTTCTCCTATCTTAACAACTTTAGCAGCAACTGTAAATTTATTACACTTTTGTTCAACTTCTCCCAAATATCTATTTATTATTTCACTTCTCTGAATTTGAGGACAATTCCAAACTAATAAAGTGGAATTACCTCCAGCAATAGTAAGCTTTTGTCTTCTCATTCTTCCCATCTCCTTAATAGAATTCTTCCTTCACCTAACGGTAAACCCTCTCCTAAAACATCTCTCACTCTTTGTACATACCTACTATCAGCATCTCCTAATATTTGAGCATCCCAATCAGGGGTAGTCTCTTCACTTGCAAGAGCATCAAATATTTCTGACATAGATGGTCTGTTATTAAATTTTTCCATAAAAAAACTCCCGTTCTTTGCTCATTACAAATGTAATGAACAAGGAACGAGAGGTATCCGACTTCGCTCATACTCATGAGCATTAAAAAAGGACCTCCCGCGGTCCCATCCTGTTTGTCTCGATGATTACTCATCAGACCTCTTGGTGGCGACTTTGGTTTTCCAACATCGTCTGTTTTATTTAACGGTTAAACTTCCGTAGAGTATTTGGCTCTCAACTCCTGGATCGTGACTCCAGTACAAACGCTTTTAAACTCCGATTAAATCGGAGCCAATATTCAATTGTGTAATTAGTATATCACAAAAAAGAGGATTGTCAAATATTACTATCGGTCACCGCAGGTGCCAATACAATTCCACCCCAAGGGTGGACAGAGTTAACTGTCTATTGTTAATCTATGATAATATATATTTTATGATTAAAACCGCAATAATTCTGGCTGGAGGGAAGGGAGAAAGGCTGAGGCCTTTTACCAATGACCGTCCTAAACCAATGGTGGAGATTGGAGGAAAACCAATCCTGGCTTACCAGTTGGCTCAACTTAAAAAAGCTGGTATTGAAAAAGTGGTATTTGCCTGCAGTTATCAAAGGGAGGCTTTACAAAAACATCTTGACTCAGGCAGCAAATATGGCATTAAGGCTTTATTTTCTATTGAAGAAACTCCTTTAGGGCGTGGTGGCGGTATCAAAAAGGCCATGCAAATGCTATCTCCAGGTTGGGAGGATGTAGTTATTACTAATGGTGATAACTTGTGGAAGTTGGATATTGCTGGTTTGATCAAAAAACATGAAGAGAAAAATGCCATGGCCACCATTGTAGTGGTGCCTTTGAAAAGCCCTTATGGAATTGTTGAGTTTAATGAAACAGATGAAATTATAGGTTTTAAAGAGAAGCCTATCCTGCCACATTGGGTTAACGCAGGGGTTTATGTTTTTTCTGCTGAGATAGAACCGCTGCTACCTGATGAAGGAGATCACGAAACAGAGACTTTCCCCAAGCTACCAAATGAACGGTTTTTAGTTTTTAAAAGCACTGATTATTGGAGGGGTGTGGATACAGTCAAAGATTTAACTGAAGCAGAAAAGGAAGTGACTGAAGTTTTTAGTTAGTCCTGGCAGAAGGTGTAGCCACTTTTTTAGGCTTTATTATTCCTCCCTGAGGGATAACATATACAAATCCAGCATCAAAAATATCATTTTTATTTTTAGTGCCTGTCAGTATGACAAAGTCATTTAATTTAACCTGTGAGGAATTAGGAATGCTGGCAGCATTATTTTTAAAATCCTTATCTTTTAGGGTAACCAATTCATCTGAAATGGAAACAATTTGGCCCCATAAGTAAGTTTTGAGTTTATGGTTTGGAGTTGATAGTATGATAATTTTTTTAGCTGTTAAGACTCCTGTTTCATCAATATCCCCTAAGGCTGCTACATAGTCTTCTTCTGAAATATTCTGCAAACTATTAATTTTTTTTCGGACTTTTATCTTGCTTTCATAAATTGTATCCTGGTTAATGCTGATTACTTTTGGTCCAGAGGAGGTTGATAAGGTGAGGGTGTTATCTGATTTTGATTTGACTATTCCGACATAAGCTTTGTCCCTTAATTTTTGACTGATGACTTGTTTTAACTGGGCAGCTTTTGAAGCAATATCTTTCTTGAATTCTTCCAACTTATCTTTGATATCAGCTGAAGGAGTGGATTCAGCAGCATAGACAGGGTGAAGGGTGAAGGGTGAAGGGTGAAGAAATAGAAATGATAATGCAATTAAAGTCATTAACTTTCCCCTTAACGCTTCCCCCTTAACGCTTTTCATAGTTTTTCCTTCGAATAATAGACTGTTCTTTCTGCAGATTTAGAATCGCCTGTAGTATCAAAAACTGCTGCAGAAATATTATTAACTCCCTCATCTAAATCTAAAACAGTAGAAAAAGAACCGTCTGGTTTTGACTGGATTACCAGATCTTTAGTTTCTGTTGAGATTAGCACTTGCCTTCCTGGTCCGGTTTTCCCGGAAACAATAATTGATGCAGAATATGATAGGCTATCCTGATCTGGTTGATCCAAGTCTAATCTAAGAGTTTTGGGTGGAGTTGTCACAGGACCATTGGAAAATGAATCCTTAGCGGGTTGCCGGTATTGAATATTTAAAATGTAGTATAAGCTTGCCAAAAATATTAAAGCTGTGATTAAAATTAGAGTATGAGCAAGAATAAAATGTGTTGTAGAGAGTTTTTTATTAAGTTTCATATTGTACAATTTTAGCATATTTGTTAGTATGCAAAGGACATGGATATCTATTGGTATGGACAAGCGTGTTTTAAATTAAAAGGTAAAAATGCAACTGTCGTAATAGATCCATATGATCCTGATTTTACAGGACTTAAACTTCCCAAAGATTTGCAAGCAGATGCAGTCTTATCCTCTCACCCTCATAAGGATCACAATTTTACTTCAGCAGTAATTAATCCTAAAGGTGATAAACCCATGGTTTTTGATCAACCTGGTGAATATGAAGTTTCAGGAGTGGTAATTACAGGGACAAGTTCGTTTCATGATGACTCCCAAGGATCTGAGCGGGGAGCCAATGTTATCTTTCATTTGCTTTTTGATAATTTAGATATTGTCCATTTGGGGGATTTGGGTCAAGGTAAATTAACCGAAGAACAGATTGCAGAAATTGGGCAAACAGATATATTGCTGGTTCCAGTTGGTTCCATTTACACAGTAGATGCCAAAGCTGCCTCAGAAATTGCTTCCCAGCTGGAGGCAAAAATTATTATTCCTATGCATTATAAGATTGAAGGGCTTAAGTTTGAGCTAGATAGTGTTGATGGGTTTTTGAAAGAAATGGGTGCAGAGTCTGTAGTAGTAGTGCCAAAATTATCAATTAACAAAGAGAAGTTGCCAGAAGAGCCACAGGTGGTTTTGCTTGCAAAATCATCCTGAGCGAAGTCCCGATTAAATCGAGGACACTCGATTCCGACTTTGTCGAGAATCGGTGTCGAAGGATATAATGTCATCCCTTACCAAGCTTCCTCCACAAAATATAGAAGCAGAACAATCCCTTTTGGGCGCACTTTTGATTGATAAAGATGCCATAGTTAGGATTTCTGAAATTTTACATCCCGGCAACTTTTATAGATCTGAACAGCACGGTTCTATCTTTGAGGCAATCCAAGATTTGTTTGATAGACGTGAGCCAATAGATTTGGTGACTGTAACAGAGGAACTAAAAAGAAAAAGCGCTTATGATAAAGTGGGGGGGTCTGCTTATCTTGCCTCGCTGGTGAATGTTGTTCCTACCTCGGCCCATATTGAACATTATGCCAAGATCATTCGTGATCATGCTGTTAGAAGAAATTTGATTGTCCAAGCTACAGCCTTAATTCAAAAGGCTTATGATGAAACAGAACCAGTTGAACAATTACTGGAGAATGCTGAAGCAGGTATCTTTGCTATTTCTCAAGATCATGTCAGCAGAGATTTCAGGCCTATTAAAGATGCTTTAACAGAATCCTTTGATAGGTTAGATGAGTTGCAAAAATCCTCAGGAAAGTTAAGGGGTGTACCAACAGGATTTAGAGATCTGGATTCAAAGCTGGCTGGGATGCAGGATTCTAATTTGCTAATTTTAGCCTCCCGTCCAGGTCAGGGGAAAACAAGCTTGGCTTTGAATATTGCCCAATTTGTAGCAGTTAATGCAGGGCTGCCAGTGGGAATTTTTTCTTTGGAAATGAGCCAGGAGGAGTTAGTAGACAGGTTATTGGTGGGACAGGCAGATATAGATGCCTGGAAATTAAAAACAGGACGCTTAGATGAGAAAGATTTTGACAAACTTTCCTTGGCCATGGGTGAGTTGGCTGAGGCACCCCTTTTTATTGATGATACCCCAGGAATTACTATTTCTGAGATGAGGACAAAGGCCAGAAGGTTACAAGTAGAGCATGGACTAAGATTTTTAATTGTAGATTATTTGCAGCTAGTAAAGGGCAGAAACTTAGAAAATAGGGTTCAAGAAGTGTCAGAAATTTCTCAAAATTTGAAGAATTTAGCCAGGGAATTAAAAGTGCCAGTTTTGGCAATTTCACAACTGTCCAGGGCAGTTGAGCAAAGAGGCACTAAAAGACCTCAGTTGGCAGACCTGCGGGAATCAGGGGCAATTGAGCAGGATGCAGATGTGGTGATGTTTATCTGGAGAGAAGATGCTGAGCATCCAGAACAGGTTAAACTGGATATTCAAAAGCACAGAAATGGTTCAACAGGGGAAATAGATTTGATGTTTAGAGGAGATAGGACTAGATTTTATGGAATGGAAAAAGCCAGATCTAAAGCTGCTGCAGCTTCTTGAAATAGGCTTCAATATTTTTCTTAAATTCTTCCAAACTATCATTATTTTCTATTTTCAGATCTGCTTTTTTGCCTAGGTTTGGAATATTTGTTTCAGCTTTAGATTTTTCCTCTTCTAAAAATTGCTCAAAAGTAAGTCCTGTTTCTCCTACCTTTTCACTTCTATCCTTTAGCCTTTCATACCTTAGATTCTGTTGGGCAGTAATGTAAATTAGGGTACTATTTTTCATAGACTTTACTAGCTTTAGTTCTGCATCTCTTCTTATTCCATCAAAGATAATTACATCAGCAATATCTCCTTCAATAGAAAATTTAGCAGCATTTGCCAAAGATCCTTGTCCAAAAGCTTCGTTCATAATTAAAGATAGTTTTTGTAAGTTAGAACGGGTTATGGGTATATCCCAGATCATTAAAGTTTCAGCCAAGATATCTGAAAACCTAACTTGCCTGATATTTAATTCTGGAGCAATAGATTTTAAAAAATTAACAAAAGTCTGTTTGCCAGACCCCTTCTCTCCCACCAGTCCTATTACAAGTTTCATAGTGTAAATATTTTAGCTTCCCACTTCCGATGTGGGAATATGGTTCAAGTCCTCTTTCATATTACTAAATCTGTGATTTAATTTTTTTTCTTTTGATAATGTCAATTACTTCTCTTAAATTATGAATCAAATAATCTGGCTGGTATTTTTTCAGTCTACTGATTGAACAGTTTCCATCAGTCAATGCTATCACAATGGCGCCTATATCCCTACCTATTTCTATTTCTTCAATTGTATCTCCGACTATTAGTACTTCATAAGGGGATAATTTGCTGTCAGCTAAATAATTTTTAAGTTTTTCATGTTTATTTCTGCCGTTAAAGGCAGAATCCAGTTCTGTATTGGCTAAAACTTTTGAAAAATATTTTTCTATATTTAATCTCTTAAGCTGTTTTTTGATTGGTTCATCTATGTGGTTGCTAAATATCATTGATTTAATATTATTCTCAGAAAGCCATTCCAGTAATTTTTTGGCATAAGCCCGGGTTCTGACTTTAGCAGCCCGCGGTTCGTAACTGGAGTGAAATACTTTAACGATATCTTTTGTTTGTTTGTTTAATACCCCTTGGGGTATACCTAGACCCTTATAGGTTTTTGTTACTGGCACATCAAAACATTGTTGAAAAGTGGTTAAATTAACAGGTTTTAAATTAAGAGATTTTAAAACTGTATTAACACCATGTAAGATCGCATAGGTATCAGCGAAAATAGTTCCATTCCAATCAAAAGCAACGAGCTTAATCATAATTTATTCTGGGTATATCAGGCATCACTCCTGCATAGTTTAAGGGTTTGCTGAAAACTCGCCCCCCAAGATATAAGCACTGAGGGAGGTTTTCTGTATACCTTCTTCCTGTCAAGCTAGAGTATAAATTTTCCTTTCTTCATTTGCAATGAGATTAAATATCTTTAAGACAAGTTTCTTTTTTCTTTCTAAGCAAGGTAAGTTAGGCTGGTAATACATCCATTGCAATAATTTTAGAGATTCTTTCTTGGAAAATTTTATTCTCCACATTGGAGCATAGGAAGGATTCTTTGCTTCTCTGCAGTTCAAAGAGCCCTTTACATCAATTACATATTGAATTCTTTTATGTAGCCACTTGATATGGGATTGGCTTGCTGAAATAAAATACATCATAACTCTGAGGTTGCTATATCCTCTGCCCTTATATTTATTGTGTTCATCGATGTAAGTTAGAACAGTTCCATCTCCATCTAGGTGTTCTCTTAGAAAATCTCTAAAGTACAAGTCTGGCACGCTTATTTCTCCTACAGTATAAGTTTTAGCTGGGAATAATCCTATCGTCAGGAGCCATCTGTAAAATTGAACATTGCCAAACTGAATACGATAAGATGGTTTTTTGGCAAACCCATTATTGTGTGTCTCGCAAATATCATTTTGAATACTTAAGCATTCTTTAAAAGTTTTTAGAAGATCAATGTCTGATGAACGCATCGTGATATGGCGACCGTCTTTAGAAAGATTTCCGTCAGTTACCAGAAGTCCAATTGCGTAAGCCAGGTTAGAAGATCAAGAATAAACTCGAGGCGGTTTCTTAGGCATAAAGTACCCAGGGTGGGAGTTGAACCCACATGGTCGTGAGACCACGCGATTTTGAGTCGCGCGCGTAAGCCATTCCGCCACCTGGGCGTGCAATCTGCATTATAACAGTTTCTGTTATTCCTCTCAAAGACTAGACAAAGTGTAAAGATTTGAGTATAAATAGCCCATGAAGAAAAGTGTTAGGCTTCCAGCACATGTTAGACCTGAGCGTTATAAAATAACTCTTCAGCCTGACTTGGATCGGTTTACTTTTACTGGTGAAGAAACCATATATCTCTCCATAGAAAAACCTACAAAACAGATTACCCTGCATTCTGTTGATCTGGAAATAGAATGTAAAGATGCTGCCAAGATTTCCTACAATAAAAAAGCTGAAACAGTTACTTTTACTTTTTCTGAAACTCTTCA
Organism: uncultured Gammaproteobacteria bacterium; assembly: GCA_964415615.1. GTDB lineage: Bacteria > Patescibacteriota > Microgenomatia > Daviesbacterales > UBA10151 > UBA10151. The sequence continues at coordinate 72,473 of CAYQAW010000005.1, forward strand.
AAAAGGAAAAAGGGAATTAAAGCTTACCTTTACAGGAATTTTAAATGACAAAATGAGAGGTTTTTATAGAAGTAAGTATGGAGATAAACATCTGGCTGTGACTCAATTTGAAGCAACAGATGCCAGAAGGGCTTTTCCTTGTTTTGATGAACCATCCCACAAAGCAATTTTTGAAGTAAGTCTGAGAGTGCCCAAAACTACTACAGCTATCTCCAATACCATCGAGTCAAATATTTTAGAACATGAGAGTGGTTTTAAATTAATTGAATTTGCTCCAACTCCTAAAATGTCTACTTATCTATTGGCATTTATTGTAGGAGAATTTGAATATATACAAGGGAAAAGGGTAAGGGTGTTTACTACCCCTGGCAAGAAAAACCAAGCCAAGTTTGCCTTGGATGTAGCAATAAAAGTCCTTGATTTTTATGAAGATTATTTTGATATAGATTATCCTTTGCCAGTATTGGACATGATCGCTATCCCTGATTTTGCAGCAGGGGCAATGGAGAATTGGGGAGCAGTAACTTACAGGGAGTCAACTGTTCTTATTGATGAAGAGAGGTCTTCCACAGCCAACAAACAATGGGTGGCCTTGGTAATTGCCCATGAATTGGCCCACCAGTGGTTTGGAAATTTGGTAACCATGGAGTGGTGGACCCATCTTTGGTTAAATGAAGGTTTTGCCTCTTTTATTGAATATTTAGCTATAGATCATATTTTCCCTGAGTGGGATATTTGGACTCAGTTTATAGCAACAGAGATGGGTGATGCATTCTCTCTAGACTCTTTAAAAAATACCCATCCAATTGAGGTTAAAGTAGGCCATCCGACAGAAATTTCTGAGATTTTTGATAAAGTTAGCTATTCAAAAGGGGCTTCGGTCTTGAGAATGCTTTGGAAGTATTTAGGTGAAAGAGATTTCCAAAAAGGTCTCCAGTATTATCTTAAAGAACATGCTTATGGAAATGCCCAAACTAAAGATTTGTGGAAAGCCTTAGAAGATGTTTCTAAAAAACCTATTATGAAAGTTATGAATAATTGGACTTCTAAACCTGGGTATCCTGTGATAAAAATAGAAGATAAAGGCACAAAACTACAATTAACACAATCAAGATTCTTCTCCAGCCCAATCTCTAAGAAAGAAAGCCAGGATAACACAGTATGGTCTATCCCAATCAGAATTAAGAATTATGAATTAAGAATTATGAATAAAAAAACAATTACAATACCAAACACAGGGGGGAAATTAAATATTGGGGAGGTGTCTTTAGTTAGAGTTGCTTACCCCAAAGATTATTCTTTGGGAAAATTATCTGCCCCTGATAGATTGGGACTGATTAGGGATATGTTTGATCTAGCAGAGTCTGGAGACTGCCCAACAGAGTTGGCTTTAGAGTTTGCCCGAAGTTATATTGATGAGCAGGATTATACCGTGTGGAGCCAGCTCACAGGACATATTAGTAAATTAGATTCTCTTTTATCTTATGAAGATTTTTATGAAGATTTCAAAAATTATGGCAGGGAAATTTATGGAAAAATTGCTGCTCAAATGGGATGGGAGAAGAAAAAGAAAGAACAACATACTGATTCACTACTCCGGAGTATGGTTTTGTATAAACTTGGTTCTTTTGGAGATCAGCAAACGATCCAAAAGGCTCAAAAATTATTTGGGTTAAATATTGATCCTGATTTAAGAGGAGTTGTTTATAACCTGATAGCAGAAAATGGTGATACAGCAGAATTTAATACTTTGATTAATATGTACAGACAAGAAGAAAATCAGCAGGAAAAGGACAGAATAGGCAGAGGTTTAGGGTTGTTTAAATCAAAGATAATTTTGCAAAAGACTTTAGATTTTGCTATTTCTAAACATGTTAGATTCCAAAATAGCTTACAAATAATAGCTTCTGTTTGGGGTAATCCTAATGGGAGATATTTAGCCTGGGAGTTTGTTAAGCAAAACTGGCAGCTTTTAAAAGACAGATATGCTGGTGGGCATTATTTTACCAGAGTGTTTGGTCCAGCTGCTGGGTTTACTAGAATTTCTGATGCCAAGGATATAGAAAAATTTGTAAGGATTAATCCAGTCCCAGAGGCCAAAAGAACCATTGCCCAAGTTTTGGAGCAAATTTATTCAAATTCAGCATGGCTTGCAAGAGATAGGAAAAATGTGATAAATTTCTTAAAGGCCTATGCTTAATGTAACAGATTTAAGAAATGGAACCTTTTTTAAAGAGGGTAATAATATTTTGCTGGTTTTAACTTATGAACATGTAAAAATGGGCAGAGGGAGTGGTACTATTAAAGTTAAAGTCAAAAATATTAGAACTGGTTCTGTGCTGGAGAGGACTTTTATCACAGGTGCAAGGGTAGATGAGGCTAATGTAGAGAAGAAAAAAGCTCAATTCCTGTATCGGGACGGTGATATTTTTAACTTTATGGATCCCATGTCCTTTGAACAATTTGCTATTTCTTCTCAGGTGATAGGAGATCAGGCAAAATATCTAAAGGATGGACTGGAAGTAATACTGATAGTTTCAGCCCCGATTGAATCGGGGTCTGGTGATGAAGCTCTGGGATTGGAACTTCCCATGAGTTTAATCTATACTATTACTGAGACAGGTCCTGGTGAGAAAGGAAACACTGTTTCTAATGTTTTTAAGGAAGCAATTTTAGATAATGGATTAGTAGTAAAAGTACCTATGTTTATTGGTGTTGGAGAAAAGATTAAAGTTGATACCAGGTCTGGAGAATATATAGAAAGAGTCAAGTGAAAAAAATAACTAAAGCTTTAATACCTGCTGCTGGATTTGGAACCAGATTTCTTCCTCAAACCAAGGCCATGCCTAAAGAGATGCTCCCTATTGTAGACAAACCTGTGATTCAGTATGTAGTAGAAGAAATTGTAGGTTCTGGCATAGAAGATATTGTGATTGTGACAGGTTCTACCAAAAGAGCAATTGAAGATCATTTTGATGCTCCTAATCAGGATTTAGCGCAAAATTTGGTTAATGGCCAGAAGGAAAAGCTGCTGGAGCAAATAAAGCATATTTCCGATATGGCAAATTTTATCTATGTCCGCCAAAAAGGTCCTTATGGAAATGGAACACCAGTGCTTGCTGGGCAGTCAGTTATAGGTGATGAACCATTTGCTGCTATATGGGGAGATGAATTTATCTACTCTGAGCCACCCAGGCTTGCCCAAATGATAGATGTTTATGAAAAATATGGAGGTATGGTAATTTCCGGAGTCAAAATTGAAAAAAGAGAAGATTTAAAAAGATATGGTATAGCAGATCTGGAGCCTGTTGAGGGTAATGTTTATAAAATAAAAAAGATTGTGGAAAAACCAGATCCTGATAAGGCTCCTTCTAATATTGCCACTCACGGAGCATATATTCTTCCTCCAGAAATCTTTACTGCTTTAAAAAAACTTAATCCCGGACAAGGTGGGGAGATCTGGCTGGTTGATGCGATTAATATGCTCAAAGATGAAGGTGTACCTCTGTATGCTGTGGAGATTGAGAATGGTAAATATTATGATACAGGAAACAAATTAGAATATATGAAAACTGTGGTAGAGCTTGCTTGCAAACATACAGAAATAGGTCCGGCATTTACCAAGTTTTTAGAAGAATTAGTGAACAACCCGGAGAACTAACACTAAACCAGTTACTGTGGCAGCTTGGGTTAAAATTCCCCAAGGCATTTTTGCTTTTCCATTAGTGTAATGGCCAAATTTATAAAATGTAGAAAAAGGAGCAAATTTCCAACCAAATAATAAATATGGCATTTGCAAAAGGTCCCAGGATTCAGAAATAAATATTGATAGAAATAAATAAAGGTGGTCTGTGGTGCGGCCAAAAAGAAGAAAAGTCAAAGCTACTCCAAAGATTAAATCTCCTAGAGACTGCAAGAATAATAAGACTTTACTCTTTTTCCTCCAGCCAAGACCAAAATCCCAATGAGGGATCATGTCAACCAGGGGATGAGAGACAGCAACCAGGGGGATACCAATAGCAGGATTAGTAACAGAAGCAGCAATAGCCCCTCCTATTAATGCATGTGTTGTTGCGGTCACAACTATCCAGTATAGCAGACCTTGTCAATTTATGGTAGGCTACTACAATATGTTTCCAGTACTTTTTTCCATAGGTAACTTTTCTGTTTCTTCATTTGGTGTTTTTTTGACACTGGGGTTTTTACTCGGCATATTTTTGGTTTGGAGACTTTGCCGCGCTTGGGATCTGGATGAGGAGAAAATTTTAGATATCACACTGGTTACTTTTATAGGAGGCCTGATTGGCGCGAGATTATATTTTGTAATCTCACACCTGCAATTATTTATGGCTTCACCTCTGAATTTGATATTAATTAATAAGTTTCCAGGTTTCTCTTTTTGGGGTGGTATTTTAGGGGGGTGGCTGATGTTGTTTTTCTTTACCAGACGCAAGCGTTTGGATTTCTGGCAGCTTGCAGATATTGCCTCTGTCGGGCTTATTGGAGGCATGATTTTATCCAGTTTAGGGTGTTTTTTGGGTGGGTGTAATGTTGGTAGCACTTCAAAAGATTTTTTTGCAGTTACGATGCTCGGAAGCGCAGGAAGAAGATGGCCTGTTCAGATAGTTGAAGCACTTCTTTTAGCAATAAGCCTGCGTTACATGTGGTCTAAAGCAGTTCATTTTCATCAAAGAGGCAAAATTGTCAGTCTGGGATTTATTTATATAGGTTTTACTAAGTTAATACTTGAGCCTTTCAAGGCAAATCATTCAGGAGCATTTTTTTCTGCAGTATTTGTTTTATTGGGATTAACTATTTTCTATAAAATTACTAAACAAAATCCTCTGACGCATGCAAAAAGTGTGATAAAATCTTTTAATATGCAAAACTTCAAAAAAAGCTGGTATAATCAGAAAACTAATATCAGTTGGCAGTTTAGAAACTTTAAGAAACTACTTAAAAAATCCAATGTTAAATTTTCCTAAAAAAACTATTGATTCGATCAATCAATATCTGCAGAGGCAGAAAAAAGAAGTTGATCAGAGTTTGAAAGAAATAGAAGAAGATGATCCAGCTAAATCTCCTGCTTTGGCAGAGTCTTCAGAGCCAGGGACTGATTCATATATTGCTGATACTCATACCAAATCAGAAGTATTAAAAGGGCAGCTTACAAAAATGAGCAGTATTATCAAAATTGCTCTTGCCAAAATTAAGATTGGAACTTATGGTAAGTGTGATAATTGCGGTAAACCAATTGAAACAGAAAGACTACTGGCTATGCCTGCAGCCCAGTATTGTTTATCCTGCTCCCAAAAGGGTATTAAGAAGAGATAATATTAAATTTTCAATTTTCCATTTTCAATTTTCAATTGTTTTTATGGTCCACCTCTAGCAGTTATCCCAGTATTTGAATGAACATCACCCACAGCCTGTATCCAGGGTCCTGCTGCTTGTTGAACAGTTACATCAGGACATGTAATAGTTGAACTTAATCCTGCAGATGAAATAATTAAGCTTCCTGTTATTGTTCCAGGAGTTGAATAATGTTTAGTACAGGAAGAGGCTATACAATCGTCTAGTGTACCCGCGAATGTCCAGGTGTAGGCATAGGTTCCATCTCCTCCTGATGGGGTGGCAGTGTAGGTAGTAGTATCTGTTGCAAAATTAGTAATTGAAGTGCGGGAAACATTACAAGTACCAGTAGGTGTACAATAGTTAGGAGTAGTAAAGG
>CAYQAW010000006.1:0-65995 GCA_964415615.1 uncultured Gammaproteobacteria bacterium
AATTTCTCGTGAGGCAATGAATCAATTTCATTCGGATTTTAGGTGAGTCATATCGATGGGTTGCATTGTTTTATAATTTATGATAGTATATCAATACTAAACATGAAGCAGATATCTCGTATGTCTGCTTCTTTTTTTAACCTTTTTCCTCAAATTTGATATCTTTTTCCAGTCTAACAAAGTCTCTAAAGTTATTACCTGCAAACTGTCGTATTTCTCTTGCCGTCCTAGGCCCTCTGGCTAGAATTACTACCTCTTTGCCGATTTCTTTTAGGAATTTAAGTAATGGAAGAAAATCACCATCACCGGATAAAACCAAAACTCTGTCAAAGTTATCCTTTTCTTTCATCTTTCAGCAATATAATCCACCATGCGTTTCTCTAATTTTTTAAGAGGGACGGTATCGTTTTTTAAATAGTCATAGCTATATCCATGAATTTCAACGCCCCCAAAGTAGTAAACTTCAGAAACCTGATACTTTTCCTTAAGATACTTAATCAGCTTTAGATAATCGATCTTCCAGCCTAAACTCTTTTCACCACCATAAAACAGATTGGAAGCATCAATAAAAGCACATGTTTTCATAAACTAGTCTGATTATATCTCAAATTTTCTTTGTTAGTCTAAAGAATTTTTTCCAACCTCAAGAAATTAAGCACGGGAGTCCTCCTTGATCTCTATGATAGAAACTTTGCCTTCAAAGTATGTAAATCCAAGATCTATTAATTTTTGATATAATCGGAGAAGACTTTCAAACACGGGGTTCCAAACCACGGCTCGATTGTCCACAGGTTTGTTCAATGAAATTGGAAACGATAAACTAAAATTATGTGTGGAATATTTGGGTATAGTGGTTCTAAAAATGCTTCAGAAGTAATCCTAGAGGGACTCAAAAGATTAGAGTACCGTGGTTATGATTCATGGGGAATTGCAGTTTTAGCTGATCAAATCAAAATCCAAAAACAAATTGGTGCTATTGGTGATATAGATCTTGACTCTGGACTCTTGACTCTTGACTCTCATATTGGCATTGGCCATACCCGCTGGGCTACTCATGGAGGTATTTCAAAAACTAATGCCCACCCCCATTTCTCTACTGATAAAAGTTTCTGTTTAGCTCAAAATGGAATAGTAGAAAACTATCAGTCTCTTAAAAATGAACTATTAAAAAAAGGTTATAAATTTGAAACAGAAACAGATACAGAAGTAATAGTTAGGCTAGTAGAAGAAAAAAATAAGTCGTCAGTCGTCAGCTATCAGTCATCAGATAATCTCAAAGAAGCTGTGAGGGAAGCTTTTCTGGAACTGGAAGGCAGAAATACCATTATACTTTTAACAAACAAGGGACAGATAATAGCTGCTAGAAATGGTTCACCTTTAGTTATTGGTATAAATGATAAGGAAGTTTTCTTTTCTTCAGATACCCTGTCTTTTGCTCCCCATGTGAGTGATTTTATTGTAGTAGAAAATGGACAGATGGTTTCATATAATGGCAAACTAGACATGGTGGATATCAGATCAAACAAAGTTTTGCCTATAAAAAAAGAAAAAATTAATTTTGAGAGCAGCAAAGTAGATAAAGAAGGCTATGATCATTTTATGTTAAAAGAAATTCATGAAAGCCCTTATGTGGTAACCCAGGTACTAAATCAAGACTCTGGATTGTATGAAGACTTTGTTAAATCTTTAAAAAAAGCTAAAAACATCTATGCTATTGGTTCTGGTACAGCAGGAATTGCTGCTTTCCAAATTGCTTTTTATCTAAGAGCGTTTGGTAAATTAAATGTCAGAGCAGTGATTGGGGCAGATATTTATGATTATTATGATCTGCTTTCTAAAGATGATTTAATTATTGCTCCTTCTCAATCAGGAGAAACAGCAGATGTTTTAGAAGTTCTAGAAATTGCTAAGAAAAAAGGGGTAAAAATAGCCTCATATGTAAACATGCCAGGTTCTACTATGAGCAGGGTTTCTGATTATAAATTCCAAGCTTTGGCAGGCCCAGAAATATGTGTTATGTCTACCAAAGTTTTTACCTCTCAGATTGCCTGGGGGTATTTAATTGCTAAAGTTGTCAGTGGACAGTTTACAGTTGGCAGGGAGAATTTAAAAAGGTTAGCAGAAGAAATGGATAAATATTTGGCAACTGAAAGCAATCACAAAGCACTTAATGATTTAGCAAAAGACTTGGTAAAATCCAAAGATATATTCCTGCTTGGTAAATATCAAAATTTTAATATAGTTTTGGAAGGAATGGTGAAAATTATAGAAGGGTCATATATTCATGCCCATGGTATCCCAGCTGGGGATTTAAAACATTATGCTATAACTTTGATGGAAAAAGGAGTTCCAGTGATTATAGTTTTATCAAAAGATATAGCAAAGGATGATGTGCTAAATGCAGTAAATCAGGTTAAAGCCAGAGGGGCAACTGTAATAGGTATCTCCCCTACTTCTTACAGTAGTTTTGATTACTATATCCCAGTCCCAGATACAGAGGAAACTTCAGCAATAATGAATATAATTTCCCTGCAGCTTTTGGCTTATTATATGGCAGTAGAGTTAGGAAATAATGTAGACAAACCCAGAAATATAGCCAAAAGTGTAACTGTAAAGTAACACCCTACGTGTAGCTTCACTCCCACCTCGGAGGTGGAAATACGATGGCACCTGGGGTTTTGAATAAACTATAAACTATGCAAGAGGCTGGGAGATTATTATCTTTTTTAGGAACAATATTTTTGCTTTTGAGTCTTATTTTTAATATTGTACCTAATCTTCCAAAAATTCCCGGAGATATTTATCTAAACAGACCAGGAATTAAGATTTATATCCCTTGGGTATCATCTTTGGTACTTTCTGTAATACTTACTATTTTTCTTGACTTCTTCAGAAAATAATTTACCCTAAGCTGTGGCGGAAGAGGGCTGCTTGGACTATTTCTTCTTGAGGATCTTGTTTTTTATCTATTTTTTCAATAATTTTTTCTACTAATTGGGCATGTTGTTTTTCTTCCTTGGTTTTTGGCCCTAATTTCTCTCCTAAATATTTTTCTATTTCCTTAATATCCTGTTCATTTTCTGGAATACCTAGGTAAGCTAAACTTTCTTTTCTAAAATATCTTCCAGCAAATTGTAAAGCTGGTTTTAACTGCTGGTAGAGCTCTTCTATAAACTTTAATTTTCCTTCTTCTCTGGCTTTTTTCAGTCCCCTTCCTGTGCCTATTAACTCAGGTGGGATACCTAATGAGTAACAACTGGCAGTAAAGCCAATAGCCCTTGGTAATTTTGTTTCCCCTACTTGTCTGGAATAACCAAACAAACCAATATGCTGCATTCTTTCCCTTCTTTGAGGAATATGCTCAGCAACCTTTGCTATATATGGAGCCAGTTTTTCTACAGCTTGTTTGTAAGGAGTTTCAAACCAAGGAATTACTTGCTGGATCTTTGCTAGATAATCTTCTGGAAGTAATTGAGTTTTGATCTTAGTAACACTTTCCTGAATTTTTTTAATAGCAGCTTTAACATCTTTTAATGGATAATCATACCTAAATGAAGATTGGACAACTAAAGTTTTGATACCAGCAAACTCTTTAATAAAAGCCTCTGTTGCCTTTGGTGTTAACCCTCCTCTAAAAGGTAGGGCTCCCGGGGCAATAATTGGATAGGTAGGAATTCCAGTTTCTTTAGAAAATTTGGCATACTCAGAAAGAGCCCATTTAATAGCCAGAGTAGTTGGGACAATACCAGAATTTAAAGCTGGATCAGACCTGGCACAAAAAGGCCTGATATAAGCAGGCTCTCCAAAATATTTAACATACTTTTGAGCATATTTTCTAACTATTTGGCCTGATTTTAAAATAGTTTGCACCATTTCAAAAATAGGTATTACTTCAACAGTTTTTTTGCTAAAACCACTGGGTCCAAAAGAATAATCTGCAGCTTTGGCAAATCTGCCAAAATTCTTTTGCAGGGTAATCAACTCATCTGCTCCTTCTGTCATAGGTAAAATAACTTCAAAAAGAGGGGTGGTGGGAAAGCCTGCACTATGGGCAAGTTGTTGCCCGGATAAAATAACCATGAAAGCCCTGCCTAATCTATAACCTGGTTCTACTCTGGGATTAGGGACTCTAAATGTTAAAAATACATCCTGTCCTAATAATTTTTTCTGGAAAAAATCTGTGTATCTGGAAAGTAATCTTTCTGTAACTCCCTCATCTACTAATTTGCCTTCCCAGTCCCACATTACTTCATCACCACCTAGTTCTGAAAACATTAAAAAACATTCCTTTAGTTCATCATGAGTTTTTATTAGTTCTCTTTTGTGCCAAAAAGGCTGAGAAGCATGATCAGGATGTTGGGAAAACATCACAGAGGGGATTTTTCGAGCCATAGCTTTTGTTTAGTTTGCAAGATTTAACTCAAAATTTCAAGATAGTAGTTTTTTATGTTAAAATACTTAAAGCAAAAATGCCGCAGTAGCCAAGGTAGTCAAGGCGGACGCCTGAAGAGCGTTTTATACGTGTGCAACTCATGTCTGCGGCACACATTTTAATTTTGGGTGCCTTGTTTTAGCGAAGCAGAATTAGAAAGATAGGTTTTAGTTAAAGGTGGATTGCTTATATTAATGCGGGAGTAACTCAGTGGTAGAGTGCCTCGTTGCCAACGAGGATGTCGGGGGTTCAAGTCCCCTCTCCCGCTCAAAAATCTTTGATTTTTGAGCTCGTTTACGAAAAAGCTCGAACTCTTTTCCAATCGTAACGGTAGGCGGCGGCTCGCCTTTGCCGCCGCCCTCTATCTGCTCGGCTTTCGGCCGAAGCTCTAAAAACTGTCGGCTCGAACTCCACCAGAGGCGGACAAAAAACGCGAAAATTTTTAAAGAACTTTTTTTATAAACTCAAATGGCCGCTCTGGTTGTAACCAAATCCTTGCGAATCTGTCCAAAGCGGCCATTAAAAAACGCAAGGACAAATTTGGTTACGAAAATAATGTATCTCTTATTAAGAAGATTTGCAACAATAAAAATATTGGAGCATTTGCAATTTGTTCTTAAATGTGAAATAATGTAAGTACATGGAAGCAGATAAAATTCCTCAAGGAATACCTATAGCTCAGGTTCCTATTGAGAATGAACCTATGCATAAAAGTCTTTTAAATCAAAAAGGTAGCTTTCTTCTTATTATTGCTGTCACTGTTATTATTATTCTTATTGGTGTTGGCAGCTATATCTTGGGAGGGAAAAAATCACAACCGGTTCAAAATGCTATTCCTCAATCCTCCCAAACATCTACTGATGATAAAACAATCTTGAATCTTCCGTCCGCTTTTAGATCACAAGGTTCAGCTGTAGATATAAAAACAGTTAATATAAAGATTGGCGCAGGAAAAACATCTTTTAATTTATTAAATACTATTGTTCCAAAAGTTTTTGCAGCAGGACTAGCACGACCAATCGTCTATTTAGTTCCAGCCCCAGACAATTCTGTGCCTTTTGCTGGTAATCCCGATAATCCTAATAATCCAACTCGCTTTCATTTTTTTAGTTACGATTTGTTAAGTGGGGAGAAAACGCAATTAACTCGGGATTCTTTTGCTGCACCAATTGACTTTACTCTTTCTCCCTCCGGATTTGTTGTTTTTAGTAGTAATAAGCAGCTAATGACAATTAATCTTTCCGACCTATCAATAGCTGATATTCCTGCAACTGGTAAGCTTGGCTATGAAGGTCCATATCCGCCAAGCATTTCTCCTGATGGAAATAAAATTGCCCTTTTTCAAGGCCAAGACCTTGTTGTTCGTAACCTTGGAAACACAGGGGAAATTGAAACATATCCTCTTCCCGATAATTTTTTGAAAAATCAGGCGGTTTGGGCAGATAACGGAGAGAATATATATCTTGAGACAGTAAGAAGTGTTAATGGGCTAGGAGCGAATGATATTCTTGAAGTTAATAGAAATACAAAAGAAATAAAAACTGTTATAACTTCAGATACAGCTATACATCAAATTGCTTTTTTTAATGGAGAAAAATACAATTCACTCTTATACTCCAAGGGAATTTCGGGATCAAATACGGATCGTGTTTTGATAATTAATACCTTGGGCACAGGTCCTATTGAATATCCTGCAATTAATGGTTTCTTAAAAAGTATGGTTTGGACCCCAAACCATGACAAACTATACTATACGCAGGGTGATAATGTTAACGGAGGGAGTTTTACTGGGGGAGTTAGAGAGTTTGAGTTTGCAGCAGATAAGCTAGGTAGAGTATCAAAAATTCTAGACTCAATAATAAGTCCATATGTTTATTTAGTAGGTTTTGGGAAAGACGAAAATGAACTTATTGTGAGTGACTCTGCTTTAAGTTCTGATAAAACACTTTACGTCACCTCTTTTTATTCATTTGATATTCAAAATAAAACATATAAAGAGTTATTTTCCTTTCAACAACCAAATACCAAAGGATCTAAGTAGGTTTATTTAGAATACATCTTCTTTCTGTAATTGACTTTTCCACATTGCATTTTTGTAAAATGAGGGGTGCAACCCCTAAAATCTACGGGAGATAAAACAGTAGGAAGTAAACAGTCAGGTTTTATATAAAGTAGAGACAGAATAAATTATAAATAAATACCTATCCTATAGTTGATAAATGCACTCAATTCTGGTATAATTCTCTCATGACAACTGAAGCTAAACCATCCAGATTCGGACCAGAACACACCCCTCCGCCAGATTACACCCTTGAACGGCTTCAAGGAGTCTTTCGAAAACCTACACTTAGGAGATTACTAGCATATGGAGATTCTGTGGGTATTGATCCCAATTCTGTATTTCAACATGTAGTTGGACAATATCCAGAAAAAACTATAACAGAGTTAGTTGCTGAAACAAGGATGCCTCGGACTACTTTTATAGATATGTTGGATTTTGCAGGTGTCCAGAGACGGACAATGGAAGAAGTAAGGCAAAGAAATAAGCAAGAAGGTAAAGGTGTATTTGGTATGACTCGTGAAGCCCGCCAAGAAGCTGGAAGAAATAGCAATAGTGGCATAAGAGCACGAGATAACAACTTCGGGCTTGCTGCCCTAACAAAAGAACAAAGAATAGAAGCTGGCAAAAAAGGAGCTTCTAAAATTCGTCCAGATACAGGAGAAACACAGGCTCAGTATAATGGAAGGCGATCTGTGGAATTAAAGGCTGGTTGGCATGCACTTACGCGGGAACAGCGAACTAGATTAGCAATAAATATGACCGAAAGAATGGATCCACGAAAAGCGATTGCTGGAGAAAACTATTTTGATTCATATGCAGAAGCAGCAACAGCAATGTCACTTGAGCAATTTGTTCCAGAATATCGAGTTCAGCGTGGAGTAAACTATCAAGTGATACTCGAAAGGGCTGGGATAAAAGTTGATTTTCTAGTTGGTGATGTGTTTGTTGAATATAATCCGATTGTACTTAAATACCTTCCAACAGTAACAGGTTTTGATACTCATGAAGAATATGAATTGTATACACAAAATCTTAGTCAATTAGATGAAGATCAACAAACTCAGTATTCCGAACAGGTTCTCCAGGGAATTGCACAACGTTATTATCAAAGACGAAGAAATGCTATTAACCAAGATCCTGAATTCAGAGAATTAATAGTTGCTACAACACCAGGAGAATTATACGATCAAGTAATCATTCGATTTGGAGAAAATTACCCTTCTAGAGAAGAATTTACCGAATCTTTTAATGCAACTACAAGAACAATACGTAATGAAAATAGAAGAAGACGAAAAAGAGAAAATCAAGGAGCTTCTTAGTTGTAAAAGATGAGACATCTCGAGTGCTTCCAACTTTTCTAATCTATATAATAAGGGAGTAAAAAAGTTTTCGTGCTGGGTGGGTTGGGGCAAGAAAACATTAAATTGTTTTTGTGTTCCTGTCCCGCTTTGCGGGACTATAATAAATAAAAATCGCGCGCATTCTGTCTTTCTGTCCTAGCAAAAAATACATAGAGCGAGGCTCGCCCTTCGGGCGGCCCGCTCCCAATCCATGTATTATACTTACATTCTCCAGAGTTCGAAGGACGATAGAACCTATGTAGGCTATACAAATAATATAGATAATCGTCTCAATCTCCATAATTCTGGTAGAGTTAAAGCAACTAAATATAGAATGCCATTTAAGTTATTATTCTTTGAGAAATTTCAATCCGAACAAGAAGCTAAGAAACGAGAACTTTGGTGGAAAAGTGGCGCTGGAAGGAGAAAACTTAAGGAATATTTTACTAAAAGATGAAATGATCCTTACCCGCTCCATCAGATTTTTATCGAACTAATAAATTTTAGCTTCGGAAAGTTGCTAAATTTTGTCTAAATTTAACCCTAAAAACAAGAACCCATACGGGAATCGAACTAGCCTTAGTTTAGTTATTTTTTATTTTGCTCAATATCTTCAAAATCTCCCATCCACTTCGACCCATAAAAATGCTGCATAACTGCACAAGCCAACAAATAAACAACTTCTTGTATCTCTTTTAGCTCTTCTTCCGACGCATTAGGATAATACTTCTTGATTACTTCCAGCGGTAACATAGTAGATTCTCACCTCCTTTACCAAAGGTTGAAAATCTAGCACATTGGGAAAACTAATTAATAGTAGTGATGACCCCCTACTTTGGTGTCAAAAGCTCCCCGCCAGTAGACTAGCCTTCAATTCCACTTGAAGTTAAGCTATTTTTCTGAAATACTATAGTTAGATAAAAATAGTTAATAACTATGGAAGATATCGATGAGAGCAAATCTGAATTAGAATCTCAAAAACCAATTGAGGCTCAAGCATATCCTAAAAATATTTTGAACCAAAAAGGCATATGGCTTCCGATTATAGGAGTAATTTTTGTTGTAGCCTTAATTGGTATAGGAATATACTTTTTAAATACAAATAAAACTAAAACGCAACCATCAATTAACCAACAGCAAAATGTAGTTGCGACCCCAACTACCTCTCTTCAAATTAAAAAAGTAGAACCAGCAACAGATCTAGAAGCTAAAAACTGGCAAGTATACAAAAATAAAGATTTTACTATTAAATATCCATCAGATTTAAAGTTAGAGAATACGACTTCTGTTTTCGATTGGTTCGGTTTTAAAAACGCGAGCTTATTTAACATAGAATATACCTCAAAAAATGCCGAAGATAAAAAATTTTATAGTGTTATGTTTGCAATAATTAAAAATGCTCCTAAAACAACTGCTGAGGAACTAGCCAAAAAAGATATTCAAGATAATTCTAAGGGCCGAGAGACTCAAGTTTTAAGCAGTTTTGCATCATATGTTAATGGAAATATAAATGGTTTATATTATCTCGACCCTGGTGAAAAGTTAGAAGGTAAGAGATTTGGGTTTAATCACGATATTATCGATAAAGAACACGCCGTAGTTATAGAAATTAAAGATAACAATATTTTCATCTTTAAAATAGCGGGAAATAATTTTGGAGTAAGTGAGGAACAATTTAAATTAGCAGACAAAATTTTATCTACATTTACCCCTAATCAAACAATTTTAGTTGATAAACCGCTTGATGAGTTAATTCATTTTACCTTACCAAACGGATGGAAAATGGAAAAGCATAGTAAAGATGAACCTCAAATACAACAATCTTCTGGAACACTTGTAATAAAGTCCAATGATTGGGATGAAAAAAATCCGCCTAACTTTATGCAGACTAACCGCCCAGGTTTAATTATGACGATCTATAAAAACTATGAAGGTTCAGTATATACACAAGGTGATAAATATAAAACAATTTACGATGAAATTCATGATCCGAATCCTGGTGGAGCAACAGACCATGATTTAACAAAGTTAACAATTGCCGGATACCCTGCCATTTCTTATTTCTATACCTTTGAAGGTTATGAGCATACTTACAACATCTGGCAGGATGACAATATTTGGACTATTTCAGTTACCTCATATCAGGAGCCGAATTACAAAAACCAGATGGATAATTTCCTTTCTTCAATTTCCTTTAGTAAAGAAAACTAAGTAGGACCTTATTTAATGTTAATTAACAGAAAGTTTCTGGTATAATAACTACACCGAATGATCCTTGTGCCGCCAAAGGCGAGCCTCGTTTATTCAGACGGGGTGAAAGTATCCTTCGACTCGCTGCGCTCGCTCAGGACTTAGCCTTACTGTTAGGGAGCGAATGGCAGAATACTTTTTGTAGATTTGCCTAGGCCACAGGGATCGATTTTCTGATATACATACTTATGCATTTTTTAGACCTAAAACATAAACTAAATCTGGTAATAGACCGTTAGATAGGAATAATCTGATAAACTCTGGCAGTCTGGCTAAAATCACATCAGGAGCTCCAGACGGGATAGTAGTCCCAGAGAAGCCCTGAATATATTGATATATCGGGCTAATCATGTAATTGTCAATATCGATTTTCTTCATAAAATTACTCAATTTCGTTTAAAAAAAATCCGGCCCCAGACGGAGACCGGATTTTTAAATAATAACCAGTGAAAGAAAACTATTTCTTCTTTCCTCCAACGAGCATATAAGCTTTATATGCTCCAGCCAGACCAACTACCACATAAACTGCTTTAGTAAGGAGCGAACCTGCACCCAAAACTGATTCTACTAAATTTATGTTTAAAAGCCCTACTAATCCCCAATTCAAAGCACCAACTACTAAAACCCAAGCTACTATCTGTTTTGTATCCACTGTTAATCACCCCCTCTATACCATTGTTGTCATACTTCTACTTTGCTGTCAATATGGTGTATATTGGGGTGTTTTGAGATATAATAGGTCTCAAATATTGCGGGATAGTGTAATGGTAGCACAGGGGACTTTGGATCCCTTAATCATGGTCCGAATCCATGTCCCGCAACTTTTACAAAAATATATAATTACTACCTCCAAGGTCTGAAGCAATAAAAAGAGTTATATTTCTGGTATAGTAGAGTTAATGGGCAATAAATTTATTAATATCCCTAAATTAATTTTGTCTATTGGTGTTTGTTTAGGAGCTGGAATTTTAGGGAGTTTTTTTACTGTTAACTCTATTCCTACCTGGTATACTGCTTTAAATAAACCTGTCTTCTCCCCTCCTAACTGGGTATTTGCTCCTGTCTGGACAATTTTGTATATTCTGATGGGTATAAGCTTGTACTTAGTAATAAGTAATAAGGAAAAAGGAAAAAGTAAAAAATGGGCAGTTCAAGTTTTTGCTGTTCAGCTTATATTAAATGCTTTATGGTCAATTATATTCTTTGGCCTTAAAAATCCTGCCTTAGCTTTTCTAGAAATACTGGTTTTGTGGGCAAGTATATTTTTAACAATTAAAGTCTTTTTTAATATTAATAAGCTTGCTGGGAAACTATTAATCCCCTATTTAGCCTGGGTTTCATTTGCTACCCTTCTTAATTTATCCATAGTTCTTCTGAATTTTTAATGGGTTAAAAAGCTACTAAAATTCAAGGTTGCCCTTACCCTTTTAATACAAAGGCTTCATGGTTTCCACTTGCTGCTTTTTTAAAATTATTAGGACCTTTACCAAAGATGAAAAATAGGAAGGTTTATGAATTTGTCTATGACTCAATTGTAATTGGAGATGGGTTTGCTGGGCTTTCTGCTGGGATATTTTTGGCAAGGTACTTAAGGTCAGCTTTAATTATTGGAGATGAAAAAGGCAGATGGAATACTAATGAAATTAATGAAAATTACCCTGGTTTTCCTGGAGGAATTTCTGCTAAAAGCTTAAGATATCTGATGCTCAAACAAGCTCTGCAGTTTGGAGTAGCGTACCAGGAGGATAAGGTTGAAAATATTGCAAAAAAAGGAAAACTGTTTGTTGTTACCTCAGCTAAAAACTTATATAAAAGTAAATCTTTAATTTTGGCAACAGGTGTTGAGGACAAGTTTCCCAGATTTCCCCACTGGCAGGAGTATGTTGGTAGGTCCCTTTTTTGGTGTATTACCTGTGATGGACACAAAACTATCAATAAAAAGGTATTGGTTGTTGGGCAAGATAATGAAGCTGTTTGTGATTGTCTTCAGTTTAAAAACCTTTCCAATATGCTAACTTTTGTTACCAATGCAGTTGGAAGTAATATTTCCCAGTTTTGGATTAAACGTTTGCAGGATGCCCGTATCCCTTTTTATAACGAGGTAATTGCTAGAGAAATAGGCAGAGATGGTATGTTTGAAAAGGTGATACTGCAATCAGGTAAAGAAATTATTTTTGATTATATGTTTTCAGAGCAAGGAATGAAGCCTAAAAATAGGCTTGCAAAGATATTAAAAGTTGCTCTGACAGATGATGGATACATCATTGTGGACGAGCACCAAAAGACCAATATTTCCTTTGTTTATGCTGCTGGAGATATTACTAAGCCGTTTGAGCAACAAATTACAGCTGCTGTGCATGAAGGCTCAACTGCAGCAGTAACTGCAAATTACGACCTTTATGCCCCCTGGCAGAAGATGTAATTTAAGCACCTAGCCTGGCAGCATTGATTGACGATACACGAGCAAAAGGAGGATATCTAAGGATTAAATTACGCTTGGCTTCAAAGATATTTGTATTGAGATATAGATTAAACGTTATACATTCTTCACTTTTAAATGTGAGAATTAATTTTAAAAATAGTCTATAATGTGATTAGTATTTTGGTATATTAAAGCAATGGATAAGGCTTCACGAAAACTCAGTAATATACAGACTCCTTCTTTATTTGCCCCTGATCATAAAATAGAAAATGCAGATTTTACATTTATAGACTTATTTGCTGGCATTGGTGGTACCAGATTGGGATTTGAAGAAGCTGGTGGAGAATGTGTCTTTACTTCTGAATGGGATCAAGATTGTCAAAAAACTTATCAGGCTAACTTTGGTGAAATTCCCCACGGTGATATAACCAAGATTGATGAAAAAGAGATCCCTAACTATGATGTTCTTGTTGCAGGTTTCCCTTGTCAGCCATTTAGCTCGATTGGTAAAAGGCAAGGATTTATGCATGCTACGCAGGGTACTTTATTCTATGACATTTTGAGGATTTTAAAATACAAACAGAGTAATGGGCAACCAAGTGCGTTTCTACTTGAAAACGTACCAGGATTAGTAACTCATGATCGAGGTGACACCTTCAAAACCATATTAAAATCCTTGGATGAGATAGGTTATAAGGTTTTCTATAAAGTTTTTAATGCTGCGGATTTTGGTGTACCACAACAGAGGAAAAGAATATATATAGTTGGGTTGAGGAAAGATTTGTTTGGCGGTGTTGAATTTGATTTCCCCGAACCCACTGGTAAAAAGGCTTACATAAACGATTACTTAGAAACAAATGTAAAGGGATATTCTATTTCGGAACATCTTCAGCAAACTTACTTGTTTAAAAAAGATGATGGTAGACCCATGATTATAGATAAAAACTCTAAGATACAAGTTAAGACTTTAGTCTCTACTTACCATAAAATTCAAAGATTAACAGGGACTTTTGTGAGAGATGGTGAAACAGGTTTAAGGCTACTAACTGTAAGTGAATGTAAAGCCATCATGGGTTTCCCCCAAGATTTCATAATTCCTGTCTCAAGAACTCAAATGTATAGGCAGATGGGTAATTCTGTAGCAATTCCAGCAGTAGCAGCAGTTGCAAAACAGATTGCAAAAAAGCTAAAATCTCTTAAAGTTACCAATAAAGACTATGCCCCAGTTGTGGCAACTGGTTTTATAGGAGCAACGCAATATGGATGATTTTGAAGATTTAGATAAAAGTCAGACAGCTAAAGAAGTAGTTAAAGAGCTTATTCCAGATATTAAAATAGATCCTAATTTCAAGCCAAGTGAATTTATAAAAAAGTATTGGGCAAAGTATCAGGATAATTTTCCAAGTAATCAGAATATCAACGGTAAGGTATTTGAAGAACTTATAGCTATTACCTTAATCCGTGCTGGAATAATGCCTTTTTATATGCAGGCAAAAGTTGCCTTCATACCCTATGTAAATTATGACCTTATAATTTATGCCAATGATATTGGCCCTATTTCACTAAGTATCAAAACAAGTCTAAGGGAACGGTGGAAACAGGCGGACTTAGAAGCAGTAGCATTAAAATACATTCACAGAAAGTCAAAATCATTCGTCATTACACTTGATACTGATGCTGTCAGAAGACGTAGGATTGATCCTAGCGAAGCAATGGGAATAAATGGCTTTATTTTAGCCGGTACAGATGAACTGGATAAAATGTTGGATGAAATCCGTGGGTATCAGATAGAACTTTCTCCCACTGTTGAAGTTGTTAGCTCAAGTGTAGTGATAACTTCAGAAAATTACTCTCAAAGATACTCGTAAGCTATAATTTTATGCTAATTGGCGTAGATGACGAAGGTGAATAATTTGTTGCCCAAACCAAAGTTTCTCTCAAACACTGCTGTACGTCCTTGCTTTTTAACTAATCTGCCCCACTCTGCTGGATTATCGTAGTTGCCCTGACTTGCGGAAAGCGTCTGACTAAGAGTTGTAGTCAAATCAAGATGATCATATATTAATGCTAGTTCGTCGTAATCATGTTGGTTAGGATGCTGATTTGTGCTTGGATCAGATGTATAATCCATACAGCTACCTACATTTGCATTATTAAAATTCACATCCTGATGATCCAGACCTAAAGTATGGCCGACCTCTTGGCATAAGACTAGATTACGCCAGGCAAGGGTGTTATAAGTAGAGGTATTAAAATAAGTATCATTTACTTTGGTAATTCCTTGTACTATATGCAGACCGCTAGCCCAAATTTGCGCTAAACCTAACCAGCCATTATTTCCATACTGGGAGTTGCAGACTTCAACCCGGCCTGAAGTAGGCCTACAATTGCGGGCTTTTGTACCACCGGTAACAATTGATGTATCCAAAACAGACGAAATACTCCAATCAGTGGAAGTAGTTTGAAGAACCGGGTCCCATTTGAGAGAAAGATTATCACCTAATTTCAAGTTGAACGGATTTGCAGTCCTGGCCCAATGATATCCACCCCAGGAATGATCAGCATAGGTAACTGAAGGATAAAGGATACTTATAAAAATTGCCGCGGTAAACAGAAATACAGTTGAAATAAACCTTGAGCAGATTTTATTCATTATTATAATTGTTACAGATATCCTGATGGTTGTCAAGGACTTATTGTGGTGGTATAATCCCTATCTTCATGAGTATACCTGCCTTAATTGCCCTGGTTGTTGCAATAGTTACAATATCTGCTGGAGCGTTTACACCTTTATTTGGAAATCCCTTCCAAAAGAAATCAGACTTAAGGACTAAAAAAGCAGAGCTGTCTGTCGTACCGGATTCCCAGATTAAACCGGGATCAACCCCTACACCAATACCTACACCACAACCAACCCCGATTAAATCGGGGCCAACATCAATACCAACACTTACCCCTACGCCATCCCCTGCTCAAGTATTAGCTGTATCTTCTCCTGTTTTAAACTTTAGCCTTCTTAACTGGAAGCTGACATTACCTGTTGGATCTTCCAAAAGCCCTACAGAAATAAGACAACCAGCTTTGGATACATACCAGATTGATCCCTGGTTTATAGTTACAGCGGAAAATGCAATCAGATTTAGAGCTCCAGTTAACGGTGTGACAACAGGAGGGTCTAAATATCCCCGTTCCGAGCTGCGGGAGATGACAGATGGGGGTACTGCAAATGCCGGTTGGTCTTCTACAAAAGGAACACATACATTATTTTTGGATGAGGCAATTACCCATCTTCCAAAAACAAAACCCCATATTGTGGCTGGGCAAATCCATGACAGCAGCGATGATATTATGGTTATCCGCCTAGAATCATCTAATTTATATGTAAATGTGAATGGGAAAAATGTCTATAAACTTGATTCAAATTATACCTTGGGAAAAAGATTTACCATAAAATTTACAATAAACGGGGGAAAAAGTGCAGTTTACTACAATGACAGCGCCAGTCCTGTTTATACTCTAAACAAAAATTATTCTGGAGCTTATTTTAAAGCTGGCGCTTATACCCAATCCAACTGCAGTAAGGAAGGTTCAAATCTTTGCAAAGCTGATAATTATGGTGAAGTTATGATCTACAGATTAAAGCTGGACTGAACTTTTCACCATAGGAACCTGCCAAATCTCCGCCCCTATTTTCAGACATAGTATTGCCACAAATTTTCCCCTGGGGAATCCTTTCAAATTTAATACCGCCTTTGTCATTTCCTCGTATGAGATTACTATAGACATTATTATTTATTCCATCCTTCTTGCGGTCTCCTCCTAAGCGTATTCCTGCCCCTAAATTTTCAAAAATATTATTGTTGCGGAAAGTATTATTGCTTCCCCGGGCATCCATCCCCCCGGAATCAGGGTCTTTTTGTCCGGTGCAACTGTTTCCTTCTACCAGGTTTTCTTTTGAAGATTCCTTTATGTCTACACACTCATTGCCTTGGGTATTGATGATGTTACCGGCAATCCAGTTATTGCTGGACTGATCCGGGTCACCAGTGGGATTTTTCTCATCATTTAATTGTTCCGGAGCAGTGCCAATATAAATCCCCTCTCCGTTTTTCCCACTTTTTTTAAAACGGAAATCATATATACCGCAATTGCGGATGGTGTTATTTCTGATTTCGTTTTTTTGAGCAAAATAGCGCAGCCTGATACATTCACCGCCGGCATTTTGAATAGTCATTCCGGTGATTTTTAAACCAGTTACTCCTTTGCCTGGTTGCCTGCCGGCAACATAGAGCAGTTTATCTCTAAAATCAGAAGCTCTAGTTCCAGTACCAAATTGCCCGTCAATAGTAAATCCTTTTAAACTAATGTAGCTGTGATTTATTTCAAAAACATGGGGTTTTCCACTACCTACAACAATTGCGCTTTTTGGTCCAACTATAGTAATTGGCAAGTTAGGTTTTCCATCTTTTTTGCTTTGGATATCCTGCCTATAAGTACCAGCAGATAAATAGATGAAATCCCCGGGTTTTGCTAAATCAATGGCTTTTTGAATGCTGTTTTCTTCATTTGGATCGATATAATATGCAGTGCCCAGTTTTGGCCTGGTAGCAAAATAAGCAAATAATGATAGAATAACCAGCAAGACCAGCAACCGGTTTATCACATCAGAGTATCACCGCCTTTGCTCTAATATCCTGGACGTTCCGCCACATGTAGTTTGATCCTAAAAAGTTTCTTTTATCAACAGGGTTTTTTACATAAATACCGAATGAGTAGTTATAGATAATCTGGTTATTTGAGAGCTGATTACCAGAGGCTCCAGAGAGCAAAAAGATTCCTATCCGGTTTTTTTCCAGTTTGTTGTTTTGGATGCTGTTAGTGTCAGTTTTAACATAAAGGGCATAACCATTGTGGCTTAGCTTATTGTTTGCAATGATATTGGTGTTGGCGTTGCTGTATAAATAGATACCATGAAGATTATTGTTGGTAATTTGATTGCTTAACAGAAAATTTGATACTGATTCCATATTAGCCCTGATCCCGCTCTTTGAGTTTTTGTAAATATTATTGTTTCTCACGATATTATTACTGGAACGCCACAGAGTAACTCCATTTATGTTGCCATATAAAGTATTATTTTCGACTAGATTATAGTCGGATTTTTCATGCAGCATAATCCCGTGAAGTTTATTGTTGTAGGAGAGGTTGTTGCGGATAGTATTGTTGATGCAGCGTTTGGAAAAGATAATTCCATGGCTGCCGTTATCTCTGGCAATATTATTTTCTACTAAAAAACCATTGGAATCGTCATGAGGGTCAAGTCCATAACGGATGTTTTCATAAAATTCATTTTCTCTCCACAGTATGCCTGTTGCCCCGAAGGTAAATGCTCCAAAATAGTTGTGGTGGAATTTGCTGCCAATGATCTCACCAGTCAGCAATGTTGTATTCAGTTTGCCATTGCTCATTCTCCAGGAAACACCATAAGAAGACATGGTTAAATTTTCCGGCCTGGGAAATCCCAGGTAAGACAATTCTGAGTTATAAAAATCCATTCTTGACCCATCTTTTGCCAGAATAAAACTCCGGCCGTCTTCCAGGTTCAAGTCATAATCACTGGTATCTTCATCCCAGGAAGTGATTTTAACTTTATCTGTGTAAAGTATGCTATTGTAGGCCAGAATATGGATATAGCCTGTTTTATTGCTGGATAATTTTAACCACTCAACTTCGTTGTTGTTAAGTTTTAGAGTTGTGCCAGAATGCAGAAGCAGATTAGCTTTTAAATACCATTGTTTCCCTGGATACTCCTGCAGGATTTTGTCTCCGGTTGCTTCCCTAATATCGGATAAAGTAAATTCCTGTCCCCGCCCAAAAAGATCAATTGTGTTCGTTTGCGAGTTATATAAAATTCTCCTTGGATCAGGATAAATTCTTTGGTAGTTAAAGTTTGCCTGGGGTTTTAAATGAGTGTCCTTGCCAGGAATACTAAGCACAAATCCTTTTTCCAGTTTATTCCAGTTTGGCAGCCTGCTGAAGTTGGCATACAAAAGGTCCATGGGGTCAATGCCGGCTTCTGCTGCTATTTGATCAATACTATCCCCTTCTTTGACAATATATCTTGTTACAAGCAGGCCATTTGCTCCGGATGTTTGTGGTCCTTCTTTTGATAAATCTAAAGGTAAAGGTTGGTCATTTAAGGGAGCTAACATTTGTTGCTGGAGCAGCTGGGATTTGGCTTGAGGAATAAAATAGACTTGCTGTTTGTAAAAGAGCACTCCAGAGGCCATAACGACCAAAGAGAGGCTGGTGGCAGTATAAGCAGGTACCTGTTGCAAAAACCTTAACCGCAACAGCCTGGATGTGTCCCATCTTGTCAGCCATCCTTGGGTATTTAAAGTAAAAAGGGCAAAGATATTGACAACAGCGCTGGCAAATGTAAACAGAACAAAAATAGGTAATAAAACAATATCAGCTGGTCTAATTATTAGGTGTGGCATGAGTTTAATTAAACGGCTGCCAAACCACCAGATAAAGATTACCAGCGCTGCCAGATATAAACCTGTTGCCAGGGAGATAAAAAAATAAATGGGGCTTAAAATAATAGCTAAACTGCGGAGGACTTTATCTATCTGAAAGAAAGCCAGAGCAGGATGGCGGAAAGGCCAGCCCTCTATTAAGGCTTTCAAATCTGCGCGTAAGCTGTTTCTTGTCCATCGCAGCCTTTGTTTCAAAAACGAAGAAAAGTTGGGCATGCCGGGGGTATATACATGGGCATTGCTTTGAAATGCCACTTTAAAGCCTTTAGAAAGAACCAGATAAGTTAGCCTTTTATCATCTCCAGAGATAACAGGCGTACCCATGAATGTTTCATTTATCAGGTCATCAAGAAGCGGTAAGAGGATATTCCTGCGGTAAAAAGCGGTTCTTCCGGACAGACAAATCAAAGCATCTCCTGCTGCAGCCAGGAAAGGAAAATCATCATGATAGCGGAGATTTAGCTGCATATTGAAGATTTTCTGCGCAAGTGTTTTAGGCTGCCAGACGCTTTGATAAGTTCCAACACCACCTACTTTAGGGTCGGCAAAAGGAGATAGGGTATTTCTCATGGTATCTTCAGACCAGAAAGTATCGCTGTCCACCAAAGCTACAATATCCCCTGTGGCTGCTTTGATACCGTCTACGAGCGCTTGTCTTTTTCCGGAATTGTAAGTAATCAGCAACTTTGCTCTGGGAAACCATCTTTGGATACTCTTGAAAACTGCAACACAATCTTTACTTGTGTAATCAATGACTGCGATAATTTCCTTGGGCTGGTTGTTGATCCAGGAGATTAGGGCTTTGCAGAAAACTTGCGGATCTTCATTGTAGACCGGTGTTACAATTGAAACAGGGCAGTAGTAAAAATTGAGCTTGGGACGGTATTTTAAAGCGACCACTTCTTTAAATAGCCATATTGACCAGCGCCATATTCCAAAAATACCCAACGGTATAAAGTATGAATGGGTGGCAATATACTGATATATTAGAAAAACAAAATCATCCCATAATACGGCCATAGATTTTTTGTGTTTGGCCTATTGTCTGTGTTTCATCAGCCATGATCCGGTCGTTTGTTTTAATGGTTGTTTTTAAAATATCCACTTTCCAGCCCTGAATCTGGGTCCAATGCAGGAAAGCCTTAGTGTCTTTGGGCAGACAGCTTCCTGAATATGGTCCTTTGTCTTTCAAGCCATAATGATGGTTCCATATTCCTTCACAGCTTAAAGCAACCAGTTTAAAGATTTTATCTGTATCTGCGCCGATTTTTTTACCAATTTGGCGCATTTCATTGAAGAAGGTGATTTTGACAGCGTTAAATAGATTATGAATATACTTTTGGATTTCTGCCTCAGAAAGGGAGGCACGGTAGATAGGACTGTCAAAATCGCGGTATAAAAAACTTAAAAAGTCGCCTGAACGGCGGTCATATTCCCCAATTACAATAATCCAGGGTTGGAAGGCATCTTCTTCTGCGGTGTTTTCTCTTAGATATTCAGGGTTCATACAAACTCCAAAGTCACGCCCTACAACCTTGCCAGAACTTTTCTCAATTTCCGGAATAATTAAATGTTCTGTTACTCCTGGCAGGACTGTGCTTTTGACAACAACCAGATGATATTTGTTCGTATGGGTTATATTTCTTCCCAGATCCTTTGTCGCTTCTTTCATTGCTGAAAGATCAATTTTTCCATCAATGGTTGGGGTTGGAACTGTTAAGAAAGTTGCATCAAATTGATAATTACCATTACGAAATTCAGTTGGAAAATATGCAGAGAACTTTTGTTTACGGAGACTTTCAATATTTGTCTTGTCAATACCTATAAAAGAAACATCAAACCCTTTTTGCAGGAAGGCTTTTCCTGTTGCCTGCCCAACTACGCCAGGACCGGCTATGGCTATTTTTGGCTTCCTCATAAAATAATATTAACTTAGTAATTTAGGAAAAAAGTGTATAGATGGTAAGGATATTGTATGGAAGAAAATTAGCTTCCCACATTAGCTTCCCACATCGGATGTGGGAATGTAATTTTCTTCTTTATACCTCAGTGGATCTTGATATAATAAATATTATGCAAGTGATCAGGTCTAAGGATTTAAAATATATTCCAGCCAGTCATGAAGATCAGAGCAATCCAGGAGTCTGGAAAAAGATTTTATTTAAAAAAGCTGACTTGGTGAAAGGTAGAATCCAGATGATAAATTGGGCAAAATTACCTGTGGGAAGCACATTTAGGGCACATTTCCATGAAGATATGGTTGAGGTTTTCATTATTTTGAATGGGAAAACTAGTGTAAGAATTGATGATGAAGTGGAGAATCTGGAAAAAGGTGATGCAGTGGTAACCCCGGTGAAACATGTTCACCAAATGACCAATATTTGTTCTGAAGATGTTTTATATATTGTGATCGGTATTTCCCGCGGATTAGATGGTAAAACTGTAGTTGTTTAGTTATATAATTAAATTATGGTTGCTGTAGGACATACTGCTTTAGGGGTCATTGTAGGGGTTACTGCTTATCAATTTTTAGGACAAGGTGATTTAGTAACAGGGCTGCTTGTTACAGGAACTGCTGGTGTTGTTTCTCATTATTTAGGGGATTTTATTCCCCATGGACATTTTGTGAAGCCAGAAAAACTAAAAAAAGTTCTTTTGCCAATTATTCTTTTTGATTTATTTTTGCCTATAATTTTAATGTTAGGTTTGATTTATTTCAAGGAAGGATTTAGCCAGAAGCTTCTATACATAATGTTTGGTATTGGAGGAGCCCAGCTGCCTGATATACTGGATGGTTTGATTTTTACTGGTATTTTAAAAAGAAGGGGTTTGCTTAAGATAGAAAATAAATTCCACCAGGGTTTACACTGGCATGGCAGGGATACTAAAACTTTATTGTTGGGAGCCCGCGACCTTTGGCAAGTCTTAATGGTTGCAATTGCCCTCTTTTTAGTCATTTGATACTAAGACTTCTTGCTTCTGTTTTTATGTCTTCTGATCCCTACAGCTTGAGAAATATGTGAGAAATTATCATGTTTCAATCTTTTGATAAGTTCATGGTTTATTTCCGATATTAGTTGTGGTCCCTGATAAATCATACCTGTAACGAGCTGGACAAGTCTGGCTCCTGCTTTAATTTTTAAGTAAGCATCCAAAGCGCTAAATACTCCCCCGCAACCAATAATAATAAATCTCTTTTTATAGTTTTTGTAGGCTAAAGAAATAAGATGATTAGAACGGTCAAAAGTAGGCTTGCCGGACAATTTGCCCAACAGATTGCCAAAGATTATCCCTTTTGGGCTATGATTGGCAATAATTTTAAGCATCTCTAAGATTTCTTTATCAGTATTTGAAATGGGCATTTTGATAAATATGGGCTTTTTAAGTTCGAGCTTGTCCACCTCTAATAACAATTTGTCCAGTTTATTAGGATCATAAAAAGTAACATCCCCCATTAAATTTGGGCAGCTGATATTTAATTCATAATAGGCATTTTTTACCTTATTCTCTTCAAATTTTTTAAAGGCAGCAATAATATCATTAACACTTTCTTCCTGGTTTAACTTGTCTGAATTGGTTCTGCCAATACTGATCCCAATAGGAATATCAAAAGTTTTTTTTTGCAATTTAGAAGCTATTTTCTCAGCTCCTAGGTTTTTAAAACCCTTATTAACCATTAGAGATTTAGATTCTGGAAGCCTGCCTAATCTGGGTTTTGGATTGCCTTCATAAGGGCTATTAGTAATAGTTCCAACACTTTGAAAGCCAAAGCCTAACGAACCACTGATTTGAGTTAGCTTGGCATCATAATCAAAGCCTGCAGAAAGGCCAATTGGGCTAGCAAATTTAATTCCAGCAACAGTTTGGGAAATCAGGGGTGAGGAAATTACCAGACTATTTTTTAAAAACTTTTTAGCCCATTTCTGTTCTCCCAATTGTTCCCCAAAAGAAGTCATTGCCACATGCACCATTTCTGGATCAAACTGAAAAAGAACAGGTTTCAGTAAATATTGATAACCATATTTGATTATTTCAGAAAACATATTAATATTATACATAAGTTATGAAGAAATTGTTGTCTACTGTTATTCTTTTTACAATTGTCCTGATTATTGTAAGCAGGCTGTATCCTGATTATTTTGAAAAGCTTTATACCTATTCTTTTTGTGACCAACCTATAAGTTACAGGGTAGATACTATTGATCCTAGATTTAATCTATCAAGGGATACAGTTTTATCTGATGTTGCTGATGCAGCCCAAATTTGGAATAGCGCAGAGGGAAGAAATCTTTTTGTTTATGATCCAAAAGGAGATTTAAGCATTAATTTAATCTATGATGCTAGACAATATTTAACTACTCAAATAAGCAAACAAGAACAGACAGTACAGTCAGAAAAACAATCGTTAAAGCCTCAGGTTGCTGAGTTTCAAAAGCAATCAGCTGATTTAAGCAAAAAAATAGCTGCTTTGAATGCTGAAGTTGAGATGTGGAATAACAAGGGGGGGGCACCGGAGCAGGAATTTGACAAAATAATTCAGAGACAGCAGGAGCTAAAGACAGAGGAAGAAAGGTTAAATGTGATAGCCAAAAGCTTGAATATGTCTGCAGGTGAATATAACTCTCAGGTGGATCTGTTAAACAAAAATATCCAGAACTTCAATAATGCTTTAGAGGAGAGACCTGAAGAAGGTATTTTTAAAGGCCCAGAAAACAGAATAGAAATCTATTTTAGTAATAACAAGCCTGAACTTATTCATACACTTGCTCATGAGCTGGGACATGCTTTGGGTATTGGTCATGTAATTTATAAAAAAGCCATTATGTATCCAAAAACCAGCCAGACATTAACTCTTACAAATGAAGACATTGCAGGACTTAAAGATGTCTGCAAAAAACACACTATTTTTGAGCTTTTACAGGATAAACTTTCACAAATTAGGCTCAAGTTTTCTTAGCATAGCTTGCTAGCCTATTCCTGGCATCATTGACTGTTCCCATAAGCTTATTCCTTATTTTTTTATCAGAAAGCATTTTAGTGGTAACAGCGCCTAGCCCTGCCCCAATTATTGCTCCTGTTACTCCAGCTACCAAAGGATCTATCTTTTTTTGTCCATTTCCGTTTTGGTCCATTTTTATCACCTCCTTTTAAGAAAATTTGAGTTGTAAATAATTTTTTCTGGGAGCTGTTAATACTGCTGCTAGCCAGCCAAATAAAAATCCTCCAATATGTGGCAGGAAGGCTATACCACCTGTATTAGTATTTAAAGAAATAGAAGCTACTCCAGAAAAAAGTTGGGTGATAAACCAAAAAAGAAGTAGAGCATAAGCAGGTATATCTACAATGGTGATAAAAACAAAAATGAAGACTAAGGTTTTAATTTTATTGTAAGGGAAGCGGGCAAAATATGCCCCTAATACTCCTGCTACTGCTCCTGAAGCCCCAATCATAGGTATAGAGTCAGAAGGAGAGAGAAAGAATTGGGTTAAGCCTGCAACAACACCTGATAAAAGGTAAAAAATGGGAAAAGACCTAAAACCCAAAACAGCTTCAATATTATTACCAAATACCCATAAAAATATCATATTGGAAATAATGTGCAAAAATCCTCCATGAAGGAATTGGCTGGTAATAAATGGGAAAAGGGATTGAATATTGAGGAGGTTAACCTGGCTGGCAATCAGAGCATGAGTAGTTATAAAGCGGTCAGGATCTGGAGCATTTAGTTCCAGATAAAATATATAGACATTAAGTAAAATAATCACTATGGTCCAGAAAGGAAACTTCGGTATGCGGTTGCTGTCTTTTAGTGGAATCATTTAGAAGTAGTTTATAATTATGAAATAATGAAAAGATGAGAGTTGGGTAAGAAGTATGATAAAATAAATATATGTATTCTAAACTAACATCTCCTCTTGCCTGGCTGTTAAGTTTTTTTGTTCTGCTTTTTGTATATACAAAATTAATTGGCCCCCTCCCTTTTTCTGTAAGCCAGGTGACTACTTCAAAATCTACCACCTTTGATACCACAGGTGAGGGAAAAGTATTAGCAAAGCCTGACATAGCTTCTGTTTCTGTAGGAATTCAGGCAGAATTACCAACAGTTAAATCAGTTCAGGATCAAATCAATTCTGTGATAAATAAAGTATCTGAAGGATTGAAACAAGCTGGAGTTGATCCCAAAGATATTCAAACGCAAAACTACAGTATTTATCCAGCCTATGATTACACTGGTAGCCAGCAAAGAATTAGAGGCTACAGCGCCAGCGCAACTCTTTTGGTTAAAGTTAGGAATTTAGACAATGTAAATAATGTGATTGATATGGCTACAGGTAATGGAGCAAACCAGGTTTCAGGTATCAGTTTTGATATTGAGGATAAAACTAAAGTAGAAAATGAAGCCAGGCAGAAAGCTGTAGATCAAGCAAAGAAGAAAGCAGAGCAAGCTGCTAAAATTGCTGGTTTTAAATTGGGCAGGATAATTAATTATTCAGAAAATCAGCAGGGACAAGGAAGGCCAATACCATTAAGCCTGGTAGAAAGTAAAGCAGCAGGTGCCCCAACTCAAGTTGAACCAGGTTCCTCTGAGGTTACTATTAATGTGACCCTAAGCTACGAGATTCTATGAAAACCCTACGCGTGTATGCTCCCACATCCGATGTGGGAAGCTAGATTAAAGGTTAACATAGACATCCTGAAAAATAAGATGTAAACTTCATTGATTATGTCGATTAGAGATATAGAACACGGAGGAGGAGCTGGAATTTGTGAAGCAGTAATTCCAGTTGTAGGATTAAGACCTGGTAAAAGAAATCCTGAGACAGGCGAAATAATAGAGGATAATAACTTACGTGAATGCAGGCCTGATCTATTGGTGTCGCTTAAAAGAGCAAATTGGTTTAAGCCATTATTAAGAGATGTGCGTAAAGGTGATAAAAGCGCAATTGCAAAGTTAGCGTTGGGTTCGATTGTAGTTGTTGCGGTCATAGGAGCAGGGTATAAATTCGGCGTGCCAGACGCAGTTGATCTGAGGAATTTTAAGGAATTATTTAATAAGAAACCTAAATCAGGAGAATCTTCTAAATAATCTCAGTAAATTTAGAGGCCACGTTTTCCCAGCCTAGATTTTGGACTTTTTTGAAAACTTCTTCACTCATTTGTTTATGTTCTTCCCTGTTGGTTAACAAATTTTTGATCTTTTTGGCAAGCAATATTGGGTTGCCGGCAGAGGTAAGCAAAGGATGATGCTTTTTACCTAAAATATTAGAAATGCCTGTCACGTCTGTAATAATCACTGGTATCGCGCAAGCCATGGCTTCCAAGGCTGCCATGCCAAATGATTCATACTGTGAAGGCATCACTACTACTTCTGATGAGGAATAATAATATGGCAGTTCTGCCCTATTTTTTTGACCAACAAATTTAACATAAGCATGTATTCCTAAAAGCAGTTTCAGTTCATTCAAGCGGATTACTTCCTCAGACCATGTGCCACCTACAATCCAGAGACAAAATTGTAGTTTGGGGCTTCTCTGCACCAAAATTTTGATGGCAATAAGCAGCACATCCAGCCCTTTTAATGGCTCAATTCTACCTACAAAAAGAATAATTTGATGATCTGGATTTGCCTTAATCATTTTTTTAGCATCTAGTTTATTTATTGGTCTGAAAAGTTTGAGATTGACTCCTGGGGAGAGTAAAAATATCCTTTTTAAAGGAACACCATAGAGAGTATGAATATATTCAAGATCACCTTCCCCTGTGGCAATAATTTTGTCCGCTTTTCCAGAGAGCATCAATTCTGTTTTAATTCTTGTTAAGTCTGCTTTTTCATTATCGGTTCTTGCTACCAGATTTTTCATTAAAGCTAAAGTATGGAAAGTAATAAACAAAGGAATGTGGTATTTCTTCTTAAGCTCTAAGCCTACCAGTCCTGATAAATAATAATGGGCGCTTAATAAATCATATGTTAATTTTTCCTGCTGGATAAAATTTTGCAGTTTCTTGGTAAATTCCTGTATATCCTTTGCTGGTAAATGCACAACTTTCAGGTTGGGCTGAACTTGGACAATCTGGTAATTATTTTTCTCTTCAGCTTTGGTATAAATATCAATAATATAGCCTTTTTCTGCTAAAGCTTTTGACAGTTCTAAAACATAGGTATTCATCCCCCCTATTTCCGCATCTTTTTCATCAGATAAAGGACAGGTATGGTATGAAATAACAGCAATTTTTTTCATCTGGAAACTACCATCAAATCAATTTCATTATCAAAACCTCTGATGATGTCATAATTTTCTAAATATGGTTTTTCCTTTTCCGGGCCTATATATAAAACCTTCCCGGGTAAATCCCTGATAAATTTCATTATTCTTGTACTGGGTAGTGAGCCAATATAGATATTACCGTATTGAAAAAAGGAATACTCGTCAATATGGGCAGGAGACTGGTTTTGTTTGATAACCAGATTTGGATCTAATTTTCCATAAACCGGATAGGCAAATTCCATATTATCAATGTTATTGGAAAGTATTATATAGTCAAATTTTTCTTTGTTTTCTAAAGCCAGCATGGAAGCTGACTGGGCAGGATATGACCAAAAACGGGCCTGTTTTTTTGGGGCTACAAAATAAAACCGGTCAATAAATAAAACAAATTGGAATAGGAAAATGATGACTAAAACAGTCAAAACTGCAGTATTTTTTATGTATTTAAAACCTAAGCCTGCAAGTATCAGCAAAGGAGGAAGAAGCAAAGAGCTGCGGAGGGCATGAGGCTCCCCTACTAAGCTGGTGGGAATGGGGGCAAGTAAAATCCACCCTCCCAGCAAAACCAAAAACCTTTTTTTGAATTTATATAAATAAATAACTCCTATAATTAACAAGATTGCATCAATCCAAAAGAGTTCTCCTGTCTCTGCCGGATTATGCCTGACATAGCCATCTCCATGTAGAAATAAAAAATCCGGAAAGAAATTTCCAAAGTAATTCTCAGCCAAAACTGCAGCCATTTCCAGCTGTGGAGTGTGTAATTTATAAGAAAAGTTTGGGTGTAAGCTATCTAGCAAACGCTCACTTTTGACCTTCTGAGAAATAGATGATCTTAATGACAGGTCTTTGAAGATATTAATAATATCAAAACGGTCCTCTTTGCCTCTGCTAAGAGTGAGATAGACACTAAGTAAAGTGGAGGCAGTAATAATAATGAGGGAAAGTATAAATAATGGTTTTTTAATATGCTTTAAAACCTCTTTGTGTCCTACCCAGGCCAGCAGTAAAATGGTAAATAAGGGAATAGTTAATCTATATGTTGAATAGGTCTGGGAAGCAAACAGGAAGCTGAGTCCAAACAGGACAAACCAGCAGCTATTTTTCAGCCCCTTTATAAAGGAATAAAACCCCAGTAGTGTTAAAAACAGAGCAAAATGGGATTCAAATGGGCCTCTGCTTAAACTTAATTCCCAGGGGTTTAGAGCAGCAACAGCAGCTATAGCCAGGCCTGCTTTTTCAGAAAAAAACTTCTGACCTATTAAAAACAGCAAAAATACTATCCCTATGCCGGATAAAACAGATACCATTGCAGATGCTAGAGCTGTCGGGCCAAGGAGAGCTGCAAAGGGAACTGTGGCATAAATATATCCTCCTGGCCTGCCTCCACCCAGAGAGAAAACTAAAGGTAAAAATTCCCCTTTTTGATCATATCCTCCGGTTTTATAAATAGAATAAGCATCATAAACTCCTGTTAAGGAGTCTCCATACATAGCTTTGGGATTTGTATCAATTTGGTAAAAACGCAGAAATGCTGCAACCAGAATTATCAGAAGTAGGAATAATGTAGGTTTCCTCACAGAAGATAATATACTACGGGTGGTATAAATTATCTATGGCAGAAATAGCAACATTGGCTGGAGGGTGTTTTTGGTGCACAGAGGCAATTTTTAAAAGATTAAAAGGGGTAATTTCAGTTACCTCTGGCTATGCAACAGGAGCAGAAGCTGTACAAATTGATTTTGATCCTAAAATTATTTCTTTTGAGCATCTCTTAGATATTTTTTGGGCGGTACATGATCCTACTACCTTAAACAGACAAGGTCCTGATGTAGGAACTCAATACAGGTCAGTAATTTTTTATCATAATGAGGAGCAGAAGAAGGTTGCTCTAAAATCAAAGGAAAATATGGAAAAATCAGGAGTCTTAGACAGTAAAATGGTAACAGAAATTGTTCCGTTTAAAAACTTTTATACAGCAGAGGGATATCATCAAAATTATTATGAAAGAAATAAGGACCTAAATCCCTATTGTTCTCTGGTAATAGATCCTAAAATAGAAAAACTTCTGACTAAATTTAATGCAGATATTAAGCAAAAATACCTATGAATAATTTACGTTCCCACTTGACGAGTGGGAAGCTAACTCCTGAGCAGTATAATATATGTTTTTTGAAAGGGACTGAACCTCCTTTTTCTGGGAAGTATACTAAACATTTTGAGCCAGGGATATATGTTTGTGTGGTTTGTGGGACCAAGCTTTTTTCATCAGATTCTAAATTTGATTCAAAAACAGGCTGGCCGTCTTTTGATAGACCAGTGATCAACAAAAATATTACTTTTGAGGATGATTATTCTATGGGGGTTAAAAGAATAGAGGTTATGTGCAAAAAATGTGGTTCACATCTGGGTCATGTTTTTGATGATGGCCCAACAATAACTGGAAAAAGGTTTTGTATTAACTCCCTAGCCTTAAATTTTCTTCCTAATAAAAGATAAGTGATTAATGATAGTATAAATCTCTTAACTTAAGATAGAGTGCAGGAACAAACATTCCTTTTACATAAACATCCTGTGGGAATTTAGATCTTTTCAAGTGTCTGAACGGGTCTAAAGCTTCTTCAACAACTTGCATAGTAAACTGATGCTGGGTATTATTAATATTTGCAACTGCTCTTTCGTCAATCTCTTTCACTAGATGATCTACACCCCGAACAGATTTAATCTGTCTGTAATTCGGTATTTGATCCCAAACTTTTTGAAGGTAGTGCATAAATCCTAATGATCTTGCAACTGATGTAGCAGGGTTATAAGTATATGGAAATTTATACTCAGATGTGGGAATATGTTCACCATTAATTCTTTTATGACCAAAAGCACCTTTATCTTTAGAACTGAAAAGGGCTGAAACTGCAGCTATAGCAACATATGCTTGTATGCGCCAAAAAGCAGCTTCAACTTGCTCGGCAGCTAGAGGCAGTAGCTGAGCAGCAGTATTTCCTAAAGCTTCTGCGAAATGAGTTTGTTCATTTAACGTTCCAACTCCTTTGGTTAACCCTAGAATAACTGCCAACTTTGCCGGAAGTCTTAATTTCCAATCGTCTACTGTATCAAGTCTTGTTTCTTTACCGTCTATCATTATATTTCTAATTCCAGTAAAGGGTACATATTCAAGATACATTAACATGGACAAAGCAGATGCTCCTTTCTCTAAAAAGCCTCTAGCTTCTTTTAAAGATTGCCATCTGGTTAATAGCTCCTCAATTCCAGATTCATGGATTGTTGCTCCTGCTTCTGATAGACTATAATCAGCCTGCCATTCATTAAACTGAGATCTTGCTTCTCTATGAACACCCATAAAATGAGACATTTGTAGGTGATGTCTGGCATGTATAGATTCATGTCTCCACCAACTTCTTCTACCAGCATAATAAAAACCTCTTAAGATAGGTATAGCAAGTCCTTCTATGCCACCGTTCACTAGAGAGTATGCAAAAAGAGGATCTGACATACTCAGATCATTCATTCTCATTTTTTGGTCACTCATTTCATAGGTACCCATAACAAATGGCCACGGTTGGGTATGCCCTGCTTCTTCAATGACTCCTTTTAATTTCTCCATTACTGGTGGAGGAATTGATAAAATTTTTGCCTGATCAGAAATTTCTTGCGGGTTTATCTCGGTGGAACCTAATGCATATGGACGATTCTTTATCTGAGATAGGTAATATCCAGCATCCGCAGCTGTATAAATATCTGGAATATAACCCCCAATTCGAGCAAAAACTCTATTTCGTCCAGCCCCAAGCCTGTTGAATACAGGTCTGGTAGCCTCTATAGCTTCTTTTAACATATAATTGTGAATTATAGCACCATAACGGAGAGCCCTCAACTCTATAGGTCATGCATATAAATATCCTACCTCGGAGGTGGGAGTGAAGCTACACCTAGGGTTTGAGAACTGTTTGATAAATAATATATAAACCAAATAGTAAGCTTAATATGCCGGATAATGGAATGAGGTATCGGTTTAAATCTGCACTTTTTTTCTTGGCTACTGTTAAAGATGCCCCAATTCCTAGAGTAAACAACATCATTCCTGATATTACTCCAATATGAAAGATGAGCAAATAAAAAATGGCTAAGTTGGTATTTTTAATAGTGCTTAAAATGAGTAGTGCTATAGCAGTGCTTCCTGCCAGTCCATGAACAAGTCCAATAATAAGAGGTCTTAAGGTTTGAAATAATCCTAGATGATGAAAGCTATCTTCTAGATCTGATGAAAGATGTAAGTGAAAGTGTGAGTGTTTGGAGCTGCCTTCTGAGTGAGGATGCTTATGTAAAGCAAGTGGGGTAAATTTTTCAGTTATTTTGGAAGTAATGCCTGTAAGATTTAAGATTCCTAACATAACCAGCATCACACCTACAAAAAATTCCAAAATTAGTCCTAACTGTTCAGGGACTACAAAAGAATAAATAATAATGGGAATTCCTACCAAAGTTACTGTCATAGAGTGCCCTATCCCCCACAAAATCCCAACTAAAGCACTGCTTGTAATCCCCTTTTTCTGACGGGAAATGATAGTAGTTACTGCTACAATATGATCTGCATCAGTTGCATGTCTTATTCCCAATAAAAAACTTAGGCCTAATATAGTAATTAAATCTGTGTACATAAATTGACTAATTGATTATATAATGTAATTATGGATGATCCCAAATTAGAGGAATTTCTAAAAACTGTTGATAAGTCAGAATTTACCAATACCCCGTACGTTAAAAGAGTGGAAAAGCCTTGGGGGTATGAATTGATTTTTACTCCAGAAGGACTTCCCTACACTGGTAAAATTATGCATCTTAAGGCAGGAACAAGACAAAGTCTTCAAATCCATGATCAAAAAGTTGAAACCTATTATTTAGGTTCTGGAAGAGGTGGAGTAATTATAGAAAATAGTCAAGGCGAAATGGAGCAAGTTGAATTTGAAAAAGGAAAAGGATATACCACCAAACTAGGACAAAAACATAGAATCTTTTCTATTACTGATTGTGATGTTTGGGAAGTTTCTACTCCTGAAATTGGCAATACTTATAGATTAGAGGATGATTACTCAAGGCCAACTGAGACAGAAGAAATGAGAAAAGACCCAAACAGGGGTTGGAAGTGATATAATCCCCCGATATGAGTTCTATAGAAGCTGATTCTAAGCTGCCTGTTTTAATTCAAGGAGGTATGGGAGTTGGTATATCACATTGGAGACTAGCCAGGGCTGTAGGTCTAGCTGGTAAAGCACATAATGTGGCTGTTTTAGGAGTAGTTTCTGGTACTGGGGTTGAGGCGACACTTGCCAGGAGATTGCAGGATGGTGATCCTGGAGGCCACATGCAAAGAGCTCTTGCTCATCTTCCTTGTCCTAGGATCTCCGAAAGCATTTTGAATGAGTATTACGTTGATGTTAAAAAACCCCCTACAGCCCGTTATAGGTTAACTCCAAAACCAAGTGACCTTCTTAGTGGAAATCCGGAACTTGTAAGTAGGATAAATGAGCTTAGTGTAGCTGCTAATTTTGTGGAGGTGTGGCTTGCTAAAGAAGGACATGACAGGCCAATTGGTGTTAATCATTTGGAAAAGATTCAGTTGCTACATCTACCAAGATTATATGGAGCAATACTGGCAGGGGTGGATTATGTGCTTGAAGGAGCTGGTATTCCCGACCAAGTACCTGGAGTGTTGGACCATTTTGCCAATGGAGAACCTGCTCAATATAAGATTGATGTTGCAGGGATGAAGGTAAGACCTGAAGTTACTTTTGATCCTAAAGAGCTTAATAATGGGTTGCCTGCACCCGTGGTTGGAAGACCAAGGTTTTTGGCTATTATTGCCTCTAACCTTTTAGCGAAAATATTAGTTTCAGCTCGAGCCTCAGGGCGTGTGGATGGCTTTATTGTTGAAAGACCTACAGCCGGGGGGCATAACGCCCCACCGCGAGGTAGGCCTGAATTTAATGAGCGAGGAGAACCGGTTTATGGGCCAAAAGATGAAGTTAATCTTGATCAGCTTGCGGATTTACAAAGACCTTTCTGGTTGGCTGGTTCCTATGCAAGTCCTGCAGGACTTGCAGAAGCATTGGCCTCAGGTGCAACAGGTATCCAAGTCGGTACCATATTTGCTCTGAGTGAGGAATCTGGGATGAGGGATGATTTGAAGCAAGAGGTGAAGAGACGGGCCAGGCAGAGAGAATTAGATAATTTAACATCTGCAGTTGCTTCACCTACGGGATTTCCTTTTAAAGTTGCCCAGATACCAGGGACACTGTCTGAAAAAGCAACATTCGACGCGCGGGTAAGGCGGTGTACTGCTGGACATCTGGTCAAGTCTTATCAAACAGGAAAAGGCACTATTGGTTTCCGTTGCCCTGCTGAACCAGTAGATGTTTATGTACAAAAAGGTGGCCAGAAATCAGATACTGAAGGCAGCGTGTGTATTTGTAATGGGTTGCTTTCTACTGCAGGCTATCCTCAAACTGATAAGTTAGGGACAGAACCACCTGTAGTTACTTTGGGAGATGATGTAAGCTTTATTACTCAAATGCCCGAGCCATACACTGCTGAGGATGCAATGAGGTATTTACTGAGAGATCATATTACTGATGGCGCTGCTTAATCTTGGATTGTTAAAATATAACAGTAATTTCTCTTGCCAGGATGGGTCTTTGATATTAATATCAGGATCTACACCCCTTCCTTCTATTGGTAAGTTATCATCCCTTAAAGTGATGGAATGAACTAAAAATAAAGAATACTTTTCTTTTGGGGAAATTTGGTTATCCAATGGGAAAACTTTCTCAACTGTTCCCCAGCCTTTTGTAGGTACACCAACCACTACTCCAATATGATATTTTTTTATAGAAGCAGCCATCATTTCTGCTGATGATTGTGTCTGATTATCTACTAAAACTACCATCTGTTTGTATTTAGTAATTGATAAGAGTTTGTCTGTTGGTGTTTTAAAGGGTAAAAATTCCCCTTTGTGGTAAAAATCAAAAGCATACTGCCCTTTACCTAAGAAAAATCCTAAAAAGTAAGCTGTAGCATCTATAGCTCCTCCTACATTTCCCCTTAAATCCAGAATTAGGCTAGTTAAGGAATAATCATTTTTATAAGACTCAAAAGCTTTTTGAAATTCTTCTAAAGAGGTAGGGGAAAATTTTTTAAACTGGACATAGAGAATACCTGGTGCTGGAATTTTAGTAAATATGGTAGGTTCAACTTGTTTTTGGTCATAATTTGCCTTAGTTTCTTTTTGAGTTAAAGTATCTTTGGCATAAGTAAGAGTTTTTAATTTTTCAGGACTTGCTTCTATAGCCAGCTTCTTGTAGGCTGCCTGCACTGCTGCCTCAGAGGCTCCTTTTGGTAGACCCAGATCTTTATATAGATCTTTTTCCGGATTGATATTTGATACAGTATTCTTGAGTTGCTGTTCCAGGGCTTGAGTGTACAAACCAGATCTGCCTGCAGGGCTCAAAGATGACAATACTGATGAAACAACAGCTGGTAAATTAAGGGTATTTTTGCTGATGGCAGACAAGAGTTGATCTTTATTTTCAAATTTAGCAACTGCTAAATTTCCCCCATTTTTATCAATAGCTAGTTTAAAAAGATCCAGCAGTTCTGCATCAGAAATCTTATCCCAATAATTTTCCTTAATTGTGTCATAAACCTCTGAAACAAATGCCTTAGGAGTATTTTTTTCAATTTTAGTTTGAGTCTGGATTTTACTAACATAATTTGTTCCAAAACCCACACCCAAAGAGAAAATTACTAAAATAAGGAGAATAGTCTTAAAGGATAATTTACGGGCATTCCTGAATCTCACTTCTTTAGTATATAATAAATCCTATGGATTTTATAAGTATAACTTTGGTAGTTGCTGGATTGGTGCTTTTTGAAACTATTTCTTCAATTGATAATGCAGTTATTAATGCTGAGGTTCTTTCTACAATGGGAAAGAAAGCAAGAAGATGGTTTTTGATTTGGGGGCTTTTTATTGCAGTTTTTTTACTTAGGGGTTTATTGCCCTGGGCAATTGTTTGGGCTGTTAATCCCTCATTGGGACCAATAGGCGCGCTTACTGCTGCTTTGAGCAGTGATCCAGCTGTAGCAGAAGCTGTGGAAGGTTCTAAGCATATTTTGCTCTCTGGTGGAGGAATATTTCTGGTATTCCTATTTTTTCACTGGTTATTTTTGGAACCTAAAAACTTTGGTTTAAAAGGTGAAAGATTTTTCCAAAGACAGGGTGTTTGGTTTTATGCAGTAGTTTCTATCATTTTAGCGCTTGTTGTTTGGTTTGCCATCAAGATAGATCCTTTAATGGCTTTTGGAGCAGTGGTTGGGTCTACTGCCTTTTTTATTACTCATGGATTTAAAGAAAATGCAGCACAAGTAGAAAGGCAACTGCTGGATAAAAAAGATTCATCTTTGACTGATGCAAGCAAGATTTTATATTTGGAGGTTATTGATGCCACTTTTTCTATAGATGGAGTTGTTGGGGCGTTTGCTTTTACCCTATCTGTTCCTCTGATTTTGTTAGGAAATGGTATTGGAGCATTGGTTGTCAGACAGCTGACTATCTCAAATATAGATAGAATAAAAAGATATGTATTCCTGAAAAATGGCGCTATGTATTCAATTGCTTGTTTGGGCGCTGTTATGCTTATAGATAGTTTTGGAGTGCATATTCCATCATGGGTTTCCCCTGTTGTAACAGCTATAGTAGTAGGTTATTTCTTCCTAAAATCAAGGCACCATTTGTTACCAGAAAAATTTGCTTGAAATATTGGCTCCAAAAAGGGCATTGCCCAAAGGGCTTTGAGGGAAGAGCTGTAGGGTTTTGGATATGAAAGTTTCAGCAGACTCTTTGTATCCAGAACTTAATAAAAATATTCCTAAATTTAAATAGGACCTGTGGTTATCAAATTTAAAATCAGCTGCTTTTAATTTAGAAAGATCTATAGCCTCCAGGGTCTGACCTTGCAAGACTAAAACAATCATGAAGTCATCTATATAAACTGTTTTCCAGGAAGTATCTTTTACTAAAGAAGCTAGGAAATTTTTGCCCCAAGGGGTTTGATCTGTGATAGAAAAAATAATACTTTTAAAGCCATACTGTGTGTTAATTTCTGCAAATTTTTGAGGATCTGATTGCATAGGGATATAAACATTTTGGAAAAATTCCTTAGGGTATTCCCCTGGCCTACCATCTACGAATATACGATATTTAGGCCATCCTTTGTAGGTAATATAGCTACCAATATCGAAATTGTTAAAAATTGGTTGAGGCAAATCATTTTTTAGAACAAAATCCATAGCACTTTTAGCGCTTTCCTTAAAGATAAGCTTAGGTTCTACATTACTGTTTTTGAAACGATAGTAATCTCCATTTAAATAAAATAAACTCTCATAAATTAGCAATGGAACTGTAATAATTACTAATATCTTTGACAAAAAAGATGATTTTGGATTGCCAAAATTTTGCAGTGCTGCTGGGAGTGAAATTAGTACTAAATATGGAAGACTACGTACATTCATTAATGCAAGTACAAGTCCTAGACTTACTAGGCCGAGATTTTTAACTTCGAGATGTTTTTTGAAAAAAGCTACTACTATTGAGAGTAAGATAATTACAGAAGCTATCTTGGCAAATAGAAAATTTGGATCATTAAAGCCTATGCTTTCCAGCATAAACATGGTTTGATTTTCAACAATGGTATAACCATAATTTGTGCCATATAAAAAAGGATTAAGAACTCCTTTTATTGTGCTAGGGTTTATAAAGCTTACTGCAACTGAAACTAAAAATATCATTCCCAACATTTTCAACTTTACATAATTAAGATGTAAACGTAGGTATAAATAGGTTAAATGAGCAAGGAAAATACCCTGTAAGATCAAACCTACAATAAAATAAATATGAGTATTAACCCAGATTAGTTGAATTATTGGTAGCAAAAAAATTAATTTGCTTTTCGTTTGGTCATATTTATTGAGGATATATATAACCATTGATGTAAAAAGAAAACTAAATATTTCAGGCCTTAATTCTGTTCTTTCTCTTAAAGTATGCAAAAAGAGAAATCCAATAGGTAGAAGCAGATATTGTTTTTTGGGAATATTTTTCAGAGTTAACCAGATAGTTAGCAATAGAATGATAACTTTTAAAATAAGAACTACTTGTAGTCCTATTGTTTGTTGTCCTAGGTATATTAAAACTTCAAATAACCAGTGGCTGTTAATGAAAGGAAAATTAGGGTAGGTATAAGAGAATAGATTGGTTAGAGGCACATTTTTTGTTTGCCAGATTATTTCTCCAAGTTTAAGGTGTCTGCCTAAATCCTGGTCAAAAGAATGATCTGTTTTAAAAAGAAAAGAAAAAACAAAAAATAAAAGCAGAATCTTTGCCCACATACAAAAATTGTACCATACGCGGTTTTTTGCGTGATTATTGCGTGATAATTATGGTATAATTAATCTATGTTTGCGCCAAAATATAGTATTACTCCAATCATGCTTCTCAGGATTGCAGAAATTGCTGAAATAAAAGCAGCTGTTGAAAGATCAAGAGTTCTACCTTTAAATGAGGCCCAGCTTAGGCGTCAGGCAATCCTCCGAATGGCCCATACTTCTACTTCTATTGAAGGAAATAAGTTGGCCCAATTTGAGGTTGGAAAAGTTTTAGAAGGTAAATCAGTCAGAGCTTCTCAAAAAGATATTTTGGAGGTGGAAAATTATTACCAGGCTTTGAAAATGTTAAGTAGGTTGGCTGAAAATCCTTCACCTATTACAATAGATGAGATTTTGGTTCTGCATAAGCAGGTGGCGGAGGGCCTGGGAGCAAGTGAAAAGATTGGCAAATTCCGTTCTGCTGATGTGTATGTTTTGGATGATCTGGGTGATGGTAGAGAGATGCTCAGGTTTAAAGCCCCTCCTGCCCATCAGGCTAAAAAACTAGTAGCAGAGCTTTTAGCTTGGTTGCAGTCCTCCAGGAAAGAAAACATCCATCCTGTTATCAAAGCTGGTATCCTACACCTTCAATTTGTTTCTATTCATCCTTTTACTGATGGTAATGGCAGGGTGGCCCGGCTTTTAACCCAGCTTCAACTTTACAGGGATAATTGGGATTTTAGGAAGATATTAGTGCTGGAGGATTATTACAACAATGACAGAATGTCTTATTATAATGCTGAAAATGAGGTTCAGGGCAAAGCCTACAACAAGAATATGGATTTTACTTCCTGGCTGGAATATTTTACCACTGGCTTTCTATCAGAGACAAGAAAGGTTTTAGAACAGATTCAAATGCTAGGTTTTGGCAAGGTATCAAAAAATAAAGAGCAAATTTTTCTGAATAAAGATGAGCTGCAAATTTTGGACTTTATAGCCACAACTGGCAGAATTACTTCCCAAGATGTGACTGATATATTAAAGCTGGCTAAAAGAAGCGCCCAATTAAAACTCAAGGAATTGGTGGATAAAAAACTGATCAAATTAAATGGCAAGGGTCCAAGCTCTTTCTATACCTTAACCAGATAAAACCCTAGGGTTGCGTGATAGATTGCGCGTTTCTTGCGTGATTCTCACACTATTGCTATTTATTGACGTTTATGGGACAATTTAGATGTGAGTAGAGTGTATTTATCGAATTTAGCGTAATTCACCTCCACAGAAATTTTAAAAGATAAGGAGGTGAATTTTTTTGAATAATAATAAGAAACTATTTGTAGGTTCTTTACCATGGGCTATTGACGATGCTGGCCTTGCGCAGCTTTTTGCTCAAGCTGGTACAGTTGTTTCAGCACAAGTTGTAAAAGACCGCGAAACAGGAAGATCTAGAGGATTTGGTTTCGTTGAGA
Source organism: uncultured Gammaproteobacteria bacterium (assembly GCA_964415615.1). Taxonomy (GTDB): domain Bacteria; phylum Patescibacteriota; class Microgenomatia; order Daviesbacterales; family UBA10151; genus UBA10151. The sequence continues at coordinate 39,219 of CAYQAW010000006.1, forward strand.
TGTCTTCTGAAGAAGAAGCTCAAAACGCAGTCAAGAATCTTAATGGTTCAGATGTTGAAGGTCGCAAGATCGTTGTAAACATTGCCAGACCAAGAGAAGATCGTTAAATTCCCTTAAAAAGAAATTTAAACAGAAAAACAAAAGTAGTGGAGAAATCTGCTACTTTTGTGGTGGGTTAAAGAACGCGGTATCTTAAAAAAAGCTCATCTTTTGCTTGTTTGATAGAGATCAGTTTTAGCTTCTTGATTTTATCCTGAGGGAAAAGAATACCTTCTACCAGGGTTAAAGTGGTGCCTGTTTTACTTCCAAAAATTTTTGGGGCTATGGTTAAAAATATTTCATCAATTAAATTCTCCTTCAAAAAAGATCCTAGCAGTGTTGGCCCTCCTTCAACAAGCACATTTCTGTAGCCTTTTTTATAAAATTCAGCTGCTAATTTTCTTGGGCTGGTATGTGTTGCGACAGGATAATAGACCAGATTAGGAAGCTTGCTTAAACTTTTTTTAGTAATTTCACCAAACTGCTTATATAAATTTTTACCATGAACAAGCACATCTGCATGAGAACGCAGTTCCATTAATACTTTGTAATCATTTCTGCTGCCGATAGGCCAGTAACCTGATACCTTGCCATCAACAGTAGAAACAAAATTAGTGTAGAAAAAAGGTCTGCCTTTAGTTTTGGGAAAGTTTAAATTCTGGTAAAACATGCTTTGAAGCAAGAAATTCTAAAGTATATTTTACTGCAATATAAGATGCTGCAATTCCTGAAGCAAAAAGAATTCTTTCAGCAATTACAACTGGAATCAGTCCATTCCAAACAGAAACTGGTAAATTAAAGACCCAAATCCAGGCTGCCCCACCTACAGCATGAGCAGTCATAGTTGCTCCCAAACTTTTAACCCATAAATTATCTCTTTTAAAGTAAGCTAAAACTGGAATGGACCAAAACATTAAGGCATAATAAGTAACCTGTCTGCCAATTGGGTGAGCTATAAAAACAGCAATACATAAAACAGGAACAGCCAGAAGCCATTTTCCTTGAAAACCCTTTTTGGAAATTAAGGCAAAATATAAAACAGCAAAAAGAGTTGGGAAAAGTCTGATCACTGAACCTGTGGTTAGGGGAGTTTGTTTTATCCACATATTAATCACTTCAACTCCAAAAACTGAGGCAATTCCAAATACAGGTCCTAAAAATCCTCCTGCCATTGGAGCAAAGAAATCAAAAAGGGTAAAGGAAACATTTGAGCCCATGATTTTGTTAAAAGGAATCTGTAGGCTTATAAATCCAACTATAGAAAAAAGGGCTAAGAAAAATAATTTTCTCCTGGTATTTGTCATAGCAAGGACATTAGAATAATTCAGGCTACTTAAAATGTCAATAGCTTTCTGATACAATAACCAAGAAGAAGCTGGTGTGGAGGAATGGCATACTCGTCCGCCTTAAGAGCGGATGCCCAAAAGGCATAAGGGTTCGACTCCCTTCACCAGTACTTTTATTCGGGGTGTAGGTCATCGGTAGACCGCTGCGTTTGGGACGCAGATGTAGGAGGTTCAATTCCTCTCACCCCGACTAGTACGTTGTTGCTTGCTTTTTAGCATTTCTGCGAAGTGGGGTTTAAGCTGGTATGACAATACTTTCTCCTCATCAACAGTGAAGTTCAAGAATATTTCTCTGCAGATTTTATCTTTTATAATTGCATTGGCACTTTGGATTATCACACCAGCATTTTTACTAAGGTTCAAGAATTGTTCGATAGATAGCTTATCTTTCTCTGGATCTGTTAATTGCTCTTTTAATGCAGTGATCTTTCCGTTTAACTCTTCTTTTTCTTGCTCAAGTTCTAATACCCTATCCTCATTAACTTTCTTGACTGTGGGTTGAATATTGAGCGTTAGAAGTCCTAGGGAGCGTTCTTTTATTTCCTGGTCGATAACTTTTAGTCTGCCTTGCTTGCTATGGATCTCAATGCCAATTTTCTGTCTCTTCTCATCTGTGAGTTTAGTTAGATCATGGTAATATCTCTTATAATCAGCCTCGGTTAAGTTCAGTCCATCTTTTAGAAAATCATAAATCCAATTAAATATCTCTTTTGCTCTTATGGATCTTTTCTTTCTGGAACAGAGTTTATTATCACACCTATAATTTAGGTATCGTTTACCTTTACTGCCAGTTGATGGACCAACAACCATATTATGTCCATATCAACTTTTCTACCTGTTCGCTTAATAACTTTTGAATAAGCGTTATCATTCATAAATTTAGTTATATCTTCTAAGGATTCACCCTTAGCTCGTAATTCCCAGCCTGTACAGACCAGGTCAAAGTTTTTACCATCAGGTTTATAATAGCCTTCCTTAGTTCTAATATATCCATGCTTAGGAATAGATGATTTACCTTCTGCAAAGTTCCTTCTGACACCTCTTGTTACTTTCTGGCTCAAATCATCCGAGTATTGCTTACTCAAAACAAAGCTCATTCCTAAAAGCATTTTTCCGTTGGCGTCTTTAGTAAAGTGGTGAGTCACAAACTTGAGGTCTTTTATCTCTTCCTCATCAATCATGTCTATTATTTCCCCACCTTCTTTCATATTCCTGCTAATCTATCCGGATTCCAGGCTAATATGCCATCATAGATCCCTTTTTTAAGGTCGTTAAGCATTTGTCTAAATATTGGGCGTTTATTTGGTTTTTTAGCAGATTTAGTTTCTTCTAGGACTTTGACTACATTTATTCCTAGTCTTGCAGCTAGTTGCTTACACTCGAAGATTTGATCTCCTATGGATCTTACCTGGCGTTGGGGGTCATCAGTAGATTTTCTGGCATAGAGAACATACTTTAGTTTCGTAATGTCTAGTTCGTCATCTTCCATTTTGTAAAGTATATCAGCAATCTGTAGAAGATTTTGCGTTTCAGAAAGAGAATTTAATGAAGAAAAAACGACTGGCAACTAAGATTAGTACTCGGTTCACAAATCTTTGACAGCTTTTCTTGAGATATATCATAAATGAAGAGGGTTTTACCAAAAGTTCCTAGTGTGAGAGAGCTGAATATTAGATACTTGTTATCACTTGTAACTTGAGCATTAGTAAAATCTCCATAAGGAACATTAAAAAGGAGTTTCGGTGTTTTAGATGTAAAATCTAAAGCCATAATGTCTTGACCCTGCTTTGAGTTCTTAGATGGGTAAATCAACTGTTTTTTATCAGCTGAAAATGTATATCTAAAAGCATTGGTTGAATCAATACCCTCTTCCCCACCAGCTAATAGTGTTTGTTTACTAGAATTACTATCTATCATCCAGATAGAATCTCCTGTTGATTGTCTTTTTTGAAAGATGATTGAATTGTTATCAATCCATTGAGGTGAAGTATCAGCACTGCTTTGATTTACATTAGATGTAGGATTATTTGTAAGTTTCTTAACTTGATTTGTCTTTAAATCATATACATAAATATTCGCAGGATCACCTTGAGAGAAGCTGCCATATACAATCTTTGACTTATCAGGTGAGAAAGCAAAGTCCCTTAGTGAAGAAGTATCCAAATTGTCTACCTTAGGAATTCTAACTAGCTCTGAGGACTGCTTTGAATTTATATCATATTTCATTACTGAAACATAAGTATCCTTAGTGAGGAAATTCACGAGTTCAGAATTAGAATACCAACTACCAGCCATATCTTCAGTTAAATCTTCAACCCTACCAGATGTTAAATCCAAAAGAGCTGGTTTTTCTGTAAAAACTCCATGTGGAGTTGCTGATCTATCTCTCATTCCAGATGTAATAATTAGTTTTGTCCCATCTGGTGACCAAGATTGTGGATAGTATGAGTAGTTTTGAGTATTATCACTTAAGATAATCTTTTTAGAATTTTGTGCTATATCATAAATTGTTATGTCCTTACCTCGTACCCCATTTTTACCAGGCTGATATTCAAATATTTCCTCATCTGAGTAGGCAACTAATCGTTTATCTTTAGAATTTATATTAGAGAAATTATTATTTATTGCTGTGTTAATAGGTTGAGCTGCTTGTTGTGCCGGTATTGTTACTTTATTTTGATTTTGGATGTAGAAATAACCAAGCGATACCAAACCAATTAGAATTACTAATCCTAAAAGAATAAAGAGTGGGGCAAATCCTTTTTGGTTCATTAATTTCAGTATATCACTTTTTTTGTGAATCAAGTAAGAAGAATTCGCTATTTAAAACCCTAGTAACTTACCTAGAATTCGGTGGAATTCTAATCTGGTTCTATAATCTGGTACTTTTTCTCCTGTTAGTTCATTAAGTTTGGTGGCAACTAAGCCTTCTTTAAGACCCTGGATATAATTACTGTATCCAATATCATATCCTGCCAAAATAGCAGAAATGTTAATCTTTGCTAACTTTTTTGAGCCTAGAACTCTGGCTGAGGCATCGCTAACGTCTGGGTGCAGGGTCTTGTAAGCTGCACTGGCGTTTAGACCATTTTTTAACCATTCTGCTAAAAATAGTGGTACTTCCTTGTTGCCTTCTACAAGTTCGTCAATATCTAGCTTGCTGGTATTAAACTCTTTTTCAAATAATTCTTGATCAGTTTGAGCAGTATCCATAGGGTTCAAGGTGCTACTTCTTAATAACATTCGGATCTGAGGGATCTTCATTTAATTCAATTCTGCCACCATTATTGTCATCTATGCTTGTAGCATTGAGTGACGCTTCAGGTGTAGTTGTATCAACTGATTGGAGTGCATCTACTAAATCTATCAGTGGTTGACCATAATCACTGCTAGAATCTGTTGCCTGATGCTGATTATTGACAGCTGGCGGTGTTGGGTCATCAGTACTCATAAATCTGATTATACATCAACTGTGGTAAGATAATCTGGATGAAAAAGAAACAGGAGAATTTCGCCTTTATTGATAGCCAGAATCTTAACCTCGGAGTAAGATCCCAAGGCTGGCAACTTGATTTCCGTAAATTCAGGCAATACTTACGTAATAAATACAACGTTACAAATGTTTATCTATTTATTGGCTATAAGGCGGGTAACGAAGCACTTTATACCAGTTTGCAGCAGATGGGATATATCGTGATCCTGAAACCAACTATGGAATTACCTGATAAAACTGTAAAGGGCAATGTGGATGCTGAGTTAGTATTACATACAATGCTTCAGTATCCAAATTATGATAAAGCTATTATTGTCTCTGGCGATGGAGATTTCCATTGTTTAGTTGAGTATTTAGAGCAGCATGGTAAATTACTTCTTATATTGGCACCAAATAGACATTATTCAGGCTTGTTGAGAAAATATAACAACTATATTGTTAGAGTGGATTTGTTGAGGAATTCTTTAGAACAAAAAAAGACTGGCATTCGCGGTCGGTCGAAACCTTAGGCTAGTCCAGTCATCGTGATAAAAGTATATTATCACAAACTCTTCTTTAATGCAAATCCAAAATTAGCCTCAAAAAACATAATTTTGTGGGTAATTTGCATTATTTTTCATCAGCATTATTTGTTCAAACGTTCCTATTTTCCAGTGTTTTATGATAGCATTTGCAAGAGGCAGAAGCAGTTCAAGATCATTCGCTCCTGTTCGACTCATTTGGATGTAAGATAGTAGCTAAGAAGGTAATTTTAAGATTGTTCTTTTAATCTCTTCAAGCCGTGCTTTTGCATTAAGTGCTTCTCCAAACCCAATATCCCAATTATAATAATCACGCTCAATCCTATTGACCATTTTAGCTATCTCCTGAGTATAATTAGGTGGGAGATCAGCAACAAGTTTAGCTAAATGTAAAAGATTAAGTGTAAAAGCTGCCAATGGGATGGTGCCAACTTTAACCTTTCCCTGTGAGCCTAATGCCTTATGAAATCTTTCTAATGCCGCATTGAGTGTTGGCAAATTTCTTTGATTTGATTTAACAATTTCCACTAATTTTTTAGGATACTGACCTAATCTAGTATCTTCATCTACATTGGGCAACTTATCAAGTGGATATATAATATCCATATTTCTGATTTTTTCTTCTCCACTGGAAGTTGAGGGGTGTTTGGCTGGAGTTCTAGCAGGAGTTGCAGTTTGCCTTTGATATAGATCTACAGTCTCCTGGGCAATAGTTCTAATACTCTCCACATTCTGGGAGGTTGCTCCATAGTGCTCGCTATTTGGGCGAGACTGCCAGTTGGCAAAGAGGGAGCAAAAGTCCTTCCAATTTCCACCTTTTGACTGGTAGACATACTTATTTAGGATAGCACAAATCGTTTAAAGTTTCTTCTAGGATTTTAGCCATCTGGGGAGTAAATTTTACTCCATCCCGAATTCCTCTATAAGAAACTACCTTAACTCCCATTTTTTCCAACTCAGCTTTTCTTTCATTGAATTGGGTCTCATTAGAGCTTGCTCCATCAGAAAATACTAATATTAACTTTAAGATATCCCGTTCCAGAACTCTTTTTAAATAACCGGGTTCTTGTAACTCTCTTGCTTTCATTTCCTCAATAATCTGGCCTAAACCAATATAATCCTCAGTTGCGCTTCCTGAACAATCATTTAAAGCTTTAAAAACTTCTACTCTTTGCTTTTCTGTTAACTGAGCTGATAAGGGTTTGATGATCACATTTTGCTTACTTCCTCCGAATGATCGGACCTCAGATAAAGCTGCTAACTGCGGATTTAGCATATTATGCCTTACCTCAGGTAAATTCATAAATTCTGCAAGGCTTTCCATAAGGAGTATTGCTGCTCTTCTTTGCTCTTCTTTTTTCCCACCTATATCCATAGAACCGCTTCTGTCAAACAGTCCTGTGGCTTCCCAAACCCTGGGAACAATCTTTTTAATAATCCTTCCTTCAAAATCCATAAACACTGTTGGATCAACCACTCCTGCATCAAAACTTTCCTGGGCTATAGCAGCTAGTCCTGGAGCAATCATTACACCTTCATCTTTAAACCCCACCAGTTTTCTTTTGGGAGTTAAGCGTTCAGCTATAATCCTTCTGTATTGTTGTCTGTTCGGTTCGATGTAAGGCTCAATTTTTTGATATTCTTTTTTATACTCCAAGGAATCCTGTAAGCTTACTTTATTCTCTTTTTCGTAGGCAGCTTGCTGCCTTTCAGCTTGGGTGGGGCCTCCTTGTTCTCCTTTAGCTTGTTGCTGTTGTTCCTCATTTAAAGGTTGGGGATTATTCTGGTCATATTCTTGATAAAAGCTCTTAAATGGGGCCTCTTCATCTCCAGATGTTGCTTGTCCTTCTTGTTGTCCTTCTTGAGGTTGTTCTTTTGACTCCTGCTTATCCTCTTCAAATAATTTTTCTATTACAGGATCTATAAATTTTTCAAATAATTTTAGCTTTTTATCATAAGGCAATTTAGGATCTGTAACTATTTCTAAAATATCGCGCTCTCTTCCACCTCGTTTAAAATGTCTCAAAGCATTAATTTCTTCAGCAACAATAGGATCAACTATAGATTGCTCACCAACAACACCTTCACGAAGTATGGCATAAGGAAATTGTAGGTGCTTAGGAAATCTTGTTAAATCTTGGTCAGGAAAAAGTTTATCTTTATATAAGTTAACTGCCTCACCTCGGAGCGATGGAAGGTCTGTCAAAACTCTTCTGTCATCAGCTAAATCCCTAAGACAATTATCTGTAAGTCTTATTCTTTGTTTTTTTTCCCTTAGGGCTTTTCTTTCTTGATAAAGTTGCATCCCACTATCTACAGACAAAAGCTGACCTAATTCTTTAACATGATCAAGTTCATGAGCTGTAGCAAATTGTGATTGAGCTCTGCTATAACCCTGTTCTGTAAAAAAGTTCAGGTCATAGGTTCCCTGACCAGTTTCTGGATCCACTCCCCAGCCTGATCCTGGACTAAAATTTACTCCTAACCCTTGGGAATAATCCTGGATAAATTTTTGTTCCCTGGTAAAAAAATCTTCAGGGCTTCCTGCTCCTGCATCTTCACTAGTAGTCATAAATATACTTTAATTACTTTCCTTGAAATCTGCAAGTGATTTTAGGTAGAATATACAAATATGCGGGTGTAATTCACCGGTAGAATGGTCGCCTTAGGCGACACATAAGGGGTCCAATGTATTATGTCTATGTACTAAAGAGTCTAAAAAATGGTAGATTCTATACTGGATCTACTGATAATGTAGATCGACGGTTTAATGAACATAACAGCGGAGGATCAAAATATACAAGACTGACCAAGCCGTTTGAACTGGTTTATAAGGAAGAATTTAAGACAAGAAGTGAGGCGTGTCAAAGAGAATTATTTTTTAAGTCTGGGAAGGGAAGAGATTTATTAAAAAACTTATTAATGCGGGTGTAATTCACCGGTAGAATGCCACTTTTCCAAAGTGGACGTAAGGGGTCCGACTCCCCTCACCCGCTCAGAGGATGTTTAGATTGTTAGGACAGACTAATCTATAACTTCAAGGTGATTAATTTTTCCAGATATTCTGGTACAAGAATAAAAATGAAATTCTAGTAGTCTTTTCTGTCTCTTATCCTGCCATTTGCTCCATGTATAAATAAAGCAGTTCCTTTGTTTTGCGAAACTGATCTTCCATAGTTTTCGGCTTCTTTTTGAGTACTAAATATTTGACTTGCCCTTGTAGAACCAGCACGTTTCACAATCCAGGAACCATCACGAGGTAAAACATGATGGCTTTGCATGCCTCTTTCGACTGCATGACGGTATTCTTTGACTTGGGGGTTCATTTGGTTAGTTTTGTACGGTATTTTCTTCATATATGAATCTTTTTGTAACGAGAACGTTATAATTTTACCTTAATAAGTTCAATTATATCAGTTTCTGTTAGTTGTAAACTAGTTAGGTAATCAATTTTCTGTTTTGATTATCAAATTCAAGCCTAGAAAATTGTAGCTTATTTTTTATATAAGTACTCTCAATTATATTTAATTCTATTTCGGGTAGCTCTATTGCTAGCCATAGTAAAGTTTTTCTTGATCCTGAATGTGTTCTATAGAAATGCTCGTCACTAAACTTTCTATCTCTGCTTAAAAACGCTATAAATGCTCTTTCTAAATCGTCCGGCATAACAGCATAAATAACAGGTTTCTTTCCAGCTTTAATGATTTGATCTATTTTCTCCGCTACTCTTTTTTGCGTAGATGACGTACCGTCGTAAATCACGCAACGTTTTTGACTCAACTGTGTAGCTAAAAACTCAGTTTTGTCGGAGGCGGATCCACCACACATCAAAACTACCTTGCTGAACGAATTTTCTTTAATGACTTTTATAAATCTTTCGTCAGCAATAAACCTTGATTTATCATGGAAAAGTTCTGCATTATTTGGATCGTAATTTGGTAGAGCCTCTTTAATTATGTCCGAGGAAATAATAATAGCCATCTCAAGGATCTTATTTAAGATAATACCATTTTTGTAGTTTATCTCCAATTCCTCACCCGCTCTTATAATCCTGAGAGAAATCGAAGGACAGACGGGGAAGTGTCACCAGAAAAGTCACAAACTCAAATTACGCAACCTCACTCCATACTTTTTGAAGTTTTTCTTTATCATATTTATAGTATTTTGAAATTGGGTATAAATATAAATAATTGGATAAATTCCTCTCATGTTCATTAAAGTTAAAAGAAATCCCTTGTTTTTTTAGATATTTAATAGCCTCTTTTACTGCTAATAACTCTTCTTTTTTACGGAATTTTGAATCAAATAAATATTTTAGTGTAAAAATAAATACTCCAATATGTTTTTGTCTTACATAGTGGGTTTCTTCGTGTATAAGAAGGGCTACATAATAGGGATTAGGATTGTCTGTGCTTAAATTTATATAGATATCTTTTGGAAGAAAGATGTAGGGATATATTGAATTAGCAGTGTATGTATTCAGTTTAGGAATGAATGTAAAAAACCAGGGTTTGGGTTTAACATATGGTTCTAACTTCATAAGATAATTATAAAATAAATTAACCTAGGGTTGGGGGATAAAGTTTTGAGTAAAAGACCCGCTGTTTTCTCCCGTTACCCCCGAATGACTTAACCAATCAACATCCATTTTACCTGTCTTTGGAGAAACTGTCCCTGTGTAAGAAATATCTAATGCATGATCTAGGAATGGTATATTGCAGCTCCCCCATGCTCTTCCTAACATAGACCCACCCTCACCGCCATCATACCGACCACCTATGCTTCCATTACATAATCCACTGATATTACCACTTATATCTCCTCCTGCTTTTGGAATAGTTATATTATAGTGAATGCTCAGATTTGGATATCCCGCCCAGGTCATATTCTCTGAAATTATTATCACATCTGAAGTATTGGTAGGTGTGGTTGTGCTAGCAGGAGACCCGGTACCTTGTGGAGTTTTTTGGGAGTAATCTAATACAGGGGTATTATAAGCTTTTTTCTCAGCTTTGACTAACTTAAATATTTTTCCTTCAAAGACAAACAAAAACTCTTTTCTGTTTCCTTCTGGATCAAAATGCAGTATATATCCAGAATCTGGGTTGGTTTTAAAACCTGCTTTTGAACTTGGATCCATCTCCAGAAAATCACCATCTTTTTCATACTTTAACCATTTTGGATTGCCGTATGGCGGTGTATTTCCTTCTTCTCCACCATTAAGAAAATTAGTGCTGAAAGTTTGGGGAGTGTTAGGGTAATAAGCAGAACCGTGAATAGTAGGATGACCATTTTGTTGGAAAAGATGATCCCTGAAAAGAATAAAAAATAGTCCTATACTGTTTTGCTCTTGAACTGGTTTGGTAAATTCTACATTAACCATTGCAAAAATTATATCTTCGGTGTCCCCCTTGCAAGGAGCATTCTGAATATTATCTGGCAGTTTAAAATTAGCATCCCGTACATCTGATGCTAGTAATTCTTTACCTGTTATGCCTAAATCAACCGGACAAAAACTTGCTTTTAGTCCATCATTTAAAGTTACAGTTTTTACTATATCTGCAGTCATTTTAAAATCAGAAAAATCCAATGTCTGGGCGGATACAGTGGAGTCTAAAAGTAGTACAGCAAATACTACTAGTAGAGAAAATAATGCTTTTTTCATTTTTCAAAAGCCTTCTTCAAACCAACTTTTAAGTCTTGATAAGGATTCCCTGAATTAGAAGTAGATTTTGTGGTTGCTGATTTATTGTATTGAAGGAAAATATAAAGTCCCACTAAACATAAGACAATAATTAATAAAATAGGAGCCAGTCCCTTTTGATTCATATATTAATCTTCTCCCTATACTGATTATTTGTCAAGTGATTTTTACTCAACGGAATCACCTGCTACATACCCTGTGGTCCAGCAAAGCTGCAACGAAAATCCTCCTGAAGGGCGGTTTATATTAAGCAGGTCCCCTATAATAAATAAATTTTCAAACATTTTAGACTTCATAGTTTTAGTGTCTATTTCTTCCAAAGATACTCCCCCATCAGCTGAAACAGCCCTATCATTACCCATAAGTCCTGTAATTGTTATAGGTAATGATTTCAAAGTATTTACTATCAGTTTTCTTTCATCTCTGGTTACACTGTGAATCTTTTTTGTAAAATCAATTTTAGGAAAAAGTGTTTGTAGTGTCTGGGCAGTACCAGCTGGAGCTAGCTCTTTGAAGGCAGTTTTTAGTTCACTGTTTTTCACCAAGTCAAAAAGATTTATAACTTTTCTATCCAAGCTGCCCAAATCTGTATCAGGGTAAGCATCAATTGTGGCAGTAACTTGGCCCTCCTGGAGCAAATCCCCAACTTTTCCTGCAGTGTTTAAAATAAGAGGGCCAGATAGGCCAAAGTGGGTAAAAAGGACTTTTCCTATTTTAGAAAACTGCTTTTTACCTTCAAGATAAAAAGTGATCTTCATAAATGAAAGAGACACTCCTGCAAGCATCTTTACCCAAGCTTCAGAGACAGAAAGAGGTACAATAGTTGGAGTAGGATCTTTGACAGAGTGACCTAACTCTTTTAACCACTTAAACCCATCTCCAGTTGAACCAGTTTCAGGGTGGGAAACACCTCCAGTTGCCAGAATATAGGAGCTTGCTTGAAATGTTCCCAGGTTTGTTTGCACACCAGTTATTTGTCTTGCCTCACTTAATATTTTTTGAGCTATACAGGCAGTTCTAACCTTTACTCCTAGATTTTTATTATTTTCTTTTAGGGCATTAAGCACATCAAAAGCTTTTTCTGTTTTAGGGAAAACCCTGTTTCTGGCTTGTATAACCAGTGGTAATCCTAGAGACTGGAAAAAAGTAAATGTATCTGTAACCCCAAATTGAGAAAATGGTGAGTACAAAAAGTCTGCAGAAGACCCAAAATTACTCAAAAATGCTCTTGTATCTTCTTCTGCATTGGTAATATTACATCTTCCCCCACCAGTAATTTTAAGCTTTTCTCCTAAGTGTTTATTCTTTTCCAAAATAAGCACAGACTTGCCTCTTCCTGCAGTAATACCTGCAGCCATCAATCCTGCAGCTCCCCCACCAATTACTATTACATCATAAGTATTAGTACTACTCATCATCTACAAAGAATATCACAAAATGTAGGAAAATCAGTTAATAGTGTTTACCTTAATTAATTTGTCATCATTTTCTCTGGGGGCTCCCCTGCCATCAGTATTGTTAGTTATGATATATAAATTCCCATCTGGGTCAACTGCTACTGTTCTAAGCCTGCCAAATTGACCTTTAAAATATTCCTTCAAAGATTTATCAGCAATATTGTATTTATATAAGGCTTCTCCCCGGAGACCTACAAAGAAGATACTGCCTTCATGAAATACTGCCCCAGAAGGAGCCCAGGTGTCTGAACCAGAATGGATAACTGGGCTTAACATTCCCTCTCTTTTTTCATCACCTTGTATAACAGGCCAGCCATAATTCCCTCCTTTTTCTATTAAATTTAGTTCATCCAAACCAGATTGGACTCCAGACCGCCCATGTTCTGTAGCCCAAAGCCTGCCTTGATCATCCCAAGCTAACCCTTGTGAATTTCTATGCCCATAGGAATAGACAGCATTCCCAAAAGGGTTATCCTCAGGGATAGAACCATCATCTTTAATTCTTAATATTTTTCCATTTAAAGAATTCTTGTCTTGAGCAGAATCAGGATTTTGGGCATCTCCAGTAGTAATATAAAGATATCCATCTGGACCAAAGGCAATTCTACCTCCATCATGATTTGCAGCTCCAGCAATTTCCTGCAAAATAACTTGACTGTTAGAAAGTCTCTTGCCTTCCAGTTGATAACGCATAACTTTGTTTGCCAAACCTGAGGGCAACTTGGTTGTAAGATATAGATAAATCCAATGATTTTTATTAAATTCAGGATGAATAGCTAAACCTAAAAGCCCTCCTTCTCCTACAGGTTCTACTCCTTCAATTATAATTTTTTGATTATTCTTAACTGAAATTAAATTCCCTGGCCTTTCAGTTATCAGAGTTTCTCCTCCAGGTATAAGAACTACTTCCCAGGGAATGTTTAAATTTTGAGCAATTACCTCCGTATCTTTTTGAGTTACTGAAGGTTGTTCTCTTGTTACCTTAGTATTTTTTCCAGATAAATATCCCAATCCAGAAATTCCTATTATCAAGGCTAAAACTACAGCAAACCATGATCTTTTTGTCATTAGATACAGCATAAGCATACTATACCAACAATCTATTTTGCTTGTACATTTAAAACAAATAGATGGTACAATAAACAAATGGGAAATTTTAACAGAGGTAGATCAGGTGGAGGAAGAGGGTTTGAAAGACGTGGTGGCTTCAGCGATAGAGGCTCAAGAGGTCCTGTGGAAATGCATCAGGCTGTTTGTGATAACTGTGGTAAAAGCTGTGAAGTACCTTTTAGACCAACCAGTGGCAAGCCTATTTTTTGCAGCAGCTGCTTTGAAAGCAATAGAGGTTCTGATTCAAGAAGACCAGAAAGATCCACTAATTATAATGACAGACCAATGTTTGATGCGGTCTGTGCTGATTGTGGAAACAGTTGTAAAGTTCCTTTCCAACCAAGTGGGGAAAAACCAGTTTTTTGCAGTAATTGCTTTGGAGGCAAAAAAGGTGGAGATAGAGAAAGACCTCAATCTCAACCACAACATACTGACCAGTTTGAACAACTTAATATAAAGCTTGACAGGATACTGGCAATGCTTAATCCAGATGCTCCTAAAGCTTTTGTGCAGGCAGTTATTGATGAAACAATAGAAGAAGAGCCAATAAAAGAAGTAAAAGTAGCTAAGAAAAAATCCTCAAAAAAGAAATAATTTTTAAAGTTGCTGCAGGTCAGCATCTATAGAAGAAAAATCACTATCTGTATTTCCTACATTCAGAGCAGATAAATCCCTATCCAAAGCATCCACTGTTTCTTCTGGTGCTGGAGTAGCTTGAACTATTTCCCGGGAAGTGGTCTCATTTGAGTTATTCTTTGCTACCTGTTGTTGTCTGCTCATGAATAAATAAGCTCCAGCTATCAGTAAGACTATTAGTACAAGGCCTATCACAAAATAAAGAACAAGTTTATTTGAACCACCTGTATTAGTATTAACCACAGGTATTTGGGGAGCAGCTGTTTGAGGAACAGGGGCTACAGGTGGTTTTGGTGGGTTTAAATTATTGTTGTCCACTGCCTGTTGCCTCCTTTATCTCTGAACTTGATTTGGCAATTCTGATAGCATTTGCCACTGATTGTTTTGCATCTATAACTGTTTTTCTTAAAGCTAGCAGATCTGTATGCAATTTATCCCTTTGAAGTTTGGCATCTGCCCTTATTTTGGTTTCTGAAGTAACCTGAATTGTATAATCTTTCAGAGACTGGGTTGTCACAGCAGCAGATGAGCTGGCAATATTTGCTCTGGCAGAGGCAATTGCAGCTTTAGCGCCAGATGGATCTTTTACATCAGGTGAACCCTGATTTATTCTGTTTTCCAGTTTATCTACAATTGCAGACATGTTTCCTAAATGTTTTTGCATCTGTGAAGTTTGATTTTGATTTAGGGCGTTTAAATTTACACTGACTCTTTCGGCTATTACCGCTTTATTTTTATCTTTAAAGGCCTGTAGTTTAACTTTTAAGGTAGCTGCTCTGGAGGCCAATTTTTCTTTTGTAGCAGCGCTGGCGCTGGAGCTTAGTTTGGTAACAGGGCCAACTGCTGCGCGGATTGATTCTGGAGCAGCAAATGCAGGAGATAAGGTAACAGCAAAAAGAGATAAACCAACTAAAATTGCAAAGGCTTTTAAAGCAGTAGATTTGGACATTGTTTTTACTGTAACAAAGGAGATGAATTTTGTCAACCCACCTCACCTAATCCAAATTCTCTGCTAATTTGCCCTGTTACAGCTCTAACTAGATAGCGAGGCGTACCCAAGAAACGGTATTCAGGATTTCTTTTTATTTGCATAGCATGATTGGATATCATTTCTGTAAAATGAGAGCCTAATGGTTGTCCTTGTTTGTAGATATCAAACCAGGCTCCTGTGACTTTTTTTTGATAACCTAATCTAGAGGTTTGATTTGGAGAAACAAGATAGGATATAGTACGACTTGCTAATTTACCACCCTCCTTATAGCCTTTTTCAGGCCAATATCCTACTCTGATAACCCCTTTTTCGTCCAAAGATTTAAGAATGCTTGGATCTAAATTACTTGAAACAGTACTAAGATCTTCAGTTACACCATTGTTATGAACCAATCCTCCAAATTGAAGGTTTCTATGTAACCAACCTCTAATATTTTTAGCTAAAACATGAATTGTTTCTTGCTTCTCGCGGGATACACCAGCTTTATCTAAATTGATAAATAGCCCATCTAAGTCTGCCACAGAGTGTGTACTAAAAAAAAGATCTATTCCATCCCAGCGGACAACCCAATTATTTTCCTTTATGACTTCGGGCATAAGTTTAGAGTGGGCATTATACAGCAGATATGTTATCAATATGATATTTCTTACAGTATTATTACAGTATTATTACAATGCAGATTCCGATAAATTCTACTTCAAAAAACTGATTACTTCTTTGTCACCAACAGGTGGGAAATTTTGATAATATGCGCCAATTGAACCTAAAAAATCACTCGTAATTAAAATAGATTTTACTTCAACGCCCATCTTTTTTAGCTCATCCGCAATATCCCTGGGTGTTACAGGCACAGCAATAATAATCTTTTTAGGATTATAGTGAAGTTTTAGCTCTTTTATAGCAGCTTTAATAGTAAGTCCTGTGGCAATACCATCATCAACTAAAATGGCAGTTTTACCTTTGCAGGAAATAGGTTGCCTTTTTCCCAAATATATTTCTCTTCTTCTTCTAGCTTCCTGCTTTTGTTTTTCTACCTCTTTTTTAAAAATCTGTTTATCAATACCTAAAACTTCTTTACTTAAAACTGAGTGCCCATTTTCAGCAACAGCGCCTACGGCATATTCAGACTGATTGGGATGACCAATTTTTCTAGTGATGATTAAATCAAGCGGGGCATGAATAGCTTTAGCAATTTCAACTCCAACAACTACCCCTCCTCTTGGTAAAGCATAAACTACAGCATTTTTACCATCAGTATAATCAAAAAATCCTGCAAGCTTTTTACCAGCCTCAACTCTATCTTTAAAATACATAATTATTCTAATTCATTATGTATCAATAGTAGCAAAACTTGCTGTTCTATTACAATTCCCTCAACAGTTTTTAATTATTTAGGTTTACGATTAGATAGTGATTTTTCAATTAACTGCTAAGAATTGCCAAATTTCAGATCAGTCACGCAAAATTATCAATAAGTCTTTAGACAAGATGACTAGAATGCTTCCTAGAATAGCTAGTGATTTGTTATTGGTGAAATTATTTATTAGGAAAAATATTGATAAATACCATCCTCCTAAAGTCCGTAGAGAATCAGAAAAGACTTATTCTGACTCAAAACCTGCTTTGGCCTATTTTGAAGGATCAATTGCTTTCCGTCTTAATAAAAATAAATTCTATGCTCACTTTAAAGGCCAAACTATTGATGAATGTGTGACTTTGGGGTTTAACAGGATATTTGTTGAGCTGGAAAAATATAAGGATCTGCATTTTTCATCAGAAAGCAAATATCCTGATCATAATTCGATTAGGGGTGGTGATTGATCCAGATGGATTAAATGCGCATATTTTAGGTCAAACAACCTTTATCAAAATAATACTGTGCCTCAGCATCCCGAGGTTTAAAATTAGGATCATTAGGATTAAATGTTCTTAACCCTTCAAATCTGCCCGGCAATTTTCCATTATTATCCCTGGTGATATAGTAGGTTTCCATATCTTGATAGGTGGTAAGACAATCAGGTACTCCAGGTAATTTAAATTGTAGAAGTCAAGGAAATTATAAGCCTTAGGGATGCAGTAAGAATTAAAGATTTAGAAAATTTATCTCAGGCTTATCCCTATCAGTACGCTTATACGCTAAAATCCGAACTCAATTCCAATCGACGCATTAGTAGTCGGCTTCAAGCGCACGTTCGGCTCCTACCTTTTATCTGAATCCCTACCTTGCTCTAGGTATTTTTTGCAAAACACAAAAGACAAATGCGCGCGATTTTTATCATTATAATCCCGCCATTGGCGGGATGGCAACTCCAGTATTTAAAAAATATTAATAATTTTATTAAATAGGTAGTTTAGCAGTGTTTGACAGTCTAATCACCGTAACGGACGGTAATGGATACCGTTACGGCTATCGTTACCGCTTATTGTGGTCGATGGTATGTATACAAGAACATATTTTATACTCATACATACCTAAAATATATCTTCTTTGACTTAACCCTTAGTATTCCGCCCACCCAAGATAGTTGTGGCGGCACCCCCGCTTTTGGGCGAGAGGTCCCGCTAGGGCGGGGCTCGCCCTTGTCTCTGCCTTTATATTTTCTTGGTATAGTCTCTTCCGCGGCGAGAAACATTAATTAATTATCTTTTTCTTTATCTTTACCTTTAGGATTTTCTTTTAAAGTAGCCTTCGGCGTTTCTCGCCTCCCTTTTTTTGTTTTACTTCCTCCTGCCGTTGCGGGGGTAAATCCGCCTTGCCCCCGCCGCTAATTTTTATCCCTTCTGTTTTATAACCTGCTTGTCGGTCCGACTCAAGTCGGACCTAAAGCTACTGATTCCCTTGGCTCGGCCCGTGTCTTTTTGAATCTTTTTCCTTGATATTAACGAGCCTCGCTATAGTCGGGCTCCCTAAACGAAGTAATAATTAAAACTTAATCTTTATCTTTTATCTGACGGTAGCCCCCCTTAAAGGGTGTTATTACGAAGAAAGAAGCGGGGGCGGCGGAAAGCCGCCAAAATGCTACAGAGGCAGAATTTGTAAAACTATAAGTTCTTAGATATAATCCTTACCATGATTGATAGCTTAGCTGAAAAAAGGCAATATTTTCCTGGACGTCTTGATTCTGCTTTTGATTTAGCAAGTGGCGGCATGGGAATTCACCTACATGCAGTCGGTCTTTTTGCAGCTAGGAAAGAGCTTCCTAAGTGGGCTCGTGAAAGTCTGACTTTTTATTCTGCAAACTACTTATCAACACCCTATATTTATAAATGGAGGGGAAGCCAGCATTTTAAAATTGGACCTTTTGCTCTATCTCCATACTCAGAACTAAATTTAAAACTTTTTGATGCTAAAGATAAGGAATATAGCAGAATTGAGATGATGCAGACCAGATTATTACTTGGAGGAGAAGATGCTTTATCTGTACCCAATCCGGAATCTCCAATTACTGACGAGCAAGAATGGGCATCATTACTTATTAAATCCAGCGAGCGAGGGTTAATCGACTATGATGCTGCCACTGCTCCGCAGATACCTACTCCTGCTAGTTTCTTTGATGTCGTATGCAATCTTTCAAGAGCAGGTATAGATATACCAGATGAATTTTTTGCCCAACACGACGCATTACAATTTTCAGAAAGATTTAGAGCAGCAACTTTAGAAGCAGCAGTTCACGAACTTGCAGCAATGCTGGCTGTAACAGAACAATTAACATTTGATGCTCAGGCATTGGGAATTCCTATTCCATCTGACTATCGGCCAACCGACTCTATAGATATTTGGGCTGCTAACTGGCAAAGTATGTTTGGAGAGCCAATGCCTGGTCTAGCTGGCCTATATCATCAGGCTCAAGGGCTTACCCATCAGTTGGGACTCTACGATCTTATGGATTGGAGCTATTCAGGTATATCTATGGTTAAAATAGGAGGAGTGAGGCCAATAGATTTTGTAGACGAGAGAGTAAGTAAAAGACCAAAACTTTTAGATGCTTTTCGTTTCCTAGTAGAAGCTCGTTTTATGTTTGAGGACAATAAAAACTATGATCAAGCCTTAGCTGACAACCAGGATGGATTATTCCAAAGATACCCAAATAAAACTAAAAATACGCTTGCCGTTGCTGCAGCTGCCATTACTTATTTATCAGATGTACCCGTGGAGTATTTCAGCGTAGAAAGGAAACATCTCGGTAGTGAAGCAAGGGCAGAAATGGTCAGATTGGCTAGAAACTATATTAGCAGAGCTCTAGAGGTAGGAAAAGCTGCTAGTCAAGTATTAACCAATCCTAATTCTCCAGAATTTTTAACATTAAGTCAGGAGATACAAGGATATATGGCTCAGGGGCGAATTGCTGAAATGACAGTATTAAATGTCCTAGGAGTAAAAAACGCAGATCAAGCAAGTAATTTATATAGAAAGGCCCGAGAATTAGCTACAATTTACCCAGAACATACTGCCTTTTATACTGATTTGTCAGATGCAATTAGAGATTTTGAGATAGAAATGCTTGAAGGAACAGGACTACTCACAGTTGATGATGTACCGACTCTATTAAATGAAGGAGAAATGACAGCTCCTTTCAGTACTGTTGAAGATATTGGAAAAGCTGTTGCTCGCATACACCCATCAGCCTACGCTCAAAGTTTTTCTTTAAACACAGATGCCTTAAACTGGGGCGTATTAGTCAAACCTCAAAGTGCTGATATTATTTTTGATAAAGGAAGACCAAGAAGTTTTAGAATAAAATTTGTATATCAAAGCCCCGAAGGAGAATCCGCAATATTAGAAGGTAAATACCAACTCCAAAAAGGGAATCAAAAATTTGAACTTAATTTCTTAGAGGCTCAATCGGAAATTCCAGAAATGTATCAAGCCTGTTTGCAAGCTACATTATCTATTCTTGATGCAGTAGGGGTTCAAGTAGAGGAAAAACGAAAAACTAAGGCTAAAGAGTCTCCTGCATTACCAAGTAAACCTGCAGCTCCTACTAAAAAGGTTCCTTATATAAAAGAAGGTGCTACTGAGGTAAAAACAAAAGTTAAAACTAGACCAGAGCAACCTGTTCAGCCTCAGGAAGAGGAAGAAGTACAACAGGTAGTTGTATTTGAACCTGAAAAAAGCAAGATGGTTATGGATGAGGTAAGTAAAAAAAGAATTCAAAAACAGTTAGAGAAAGTAAGTCATGAAGATAGAGCTAATATTCAGGAAGCAATTGATAGATTTAATAATGGAGGATCAATCAGATTCTATCCTCTTAAATCTAGTGGTCCAAATGGTGAAGTATTATTTGCATTAAGAGCAAAGGCTACTGTCCGCGGAGGAAGCCGCATCTTAGTTACACCAATTAAAGGTACTTCAGATTTTGCAGTGATAGCAGCTGGGTATAGAAAAGATATCTATAGAGATTGGGGATTAGAGTAATCTTACGTTCTTTGAGCGATTAGTGGGCAATTTCTATTTCTGAATAGCTCAACTGCAGCTGCTGCCCTAAGCCTTGCTTCTTCCCAGGATTCTGGATTTGAATAGGGTACTTCTACTACAGACCTTGGATCTTTCATAAGTAAACAATCTTTGCGTCTGCACTCTAACCATGCTACCCCTACCTGTTTATTAGGATCGTTTGTACTCATTATATGACTTGGACATGCTGGTTTCTTCTCAGGCATAAAGTGAATACTAACAAAAAATTTGCTTAATATCAATTATAAGCCAAATAAAAAATTATGTTATGCCCAAATCAAACACTAAATGAGAGGTTTTACTTCCCCTAAGTTCCCTGGATTCCCCAAAATCTCCTAATTATTTTCTGATACCCTCTGATCAAGGAAGCTGTGTATATTAGGTATATAATAAAAGTATGGCACAAATAGAACTGTTTCTTCTCTTATTTGGCATAATTCTTCTTAAAAAACTCCTTAAGAGATTTAACTAGTTGGTTTAACAATTAACGTTTTTCAAAATGCTTATAATCAATACAACTCTCTGCGATCACCTATCTTAAATGTAAGAATTTTGCTATAGTACTGAGCTTACCGAAGTGCTAGAATTGATCTAATAAATACAGAGATTTTTGGTTAAATATGAAAAATATTAATGAATTGATAAAAAAGATCATTGTTTTTCGGGACGCACGCGACTGGAAGCAATTTCATAATCCAAAAGATATAGCTCTATCATTAGTTTTGGAATCTACTGAAGTGATGGAACATTTTCAATGGAAGAATAATAAAGAGATGGAAAAGTATGTTATTGCAAAGAAGAATGCAATAGGAGAAGAACTTGCGGATGTATTGTACTGGGTCCTGTTAATGAGCCATGATCTTAAAATTGACGTGTTAGATGCGCTGGAAAAGAAAATACTAAAAAACGAAAAGAAATATCCGATCAAAAAGACAAAAGGAAAACATACGAAATATAATAAACTATAAGCATGCCTATAATTTATTCTTCTACAAAAGCAGGATTTGTTAATGATGTTCTTGATGGGTACATCGACACAAAAATACTTGCCTCATATGTGAGAGAGACTGGACATTCAACTAGCATTCAGGAGCAAGAATCATGGCGTAACTCAATGCAATTTATGAAAGACATCATGGTTGACCCAGAAATACCAGATGATTCAGGGATTGCAATTGAGTATAAAATTCCACAAACATCAAAAAGGATAGACTTTATTTTGACAGGAAAGAATAAGGACCAAAGGCATACGGCTATAGTCATTGAATTGAAACAGTGGAGCAAGGGTATCAGTATGACTGAAAAAGACGGAATAGTGAACGCTGATTTTTATGGTGGAGATGGTGAAATTCCTCTCCATCGTATCAGGCTTGGTCGTATGTAACCCTGTTACAAGACTTTAATAGTAATGTTGAAGATAAAAATATATCACTTAAACCCTGTGCTTACCTACACAACTATGAGCGCGACGATATAATTTATAATAATTTTTACAAAGAATACACAGAAAAAGCACCCGTATTTTTTAAACATGATCGTGTTAATCTGCAATTATTTATTAAGAAGTATGTAAAATATGGAGACAAAAAAGAAGAACATTTCATGATTTTATAACCGCTTTGCCAAAACCCCGGACTCTTAGTCCGGGGATGTAGGCAAAGAAAGGTTACAGTCTTCCGCGGACATTAAAGAGCAAAGCGGTCGTAAACTTATAAAGAAAACCGCGGACTATCAGTCCGCGGAAGTTTATATTTTGATACAAGAAATAAATTAATAAACGAAGAAATTAGTATTGGTACATTAAATGCAAGTTTGGTGCACCCGCGGGAAGTTTTTAAAAAAGCAATTATGGATAATACTGCACAGATTATCATTGCTCATAATCACCCGTCAGGTGATCTCAAACCTTCAGAAAGCGATATATCTACAACCAACAGGCTAGTTGATGCAGGTAAATTAGTCGGTATTTCAATTATTGACCATCTGATAATTACGTCAAGTGATTATATTAGTTTTAAAGAAAATGGTATTATTGCGAACAGAATTTAAAGAAGTTTATCAGCAAGCTGTAAGCGTCACTGATAAACTCTGCTTATAAGCTCTATGGCCTAACAACGGAAGAAATTGCAATCGCGGAACCTGTATTTGTGGAAAATTGGCTTAAAAATTTACAGGGATTATTTCCCAAGTACCCTTGCTAGTTTTGGGTTCTTTAGCGATAACCACTGGCTTTTCTTCCTTAGATATTCTGTCCAATAATTCCTCGTTAGCTTGATTTAGCTTTTTATCAGTTTTTGAAAATGGCACAAAAGAAACATCCTGAGGTAATTCAGGTACATTTTTTCCTTTGACCAAATATTCAATCAGCTTGTGGGTCAAATCTATATTTTTTTCTGTTTGAACTTTTTTACTCATATTTTGTATTTTATCACCCTTCTATTAAAAGGGCTGTAATAATACTGTAAGTTTTTAACTAATACAAGTCAAGACCATTATTTTTTCGAAATCGTTTTCTAAATACTAAGTAATTTCTTTTAATATCATTACAAACCCAGGTAAGTTCATAATCTTTATTTTTATATTTCTTTATCCCCGTTGCTGATCGAACAACCCACTCCCATTTACCATCTATACTTATTTCGTATGATATATTTTCAATTTTTCTAAGTTTGTTTTTATTATTTCTTAAAACAGAAAAAGAAATTCTATCTAGCTGGGCTGTATTAAGGGTAAAATTACTTGTTTGAGTATATAGAGGCTCTCTAATTGAGGGCTTTTTAATTGGAAAGACATATCTGAAGTGTTTCCGTATTCTCTTAACCATAATCAGTCTTTGCTAAATCCTATGATTATATAATACTATAGACAGTACACAATGTGTCTCAATATTACATTGTAAAAAAAGGCAAAAGTTTATGACTAAGAAACAATCTGAATTGGATAAATTGTACAAACTAAGCCCTTCGGATTTTGCTTACCTTTGGAATGACTGTAAACATTGTTATTACCAAAAAGTAAAATTAGGCATCTCTCATTCAGGTATATTTCCTTCAATGTTTGGACGGATTAATAAACTACTCCAGGATTCAATTATGGGAACAAACCTTCAAGATATTCATCCAGATCTTCCAAGTGGAATTATAGAAATCCAGGAAGGTTATATGAAGTCAGTGACTATTGATGGTACAAATTGTTTCTTGAGCGGTAGATTTGATATTTTGTCTAAACGTGATGATGGAACTTATGCAATTATTGACTTTAAAATAACCACTCCGGATGAGGAAAAAATATCCAAATATGCTAGTCAATTACATGCATATAAATTTGCGTTGGAAAATCCGGCAAATGGAGAACCGATTAGAATCTCAAAAATGGGTGTTGTGAGCATTAATCCTGAGGAAATGAAATTGGTTGACGGAAAAGTAGTTTTTACAACAACCCCAAATTGGCATCCAGTCAAAGAAGATATGGAAAGCTTCCATAAACTTATCACAGAAATTTCAACCGTGTTAAACGGAAATTTACCCACAACTTCTGAAACTTGCAGCTTATGTATCTACAGAAGCAAATTTTAAAAAATTCCTTACATGTACCCCCAGAGGGATTCGAACCCCCGACCTATTCGTTAGAACCGAATTGCTCTATCCACTGAGCTATAGGGGCATATTCCTAAGCTTTCACAAATTCCCGCTTTCCATCCCCGAATTTTCCTAAATAAATTTTTATCAGAAATTCTTATTATACATGTTCCCATATATGAAGGATTTCTCTTACCTCTTAAAAGAGTAGGCTTGATATAGGTTTTATTAAATCTTATTAATGGTACTCCGGTAACTTCTGACCAAAATTCTTCTGACTCTTTCTGATTATGAAGAGTCATAATATTTAATGCAATCCTAAACTTTACCTCAGGTACTTTGCAAATTTCCCTAAACCATTTCATCATAAATTGAATCATCAATGGGTCAGAGTTTGCAAAATCTATATGTTCACAGGTTTTAGCTCCTTCGGCCCAGTAAAGCATTACACCATTTGTGAACAAAGCATTTGTGATATTCTCCTTTGCCTTTTGTTTAGCTTCATTTGTAATATCATCAGTTATCCTAATTCTCTTTAGATGATTAGCAAAAGCCCCCTTCAATCTACCCTTATCTGCACCATTCTTTATCTTGGCTAGTAATCTATCTTTTTGTTCCTGAGTAAGTTCAACATTCTTAAGCCAGCCATTTAATGTACCCTTTGAGAGGTTTGGAATCCTTTCCATAATCTCACTAAAACTATATCCTTTTCCTCTGAGTTGACGTGCTAAAATTCTATCATTCAATCTCAGTTTCATTTTTTAGTCCATGTGCAATAGAATATATTATTTGGCTGTTTAGTTGTCAATGTGCAAATCCTAGTGATATCAATTTTATCAACTTGGAGATTATTTAGCAAAGTTTACTTAGAGGTTTTCTGTGGTTTTGATATAGGCAATTAATTTCTTTAAACCATCCTCCAGCTCAACTTTGGGTTCCCATCCAAGTGTTTGTTTAGCTTTTTGGATGTTCGGACAACGCCTGACTGGATCATCTTCTGGTAATTGATCTATGTTCTCTATTTCTGATGAAGAATTTGTCAGCAACTTAATCTTTTCTGCCAGATCTAAAACAGTAAATTCATTAGGATTGCCCAGGTTATAAACCTCTCCTTTATTACCCCTCTTCATAGCTAGTATGATTCCCTCTATTAAATCATCCATATAACAAAAAGATCTGGTTTGTTTTCCATCACCAAAAACCGGGAAAGGGTTATTCTGCAGGGCTGCCCTGATAAATTCAATAACTACCCTGCCATCAGCACCCATTCTGGGACCATAAGTGTTAAAAATTCTGACAATCTTCCCATCTAACTTGTTGTAGCGGACAAAAGCAGACACAATTGTTTCCCCATACCTTTTTGCCTCATCATAAACTGACCTGGGTCCTAGAGTAGAAACATTCCCATTATATGTTTCTTTTTGAGGGTGCTCCTGAGGATCTCCATAAATTTCTGAGGTTGAAGCGAATAAAAATTTTGCTCCTCTTGCTAAAGTTTCTTCACATAAACCCCAGGTTCCTATGGTATTTATCTGCATAGTTTCAAAAGGTAAAGCCATATAACTTTTTGGGTTATTTTTATTGGGTGAGGCAGGAGAAGCTAGGTGATAAAGCTCATCAAAATCTAAATCTTGTGGCAGTCCTTCAGCCCCGATTAAATCGGGGTCAGCAGCATCTGCTTGGACAAATTCAAAATTAGGGCTGTTTAGCAAATGAGCTATATTATCTAAACTGCCTGTTAAAAGATTATCAATACAGATAACCTGATTTCCTCTTTCAATTAATTTATCACAAAGGTGAGACCCCAAAAACCCAGCTCCTCCAGTCACAACACTGATCATATTTCAATTGTACATTGTAAATTGTACATTGTAAATTAATTAAATCCTAAACCTACGGTCTGCCAGGAAAGGGTTGGGCTTGCGGTGTATCTTGGCAGAAGTTAATAAGGTTCCTCTTTGCAGGGTAAAGGCTCCATATTTATCATTAATTTTATCTATAGCTTTTACTACTATTTCTTGCTTGCCTATTTCAGGTAGTAAACTTAAATTCTGAGGGGTGGTAGATTTTAGGTTTGAGATTGAGATTCCTATCATGCGGATTTTTTCTTCAGACCAAATTTGATGAAAGATTTTCCAGGCAGCTTTAAAAATCTCCAGTCCATCATTGGTATAAACAATAGTTACCTGCATTCCATCACCAGAAAATACATTCCCACTTGACATGTGGGAAGCTAGATTAAATGCTTCCCGATACCAGCAATGAATGGTTTTACCAACCAGGCTTTTAGCCCGTAACCTTCTGGCTGCTAATTCAGTCAGTTTTAGCAGGACTTGTTTAATTTCAGCCGGGTCGTCTATATCATGATCTATCGTATGTCTGTGACCGATGCTTTTTACTTCTTCTTTTTCATAAAATGGCATAACTTTTGAATAATCTATTCCCCT